>NZ_FMHZ01000002.1:4431056-5109612 GCF_900090315.1 Micromonospora citrea | reverse complement strand
CCCCGTACCGCATCGCTGCCGGCACGGAGACGGTCCGCCGGTCCGGGTCGAGCGCGACGGTCGCGGGCATCCCGGCCAACGAGACCAGGTCCCCGGTGGTGTCCCCGAGCCGGTTGAAGGAGTGCCCGGTGCCGACGGCCCGGACGCGTTCGCCGCCCGCGACCAGCCGGCGTAGCTCGTCGAGCGAGGCCGGCCGGTGCCGCCGGCGGGCGGCGTAGCGGACGTTGCCCGCCCAGTTGCGGCCGGGCACCGCCCCGTCGCCGGGCGGGTCGACCCCGCGCCGGGGACGCGGCGGGCCGCCGTCGCCGCCCGGCGTCCCGGCCTCGCGCCGGGGCTGCGGCGGGCCGTCCCTGCCGGCCGCCCTGACGCCGTCCACGTCCACGTCGATCCCCCTGTCCCCTACCGGGTGCCGGTGTCGGCCGCCCCGCGACGCCGGGCCACCCCCGCGCCGCCACTCGGCGGCGCCGGTTACCACCGCCGTCGTCGGGGAACCCTACGCCGATGAGCACCCATCGCGATCCGGCCCCGCGGGGCGACGTGTACCCCTCCGAAGAGGAGATCGACCCGACCGGCACCGGGCTGGCGCCGTCGAGCGCGCCGCCGGCCGGGGGGCACCCGGCGGGTACGACCCCCGGGCCCCAGCCGACGCCCGCGCCCCCGCCCGCACCGCACCCGGTGCCCCACCCCGGGCCGGCACCGCGCGCGGCCGGCCTGGCCCACGCCTGAGCGTCGCCGGTTCCCGCCTGACGCAGGCCCGACCGCCACCGGCCCACGCCCGACGCCGGGACGGGCGGCTCACGCCCCACGCCGGGACGGGCGGCTCACGCCCCACGCCGGGGCGGGCGGTCGTCGGCTCACAGTTGGGGCATCACCTCGGCCGCGACCAGCTCCAGGTGATCCAGGTCGGCCAGGTCGAGCACCTGGAGGTAGAGCCGCTCGCTGCCGATCTCCGCGTACCGGCCGATCTTGTCCACGACCTCGGCGGGGGTGCCGGCGAGGCCGTTGAGGCGCAGTTCGTCCGGCTCCCGGCCGATGGCGGCCGCCCGCCGGGCCACCTCGGCGTCGTCCCGGCCGCAGCAGAGCACCAGGGCGTTGGACCAGCACAACTCGCCGGCGTCCCGGCCGACCTCGGCGCAGGCGGCGCGGACCCGCGCGAACTGGGCGGCCGAGTCCTCGATCGAGGCGAACGGCAGGTTGAACTCGTCGGCGTACCGGGCGGCCAGGCGGGGCGTGCGCTTCGGGCCCATGCCGCCGAGCAGGATCGGCGGGCGCGGGTCCTGCACCGGCTTCGGCAGGGCCGGCGAGTCGCTGACCGGGTAGTACGTGCCGGCGAAGTCGAAGGTCCCGCCCGGCGGCGTCGCCCAGAGCCCGGTGATGACGGCGAGCTGCTCCTCCAGCCGGTCGAAGCGCTCCCCCAGCGACGGGAACGGGATCCCGTACGCGGTGTGCTCCTCGGCGTACCAGCCGGTGCCGATGCCCAGCTCGACCCGGCCGCCGCTCATCTGGTCGACCTGCGCCACGGTGATCGCCAGCGGGCCGGGCAGCCGGAAGGTGGCGGCGGTCATCAACGTGCCCAGCCGGATCCGCCGGGTGTCCCGCGCCAGGCCGGCGAGGGTGGTCCAGGCGTCCGTCGGACCGGGATCGCCGCTCACCGAGCCCATCTTCAGGTAGTGGTCGGAGCGGAAGAAGGCGCCGTAGCCGGCGTCCTCCGCGCAGCGGGCCACGGCGAGCAGGTCGTCGTAGGTGGCGCCCTGCTGGGGTTCGGTAAAGATCCGCAGTTCCATGCTTCCGAGCATAGGGAGCCGGCCGGGCCGGCGTGCCGGTCCGGCCCCTCCCGGCCCACGCGATCCCCTCCCGGCCGACGCACTCCCCTCCCGGCCGGCGGGCCGGACGGGCGCCCGCCGAGCGAAGTGGCGGGCATCCGATAGCGGCGCCTCTGGTTCCCGGGTCCTCGCCGGTCCAGAGTGGAGGGCGGGCGACGAGGCGAGGGAGAACCACATGCAGGACCAGCACCGGGACCGGCTGACCGGCGCGGTCGACGCGCTGCTGCCGGAGGTGTCCCGCCGGGCCGGCGAGATCGAGGCGGCGCGGGAGATCCCCACCGACCTGCTCGACACGCTCCGCGCGGCCGGCTGCTTCCGGATGTTCGTCCCCCGCAGCCACGGCGGGTACGAGGCGGACCTGCGCACCGGGCTGCGGGTGCTGGAGGCGCTGGCCCGGGCGGACGGCTCGACCGGGTGGACGGTCATGATCGGCGCAGAGACGCCGCACCTGCTGGCGATGCTGCCGCGCGACCGGTTCGACAAGGTCTACGCCGACGGGCCGGACGTGGTGGTCGGGGGCGGCTTCGCCCCGCAGGGGCGCGCCGAGCCGGTCGACGGGGGCTACCGGGTCACCGGCCGGTGGGCGTTCGCGAGCGGTGCCCGGCACGCCGACTGGATCTTCGGCAACTGCGTGCTGACCGACGGCGACGCGCCGCTGCCCGGGCCGGCGGGGGCGCCGCCGCCGGTGCGCTCCATGCTCTTCCCGGCCTCCCGGGTCGCCGTCCACGACACCTGGCACGTGCTGGGCCTGCGCGGCACCGGCAGCCACGACGTCGAGGTGACGGACGCGTTCTGCTCGGCGGAGGAGAGCTTCGACCTGTTCACCGGCGTGCCCTGCGTGCCGGGGCCGGGCTTCGTGGCGCCGCTGGTCCATTTCGTCCTGCACCTCGGCGCGGTGGCGGTCGGCATCGCGCAGGGCGCGCTGGACGACATGGTCGCCCTGATCGAGGGCGGCCGGCAGCGGTTGTACGCCCGGCAGTCGCTCGCCGACTCGCCCGCCTTCCGCCTCCAGCTCGGCCGGGCGGACCTGGACGTACGGGCGGCCCGGGCGCTGCTGCGCGACCTGGCCGACGAGCTGTGGACGGCCTGCGCCACCGATCCGGCGGCCATACCCGGGCTGCACCCGCGCGTCTCCGCCGCCCTGCCGTGGGTGACCGAGCGGGCCGCCGCCGCGGTCGACACCTGCTACCGGGCGGCCGGCGGCGGGGCGGCCCGCGACTCGTCGCCGCTCCAGCGGCGGTTCCGGGACATCCACACCTTCAGCCAGCACGCGGCGGCGGCCGAGGGCTGGCTCGGCAACAACGGCGCCCGGGTGCTCGGCCGGCCCGTGGAGCTGGCCTACTGACACCGGCACCCTGACGAGGCGGCGCTGTCGCAGACGGTGCCGCGACGAGGCCGCGCGGTCACCGGCGACGCCCGTGACAAGGCGGCACGCTGCCGCAGGCGACGCCGTGGCCGACAAGGCGGCACGCTGCCGCAGACGACGCCGTGGCCGACAAGGCGGCCCGCGCTCGCAGGCGGCACCAGCGCGGCATGCACAGATCCGCGCCGAGCGCAGTCCGCTGCCCGACGAGACGACGGTCGGGTAGCGGACAGGACGCCGGGCACCTCCGCGTCGCACTGTTGTAGCAGGTGAGAGGCGTAAGGATGGCGGGCCACATCCCATTCCTCGGGTCCGGCGGGGACAGCACCGTCCCCGCCGACGCCGCCATCACCGAGCCCGGCCCCGCGACGGCCCCGGCGTAGCGCAGCGCCGGACCGCGCACCGCGACGGCCCCGGCGTGACGCAGCGCCGGACCGCGCACCGTGGGACCGCGCTCCGGCAGCCGCCGTCCCGGGCGCCCGGGGCGGTGCCGCCGCACTGTCACCGACACCGACGTCACCAACTGCGGCAGCCGTCGAGCCCCGCGCGCGGCGACCCCGAAGCGGGCGCGGTCGACGAGTCGTACCCCCGAACCGGCCCCCGGCCGCGCCGTCGCGGGCCCGGCGGCCGGTCGTCGCCAGACCCATCATTTCCGCCGGGCCCGGCCGTGGTCACGAACCGGCCGGGCCGGCGACCGAGCACGAGAGGAGCCGGCCATGGCCGCTCCCACCGCGACCGCCTCCCTGAACGCCTCGACCTACTCCCCCGGCGACCAGATGACCCTGACGGTCACCTACGGCGACGCCGACACGAAGCCGGTGACCGTCACGATCGTGGTCACCGACGCCCAGGGCAACAGCAGCGCCCCCGTCACGGTCACCGCAGTAATCGACCCGCTCACCGTCACCGTCACCGACGACTCCGGCCGCACCTGGACCAGGGTGTCGGACAACGGCTCGGTGGCCGTCTACCGGGCGGTGGCGTGATGCCCCGGGTCACCGTCACGGTCCGCGACAACGGCGGGCGCACCGCCACCGCCACCGCCGACTACACGATCGCGCCGCCCGTGCTGGGCGGCTACTACCTCTCCGGCGGCGCGGACCCGACGGCGGACATGGCCGGCGGCAACTTCCGCTCGCTGACGCAGTACCGCAGCTTCGCCGACGGCTACACGTTCCCCGGCTACCAGCGACCGTGGCTCATCACCCTGGGCCGGGCCGGGGTGCGGATCAACATGGTGCTGGAGCTGAAGCACTACGGCGCGCCCACCGTCGGGCCGCAGACCTTCACCGTGGACGGCGTCACCTACACCGTCCCGGCGCCCGCGATGACCATCCAGCAGCGACCGGGCACGACCTGGCCCCGGGCGTACGGCTACGGCCAGGTCATGGCCGGGCACTGCGACGGCCTGTTCGCCCGCGCCCTGTCCCAGTACCGGACCATGGGCTTCGGGGTCAACATCCAGCTCGCCTCGGAGCTGGACACCGACCACGAGTTCGGCACCACCGAGTCGGGGGTCACCTACACCTGGGCCCAGTCGGACGCCCGGGCGGTGCAGGCGATGACGTACGTCGTGAACTGGTTCCGGGCCCGGCAGTTGCCCGCCGACACCACCTTCTCGGTCGGGGTGGGCGGCTTCGACCGGGCCTGCTACCAGCGCACCCACCCGGAGGCGCTGATGGCGAAGCTCGACTTCCTCCAGTGGAACGTCTACGCCACCAACGCCACGCACACCGCCCTGGCCCGGTTCCGGCGGACGAAGGACTGGGCGGTGGCCGACCTCGGCCCGGTCGCGCTCTCCCGGCCGGTGATCATCGCCGAGTGGGGCGTACGGGTGGCCGAGATCCCCGACCAGGCGGCCTGGATCGCCACCGTGCCGGCCGCCATCGCCCAGCTCAACGCCGAGCGGGGGCCCCGGATCGTGCGGACCAACTACTTCAACTCCGGCTGGGGCACGCTCTCGCCGAAGTCGACGGGGCTGGCCGCGCTGCGCGCCGCGTACGCCACCCGGCCGTACGTCTGACGGGACCGATCGGGCGGGCGGAGCCGGCGCGGGCGCGGCGGCCCGTGTCCGCGGAACTGCCGTTCCGCGCCGATGCGGCGTAATCGGGGCACACGACGGAACAGCCCCTTCGGCGACATTTCCCGACCGACCGGGAACCCGAATCCGACAAACGACCCGTCCCGGCTTCCGGTCGGTTTCGCGCATTGTCGCCAAGACGATCGAATGGTTGCGGCGACACCTTTGTTCGGGAGATGTTTTCGGCACACCACGACGCCCTGCAAATAACCTGCGGGCCACGTGAAATCGACACGAGAAAAAGAGTGGGGGTGTACAGAAATGAAGATCAAGGTGATCAAGGTCGAGCGTATCGAGGCGACCCGTCCGCACCCGGACCCGGAGCTGGAGGGCGGCGCCTGACAGCCGCCACGTGGCCCGGTCTGCTCCGGCGGGCCGGGCCCCCTCCCTCCCACCAGTCCCGCCCGGAAAGGATGCCGACCGCCGTGCGCCCCAGGCTGAAGTCCCTGAACACACTCACCACCGACGGCACGGTCGTCATCTACCGGCGGCCGACCGAACGGATCCACCTCGACGACCCCGGCGGCGGCGTACGGGCGCTGGTCGAGCTCCTGGCCCGGGGCACCCACGAGGAGGCCGACCTGCCGGCGGAACTCGCCCGCCTCGGCCACCCGACCACCTGCGAGGACGTGCGCGACGCCATCGCCGCACTCGACGACCTGCGGCTGCTGGAGAACGCCGACGCGGACCCGGACGCCGAGACGCTGCGCCGGCACGAGAGCAACCTGCGCTTCTACGACCTCTACGCCGACCTCGGCCGGTCCAGCGGCGACCTGCACCGCCGGCTCGCCGACTCGACCGTGCTCGTGATCGGCGCGGGTGGCCTCGGCGGCGGGGTGCTCCAGTCGCTGCTGGGGCTGGGCGTGGGCCGGGTACGCGTCGTCGACTTCGACGCGGTCGAGCCCAAGAACCTGGCCCGCCAGTTCGTCTACGGCGCGGGCGAGGTCGGCCAGCCCAAGGTCACGGCGGCGGCGGCCTGGGCCCGGCGGTACTCGCCGCAGACCGTGGTCGAGGCCGTCGAGCGGGAGGTCACCGACGCCGCGACGATCCGCGCGCTCGGCGCCGGCGTGGATCTGGTCGTGCTCGCCGCCGACCAGCCCGTCGGGATCCAGGTGATGACCAACGAGGCGTGCTTCGACCTCGGCGTCCCGTTCATCGCGGGGGGCTTCAAGCTCTCCACCCTGTTCTACTGGTCCGTCGAGCCCGGGCACACGCCCTGCCGGCTCTGCCTGGAGCTGCACCGCGACGACGACCTTCGCGGCCGGGACGAGTGGGTCCGCAGCGGGCTGCGGCTGGAGGCCGACCCGGTCAACCGCACCACCGGCCCGGTGGCGCAGCTGCTGTCCGGGCTGATCGCCCTGGAGGCGCAGCGCTACCTCGCCCGGACGGAGGAGCCGGTCGCCGGCGGCACCTACCAGACCATCGAGATCGGCGACCGCATGCGCACCGACGCGACGGCCTGGGAACGGCACCCCGACTGCGCGCTGTGCGGCCGGGCCTCAGGCGGCGACCGATGACCGCGCCCACCGCCGAGCGCTTCGCCGCGCTGACCGTGGTGCCCGACGGCGACGTCCACATCGTCGGCAGCCTGCACTCGGCGGAATACCTGGCCGTACCCGAGATCGGCGCGACCGTCATCCGCTGGTTGCAGGCGGGCGAGAGCATCGAGCGGTGCGCCGCCCGCGCCGAGGAACTCGCCGGCGAGCCGGTGGACGTGGCCGACTTCGTCGACACGCTGGTCGAGCACGGCCTGCTGCCGGCGGGTGGGGGCGACGACGGGACGGACGGCGCCGACGCAGCCGGATCGCCCGGAGCCCCCGGCGCGTTCGGGTCCGCCGGCACCGCCGCCGCCGGCTGGCGGCTCGTCGGCCGGGTCCTCTTCCACCCGGTCGCGTGGGCCGTCCACGCGGCGCTGGCCGTCGCCGCCGTACTGCTGCTCGTCGCCCGTCCGGAGCTGCGGCCCCACTACACCGACCTGACGCCCACCCGGTCCGCGCTGTCCAGCCTGCTGCTCGTCTCGCTCGTCACCGTCGTCTGCATCCTCGTGCACGAGGCCGGTCACGTCGCCGCCGCGGCCCGCCTCGGCCTGCGCAGCTCGCTCTCGGTCAGCCGGCGGCTCTACTTCGTGGTGTTCCAGGCCGACCTGACCCGGCTGTGGAGCGTGCCGCGCCGCCAGCGCTTCGGGCCGCTGCTGGCCGGCATGGCGCTGGACGCCGCGACCCTGGGGGCGTTCCTGATCGCGCAGGCGCTCCTCGCGCCGAGGCTCGACGCCGACGCCGTGCAGATCCTGCGCACGCTCGTGCTCGTGCAGATCAGCGGAATCCTCATCCAGACCTGGATATTCATGCGGACCGACCTGTACGCGTTGTTCACGACCGCCACGAGCAGCCGGAACCTGTGGGTTCTGAAAGGGGCGCTGCTGCGCCGTTGGATACGCCGGGAAACCGCCGCCGACCGCACCACCCTGGCCGACGCCACCGCACGGGAACTGCGATGGGCAAAGGTATTCGTGTGCCTGTACGTGCCAGGCCTGGTCTACGCGCTCGGATATCTCGCGTATTTCGGAATCCCCGGCTCCCTGCGCATTCTCCGAATGGCCGTGGGCGCGATCGAAGATCCCGGCCTGACCACCCTGGCCGGCTGGTCCGGCGTGGCGGCGCTGGTCTTCGTCTTCCTGCCCGCCTCGCTCGCCCTCGGTGGCGCGGCCCGCAGCGGCCTGCGCCTGCTGCGGGCGGCCACGCGGCGCCGCGCCACCGCCGGTCCGGACGCCTAGCGACCGACGGCACCGGCCCGGCATCACCTCACCGTGCGGGGCGGATGACGCACCGTGCACCGGGCGGCGAGGGGATCGGAATCGGCCGTACAGTGTGCGGACCATTCGATCAAGGAGGGTCCCGTGACCCAGCCGCCACCGGTGCCGGGATCCCCGGAACCCGCCGGCGCGCCCCCGAGCCCCGGCGGTGAGAACCCCGGGACCGCGACGCCCTACCTGCTCGTCATGCCGCCCCTCGAAGGGGCACCGCCCACCATGGCGTGGCCCGGTCCCGAGGGCGTGCCCGCCTGGGCGATCCCGGTCAGCATCCCGGCGGGCACACCCGGGTACGCCGTGTTCGTCCCGCTGGTGTCGACAACCGCGCCGGCACCGGACCCGGGCACCCGCCCGACTGCCGGGACGCCGACCCCGCCTGGCCCGGACACCCACCCGGCGGCCGGGACGACTTCATCGCCTGGCCCGGGCACGCACCCGGCGGCCGAGACGCCGACACCGGCGGCCCCGGGCGCCCGCACGGCCGAGGCGACGGCGGGTCCGGACGTCCGCCCGGCGGCCGTGCCTCGGCAGGGAGGCGGGGAGGCCCGCCCGACCCCGACGGCCCCCGCCGACACGGTCACCGGGCAGGCGTCGCCGCCACCCGGCGAGCCGTCGCCCGACGACGCCGGCTCGGCGCGGCCGGCCCCGGCCGGAGCCCCGACGCCCTCCCCCACCGACAGCGAGCCGCCCTCCGCCGCCACCGCGCCCGGCACGCCGCCACAACCGACCACCGCGCCCGCCGCCCCCGGCACACCACCGACCACCGCACCGGCCGCCTCCGGCACACCGCCGCAGCCGGCCACCGCCGCCGCGTCGGCACCCGCCACCGCGGCGACGACCGTCGCCGCTCCGTGGCGGCCGGGTGCCGGGCCGTACCCACCGCCGTACCCGGCGGGCGCGCCGGGCCATCCTCCGATGCCGTACCGCGGCTTCCAGCCGCTGCCGCCGCGGCCGTCGTTCCTCGCCACCCGCTGGCCGGGCCCGACGGCGGCACGGGACCGGTCCGCGCCGCTCGCCGTCCTCGCCGGCGCGCTGGGGCTGGCGGCGTTCGTGCCGCTGACCCGCACCGGCATCGGCTGGTTCCTCGGCTGGCTCACCCTGACCGTCGCGGTGGTCCTCGCGGTCCGCCGGGCCGGCGCCGACCTGCCGCGCGCCGAGCGGTGGGTACGCGCCGGCTGGGCGGTGGCCGCGTTGGCGCTGCTGGCGGTCCTGGCCTTCCGCAACGCCTGGTGGCTGGTGACGTTCTGCGTCCTCGGCGCCCTCGGCTGCGCGACCCTCGCGATCGTGGGTGGCCGGCTCGTACGCTCGATCCTGTTCAGCCTGGTGGCGGCGCCGTTCGCGGCGCTACGAGGGCTGCCCTGGGTGGGCGGCCACCTGCACGCCCCGGCGAACCCGGGCCTGGTCCGCCGCGTCGTCGGCTCGGCGGCGGCCACGCTGGCCGCGCTGATCGTCTTCGGTGCGCTCCTCTCCTCCGCCGACGGGGCCTTCTCCGTGGTGCTCGACGAGGTCATCCCCGAGGTCAACGCCGGCACGGTGTTCCGGTGGATCTTCCTCGGCGCCGTGGGCGGGCTGAGCGCGATCGCCGCCGTCTACACGCTGGCCGCGCCGCCCGACCTGTCGACCGTGGACCGGCCCGGCAGGCGCCGCCTCGGCGTCGTGGAGTGGGCACCGGTCATCACCGCGTTGACGCTGCTGTTCGGCGGCTTCGTCGCGGTGCAGTTCACCGTCCTGTTCGGCGGGGAGCGGCACGTGCTGCGCACCGCCGGCCTCAGCTACGCCGAGTACGCCCGCAGCGGCTTCTGGCAGCTCGTCGTCGTCACGATGCTGACGCTGGCGGTGCTCGCCGCGGTGGCCCGCTGGGCCCGGCGCGACCGCCCGGTCGAGCGGCAGCTGCTCCGGATCCTGCTCGGCCTGCTCAGCGCGCTCAGCTTCGTCATCGTGGTGTCGGCGCTGTCCCGGATGTACACGTACCAGAAGGCCTACAGCTTCACCGGGGAACGGCTCTTCGTGATGGCGTTCGAGCTGCTGCTCGGCACCGTCTTCCTGATGATCCTGGTGGCCGGGATCCGGTGGCGGGGAGCCTGGATCCCCCGGCTGACCGTGGCGCTCGCCGTGGCGATGCTGCTGAGCCTGGCCGTGCTCAACCCCGAGGACTACGCGGCGCGCCGCAACATCGCCCGCTACGAGCAGACGGGGAAGATCGACGCCTGGTACCTGCGGGCGCTCTCGGCCGACGCGACGCCGGCCCTCACGGGCCTGCCCGACCCGGCGCGCCGCTGCGCGTTGAGCTGGATCGCCGACGACCTCGACGAGCCGGACCCCTGGTACGCCTGGAACCTGGGCCGGGTCCGGGCACGCGAGGCGCTCGACCGGGCCGGGCCGGGCGCGGTCGGCGGCCGACGCGACTGCGTGGCCGCCGACCGGCTCGACCTGCCGAAGACCCGCCGCTGACGGATCCCGACGCCCCCGACCGGCCGGGGGCGTCGGGCCGTCGGGTCACCAGGGCTCGGGGATGTTGACCGCCACGCAGCGCCGGGTGCCGGGGACCGGCTGGTAGCAGGCGGACGCCTCCAGGTTGTTCGTCAGGTCGAACCGGGAGAACGAGGTGCTGCCGCCGTTGACGCAGGTGCCGCCGCTGGTGGTCACGCCGCCGGTGACCTTGGCCGTGGCGCAGCCGACCGTGCCGGCGGTCTTCTCCACCGTGTTCAGCGAGGAACGCTCGTCCGTGTACTGGTGGACGCCGTAGCCGACCAACCGCACGCCGGGGCGGGTCACCGTGTACTGGAACGCCGTCGACGTGTAGTACGACCAGCTCGCGCCGGTGCCCACGGTCCGCAGCTCAGGGTCGGCGGACGAGCCGGGGACGAACATCGCGAAGCCCTTGTCCTGGGTGTTCGTGCCCGGCACCATCCGATAGACGATCACCAGCAGCCCCTGGCTGAAGCTGCCGGTGGAATAGGTCAGGTAGCTGCCGTTGCCGCAGGTGGTCCGGTCGGCGACGTAGCCGACGCCGGTGGCGTACAGCATGACGCGGGCGCACCGGCCGTCGTCGGCGGTGTCCTCGATGGTGCCGACCGTGGTGGCGGTGCCGGCGTTGTCGGTCGCGTAGCCGGTCAGCCGCACCCCTGGCAGCGTGCCGGCGTACTGGTAGGCGGTGGGATGGTAGTAGCTCCACGAGCCCGACCAGCCGCTGCCGGAGGGCAGCGCGAGCGCGGGCGCGGCGGGCAGCAGGGTGGCGGCCAGCGCGACGACGAGCGCCACGACCAGCCGCCCGCCGGTCGACCGCCATCGGGGATGCGTCTTCATCGGTCCTCCGATCTCCACGACGCGCGGACGCCCGGCGTCACGGACCAGGCTGGCCGAGGACACCGACCGCGAAGACCGCTCAGTCCCCAAGCGGACAGGCGGATCGACGTCAGTCGTGGATGCGGGGCGGTCAGCGCGGCACGGATCCCCGGACCGCCCACGCCCGGGCGGTGAGCCGGATCGAGCCGTCCGGCTGGACCGGCAGGCGGGCGGCCAGCAGGTCGCGCAGGCGGGCCCGGTCCGGCTCGGCCAGGGAGGTGACGTAGGCCGGGGCGGCTCCCTGCCCGCCGAGGAACGGCGTCCAGTAGTCGGCGAAGTCCGCGAACACCGTCGGCACGTCGACAGACCGGACGGACACCGCCTCCAGGCCCGCGCCGACCCACAGCGCGCGCAGCGCCTCCGGCTCGCAGAGCGGGAACCGGCGGCCCTCGTCCAGGTCGGCCAACGCCGGGTCGAGCGCCGCGGCGGCGTCCCAGAAGTGGCGCATCATCGCCATGCCGTCGGTGTAGTCCCAGACGTAGGCCGCCACCACGCCGGCCGGCCGCGCGACCCGCGCGAACTCGGCCACGGCCCGCGCCGGGTCCGGCACGAAGTTGACCGCCAGGCCGCTGACGACAGCGTCGACGGCGCGGTCGGGCAGCGGCAGCGACCGGGCGTCGCCGACGTGGAAGGCCGCGCGTGCGTCGCCGACCCGGGCCCGGGCGTGGGCCACGAAACCCTCGGACCGGTCGACGCCCACGACGCGCGCCGGCTCCGCCAGCGCCAGCACCGTCGACGTCAGCGCGCCCGTCCCGCAGCCCACGTCGAGCCACCGGCGCCCAGGCGGTACGGCCAGCCAGCGCAGGAACGCCGCCGCGACCGGGCGGCTCCACCGGCCGACGTACGCCTCGTAGGCCGCGCCGTCGGCCCAGACCGGATGCGCCATTCGCACACCATACGGCGGACCCGCACGCCGGGCGGCCCGGCGCGGACCGCTCGGCGCGACGGCGCACGGCCGGCGACGAGCGGCGGTGGGCGGCGGTGAACGGCGGTGGGCGGTGGGCGGCGGACGGCGGTGGGCGGCGGACGGCGACGGGCGGTGGACGACGGTGGGCGGTGAGCGGTGGGCGGCGGGAAGGACGTGGCGGGGGTGGCGCGGATCGCGTTGACTCGATCAGCCAGACTCGGCCGGAGCCCACACCCCGCCCCGACTCCCCCCGCGGCGCAGTCCCGCGCCCCTGACCAGACGGCTGGAGCACATGCCCGACACCCTCCCGATCTGGCTGGTCGGCGGCGTGCTGCTGGTGGGAGCCGGATTCGCCACGACCCTGCTGCCCCGGTTGCGGGCCCGGGGGCAGGAGCGCCTGCTCGCCTGGTCCACCGCCCGGGCGGCGATCGACAGCGCGGCCGTCAGCCGGGACGCGGCGGCCGTCCGGGTGCCCGAGGCCGAGCAGTTGCTGGCCCGCGCCGAGTCGATCGCCGCCGAGGGCGGCGGGGCGACGGCGGCCAGAGCGGCGGCGGGATACGCGAAGGAGGCGGACCTGCTGTGGCGGACACGCCGATGACCGGCCGCCGGTGGTACGAGCTGCTGCGCTGGGCGCTGCTCGGCCTCGCCGTGGTCGTCCTGGTGGTCTTCCTGCTCGCCCAGCGGCAGAGCGTCGACGTCAGCTACGGCCGGTCGCCGTCGTCCGCCGCCACGATCGAGGAGGGGTCGGCGGGCGAGCTGAGCGAGGCGAGCGTGCCGTCGGTGGCCGAGATGACCGCGATGGTGGACGCCGAGCCCGTGGTGCGGCTCCCCGGCTCCGTGGCGCGCTGGAACGAGCAACGGGTCCGGGAGGCCGCCGGCGACCGGCCGGTCCGCATCCTGGTCGCGCCGCCCGGCCTCGACGAGGAAGAGCGCGACCGGGTCCGGGACGTGGAGAACGCCACCATCCGGGTCATCGGCACCGAGGTCAGCGGCGGGCTCTACCGGTCCCTGGCCGACACCCTGCCGGGCTGGCGGGCCCAGTTCGCCACCGGTGACGTGACGGACCTGCTGGTGGGGCTGATCGCCGGGCTGCGGGACGCGCCCGCCCCGCCCGACCGCGACGAGCTGCGGTGGCGCGAGCCCACCGACCGGGAGCTGGCCGCCGTCGCCGCCGACCTGCGGGCCACGGGCGTGCACGTCGGGCCGGGCGCCACCCTGACCGGCGTTCCCGGCGAGGCCGCGCGGAACGCCTTCCCGGACGGGGTCAGGGTGGTGGCGCTGCCCGCGCAGCCGTACGGCCAGCCGCTCCCCCGGTACGGGCCCGCGCTGACCGGGCTCTTCCCGGACACGCCGATCGTGGTGATGTACGGCCTCTGGATCGAATACCACGGCCCGGCGGCGGCGGACTTCGCGGAGCTGGCCGGGGCGAGCTTCTACGGTCAGGTGGCCGCCCGCCTCAGCCGGTACGACTACCCGCAGGGCAACGTGCTGGCGGCCTGGCTGAACCGGGTGACCGACCTGCGCTACGCGGGCCTGTTCGACCGCGAGCTGCCGTACCGGCCGGTCGATCCGCTGCGGGTGGCGCTGCCCGCCCTGCCGTGGATCTTCGCGGGCTGCGTGGCGACGTTCCTGGTCCTGTCGGTCCGTTCGCTGCGCCGGGCCGACGGCGCGGCGGGCGTCCGGCGGGGCGGCACGCCGGCCCGGCTGGCCGGGCTCACCGCGCTGGCCGTCGAGGTGTCCCTGCTGACCGACGCGCGCGGCAACCCGGCCCTGGCCCGGGGCATCGTCAAGCTGGGGGCCGCCCGCGCGGCGCTCGACGAGGGGCTGCCCGACCGGCACGTGCGTACGCTGCTGGCCGAGGCCGCCACCGAACTGGACGACACCGCCCGCACCCTGGGCATCCCCAGTTACCGTCCGGACCTCTACCTGCGGGGCAGGCTGTCGTGACACCGTCCGTACGTCGATGGCTCGGTGGCCTGGTCGGCACGCCCTTCGGCCTCGCGGTCCTGGCCTGCACGGTCCTGGCCGGCTGGGCGCTGTGGACCGGCGGGGCGCTGGACGGCCCGATCGCCCGCGAGGTCCGCACCTCGTCTGTGTACGTGGCGCCCGGCGTCGACCTGGACCGGGCCGCCGCGCAGCGGATCATCGGCAACCGCCGGCTGGTCGTGGTCCTGCTGGAGCCGGGCGCCGACCTGCGGGACGCCTGCCGCCAGGTCGAGCACGCCGCCGACGGAACCCTCGTGCTGGTGATGAGCCGCGACAACGACGAGTACGACACCTACGGCTGCGCGCTGCTCCCCGACCGCGACGACGACAACTTCGGCCGGGCCGTGGTCGCGGAGACGACCGTCAGTCGGGGCGTCGACATCTTCGCCGACCGTCCCCTGGAGGCGCTGAAGGTCGTCACCGTCAACTACGACCTGCTGGTGAAGGCCGGCACCGTGCCCGACGGCGCCCGTACGATCAGCCCGTCGCTGCCCCGGTTCATGCTCGCGGCCGCGGCGGTCCTGGCCGTCGTCGCCGGCGCGGCCACGCTCTGGGTCGGCGGGCGCCGCGCCGGCCGGCTCGCCGCCGCCCGGCGCCACCGGCGCGACGAGCACGCCGACGCCCGCAGCGCGCTGGGCGCCGCCGCCGCCGTCCTGGCCCAGCAGATCATCGACCTGGACCAGCGGTACGCCCACGCGGCCCGCCGCGGCGGCAGCGATTCGAAGTTCGCCCGGAACTACCTGAAACTGACCACCGACTACACCGCCGTGCTCGACCGCCTCGCCGCCGTCGACGGTGCCGACGAGGCCGGGGTACGCGAGTTGACCGGGCGCGTCGAGTCGCTGAACCGGCGCGCGCTAACGCTCGCCCAGAGCCGCCCGCGTGCCCGGTCCGGTCGGAGCGGGCGCGCCGCGCCCTCCGCCGACTGACGGTCCGCCACGCGCCGCCGGGCGTTCGGGCTGTGCGCCGGACTGATGTCGAGCCATCTTGTCGCGGGTGCCGCACGTGCTCCCGGAGCATCGGCGCCGGACGCCGGCCCGGTAGGTGCCCCCCGAAGAGCACACTGAACGCGCTAGATTCTCACGATGATCAATTCAGCCCTGTTTGTCAGTGATGAGATGCCCGGTGGTGGAATCGGGGACATCGCGGCGGTCGAGGTGGATGGCGCGCTGACCGTGGTCGGCGTGTCCCGTTGGGGCCGCGACGGGGTGTGGGTCTGGGAGCCGGCGCGGAACGTCTGGCGCAACCTGGTGTTGCCGTTCGCCTGCGCCGCGGATCCGCAGGCGGCGCAATATCCGGACGCCGGGAACGAGTTGGACTCGTTGGCGTTGGCCGTCTCCGACGGGCGGGTGGTGTTGGCGGCCGGCGGCGACGAGCAGGGCGTCGCGTTCTGGGATGTCGGCGCCGGCGAGCTGATCAGCGGGACGTCCTTCGACGCCCCCTACGTCGCGGCCGTTGCGGCCCTGGGCGGTGGGGACGGTCCGGCGCGGTTCGTTTCGTGCAGCGGAGTGCACCGGGACGGCATCACGATGTGGGAGCCGCTCGGGGGGCCGTCCCCTGTCGAGCTGCCCGAGTCCACCGTGGACGCCCTCGGCACGGGCAGTTTCGAGGGCCGCTCGCTGGTCGTGGCCGGCACTCGCGAGGACGTCACGCTGTGGGACGTGGATTCGCGCGAGCGATGGGCCTCGCTGTACACCGACGGCGGGGACGAACACGTCGACGAGGACGAGGACATCGACGACTACGACGAGGACGCCGACGACGAGCGGATCCGTGCCGTCGCCCTCGCCCGGCAGGGCGGCGGCTTGGCGGTCGTGGCACTGACGGATTCCGGGAGCGTCCTGGTCTGGACGCTCCCGTCGCCCCGCCCCGCCGGCACGGATGGTGAGCCTGCCCGCGAGGGGCTGACGCGGGCCCGGGCGGGCCTGCCTGACGACCTCGATGAGCCGGACGAGGAGATCGAGCCGGTCCGGGACCCGTTCGTCGGGCACGAGGGTTCGATCACCGCGTTGGCGACCGCCGTCGTCGATGACCGCCCGGTCGTCGTCACCGGCGGAGCCGACGGAAGCGTGCGCGTCTGGGACCTGTCCGACGGGCGGGCGCTCGGCGCTCCGCTGACCGGCCATCGCGATTCGGTGCGCAAGGTGGTGACCGGCACCCTGCGCGGCCGTCCCGTGGCCGTGAGCGCAGGCGACGACCGGACGGTCAGGGTCTGGGACCTGGCCGCCCGGGCGCACTGAGCAGCAGGACTTCCGACGGTTGCGGAAGTCGTCGGGTACCGACGCCCGGACCCGCGCAGTGCCGTGGGCATAGGCAGACCAACTGGCCAGGCATTCCGCGCTGGCGGGGCGGCCGTTGGCATCAGGCTGGGAGACCAGAGGGCCTTGTCTGGCGGCCGCCTGTCGGACCCCGCCGGTAATCTCCGGCGCACTTCGACTAGCTACGTCTGCATGTGTCGCCGCCGGTCGGGTCTGCCGAAGGTCGCGAGCACAAAACAGGAGGATCGAGTGACCGAGATTCCGTCCAACATGGTGACCTGGTTTCAACTCCCAGCGGACGACGTCGAGCGAGCCTGGAGCTTCTACAAGGAGGCCTTCGGCTGGAGCCGGGATGCGGCGTACGCGAACGTGGCGCAGCCAGGCGCCATCAACGGCGAGATCGCGCAGCGCACCGAGGAACTGCACCATCCTCGACTGGTGATCCGCGTCGACGACCTCGACGAAGCCCTCCGGAAGATCACGGAGGCCGGCGGAAGAACGATCGTTCATCGTACTGAGATCCCGGCCATCGCCATGGTCTTCGCGACGTTCATGGACACCGAAGGCAACAGTGTGAACATCGTCTCCGACTTGAGGAAAGCCGCCGGCTAGGGCACCTCGGAAGTCGTCGGTCCCGCCCAACTGACCGACGCCTTCGCACACCTCGCCCGCAGGTTCACCAGAACCTCGGCCTCGAACGCCGGTCGACAGGCGAGCGGCGGCCTTCATACGTGAGCGGCCACGATGGGCGGGGCGGGACTCGTACCCGCAACCCGGGGATCAACCCGGACGACCTGCGCGAACGGGGTCCCGGCAGCGGAAACGTCTCTCGACACCGCACACCGCTCCCCCACCGTCCGTCGACCTCTTGTGGACCAGAGGCCGACCGCACGCCCAACTGGCGGCGGGCGCTACTCCCCCGCCGGCAAGCCGTCAAACCACCGCCGGGACGATGCGGGCACCAGCAACAGGCCGACCAGGACTGACGCACCAACGATCTGCAACAGCCCGAACGTGTCAGCCCTGATCGTGACGACGCCGTGCACAACGCCGACGGTCGCGAGAACGGTTGTCCAGAACCGGGCCCGCCCGCTACCACGCCACAGGCCGTAGGCCAACGCCAGGAGAAGAAGCACCCCTATCAACCCGGTGGCAATGGACGGACCACCTGAAGACATCATCGCCACCGCGAGCGCGGCCGCCACGACCAGAATCACCGAGGCGGCGGCAACCGGCACAGGAACGCGTCGCCGTCGTTGCTCGATCATCGGCTCATGGTAGGCCCGGTCCACCAGCCCACTGGCCGCCCGCTTGTACCGTCTCGACCAGGCAGCGAACCGTGCTGCCGCGGACCCGGTGCGGACTGACGGAGTCGGTCCGGACCCTCACGCGGTGCGTCCAAATCGCCGGCACCATGCGTGACCGGGGCGTTTCCGTGGTGGGCCGAGGTGCCACCGCACGAACCACACCGCCACGATCGCCGGTGAGCCGCTGCCGCTGCGTTTGCACAGTTTTCCTACCGCGTTGAGAGCCCGATGACGGGTCTACGAGTCGTCAAAGACGTCGTCGAGCACGAGTCTCGCCCGGCCTGGGACCTCCTCCTCCGGGAAGACTTCCGCACACAGGGCGAGGACCTGCTCCGCGCTGGTCAACCCGAGGTGGTCGACCAGGAAGCGGATGTCCTCGGCGTCCCGCCGCCGTGCGGCAAGGACCTTCATGGTCAGCAGATGCTCCGGAGACGCCGCCGCCACCCGCAGGCCGGGGTGGTCGAAGACGCGCGGAGCCGTCGCATCGCCTCCCGGAGCGACATAAGCACTCGCCTGCTCGTTGAGCCACCAGTGCGGCAGGCCGAGTTCGTCCGCTACCGCACGAGCCTCGTCGAGCACGATGCCATGCGGTTGGAACACCGCCCCGATGTCCCGAGTAGCCCGTCGGGCGTCGTAGGCCAGAGCCATCGCCGCCCCACCGAAGATGTAGAGGTCTGCGACCACACCTCGCCTCGCCAGCCGGTCCCCGAGGCGGCGGAAGGCATCCTCGATCGCCGAGCGGTCCAGCAATGGATCATTGATGCTCACGCGACATTCAACTCCTGCACCGACACGTACACGCCCCGACGACGGAACGCTGCTGGCGCGTGTACCACCGCGTCGACACGGGCGGCACGGGTGTTGAAGGGGAACCAGAACCGCCGGAGCGACCGGGCCTCGACCCACGCCGGCGCACCCCGCCCGTCCTTGGCTGCCAGGTGTTCCGTCAGTGCCGCGAGGAATACGTCCCAGCGCTCGTCGCCGGTAGACGTTGGTTCCTGGTCCAGTAGACCGGCGCGCATCTCGGCTGGTTCCCAGCGGTACTCCTCAAGGAACTCCGCCACCAACCGCCACCGTCGCGGCTCGTCTGATCCGACGAGCAGAGCCCCTAGGCGCGCCACCGTCAGTGGCTCGTACCGGGCGGCGCGATTCCTCATTCCCTCGACGCTAGTACATTCGGGCGGCGGATCCGTGGCCGGCCACAGTCCCGCGTCGGGCAGCCACGCAGAGCGCCACGACGCACCGCGGCCAACTCATTCGCATGGAAGATCAAGAAGGTGGGGCGGGCGGGACTCGAACCCGCGACCGAGGGATTATGAGTCCCCTGCTCTAACCGGCTGAGCTACCGCCCCGGCACCGCGCCGGATCTTATCCCGCCCGGTGGATCACCGGCCAGCACGAACCGGCACCGTCGCTCATCGGCGTCGTCGGCGCGGCAGCACGATGGGCAACGCGAGGATAACAGCGAGCAGCCGGCCCGCGTCGGCCCGCACCCGTCCGGTCGCCGCCGTCAGGAGCCGGTACGCAGCGCCGACAGGACCGCCCCGGCGGCGCGCCAGCCGCTGGCCAGCGCGCCCTGGATGGATGGGCTGTCGCGGTGGTCGCCGGCCACGAAGAGGCCCTCCCCCAGCGCCACCGGCTTGCGCAGCCGTCCCTGCGGCGGCGGCGCGGCGGGCAGCGCGTCGGGAATCGACACCGTGGTCAGGTGGGTCCAGTCCGCCGTGGACCGTCCGTAGAGCCGGGTCAGCTCCGCCCGCACCGTGGGCTCGGGCGGGGCCGACGGGCCGACGACGGAGGTGGCGACCAGGTGCCGCCCGGCCGGCGCGTACGTGGGCGCGGCCCGGCTGACCACCACGGTGTTGGCGAGGATCTCCCGCCGGTCGCCGTCGACCAGCAGGATCGGCTCGTCGAGCGGCGCCTCCGGCGCGCTGTGGTAGTACGTCGTGTAGCTGTGGGTGCGTACCGCCGGCAGGGTCGGCAGCAGCGCGGTCGCCGCCGGCGGGTCGACGGCGACCACGACGGCGCGGCAGCGGATGTCGCCGGCCTGGGTGCGGACCCGGCCGGGCGACACCGCCGAGACAGGGCTGTCCAGGTCGATCAGTTCGGCCGGGAGCGGCTCGGCGACGGCGCGGGGCAGTGCGGCCATCCCCTCGGCGGGCAGGCCGATCCGGCCGCGGGCGAACGACCGCAGCACCATCGCCAGCACGTGACTGGAGGTCTCCAGCTCCCGTTCGACGAAGACGCCGGAGAGGAACGGCCGCAGCAACTCCTCGATGATCGCGTCGGAGAGGCCGGCGCGGCGCAGGGCGGTCTGGGTGGTGGTCTCCGGCGCGGCGAGCAGCCGCGCCTTCGGCAGGGTGGCGCAGCCGGTGGCGAGGGCGGCGAAGCGCAGCCGGTCGAGCAGCGAGCCGACGCCGGCCAGCGCGGTGCCGGGCGCGCCGGTGGGCTCGCGCAGCGGGTTGACCAGGCGGTCGAGGCGGTCGCCCCTGCGCACCAGCACGCCGGCGGTGAAGTGGCCCAGCCGCAGCCGGTCGACGTCGAGCAGGGTGCCGAGCCGGGGGTAGGCGGTGTTGAGCACCTGGAAGCCCCGGTCCAGCAGGTATCCGTCGACCGCGTCGGTGGCGACCCGGCCGCCGAGCCGGCCGCCGGCCTCCAGCAGCCGCCACGGCACCCCGGCGCGGTGCAGCCGCCGGGCCGCCGCCAGGCCGGCCAGGCCGCCACCGACCACGACCACGTCGGTCTCAGCGAGCATGTCGCGCCTCCCGCTCACCGTTCGTCCGGGACAGCCGGCCCGGCCACCAGACCTTCGGACCGATGTCGTACGACAGCGCGGGCACCAGCAGCGAGCGGACGACGACGGTGTCGAGCAGCACCCCGACCGCGACCGCGACGCCCAGCTCGACCAGCACCACCAACGGCAGTACGGCGAGCGCGGAGAACGTCGCGGCGAGCACGATGCCGGCGGAGGTGATCACGCCGCCGGTGACGGCGAGCCCGGTCAGCACGCCGGCCCGGGTGCCCCGCCGGGCGGACTCCTCGCGGACCCGGCTCATCAGGAAGATGTTGTAGTCGATGCCGAGGGCGACCAGGAAGACGAAGGCGAACAGCGGGAACGAGGCGTCCACGCCGGGGAAGTCGAAGACGTACCGGAAGATCAACGCGCAGAGGCCGAGGGTGGCGGCGAAGCTCAGCAGCACGGTCGCGATCAGCAGGAGCGGCGCCAGCAGCGCCCGCAGCAGCAGGGCCAGGATGATCGCGATCACCAGCAGCACGACCGGGATGATCACGTTCCGGTCCCGCGTCGAGGCGTCGGACGTGTCCACGTTGATCGCCGTGAAGCCGCCGACCACGGCGTCGGAGCCGGGTACGGCGTGCACCGCCGCCCGCAGGTCGCGGATGGCTCGCTCGGCGCCGTCGGAGTCGGGCGGGTCGGCGAGCGTCGCCTCCAGTTGCACCGTGCCGTCGACGACCTTCGGCGGCGCGTTCGGGTCGGGCGGGCCGGTTCGCTCGCCGGTGACCGGCCGTACGGCGGCCACCCCCGGCACGCCCTGGGCGACCTCGGCGACCTGCCGCGCGGTCTCCTGCCTGGTGAAGATGGTGGCCGGGCTGCCGGTGCCGGCGGGATAGTGCCGGGCGACGACCTCCTGGCCGGCGACGGAGTCGGTGCGCTCGGTGAACAGGTCGGTCTGGCCGAGGGTGGTGGCGCCGAGCTGGGTCACGCCCAGCGCGAGCGCGGCCAGCGCGAGGGTGGTGAGCACCCAGACGGGCCGGGCCCGGCGGGCGACGAAGCCGGCGATCCGGCTCCAGAGGCCGTGCTCGACGCGCGGGTCGGCCTGGTCGGGCCGGGGCCGGCGCGGCCAGAACGCCCACCGCCCGCCCAGCACCAGCAGGGCGGGCAGGAAGGTCAGCATGACCAGCAGGGTGGCGGCGATGCCGATGGCGGCGACGGGGCCGAGCGCGCGGTTGGAGTTGAGGCTGGACAGCAGCAGGCAGAGCAGGCTGACGATCACGGTGCCGCCGGAGGCGACGATCGCCGGCGCGGCGCCCTTCCAGGCGGTGCGCATCGCGTCCCAGGGGCGCTCGTGCCGGTGCAGCTCCTCGCGGTAGCGCGCGACGAGCAGCAGCGCGTAGTCGGTGCCCGCGCCGAAGACGAGCACGGTGAGGATGCCCTGGGCCTGCCCGTTGAGCTTGATGACGTCGGCGTCGGCGAGCAGGTACACGAAGACGGCGGCGAGCGCGAAGGACATCCCGGCGGCGAGCAGCGGGAAGAGCCACAGGATCGGGCTGCGGTAGACGACGAGCAGGATGACCAGCACCACACAGAGCGTGACGACCAGCAGGGTGCCGTCGATGGCGGAGAAGACCTCGATCAGGTCGGCGAGCAGGCCGGCGGGTCCGGCCACGTCGACGGTGAGCCCGTCGCGGTCGCCGCCGGCGATGTCGCGCAGTTCCTCGACGACCGTGCCGATCCGTTCGCCGCCGGCGTCGTCGATCGGCACCACCACCTGGAGCGCCTGCCCGTCCTCGCTGGGGATCGGCGGCGGCAGGGGGCCGACGACGCCGGGCACCTCGGCGAACCGGGCGGCGTCGGCGGCGGCCCGTCGGGTGTCGGCCTCGGTGATGCCGGAGGCGCGCTCGTAGACCACCAGGGCCGGGGTGGTCTCCCGGTCGACGAAGCGCCCGGCCAGTTCCTGCGCCCGGGTCGCCTCGGCGTCGGCGGGCAGGAACGAGGCGTTGTCGTTGGTCGCGACCTCGCCGAGCCGGCCGGAGAACGGCCCGGCGACCGCCCCGACGATCAGCCACGCGAGCACGACCGCCACGGCGGCGAGCGTGATTTTGCCGTGGCCACCTCTTCCGGGCATCCGCACCCACTCCAAGAATCGACGCACCGATCGACGCAGATGGAGCCTAGGTCGACACCGCCCATCCTGCCGGGCGAGAGCGCTCGGGGTGGCCGAAACCCGGCCGCCGGGAGGACGGAGGGGGCGCCTACGACGAACGCCCGCCGGCAGGGCCGACGGGCGTTCGGTGTGGAAGCTCCCCCGTTTGGACTCGAACCAAAAACCTGCCGGTTAACAGCCGGCTGCTCTGCCAATTGAGCTACGGGGGACCGCTGTGCCGTGCGGTGCGGATCTCTCCGCGCCGTGCGACGGGGACAAGAGTACAGGATTCCGGGGGGTGTTGGTCCAGGGGGTTACCCCCCGCCCTCCGTGCCCCGCCGACACGACAATAAACCAGACAAATCGTCATCCGGGCACAAGGAGGTATGAGCGGAGAGCAGGATGGGTAGTTAGCTGCGGACAGAGGAGACAGGCGCGATTTGGTCGCCTCCGGCGGGGTAACCGCCGGACGACGGCGCGTCAGGTACGGAAGGAGCCGCCATGCGCGGAAAGATCATGTTTCTTGGCGGGCTGGCTGCGGGATTCGTCCTGGGCGCCCGTGCCGGTCGGGAGAAGTACGAGGAGCTGGTGATCCGGGGCCGCAAGGTGCTCGACCACCCGACCGTCCAGGAGGCGGCCGGTGTCGCGCAGGCCCAGGCGACCCGCCTCTACAGCGAGGGCAAGGACAAGCTCGGCCAGTCGAAGCTGGGCGAGAAGCTGAGCAGCAACGGCAGCAAGCAGGAGCTCACCGCCGCCGACGACGCGTTCGCCGGAACGCCGGCCACGGTGGGGGCGAAGGCGGGCTCCGGCTCGTCCGGCACCGGCTCGACCTCCGCGTCGACGTCGGCCACCACCACGCCCCGCAGCAAGCCGTCCAGCTCGGGCACCAACGGCAGCACTCTCTGATCGCACCTCCGAGCGGGTCGGTCGCCATCCGGTGACCGACCCGCTCGTGTGCGTACGGGCAGGTGCGACGGCCCGGCTCAGTCCCGGCTGCTGAACGCGGCGTCGAACGCGGCGGCCGGGGCGTCGAAGGCGAGCCCGCGGACGAACTTCAGGGCCTCCGGGGCGCCGACGAGGCGGTCCATGCCGGCGTCCTCCCACTCGATCGAGATCGGGCCGGCGTAGCCGATCGCGTTCAACGCCCGGAAGCAGTCCTCCCAGGGCACGTCGCCGTGGCCGGTGGAGACGAAGTCCCAGCCGCGCCGCATGTCCGCCCACGGCAGGTGCGAGGCGAGCCGGCCCCGCCGCCCGTCCCCCGTACGCACCTTCGCGTCCTTGCAGTCGACGTGGTAGATCCGGTCGGCGAAGTCGAAGATGAAGTTCACCGGGTCCAGCTCCTGCCAGACGAAGTGCGACGGATCCCAGTTCAGCCCGAACGCGGGCCGGTGCCCGACCGCCTCCAACGCCCGCTTCGTCGTCCAGTAGTCGTACGCGATCTCGCTCGGGTGCACCTCGTGGGCGAAGCGCACCCCCGTCTCGTCGAAGACGTCGAGGATCGGGTTCCACCGGTCGGCGAAGTCCTGGTAGCCACGCTCGATCATCGACGGCGGCACCGGCGGGAACATCGCCAGCGTGTGCCAGATCGACGAGCCGGTGAAGCCGACGACGGTGTCGACGCCGAGCTTCGCCGCCGCCCGGGCGGTGTCCTTCATCTCCTCGGCGGCCCGGCGGCGTACGCCCTCGGGCTCGCCGTCGCCCCAGATCCTGGCCGGCAGGATGCCCTGGTGCCGCTCGTCGATCGGGTGGTCGCAGACGGCCTGGCCGACCAGGTGGTTGGAGATCGCGAAGACCTTCAGGTTGTGCTTCGCCAGGGTCTCGCGCTTCCGCTCGACGTACGAGTCGTCCACGAGTGCCCTGTCGACCTCGAAGTGGTCGCCCCAGCAGGCGATCTCCAGCCCGTCGTAGCCCCACTCGGAGGCGAGCCGGCAGACCTCGTCGAACGGAAGGTCGGCCCACTGGCCGGTGAAGAGCGTGATGGGTCGCGCCATGGTGCTTCTCCCCTGGGGTGATGGGGGATTCCGTGGGTGCGTGACCGGGGCGAGGGTGACCGGCCGGGCCGGTGCGGCGGCGGGCCACGGCGGGGCACCGGTGGGTGCGGGTGCGCACCTGGACCCGCCGGGTTGCGCCTCCCGCCGGTCACCGGCAACCGCCACGGTCGCCGCCCCCACTCTAGAACCGCCGGGCCCTCCACGAAACCCCCCGCCCTCCCCGCGATGCCGCGGCTGTCCGTCCCCGGTGCGCACACCGTGCCGGGGACGGACCGCGGGATCGCGGGGAGGAACGGGAGGGTCAGCGGATCAGGGCAGGGTCCACTTCTGGTTGGCGCCGGTGTGGCAGGTCCACAGGTGCACGGCCTGACCGTCGGCCGGGTTGTTGCCCGAGACGTCCAGGCACTTGCCCGACTGCGGGTTCTTCAGCGTCCCGTCCGCCTGGGCCGACCAGTTCTGCGCACCCGTGCCGTTGCACGTCCACAACTGGATCTTCGTCCCGTCCGCCGACGCGCCGCCCGAGACGTCCAGGCACTTGCCCAGCGCCTTCACCGTCGAGTTCGGCGTCACCGTCCACGTCTGCGCGGCGGAGCCGTTGCAGCCGTAGATCTGGATCTGCGTGCCGTCGGCCGTGGCCGCGTTGCGCACGTCCAGGCACTTGCCGCCCAGACCCCGGATCGGGCCGACGCCGCCGCTGCCGCCGGACCTGACCAGGGTGAAGTCGTCCACGTCGAAGAGCCCCGTGCCCGAGCCGGTGAAGGTCAGGTAGAGCGTGCCGGTGCCGGACGGCACCCCGGAGAGGGCGGCCGTGACGTCGGCGAAGGTGGTCCAGCTCCCCGTGTTCGGCACGGCGACCGAGCCGAGCACGGTGCCGGTCGCGGAGCCGGTACGCACCTGGAGGGTGCCGCCCGGCCCGCCGGAGACCACCCGCGCCCGCAGCGACGTCGTGCCGGTCAGGTCGAGCCCGGCGTACGCGGCCCAGTCGCCCGGGTCGATGTGCCCGAGGGTCTGCCCGCCGTTCGCGCCGGCCTTGGTGAACGGCGAGACCCCGGAGGCCGAGCTGAACGCCTCGGCCTGGACGGTGTTCCCGCCCGGCGGGTTGACACCCAGTTCCCTGATCCGGATGTTGCGGAACGAGGCGTCGTCGCCGGTGCCGTGGTTCTGGAGCCCGATGTGGCCGGCGAGCGAGCGGACCGGGTCGGTGTTGGTGAAGTCGTTGATCTTCATGCCGTTCAGGAAGACCTGGAGGCGCTCGCCCTCGACCAGCAGCTCGTAGGTGTTCCACTCCCCCGGCGGGTTCAGCGCCGCGTCCCGGGCGGCGATGTCGGCGGACTTGAAGGTGTAGACGGCGCCGGTCGTGCGGTCGGCGGCGTCGGTGGCGTCGATCTGCACCTCGTAGCCGTTGTTGACCGCCGACCAGGGGTCGCTGGAGGCCGGGAAGCCGATGAAGACGCCGGAGTTGTCGTCACCGGCGAGCCGCCAGTCCAGCTTCAGCGAGTAGTTGGTGAACTGCTTCGCGCTGTACCAGTACAGGCCCATCCCGCCGACCGAGGTGAGGGTGGCGTCGGCGTTGCTGAAGCTGCCCGGCCCGGCCTGGGACCAGCCGGTGGTGGAGCCGTTGTAGAGCGGCGTGTATCCGGTCTCGGGCCGGCAGTCGGCCTTGGCCCGGCCGGCCGCGTACCGGATGCCGCCGAGCAGGTGGGCGCGGAAGGCCGGCTCGGCGTACGACGCCTGGGTGTGCCCGCCGCCGGTGTAGAAGGACCGGCCGCCGCTGTAGGTCTTGCACCAGGAGTGCGGGTGGTCGGCACCCATCGAGCCGCCCGAGTAGGAGGACTCGTCCAGGGTGGCCAGCACCCGGGCCGTGGAGCGGGCGTTGGTCTGGTAGTTGTACCACTCGTCGGTGCGGGTCCAGGTCTGCGGCAGGTGCGCGGTCGCCGCGTGCGCCCGGTTCTCCGCCTTCACGTTCGCCTGCTGGATGTGCGGGTGCGAGGCGAAGTACGCCCCGACCAGGTTGCCGTAGAAGGACCAGCCGTACTCGGTGTCGGCGGCGGCGTGCACGCCGACGTACCCGCCGCCCGCGCCGATGTACGACTCGAAGGCGCTCTGCTGCGTGCCGTCGAGCACGTCGCCGGTGGTGTTGAGGAAGACCACCGCCTCGAAGCGGGACAGGTTGGCGGTCGTGAACTGGGCGGCGTCCTCGGTGGCGGTGACGGTGAAGTTGTTGGCCGCGCCGAGGTCGCGGATCGCCTGGGTGCCGACCGCGATGGAGTCGTGCCGGAAGCCGGCCGTCTTGGAGAAGACCAGCACGTCGTACGGGGCGTCGGCGGCGCTGGCCGGGGTGGCCGGGGTGGTGCAGGCGAGGACGGCGAGGACGGCGGTGGCCGCGCCGAGGAGGGGTCGGAGGAGTCTGCGCATGTCGCTCTCCAATTGCCGGGGCTGTCGAGGGCCTACCGGGGCGGGGAGGAGCACGGCGGCCCCTCCCCGCCTCAGGTCAGGGCAGGGTCCACTTCTGGTTGGCGCCGGTGTGGCAGGTCCACAGGTGCACGGCCTGACCGTCGGCCGGGTTGTTGCCCGAGACGTCCAGGCACTTGCCCGACTGCGGGTTCTTCAGCGTCCCGTCCGCCTGGGCCGACCAGTTCTGCGCGCCCGTGCCGTTGCACGTCCACAACTGGATCTTCGTCCCGTCGGCCGACGCGCCGCCCGAGACGTCCAGGCACTTGCCCAGCGCCTTCACCGTCGAGTTCGGCGTCACCGTCCACGTCTGCGCGGCGGAGCCGTTGCAGCCGTAGATCTGGATCTGGGTGCCGTCGGCCGTGGCGGCGTTGCGCACGTCCAGGCACTTGCCGCCGAGCCCGACGACCGGGCCGGTGCGGACCCCCGCCGAGCCGGTGGTGAAGGCGAACGTGTCCACGTCGTAGAGCGCGCCGGTGCCCGTACCCGCGAACGTGAGGTAGAGCGTGCCGGTGCTGGCCGGCGCCCCGGAGATGCTGCCGCTGACCGTGGTGAACGCGTCCCAGGCGCCGGTGACCGGCACGGTCGCGGAGCCGAGCACGGTGCCCGTGGGCGAGCCGACCCGCACCTGGAGGGTGCCGCCGGCACCGGCCGAGGAGACCCGGGCGCTGAACGAGGTCGCGTTGTCGATCCGGTACGGCTCGAACGCGATCCAGTCGCCGTTGTGGATGTCACCGACGGTCCTGCCGCCCTCGGCGGTGCCCTTGTCGAAGGTGCCGACGCCGGAGGAGGTCTTGAAGTGCTCCGCCTGGCGCTTGCGCGGCTGGAGGGTGTGCTGCTTGTGCGTGGTCAGCCCGCCCGCGTCGGTGTACTCGGCGTCGAAGACGGCGAAGATGTTCGCCGCGTCGTCGTGTTCACCGTCGACGGGGATGGTGATCGAGCCCGAGCAGCCGTTCTTCGAGGTGATCTGGTGGCCGTGGTTGTCGTGGCCCAGCACGTACGTCATCTTGACCTTGGTGCAGTCGATGGCCCCGTCCTCCGGGTCGGTCACCGTGATGCTGAACGGCACGGTGTCGCCGTAGCTGAACAGCTTGCCGTTGGCCGGGCTGTTGATGGTGACCGTGGGCGCGGTGTTGCCGACGCCGATCTGCACGTTCGCCGTGCCGGTGGCGCCCTGGGGGTCGCGTACGGTCAGCGTGACCTGGTAGGTGCCGTTGGCGGTGTAGGTCTTGCTGGGGTTGGCCGCCGTCGAGCTGGTGCCGTCGCCGAACGCCCAGGAGTACGTGAGCGCCCCGCCCTCCGGGTCGCTGGACCCGGCCGAGGAGAAGTTCACGGTCAGCGGGGCCGCGCCGGAGGTCTTGTCGGCCGCGGCGACAGCGGTCGGCGCCCGGTTGCCGCCGGCGATGTAGTCGTAGCGGTAGAGCGCCGAGTTGGCGTCGCCGTTGAAGTAGCCGGTGCCGTAGTCGAGGATGTAGAGCGCGCCCTCGGGCCCGAACGCCATGTCCATGATCTGCTTGCCGTTCCACGGGAACGTGTCGATGCCGCCCGGGCTGCCGTCGGCGTTGAGGTGGATCGGCTTGACCCAGCCCCGGCCGAGTTCGCCGGCGAAGAACTGCCCGTCGAAGGACTGCGGGAACTTGGTGGTGGAGTTGAGCGCGGCGTCGTAGCGGTAGACGGGGCCGGCCATGGGCGACTCGGAGCCGCCGCCGAACTCCGGCGGGGTGCCGGCGTCGCCGGCGTACCGGATCCAGGCCGGCTTCGCGCCGGGCAGGGTGGGCAGGCCCGTGTTGCGGAACGAGTTGTTGGTCGGCCCGCCGGAGCAGTTGTACTTCGCCCCACCGGTCCCGGCGGCGAAGTCCCACTCGGCGTACGTCTCGGTGGCGGTGTTGGTGCCCGTGCAGTACGGCCAGCCGTAGTTGCCGGGACCGGTGATCCGGTTGAACTCGACCTGGCCGCTGGGGCCCCGGGCGCTGGTGGTGCCGGCGTCCGGGCCGTAGTCGCCCACGTAGACGATGCCGGTGGCCCGGTCGACGCTCATCCGGAACGGGTTGCGGAAGCCCATCGCGTAGATCTCGGGGCGGGTCCGCGCGTCCGAGTCGACGAACATGTTGCCGGCCGGGATCGAGTACGTGCCGTTGGCGTTCACCTTGATCCGCAGGATCTTGCCGCGCAGGTCGTTGGTGTTGGCGGCGGTGCGCTGCGCGTCGTACGCAGGGTTGCGGTTGGTGCGCTCGTCGATGGGCGCGTACCCGGCCGAGTCGAACGGGTTGGTGTCGTCGCCGGTGGAGAGGTAGAGGTTGCCGGCGGCGTCGAAGTCGATGTCGCCGCCGACGTGGCAGCAGATGCCCCGGTCGGCGGGCACGTCGAGGATGTCGACCCTGCTGCCGGTGTTGATCGTGAAGTCGGCGTTGAGGGTGAACCGGGACAGCCGGTTGACGCCCTGCCAGGCCGAGAAGTCGGTGCCGGTCGCCGGCGCGTCGCCGGCGGGGGTGGCCAGCGGTGGCGCGTAGTAGAGGTAGATGTGCCGGTTGCTGGCGAAGTTCGGGTCGGCCCCGATGCCCTGCAACCCCTCCTCGTCGTGGGTGTAGACCGGCAGCGTGCCGATCACGGAGGTGGTGCCGGCGGAGTCCGTCCGCCGGACGGTGCCGTTGCGGGCGGTGTGCAGGACCGACCGGTCCGGCAGCACCGCGATCGTCATGGGCTCGCCCACCTCGGCGACGCCCTTGGCGAGGGTGACCTGCTGGAAGTCGGTGCCGACGATGGGGTGGGCCTGGGCCGGGCCGGCGCCGAGGGCGACCGTGCCGGCGGTGGCGACCAGCAGCAGCGCCGAGGCGGCGGAGAAGCGTCGCCGGAGCCGTGGAGTGGAGACGTCCTGGGTGGACATGGGTGTGCCGTCCCTTCCTGACGAGTGACTGCCAGGGCGGGCGCGCGCCGTCGCGCCGGATGCCGTAGCGGGGGGATGCGGTCGGCCCGCCGGGGTGCCGTGCCCGGCCGGCCGCGACCTGCGAGGGATGGAGCGGACCCCATCGATCGGAGGTCACCAGTCGATGGGTTCCCGCGCCGCCGGTTCACCTCGACGAAACACATTCGTGATGGCCCGACATTAAGCGACGAGCATCGATGTGTCCATACCTTCCGCCGATTCGGCACCAACTTTCGTCGATCTCGTCAAAAGTCGCCGCCTGCCCGAAGCCACGACTCAGTGGGGACGGTCGACGGCCCGGGCGGCGAGGGTGGTCAGGGCGGCGCGGGCCTCGGCGGTCACCGGGGTGGCCCCCAGGGCCGCCAGGGCGGCCTCCGCGCGCACCCGGATCATCTCCTCGATCCGCTCGCGGGCCCCGGTGGCTTCGATGATCTTCCGCAGCTCGGCGGCGCCGTCGCCGTCGAGCGCCGGGTTGCCGAACAGCTCCCGCAGCCGCGCGGCCTGCGCCCGGTCGGCGGCGCCACGGGCCAGCGCCATCATCACCGTCGGCTTGCCCTCCCGCAGGTCGTCCAGGACCGACTTGCCGGTGACCGTCGGGTCGCCGAAGACCCCCAGCACGTCGTCGCGCAGTTGGAACGCGTCGCCCAGCGGGTCGCCGAACTCGGCCAGCGCGGCGAGCAGCTCCGGCCCGGCCCCGGCCAGCGTCGCCCCGATCTGCAACGGCCGGGTGACCGTGTAGCGGGCCGCCTTCATCCGGACGACGGTCAGCGCGCTCGCCACCGACCCGTCGCCCACCCCGGAGACCAGGTCCAGGTACTCCCCCGCGATCACCTCGGTGCGCATCAGCGCGTAGACCGCGTACCCCCGGCGCACCCGCCCCACGTCCAGGCCGCACTCGTGGAACATCTGGTCGGACCAGGCGGCGCAGAGGTCACCGCAGAGCAGCGCGGTGTTGCGCCCGTACGCCTCGGGGTCGCCGCGCCAGGACGAGCGGGCGTGCAGGTCGGCGAAGAGCCGGTGCACCGACGGCCCGCCCCGACGGCGGTCGCTGCCGTCCAGGATGTCGTCGTGGATCAGCGCGAACGCGTGGAACAGCTCCAACGCGGCGGCGGCCGCCACGATCGGTGCGCCGTCGGCGCCGCCCGCGCCCCGCCAGCCCCAGTAGCAGAAGAGCGGACGCAGCCGCTTGCCGCCGGCCAGCACGAACCGGTGCAGCGCGGTGAAGACGCCCCGGGGCGCGCCGTCCGGCCAGTCCCGGCCCTGCCGGTCGAGGAAGGCGGCGAGCGCGGCGTCGAACCGGGCCCGCAGCCCGCTCGTGTCGGTCGGGGCGACGACGGCGGTCACGCCTCCTCCCTGGACGGCCCGGCCGACTGCGGGGTGGGCGGCCCGGCCGACGCCGGGGTGGACGGCCCGGCCGACGCCGGGGTGGACGGCCCGGCCGACGCCGGGGTGGACGGCCCGGCCGACGCCGGGGTGGACGGCCCGGCGCGGCGCGGTGGCGGGACCGTGCCGGGGAGCGCCGGCGGCGCCAGCCCCGCCAGCTCCAGCAGGAGCGCCTTGACCTCGGTCGCGGCGACCCGGTCCCGGGCGGCGGACGGATCGGAGCAGAGCAGCACCGGCCCGTCGGCCGGGTCGGCCGGGAGCCGGCCGTGCGACCCGCGCACCGCCCGGGCGCCGGCGTCCAGCCCCACCACGCTCATCAGGTAGCGCATCCCGAGCTTCTTGCGCGCCAACGCCACGGCGGCCCGCCGCTTCGCCGCCAACGGTGCGGCCGGGTCGAAGAAGAGTTCGGCGGGGTCGTAACCCGGCTTGCGATGAATGTCCACCAGCCGGGCGAAGTCCGGCGCGCGGGCGTCGTCGAGCCAGTAGTAGTAGGTGAACCAGGCGTCCGGCTCGGCGACGAGGACCAGCTCCCCGGCGCGCGGATGGTCCAGCCCGTACGCGGCCCGGCCGTCGGCGTCGAGCACCTCGGCCACCCCGGGCAGCCCCGCGCAGAGCGCCGCCACCGCCGGCACGTCGGCCGGGTCGCGGACGTGGACGTGCGCCACCTGGTGGTCCGCCACCGCGAAGGCCCGCGAGGTCCACGGGTCCAGGTACTCCATGCCGGCCTGGGTGTGCACCCGCAGCAGCCCCTCGGCGCGCAGCGCCCGGTTGACGTCGACCGGGCGGGAGACGTCGGTGATGCCGTACTCCGAGAGCACCACCACGGTCGCGTCGCGGGCGCGGGCGGCGTCCAGCAGCGGCCCGAGCACGCCGTCCAGCTCGGCCGCCGCCGCGGCGGCGCGGGGCGACGAGGGGCCGAAGCGTTGCAGGTCGTAGTCGAGGTGCGGGACGTAGACCAGGGTCAGGTCCGGCGCGTGGTCGGCGAGGATCCGCTCGGCGGCCCGGCAGATCCACGCCGACGACGCCAGCCCGGCGCCCGGCCCCCAGTAGCTGAACAGCGGGAAGGTGCCGAGCCCATCGGTGAGGGCGTCGTGCAGCTCCGGCGGGTCGGTGTAGCAGTCCGGCTCCTTGCGCCCGTCCGCCCGGTAGACGGGGCGGGGGGTGACCGTCCAGTCCACGTCGGCGCCCATGGCGTACCACCAGCAGACGTTGGCGACCGTGAAGCCCGGCTCGACCCGACGGGCCGCCTGCCACAGCTTCTCGCCGCCGACCAGGGCGTGGTGCTGCCGCCAGAGCAGCACCTCGCCGAGGTCCCGGAAGTACCAGCCGTTGCCGACGATCCCGTGCCCGGCCGGAAGCTCCCCGGTGAGGAACGTCGACTGCACCGGGCAGGTCAGCGCGGGCAGCACCGTGCCCAGCTCCGCGCGGAAGCCGGCGTCGGCGACCGCGCGCAGCCGCGGCATGTGCGCCAGCAGGCGCGGGGTCAGCCCCACCACGTCCAGCACCACCAGCCGCCGGCTCATGCCGGCACCCCCGCGCGGTGTCGACGGTTCGCTCGCTGACGCCCGCTCATCGCCGTACCTCCGCCGTCGCCGGGACCGCGCGGCCCGCCGGCGCGAGGCCGAGGGCGACCAGCTCCGCGCGGGCGAAGGCCAGCTCGGCGGCGATGCCGGCGGCCAGCTCCGCGTCGGTGCGCGGGCGCCGCGCGGCCGGCAGCACCCCCCAGGTGTACGTCTCGACGTCGAGGTGGTCGCAGCCCGCCTCCGGCCCGGCGTAGAGCGCGGCCAGCGCGGCGCGCAGCACCGGCAGGGTCGAGCCCAGCGGCGGCTCGGGCGGGGCGTGCAGCGGCACGTGGTAGTGCACCCGCCACGGGCCGGGCAGCCGCGCCTCCAGGGCGGCGTCCAGGTCGTCGGCGGCGTGGGCGGGGTCGGCGGGGTCGGCGGCCCCCGCGCAGCCGGCCGCGCGGGTCTGGTGCAGGAAGCGCGGCTCCACCCAGCGGCGCAGCGCCGGCGTCGCCCCGGCGGGCGCCTCGATGGCGGCCGACACCTGCACCTTCACCACCGGCAGTCCGGCCGTGCGCAGCCGGCCCAGCGCGTCGGCGGGCTCCTCCCACGCGCAGGCGAGGTGGGCGAGGTCCAGGCAGACGCCGAGCCGCTCGGTGTCCACGCCGGACAGCGCCGCGACGGCCTGCCCGGTGCTCTCCACCACGCAGCCCGGCTCCGGCTCGAACCCGACCCGCACGCTGCGGCCGGTCGCCCGCTCGACGGCCGCGAGACCGGCCGCGAGCTGGTCCAGCCGGTGCCGGGCGGCGTCCGCGTGGGCGGCGTCCCAGGGCCGCCGCCAGGCCAGCGGCAGGGTGGAGACCGAGCCCCGGGCCGCGTCGTCGGGCAGCAGGTCGGCGAGCACCCGGGCCAGGTCCAGGGTGTACGCGAGCCGCTCTGGCGTGGTCCAGTCCGGGTGGTAGACGTCGCCCTTGACCACGGGCGCCTGGAAGGCCGCGTACGGGAAGCCGTTGAGGGTGACCACCTCCAGCCCTCGGGCGGCCAGCGCGGCCCGTAGCCGGCGGCGGGCGGCCGGGTCGGCGGCCAGCTCGGCGGCGACCGGGGCGGCCAGCCACAGCCCGAGGCCGAGCAGGTCGGCGCCGAGCGCCTCGCGTACGGGCACGGCGTGGGTGTCCAGTTGGCGCAGGATGCCGGCGAGGTCCTCGGCGGGGTGCACGTTGGTGCAGTAGCCGAGGTGGACGGTGTCGCCGCCGGCGTGCCGCAGCCGCATCAGCTGCCGCCACGCAGGATCGAGTTGCCGGCCCAGGTGCCCGTCCCGGCGTCGACGGCGGCGTCCAGGCCCGTCAGGTCGAGCCGCCCGGACTGGCCGTAGAACTCGACCGGGTTGCGCCACAGCACCCGGTCCACGTCGTCGTCGGTGAAGCCGGCCAGCAGCATCGCCTCCCCGGTGGCCCGGGTGAGCAGCGGGTCCGAGCGCCCCCAGTCGGCCGCCGAGTTGACCAGCACCCGTTCCGTCCCGTACGTCCGCAGCAGCTCCACCATGCGCGGCGGGGACATCTTGGTGTCGGGATAGATGGAGAAGCCCAGCCAGCAGCCGGTGTCGCGGACCAGCCCCACCGTCACCTCGTTGAGGTGGTCGAGCACCACCCGGCCCGGCTCGATCCCCGACTCGGCCACCACCGCGAGGCTGCGCTCGACGCCGCGCGCCTTGTCCCGGTGCGGGGTGTGCACCAGGGCCGGCAGGTCGTGGGCCACGGCCAGGGCGAGCTGGGCGGCGAACGCCTCGTCCTCCTCCGGCGTCATCGAGTCGTAGCCGATCTCGCCGACCGCCACCACGGCGTCCTTGTCGAGGTAGCGCGGCAGCAGGTCGAGCACCGGGCGGCAGCGCGGGTCGTTGGCCTCCTTCGGGTTCAGCGCCACGGTGGCGTGGTGGCGGATCCCGAACTGTCCGGCCCGGAACGGCTCCCAGCCGACGAGCGAGTCGAAGTAGTCGGCGAAGGAGGCGGGGCTGGTGCGGGGCTGGCCGAGCCAGAACGCCGGCTCCACCACCGCCCGGACGCCGGCGGCGGCCATCCGCTCGTAGTCGTCGGTGGTCCGCGAGGTCATGTGGATGTGCGGGTCGAAGATGCGCATCAGGCCTCCTGGATGTCGCGCAGCCGGGTGAGCAGGTCGGTCGCGTCCGCCGGCACGGCGCGCCCGGCGGCCTGCCGCTCGGCGGCCAGGGACGCGAGCATCGCGGCGAGTTCGCCGTCGGCGCGGGCGTCGAGGTCGTGCACCACGGCCAGCGGCACGCCGGTGAAGACGCACTTGAGCACCGCCTGCCGCCAGGCGGGCGGGTCGAGGTGCCGGGCGTACGGGCCGAGGGCGGCGGCCAGCAGCCGGGTGTCGTTGGTGCGGATCGCGTCGTGCAGCAGCGGCGTCCCGGCCGCGCCGACCGGCAGCAGCGGCAGGGCCTTGAGCACGGCCCGCTTCTCGGCGGCGTCGCCCTGCCGGTAGCGGGTCTCGGCGTGGGTCGCGTGGTCGGTCGGCAGCGCGGTCAGCAGCAGCGCCCGGGCCGCCTCGTCGGCGCTCCAGCCGGGCGCCCCGGGCAGCGGCGCCCGGCCGCAGCGCCGCCCGGCGGCCGGGAAGAACCGGTCGATCGTCGCCGGATCGGCCGCCACCCGCCGCAGCGCCTCGTCGAGCCAGTCGGGCTCGGGTACGCCCCGCAGCGCGGCCCGCAGTTGATCCGGTGTCATCCCGTCTCCTCCCTCGTGCTGCCGACGTGGCCCCGTCACCGTTGCCGGCGTGCCGCCTCCGTCGCGGCGTCACCCGTTTCGGGGTGTGCCGCCTCCGTCGCGGCGGCGCGCAGGAAGTCGAGCGAGCGGGCCGCGACGGCGGGGGCGGCGTGCGAGTGCCGGGGCAGCTCCACGGCGACCAGGCCCCGGTAGCCGGCTTCGCCCAGGGCCCGCAGCACGGGCGGGAAGTCGATCTCCCCCGCGCCGAACTCCAGGTGCTCGTGCACGCCCCGGCGCATGTCGTCGATCTGCACGTTGACCAGGTACGCGCCCACCTCGCGGACGCACTCGGGGACCGGCCGCGGCTCCAGGCAGCGGCAGTGCCCGATGTCGAGGGTGATGCCGAAGCGGGCCGGATCGCCGAGCGCGGCGCGCAGCCGGCGCCAGCCGGCGATGTCCTCGACCAGCATGCCCGGCTCCGGCTCGAAGCCGAGGGTCGTGCCGGCCGCCTCGGCGGCGTCGAGCACGGTCGCGCAGCCGGCGACCAGCCGGTCCCAGGCGGTCTCCGGTGCGACGGCGTCGGGGCGTACGCCGGACCAGAGGGAGACGGCCTCCGCGCCCAGGTCGGCGCCGATCCGCACGGCCCGGCGCAGGAACTCGACCCGCCGCGCCGGGTCGTCGTGCAGCAGCGTCGGGGCGTGCTTGTGCCACGGGTCGAGCAGGTAGCGGGCGCCGGTCTCGACGACCACGGCGAGGTCGAGCGCCGCGAGCCGGCGGGCGACGGCGGCCACCCGGCGGGCCAGCGCGGCCGCGAACGGATCGAGGTGGTCGTGGTCCAGGGTGAGCGCGACGCCCTCGTAGCCCAGGTCGGCGAGGACGGCGAGCGCGTCGGTCAGCCGGTGGTTGGCGAACCCGTTGGTCCCGTAGCCGAACCGGAGCCCGCCGTCGGCCGCCGCCGGCCCCCGGGGGCCCGGCGCGGGACGGGTCGGGGCGGTCATGTCGGGGAGATCCTTCGGGCGAGCCGGCCGCCGAGCGGCGCGGCCGCCGCCACCGCCAGCCCCAGCAGCCCGGCCCCGGCGCGTGCGGTGAGGGCGCCCTGCAACGCGGGCAGCCCGGTGATGCCGGCCCCCACCGCCGCCCGCACCCGGCCCGCGCGGGGGTCGGCCGCGGCCCGGGCCTGGGCCGCGCCGTAGCGGGCCGCGTACCAGCCGGCCAGCAGGGCGGGCAGCGCGGCGGCCGGGCCCCGCCGGGGGGCGCGGCCGGGCGGTTCGGCGCCTGCGCCGGGACGGCGGTCCCGCACCGGCGGGGCGACGCGCGGCGCGGCGGCGCCCGCGGCGACCAGGGCGGTGCCGGCGAGGGTACGCAGCGGCAGCGCGGCGTCGGCGCCGCTGACCTCCCGGCGGGACAGGGCGGTGACCGTCCACGTGTGCGCGGCGACGGTGACCGCCGCCGGCACCGCCCGCAGCATCCGGCCGCCAGTCGCGCCGAGCAGCACGTCCAGCCCTCGGCAGGCGGCCATCACGGCCGGGCCGGCGGGGGTCGACTTCGCCGCCAGGTCGTACCCCCAGACGGCGGCGGCGAGCGGGACCGCGACCGTCGCGGCACGCCGGCCCCCGGCGGCGGTGGCCAGCGCGACCCCGGCGGCGGTGAGCCCGGCGGCGAGGCCGAGCGCGGCCCCGGGGGCCACCCGGCCGCTGGGGATGGGCCGCTCGGGGCGTTCGACGGCGTCGAGTCGGCGGTCGGCCCAGTCGTTGGCCGCCATCCCCGCCCAGTAGAGCAGGACGGACGCGGCGGCCAGCGCGGGCGTACGCCGCCCGAGGGTGCCGGCGGCCGCCGCCCCGGCGACGACGTCCCCGGGCACCGAGAGCGCGGCCGGCGCCCGGACGAGTTCGGCGAGGTCAGCGAGGCGCGGCATCGGTGCCTCCCGCGTGCAGCCGGTGGGCGAAGCCGCACAGTCGGGTCCACTGGTCGGCCAGCGAGTGGGTGGGCGAGCCGAGCGGGTCCTTGAAGAAGAAGGCGAGGTCGGTCAGGGGGCCGGCGTGGCCGGCGGCGTGCGCGGCGGCGGTGAGCCGGGCCAGGTCGAGCACGAGGGGCGCGGCCAGCGCGGAGTCGCAGCCGTGCCAGGTGAACTCCATCCGCATCCCGGTGCCGAGGAACCCGGCGAACGTGACCAGGTCCCAGGCGGTCTTGAAGTCGCCCAGCGCCTCGACGTACTCGATCCGGGTGCCGCCCTGCGGCAGGTGGCCGAGGGTCTCGCCGAGCACCCGCTGCTTGCTCTCCACCTTGGCCGCGTTGGCCGCCGGGTCGGCGAGGGTGGCGCCGTCGCCGCCGCCGAGCAGGTTGACGCCGGACCAGGAGCGCACCGCCAGGTGCCGCATCGCGAACATCGGCGCGAGCACGGACTTGACCAGCGTCTCCCCCGTCTTGCCGTCGTGCCCTGCGTACGGGATCCCGCGCTCGGCGGCCAGCGCCACCAGGGCCGGCAGTCGCAGCCCGGTGGACGGGGTGAAGTCGACGTACGGGCAGCCGGCGCGCACCGCCGCGTACGCGTAGAGGGAGCTGGGCGGCAGCACCTCGTCGCCACCGGCGAGCGCGGCGGCCAGCGCGTCCGGGTCGGCGTGGCCCGGGTGCGGACGGGCGGCGGGTTCGGTGGCCGAGACGTTGACCACCACGACCCGGTCGAGCCCGTGCCGGCGGCGGAAGTCGGTGAGGTCGCGTACGGTCACGGCGGCCCGGTCCGCCTGGGTGCCGCCGGCGGGGGCCGGACGCAGCTCGCGTTCGACGGCGGCCAGCTCGTCGGGGAGGGCGGCGACCAGCCGGCCGGGCAGCACGCCGGCGGCGGCCAGGGCCTCGGCCCGCTTCGCCAGCGGGGTGGTGACCACGTCGTGCCCGCCGAGGACCAGGTCGGTGAAGGCCGGCAGGGCGGGCCCGCGCAGGTCGGGCAGCTCGGTGACGCAGCCGGTCGGGCCGGTGAGCCCGGACCGCAGGGCGAGCGCCCCCACGATGCTGGTGGTCGCGACCGAGCCGCGTGCTCCCACCAGCCAGACACCCGTGCGCATGGTGCTCCTTCCCGATCAGGAGGAACCAGCCGTGCATAGAGTTATATAGATATCAGAAGTTTGTTCAGAAAGATATGCATCTATGCGGATGGGCCCCGTCCGCCGGCCGCCCCGGGAGGAGCCCACCGGTCCGGTGTCGACGTCGGCGGCGACGACCCCGGCCCGGATCCCGGCGCGGGCACGGACGGACGGGGCTGGCAGGCAGGGCCGGTCGGCGTCTCGTCCCTGCCTCCCCCGCGTCCGCCGGTCGGGACGACGGCGCGCGCCGACCGGACGTCGTGGGGTGACACGGCCCGGCAACGGTCGCCGGGTGGTGACGGTCCTCCGGTGCGACCGGGGAATCCCGGTCCGGCCGCACCGGACGACCGTTCTGCTCGTGCGTCACCGGGCCACGCCGGCCCGGCCGCACGTCCTCCGGCTCCGACCTCGTCCCGGCCGCGGGGCGCAACCGCGGCCGGTCCCTCGCCGGTCGGCGCCGGAGTCGGCTCAGGCGGCGACCGTGGCCAGGGCCGGCTCCACCTCGGTCCACGAGGAGCCCAGCTCCGCCGACCGGGTCACCGCGTCCAGCACCAGCTGGACCTGCAACCCGTCGACGAAGGAGGGCGCCGGGTCGACGCCGGTGGCGACCGCCTCGACGAAGTCGCGCGCCTGGTGGGTGAAGGAGTGCTCGTAGCCGATGAGATGGCCGGGCGGCCACCACGCGGACATGTACGGGTGCTCCCCCTCGGTCACCAGGATGCGGCTGAAACCCTGCTCGCCGGCGGGTCGCGTCGCGTCGTAGAACTCCAGCTCGTTGAGGCGTTCCAGGTCGAAGGCCACCGTGCCCAACGAGCCGTTGATCTCCACCCGGAGGGCGTTCTTGCGTCCGGTGGCGAAGCGGCTCGCCTCGTACGTCGCCAGCACGCCGCCGTCGAGGCGGGCCACGAAGACCGCCGCGTCGTCGACGGTGACCGCCCCGGTGGCCGGGCGGTGACCGTCGGCGCCGTTGCCGTCGACCGCCGCCCCGTCCACCGTCGCCGCCAGCCCGCTCGACCCGGCCGGCAGCGGCCGCTCCTTGACGAACGTCTCGGTGACCGCGCTGACCCCGGTGATCCGCCGGCCGGTGACGTACTGGGTCAGGTCGATGATGTGCGCGCCGATGTCGCCGAGCGCGCCGGAGCCGGCCTTGTCCCGCTGCAACCGCCACACCAGGGGGAACTGCGGGTCCACGATCCAGTCCTGCAGGTACGTCGCCCGGACGTGCCGGATCACCCCGAGCCGCCCGTCGGCGACGAACTGGCGCATCATCGCGACCGCCGGCACCCGCCGGTAGTTGAACCCGCACATCGACCGCACCCCGGCGGCCTGCGCGGTGACCGCCGCGGCGGCCATCGCCCGGGCCTCGGAGACCGTGTTGGCCAACGGCTTCTCGCACAGCACGTGCTTGCCGGCGGCCAGCGCGGCGAGGGCGATCTCGGCGTGGCTGTCCCCGGGCGTGCAGACGTCGACCACGTCGATGTCGTCCCGGGCGATCAGGTCGCGCCAGTCCGTCGTGTACGCGTCCCAGCCGAGCCGGTCGGCGGCGTCGGCCACCTTCCCGGCGTCCCGGCCGCAGATCAGCGACATCCGGGCCCGCGCCGGCAGGTCGAACACCCGGTTCACGGTGCGCCACGCCTGCGAGTGCGCGGCGCCCATGAACGCGTAGCCGACCATGCCGACCCGCAGTTGTCTGTCTGTCGTGGACAAGGTGGGTCTCCCCCCGTGTGTCAGAACCCGAGCTTGAGGTAGCTGCCCGCGTTCTCCTTGGTGATCGTCTCCGAGGCGAGGATGATCTCCTTGGGCACCTGGAGTTCCACCAGGTCGGACATGCCCCTGCCCTGGCCGATCAGCCGGGCCAGGGAGATGGCCGAGGAGGCCATCGAGGGGCTGTAGGTCACCGTCGCCTTCAGCACCGTGTTGTCCGCCTGGATGTCCTCCATCGCCTTCTTCGAGCCGGCGCCGCCGACCATGAAGAACTCCTTGCGGCCGCTCTGGTTGACCGCGGCCAGCACGCCGATGCCCTGGTCGTCGTCGTGGTTCCAGAGCGCGTCGATCTTCGGCAGGGCCTGGAGCAGCTGCGCCGCCTCCTGCTGCCCCGAGTCGGCCGTGAACCGGGCGGCCCGGCGGTTGGCGACCTTGAAGCCGCTCGCCGTCAGGGTGTCGAGGAAGCCCTTCGACCGCTCCTGGGTCAGCTCCAGCTCGTCCATGCCGGCGATCTCGGCGATCACGGGGTTGCTGACGCCCTTGGCCTTGAACTGCTCGATCATGTAGGTGGCGGCGGCCACGCCCATGCCGTAGTTGTCGCCCTTGATCTGGAGCCGGTAGGCCCGCGCGTCGGGGAACGCCCGGTCCAGGTTGACCACCGGCACGCCGGCCTTCATCGCCTCCAGCCCGAACGCGTTGAGCTCCTTGCCGTCGTGCGGCAGCAGCACGATCACGTCGGGCTTCTGCGAGATCAGCGTGGACAGCGCCGCCCGCTGGGCCGCCGCGTCCGCGCCGGCCTCGACCGACTTGAACTCCACGTCGGAGTACGTCCCGGCCTGCGCCTTGGCGTTGTTGGTGATGGCGGCGATCCAGCCGTGGTCGGCGGCCGGCGCGGAGAAGCCGATGACGACCCGCTTGCCGGGTTCGTTGTTGCCGCCCGGCGCGGCCGCCGCCTTGGTCTGCGCCTCGGTCGGCTTGGCCTCGTTGCTGGTGCAGCCGGCGAGCAGCACGCCGGCGCCGACGGCGGCCCCGCCGAAGAGCAGCCGGCGACGCGACATGTCGCGACTGTGCTGGGTCATGACGACCTCCTGGGTTGACGGTGGTGGAGGAAATCTCGCGGTGCGGAACGGAAGAGCGCGTGCGGTGCCCGGCCACCGTCGCTCGGGTGGCCCGGATGTCGCGGGAGTGCGGATGCGGGTCGGTGCGACCCGGCCGGGTGTGCTGTGGTGCGGGTCAGGTGGTGGTGAGCCGGTTGCGGTTCAGGAACTGGGTGAGGCTGCGGAACTGGACCTGCTGGACCAGTACGGCGGCGACGATGATGCCGCCCTTGACCATGTTCTGGGCCTCCGTGGAGAGGCCGTTGATGGCGAAGAGGTTGGTGATGGTGGCGAAGATGACCACCCCGAGCAGGGAACCGATGATGGTGCCCCGCCCGCCGCTGAGCAGCGTGCCGCCGATGATCGCGGCGGCGATCGCGTCCAGCTCGTAGAGGTTCGCCATCGCCGCCTGCGCCGAGTTGGCCTGGGCGGTGAGCATGATGGCGGCGATCCCGCAGCAGAGCCCGGAGAGCGCGTAGAGCAGCACGGTGTGCCGCCGGACGTTGATGCCGGCGAGCCGGGCGGCCTCCGGGTTGCCGCCGACGGCGACCGTACGCCGGCCGAAGGTGGTGCGGTTGAGCAGCACCCAGCCGGCGGCCACCACGGCGGCGAGGATGTAGACCAGCAGCGGGATGCCCAGCAGGCTGTTGCTGGCGAGCCCGTTGATGAAGCCGTTCTCCGACACCTGGGTCTGCTTGTCGGAGATCTCGGCCGCCAGGCCCCGGGCCGCCACCAGCATCGCGAGGGTCGCGATGAACGGCACCAGCCGGCCGTACGAGATGAGCAGCCCGTTGACCAGGCCGACCGCCAGCCCGACGGTGAGCGCGCTGAAGATCATGCCGCCGGCGCCGTAGCTCTGGGTGGCCACCGTGGTGCACCAGACGCCGGCCAGCGCGACGATCGCGCCGACGGAGAGGTCGATGCCGCCGCCGATGATCACGAAGGTCATGCCGACGGTGACCACGCCGACCACGGCCGCCAGCTTGAGGATGCTCAGGACGTTGTCCCACACCCAGTCCGGGTTCGAGTACAGGTCGGAGCGGGTGAGGGCGCCGATCACGACGAGCACGACCAGCACCCCGATCAGGCCGAGGTTGCGGCGGGCGCCCTCGCCGCCGTCGCCCCGCCACCAGGAGATCCGGCCCGGTGCCGGCCTCTTGTCGACGCCCGCCCCGGTCTGCGCCGGATCCACCGGCGGCGACTGCGCCGGCAGTTGCGCCGCAGCCTGCGGCGCCACGGTGGGAACAGGACCCTCGGTCATGCCGGTGCGCCTTCCATCAGGGACCCCGCCATGACGAGGTCGAGCACGGTGTTCTCGTCGAGTTCGCGGGCCGGGGCCTCGTGGACGACCCGCCCCTCCCGCATCACCAGCACCCGGTCGGCCAGGCCGAGCACCTCGGGGACCTCGCTGGAGACCAGCAGCACCCCGACGCCGCGCGCGGCCAGCCCCCGGATCACCTGGTAGAGCTCCGCCCGCGCGCCGACGTCGACGCCCCGGGTCGGCTCGTCGAGCAGCAGCAGCCGGGTGTCGCCGAGCAGCCAGCGGCCGACCACCACCTTCTGCTGGTTGCCGCCCGAGAGGGTGCGCACCGGCCGGCGTACGTCGCGGGGGCGCAGCTCCAGGCTCTCGGCGATCCGGTCCGCCTCGGCCCGTTCCCGCCCGGCGTCGGTGAACCCGGCGCGGGCGTAGCGGGCGAAGGTCGCCAGGGTCACGTTGCGGTAGATCGGCTCGCCCAGCAGCAGCGCCTGGCTCTTGCGCTCCTCGGGGGCCATTCCCATGCCGGCCCGTACCGCCGCGCCGACGCTGCCGGGGCGCAGCGCCCGGCCGGCCATCCGCACCGAGCCGGCGTCGGCGCGGCGCGCGCCGTAGATGGTCTCCAGCAGCTCGGAACGGCCCGAGCCGACCAGCCCGGCGATGCCGACGATCTCGCCGGCCCGGACGTCGAGCGAGACGTCGGCGAACTCACCGGCCCGGGTCAGCCCCTCGACCGTGAGCAGCTGCGCGCCGCCGGCCGCGCCGGCCGGGCGGTCCGGGAAGACGTACTCGATGGTGCGGCCGGTCATCCGGCTGACCAGGTCGCGGGTCGGGGTGTCGCGCGCCGACAGGTTCGCCGCGGTGGTCCGGCCGTCCTTGAGTACGGTGACCCGGTCGCCGATCTCGCGGATCTCCTCCAGCCGGTGCGAGATGTAGATGACGGCGATGCCCTGCGCGGTCAGCTCCCGGATGATCCGGAACAGGTTGCCCACCTCGTCGTGGGCCAGCACGGCGCTCGGCTCGTCCATGATGATCAGCCGGGCCTCGTGGGAGAGGGCGCGGGCCATGCTGACGATCTGCTTGCCGGCGGCGGGCAGCGCGCGCACCATCCGTCCGGGCGGGATCTCGGCGTGGCCGAGCCGGCCGAGTATCTGCCGGGTACGCCGGACCATGGCGCCCCGCCGGACGAAGCCGAGCCGACGCGGCTCGTGGCCGAGAAAGGCGTTCTCCGCGACCGAGAGGTCCTCGACCAGGTCGAGTTCCTGGTAGATGGTGGCGATGCCGGCGCGCATGGCGGCCTGCGGATCGGCGAACGTGGTCGGCTCGCCCCGCCACTCGACGAGCCCCGAGTCGGGCCGGTGCACCCCGGCGAGCACCTTGATCAGGGTGGACTTGCCGGCGCCGTTCTGCCCGAGCAGGCAGTGCACCTCGCCGGCGCGCACCTCCAGGCGCACCCCGTCCAGGGCCCGTACGCCCGGAAAGGTCTTGACCACGTCGGTGAGGCGCAGCACCACCTCGCCCGCGACGGCGTCGGCGGGCGTCTCGACCAGCGGGGCGCCGACGGGGACGGCCTCCGCCGACCCGGCGGGCGTCTCCTCGGATGGGACCACGGTCTCCTCCTCGCGCTCGGTCACGATGCCTTCTCCGATCGCGACTGCGCGGCTCGCAGACCCGGCTCACTCCTCGCGCTCACAGGCCCACCTTCCGATCGCGACTGCGGGGCTCGCAGACCCGGCTCACTCCTCGCGCTCACAGGCCCACCTTCCGATCGCGACTGCGGGGCTCGCAGACCCGGCTCACTCCTCGCGCTCACGATGCCTCCGCGAAGGCGACGTCACTGGCGAGCACGGCCGCGCCGGCCACGCCGGCGCGCGGGCCGAGTTCGGAGAGGACGACGGGAAGGTTGCCGGTCGCCAGCGGCAGCGACCGGCGGTAGACGACGCTGCGGATCTCGGCGAGCAGGATGTGCCCGAGCTGGGCGAGCCCGCCGCCGATCACGATCATCGACGGATTGGTGAAGCTGACCAGCCCGGCCAGGACCCCACCCACCCGCCGCCCCCCGTCGCGGATCAGTTGGATGCACGTCACGTCCCCCTCGACGGCGCCCCCGGCGACGTCCAGCGCCGTCACCGCGCCGCGTGCGGCGAGGCGCTCGGCCAGCGCGGGCGACACCCCGCTGCGCGCGGCGGTGGTCGCGTCCTTGGCCAGCGCGGCGCCGCTGAACAGCGCCTCCAGGCAGCCGACGTTGCCGCAGGAGCACATGGGGCCCTGCGCGTCGACCTGGATGTGGCCGATGTCCCCGGCGCAGCCGTCGGTGCCCCGGTAGACCTCGCCGCTGAGGTAGATCCCGCACCCTATTCCGGTGCCGATCTTCACGAAGAGGAAGTCGTCCACGGAGTGGGCGACCCCGCCGTGTCGCTCCCCGATGGCCATGATGTTGACGTCGTTGTCGACCACCGCCGGGCAGCCGTGCTCGCGGGTGAGCAGCTCGCGCACCGGGAACCGGTCCCAGCCCGGCATGATCGGCGGGGAGACCGGGACGCCGTCGCGGAAGCTGACCGGGCCGGGCACCCCGATGCCGACGGCGTCGAGCCGCTCGTAGGCGCCATCGGCCCGGGCCTTGTGCAGCAGCTCGTTGACCCGCTGGAGGATCGCCTTCGGGCCGGTGCGGATGTCGGCCGGCTCGGCGTAGGCGGCCACCGGTTCCAGGCGCCCGTTGACGACCTCGACGTCGATCGAGCTGGCGCCGAGGTCGACGGCGGCGAAGCGCAGGCGCGGGCTCAGTTCGACCAGGGTGGATCGGCGACCGCCCCGGGAGGCGGCCAGACCCGCCTCGGCCACGTAGCCGAGGCCGACCAGGCGTTCCAGCTCGGCCAGCAGCCGGGGGCGGGGCATCTGGAGCCGGGCGCCCAGCTCGGCCCGGGACACGGCCCCCTCGTCGCGGAGCAGCCGCAACAGCCGTACGTGCAGGGGATCGATGCTCCGCACCGGACTCACCTCTTCACGGGCTCGCTTCACATCGACTGACGCCGAGGTGTTGTGTCCGACACAGTAGGAGCCTTCTGCGCGGGCTGTCCATACCTTCGGCAGATTCGACACCAACTTTTGTCGGATCGAGCAAAAGCCCGCCCTGCGCCACCCGCTCCCGCCCGCCCCGCCGCGCCCGCCGCGACCCCCTCCCTCCCCCTCCCTCCCCCCGCGATCTTGCAGTTCGCGCCCTCGACATATGCCGCGACCGGGGCGTAACCGGGCGATCCGAGGGGCCGAAACTGCAAGATCGCGGCAGCGGGCACGCGGGGGCGGGGGCGAGGGTGGGCGGGGCGGGGTTGAGGGGGTGGTGGGGCGCAGAGGGAAGCGCCCCGCCGACCGGGTGGGCGGCGGGGCGCGGGAGCGGTGCGATGTCGGGCGTGCGGGATCAGCGGCGGGCCGGCGCGTTGCGCTTCTTCTTGAGCTTGCGGTCGTCGCGGAGCTCGACGTAGGGCTCCTCGTCGGGCGAGTGCCCTGCCTCGATGGCGCGGCTGCGCTCCAGTTCGGCGTCGAACTCCGCGCCGAGGAGGATCGCGATGTTGCTCAGCCACAGCCAGATCAGGAAGATGATCACACCCGCGAGCGCCCCGTACGTCTTGTTGTACGAGCCGAAGTTGGTGACGTAGAGGGCGAAGAGGCCGGAGATCATCAGCCAGATCACCACGGCCAGCACGCCGCCCGGGCTGACCCAGCGGAACCCGCCGTGCCGCGCGTTCGGCGAGGCCCAGTAGAGGATCGCGAACATCAGGCTCACCAGGAGCAGCAGCACCGGCCACTTGGCGATGTTCCACACGGTCACCGCGGTGGAGCCCAGCCCGATCGCCTCACCGGCCTGCTCGGCGAAGCCGCCCGTGAAGACCACGATCACCGCGCTGGCCAGCAGCATCACGCCGATCAGCGCGGTGACGCCGACGCGGATCGGCAGCGTCTTCCAGATCGGCCGCCCTTCCGGGACGTCGTAGATCGTGTTCGAGGCGCGCATGAAGGCGGCGATGTAGCCCGACGCCGACCAGAACGCGGCCACCAGACCGAGGATGGCGGCGAGGCCGGCGAACCCGCCGCTCTGCTGCGCCTGGTTGATCGCGCCCTCGACGATCTGCCGGACGTTCTCCTGCGGAACGGCCTGGTTGACGGTGTCCTTGACGCCCTGCGTCGCCTCCGGGCCGAGCAGGCCGAGGATCGAGACCAGCACCAGCAGGCCGGGGAAGATGGAGAGCACGCCGTAGTAGGTCAGGGCCGCCGCCCAGTCGGTGAGGCTGTCCTCCTGGAACTCGCGCAGCGTGCGACGCAGCGCCGCCTTCCACCCGGTGCCCGGCAACTCGGTCGGGCTGTCGGGGCCCTCGTCGGGCCCGACGGGGCCGCGCCCGGCGCGGTGCCGTTCGCCGTGCCCGGGATCCGGACTCCGGTCGGCGCCGCCCGCCCGGCGGTCACCGCCCGCCCGCCCCGCGCCCACCGCCCCGGAAACGTCGTGGTCGCGCCCGCGGGCGGAAGACTCGTCGGAGGCCATCGCCCCTCCCCTGCTGGTCGGTTCGTGTCCCCTCGACATGCCCCGGCAGCGGCGACGGTTAACCACCTACTTGTAGAGCAACCTGCCCATCCGGCGCGACGCGACCAGCAGACCGACGGCCAGCACGCCGAGCAGGTAGAGCACGTCGAGCACCCACTCCGGGCCGGCGGTGCCCACGGTGACGCCGCGGATCAGGTGCACCGCGCGGTAGAGCGGGGTCACCTCGACCACCCAGCGCAGCAGGGCCGGATAGGCCTCGGCCGGGACGAACGTGCCGGAGAAGAGGAAGAGCGTGAACTGGGCCGAGCCCATCAGGTCGAAGTCCTGCCAGCTGCGCATGAAGGTCGAGATCGTCATGCCGAGCGCGCCGAAGGCGAAGCCGACCAGCACCGCCGCGGGAAAGGCGACCAGCGCCCGCGCCGCGGTGGTCAGATCCATCCCCACCATCACCACCAGGAACGCGGCCGAGTAGGAGCCGCCCCGCAGCATCGCCCAGCCCAACTCCCCGAGGGCGATCTCGAACGGCTGCACCGGGGTGGCGATCACCCCGTCGTACAGCTTCATGTACTTCATCTTGCCGAAGAAGTTGAACGTCGTTTCCGACAGCGCGCCCGTCATCGCCGACGAGGCGAGCATGGCCGGGGCGACGAACGCCGCGTACGTGACCACCTGGCCTTCGGGCAGCGTCAGGTCGCCGACCAGCGCGCCCACCCCGACGCCGATGGAGAGCAGGTAGAGCAGCGGCTCGACGAACCCGGACACCAGCAGCAGCCAGTAGACGGACTTCAGGGCCGCGACGTTGCGCTCGGCCACCGACGCCGCCCGACGGGACGCGCCGGAGACGTCGACCAGCCGGGGCAGGACGAGACTGACCACGGGCGCCTCCCTAGACGACGAGCCGGCGACGGAACGCGCGACGGGCCAGCAGCCAGCCGGCGACCACCCATGCCGCGAGGTAGAGCAGGTGACCGGCGACCGACCACTGGGGAGCGGTGCCCAGCGTCGCCGCCCGGCACAGGTCGACGCCGTGCCACAGCGGCGTGGCGTACGCCAGCCAGCGCAGCGCCGTGGGCAGCGACTCCACGGGGAAGAACACCCCGGCGAAGAGCGTCATCGGGATCACCGCGAAGCGGAGCAGCATCGCCAGCCAACTGTCGGTGGACACCACCGCCGCGTACGCGAAGGTCGGCGCGGCGACGGCGAGGCCGAGCAGCGCCACCACCGGCAGGGCGGCCACCGCCCACGGTGAGCGCAGCGCCCCGAACAACGCCGTCACCAGCAGGAACGCGGCGATGGTGGTCAGCACCCGGAACACCACGAAGGCCAGGTGACCGGTGAGGATGTCGCCCACCCGCAGGGGCGCGGCGCTCTGCGCGAAGTAGGTCTTGATCCACTGGAAGTTGCTGAACACCGGCCACGTCGACTCGCCGATCGCCGTCTGCAGCGCGGTCGACGCGATGAGGCCGGGCACGATCCAGTCGAGGTAGCGCACCCCGCCGACGCCCTCGTCGATGTAGGCCCCGACGCCGAGCCCGAACCCGAGCACGGTCAACACCGGCAGCAGGAAGGACGAGAAGACCCCGCCCCGCCAGGTGCGCCGGTAGCCGACCAGGTGGTGGGCCAGCACCGCCAGCGCCGGCACCCGCGGCAGCGAGGGCCGTGCCCGCTCCCGTGCCTGTTGCGCCGCGCTCACGCGACCACCCCGCCTCGCTCCGCGTCCACCACGGCCTTCCTACCCGGACGGTACGACAGACCGCGGCAACCCTACGGCGGGCCGTCCGCCCTGTCGTCCCGTTTCGCGGCCGGCCGCCCTGGCGGTGCCGAGGGCCTGACCCACGGTCGACTGCCCGCGCGGGTGGCCGCCGGCCGACGGTCAGCGCGTGCGGAGGGCGCGTACGAGCGACAGCACCGCGTAGCCGAGCAGCAGCACGCCGGCGCCGGTGCCGACGACCAGGCCCGCCGACACCCCCGAGGCGAGCCCGGTGATCAGCCCGGCCAGCGCGACGGCGCACATGGCGGCGCCGAGGGGACGCAGCAGCGGGTCGCGCAGCACCGGGGTGAGCGGGAAGAAGTGCAACCCCACCACGGCGCACACCAGCACCGGAGCGAACTCCGACCAGCCCACGAGGCCGAGCACGGCGGCCCCGATCCCGGCGGCGGCGAACTCTGCGGCGACGATCAGCAGGTACCGGCGGTCGGCGGTGCGGTCCCGGGCGACGGCGGCCCTCCGGCTCCGCGCCGCCACGACCGCGCCGGCCACCGCCGTGAGCAGCGCCACGCCGCTGCCCACGACGAGCAGGGCCCGCAGCGGTAGGTCCGCGGCCGGCACGCTGAACCAGATGGTGGCGAAGACACCCAGATAAAGAGCGCCCAACCCGGCCTGGTGCCGGGACTGGAACTGCAACCTCGACATGACACCCCCGTGCTCTCGCCGGCGGCGGCGTGCCGCGGCCCGCCGATGCTACGAAGGATCATCATCGCCGCGTCCGGCGGCCCCTGCCGGGCCGGGCAACCGCGAGCCGGCGCCCCGGCGGCAACCGCGCGCCGGCGACCCCGACCCAGCGGGCCGGGTCGGCGCGGGCCGGGACACCAGCGGCCGGCGACCGCGACACCAGCGGGCCCGCGACCGCGACTCCGGCGGCCGGCGAGCCCGGACGTCGGCGGGCCGGTCAGTCGACCAGGGTGCGGCCGGTCAGGTGGAGGAAGACGTCCTCCAGGCTGCTGCGCCGAATCAGCACGTTGGCGGGGTGCAGCCCCGAGGCGCCGACCTCCGCGACGGCCGCGTCGCCGTCGGCGACGTAGAGCAGAATCCGGTCCGGCAGCACCTCGACCCGCTCCCCCAGGCCGTCGAGCTTGCCTGCGAGGTCCTCCTGCGACTCGGCGGCGAACCGCAGTTCCACCACCTCGCGGGTGGCGTGCCGCTCGATCAGCGCGCGTGGCGAACCCTCGGCGACGATCCGCCCGCCGTCCATCACGACCAGGCGGTCGCAGAGCTGCTCGGCCTCGTCCATGTAGTGCGTGGTGAGCACCAGCGTGACGCCCTGCTGCTTGAGCCGGAACAGCCGCTCCCACACCAGGTGCCGGGCCTGCGGGTCGAGCCCGGTCGTCGGCTCGTCGAGCAGCACGATCTCCGGCTCGTTGACCAGCGCGCGGGCGATGGTCAGCCGGCGTTTCATGCCTCCGGAGAGGGGCTCGACCTTGCTGTCGGCCCGCTCGCCGAGCTGGACGAAGTCGAGCAGCTCGGCGGCGCGCGCCCGGGCCACCCGGCGGGGGACGCCGAAGTAGCGCGCGTAGGTCGTGAGGTTCTCCCGGACGGTCAGCTCGGGGTCGAGGTTGTCGAGCTGGGGGCAGACGCCGAGCCGGGCACGGATGGCCGGCCCGTCGCGGACCGGATCCATGCCGAGGATGCGCAGCCTGCCACCGCTGGGCGGGGAGACACACCCGACCATCCGCATGGTGGAGGACTTGCCGGCGCCGTTGGGTCCGAGGAAGCCGAAGGCCTCACCGGCGCGCACCTCGACGTCGATGCCGTCGACGGCGGTGAAGTCGCCGAACCGCTTCACCAACCCTTCCGCCTGGATGAGTGGTCGAGCCGTGGTCACCGCCCGACCCTAGCCGCCCCGACCGACACCTCCCACCGGATTCGCGGGCCGCGAGCGCGGCGGGACGCGCCCGCGAAGCGGCGGAATCGACCAGCCGACGGGCACGGAGAGCGACGAAACTACTCTCCGTCATGGGGCCACCAGCAGGGGACGCGGCGACGGCGCGTGGCCGACCGGTGGCTCCGGCTGGCCACGCCGGGGGCCATAGTGGACAAGATGGATTCAAACGGTCGCCAGCAATCCGTATTGCCGCCAGTTGCGGTGCACATTCCGATCAATAGCCGGCCCAAACAAGGTGCCTCTGCGTAATTGATCACCCCCAACCATTACTTACCGCAATTATGATCAGCAATATTCCCCTCGGGTGTGCAATTCGCGTATCGTGCCCCCTCGTGTCACCAGTACGTTCCCCCGGCGAATCCGCCCCCCAGCAGCCTTCGGCGGCCTCCGGATCCAGCGTGGACGACGCCCCGATGCCCCTGCCCCCGGAGCCCACCGAGCGGACCGATCCGGGTGCGCCCGATCCACGGGACCTGGCCGCCCAGTTCGAGGAGGAGAAGCCGGAGCGGCCGCTTTCCGGGCCCGTCGCGGTCCTGGTCACCGGCGCCACCCTGGCGATCGCGCTGCTCGCCCTCTGGCAGGTGTTCCGCCCGCTCCCGCAGGGCAGCAAGTTCTACCTGATGATCTTCCTGGCCGGCGTCCTGCCGATCGTCTTCCTGGCGTACCCGGCGGATCTGCGACTGCCCCGGCGCCTGCGGCGCGGAGGGCGGGGACCGGACGGAGCGGACCGGCCCGACGCCGGCGAGCGCGGCCCGAGCGTCGCCGACTGGGTGCTGGCCGCCGCGGCGCTGGTCAGCTGCCTCTACCCGGTGCTGCCGATCCGCCTCGGCGCCGGCGGCGGCGGGTACGACGCCTTCCTCGACCGACAGGGCCTGCTGGTCGGGGTCGACGTGGCCATGGGGACGGTGCTGCTCCTGCTGCTGCTGGAGGCGTGCCGGCGCACCACCGGATGGATCCTGCCGGCCGTCTGCCTGGTCTTCCTCGCCTACGGCTACTACGGCGGGCTGCTGCCCCAGTCCTGGCCGGTGGCCCACGCCGGCCTCGACTTCGGGCAGCTCGTCGACGCCTTCTACAACTCCGACAGCGGCTTCTACGGCACCCCGCTCGACGTGGCGGCGACGTACATCGTGCTGTTCACCATCTACGGCGCGGTGCTGGACCTCTCCGGGGCCGGCCGGTTCTTCGTGGAGCTCTCCGCCGCCGCGTTCCGGCGCTCCCGGACGGCGGCCGGGCGCACGGCCGTCGCCTCGGGCTTCCTGCTCGGCACCGTCTCCGGCTCCGGCGCGGCGACGACCGTCAGCATCGGCGCGGTGACCTGGCCCGTCCTGCGGCGGGCCGGCTACCCGCCGGAGCGCGCGGGCGGCATGCTCGCCGCGGCCGGCGTCGGGGCGATCCTGTCCCCGCCCACCCTCGGCGCGGCGGCCTTCATCATCGCCGAGTACCTCGGCGTGTCGTACCTGCAGGTGCTCGGCTGGGCGACCGTCCCGACGGTGCTCTACTACCTCGGCATCCTGCTCGCGGTGGAGATCGACGCCCGACGCTCGGGGGTGCGCCCGGTGGTGCTCGACACCACCTCGCCCTGGCGGCTGCTGGGCAGGTTCGGCTACCACTTCCTATCGCTGCTGGCGATCGTCGTGCTGCTCGCGGTGGGCTTCTCCGCGACCCGCGCCGTGGTGCTCGCCACCGTCCTGGCCGCCACGCTGTCCTACCTGGATCGTCGGCACCGGCTCACCCCCGCCCGCCTGCTCTCCGCGCTGAGCGCCGGCGTGCGCGGGGTGCTCGCCGTGAGCGCGGTCTGCGCCGCGGCCGGCATCATCACGGCCACCACCACCAAGACCGGCCTCGGCCCACAGGCGGCGGCGCTGCTGGTCAGCGGGGCCCAGGCCGTCAGCTCCGACCCGGCCGTGGTGCTGGCGCTCACCGCCGTCCTCGCCGCCGTCGCCCTCACGCTGCTCGGGCTGGCCGTGCCGGTCACCGCGTCGTTCGTGATCGGCTGGGTCATCATCGGTCCGGCCCTGCTGGACCTGGGCGTCACCGCGCCGGCCGCCGCCATGTTCGTCTTCTACTTCGCGGTCCTGTCCGAGGCGTCGCCGCCGACCGCGCTCGCCGCGGTGGCCGCCGCCGCCGTGACCGGCGGCCGGCTGGTGCCGACCATGTGGCAGACCCTGCGGTACGCCCTGCCCGCCTACCTCATCCCGCTCGCCTTCGTGGTCACCCCGACCGGTCTCGGGCTGCTCGGCATCGGGGGCGCGCAGCGGATCGCCGTGGCCGGGGTCGTCGCCGCCCTCAGCGTCGCCGTGCTGGCGGTGGCCGCGGGCGGCTGGCTGCCCGGCGTCGGCCCGGCCGGCACGCCGGAGCGGATCCTCGGCGCCCTCGCCGGGCTGACGCTGCTCTGGCTCGAACCCGTACCCGTCACGGTCGGCGCCGTCCTGGCTGCCGTCATGGTGGCGGGTGTGCTCGTCAGACGCGGCGCCGCCGGCCGGACCGGCGAGCCGTCAGCAGTGCCAACGCTGCACCATGGGGAGGAGAAACAGTGATACGGACCAACGTGCGGATCGCCGCCGGGATGGGTGCGCTGGCGCTCGTCGCGGCGGGCGTCGCCGGCTGCGGGGGCCGCCAGGACGGCGCCACCAAGGACGACGCCGCGAGCGAGGTCACCTGCAAGGTCACCGAGAACACCCGCGTCGGCATCGCCACCGGCAACGCCACCGGCGTCTACTACGTGGTCGGCAACGCCCTCGCCGGCCAGCTCTCCGGCACGACCGACGGCAAGCTGAGCGGCACCGCCGCCGAGACCGGCGCCTCGGTGCAGAACATCGAGCAGCTCGTCGCCGGCCAGTACGACGTCGCCTTCTCGCTGTTCGACACGGCGGTCAACGCGGTGCAGGGCAAGGGCACCTTCACGTCGCCCCAGCCGGTCGAGGCGCTCGCCCGGATCTACGACAACTACACGCAGGTCGTCGTCCGGGCCGACTCGGGGATCAACTCGGTCGCCGACATGAAGGGCAAGAAGATCTCCACGGGCTCCCCGAAGTCCGGCACCGAGGTCATCGCCAACCGGCTGCTGGAGGCCGCCGGCCTCGACCCGGCCAAGGACGTCCAGGCGCAGCGGCTGGACCTGACCAAGACCGTCGAGGGCGTCAAGGACGGCAGCATCGACGGCCTCTTCTGGTCGGGCGGCGTGCCCACGGGCGGCGTGACCGACCTGTTCACCACCGCCGGCGACAAGGTGAAGTTCATCGACATCACCCCGCTGCTACCGAAGATGGCCGAGCTCAACCCCGCGTACCAGGCGGGCACCATCGCCGCCGACGTCTACAAGACGACGGCGGACACCCCGACCATCGTGGTGCCGAACGTGCTGCTGGTCCGCAAGAACCTCAACGCCGACGTGGCGTGCGCGATCACCCGGACGGTGTTCGACAAGAAGGACGCCCTGGCCCAGGCCAACCCGGCGGCCAAGGGCATCAGCCTGGAGACCGCCCGCAAGACCGAGCCCGTGCCGCTGCACCGCGGCGCGGCCAAGGCGCTGCAGGACCTCGGCGCGAGCTGACCCGCCGGTGCCGGGTCCGGGCGACGCCCCGGACCCGGCACCCTCCCGACCCACCCCCGGAAGGCCCGAGTGTCGCTCCCCGACCCCGCCCGCGTGCGCCGGCACAACCGCTCCGCCGACCACACCGACCGGCTCTGGTCAGTACGCACCCAACTGCTCGCGCCCATCCTGGTGGCCACGATCGGCCTGGTGGTGCTGGGCGCCACCCAGACCGCCACCGCCCTGGACGCCTCCGCCGACGCCGACCGGGCCCGGGTGCTGGCCGGCACCGCCACGGCCACCGTGCGCCTCGTGCACGAGCTGGAGCGGGAACTCGGCGAGACGGCGGCGCTGCGCCAGCGGGGCGGCTCGACCGGCCGTCCCCTCGTCGACGCGCAACGACGGCGGGTCGACACCTCCGTCGAGCGGTACCGGGGCGCCAGCCGGGACGCCCGCCGCGCCGCCCCGGACCTCGACCAGGTGCTCGACGGCGCCGACGCGCAGCTCGACCGGCTCGCCCCGGCCCGCCAGACCGCGCTGGGCGCCACCACCGCCGACGCGACCTACCTGGCGCTTGTCGAGTCGCTGCTCGCCGTCGCCGACGCGCTGCCCGCCCAGCTCCGCGACCGTGGCCTGGCCAACGGGGCGCGGGAGGTGGCGACGGTGGCCGCCCAGGAACACCTCGCCGCCCTGGAACGCGACCTGCTGCGGACCGTCTTCGTCCGTGGGGCGCTGGTCGACGGCGAGCTGGTCCGCCTCGGCCAGCTGCGCGGCGCCCAGGAGCAGCGCCAGGCCGAGTTCTCGCGGATCGCCGGCCGGCGGTCGGCGGACGCGTACACCCGGTTGGTGGCGGGCAACGACGTCTCCACGGCCCGGCGGATGCGGGACAGCGCCCTCAACGCCGAGGCCGAACCGGCCGGGCTCCGGGCCGACGGCGACGCCTGGTACGTGGCGCAGAGCGGCGCGATCCGCCGCTACAACCTGCTCGGCCGCGAGCTGTCCGAGAACCTCGACCGGCAGGCGGTCGAGCTGGCCCGGGACGCCGAGCGGCGCGCCCTGGTGACCGGTGGCGCGACCACCGCCGTCGCGCTGGCGTCACTGATCACCGCCGTGCTGCTCGCCGTGCGCACCAGCCGCCGGCTGCGCCGGCTGCGGGCCGCCGCGCTGGCCATGGCCCACCGCGAGCTGCCCGAGCGGATCACCGCGATCTCGGCGGGCGGCGGCGCGCCGGGCGAGGGTGAGGCGAGCCGGATCACCGCCGGCATCCGACAGGGACGCGACGAGATCGCCCAGGTGGCCGAGGCCTTCGACACCGTGAACCAGGCCGCGCTGCGGCTGGCCGGTGAGCAGGCCGAGCTGCGCATGGACGTGACCCGGATGGTCGAGGCGCTGGCCCGGCGCATCCGTACCCTGATCACCCGGCAGTTGCGGCTGCTCGACGAGTTCGAACGGGAGGAGACCGACCCGGACGCGCTGTCCCGGCTCTTCGCGCTGGACCACCTCGCCGCCCGGATGCGGCGCAACGGCGAGAACCTGCTGGTCCTCGCCGGCGGCGAGCCCGGACGCGCGCAGGAGGGCGCACACCTGCTGGCCGACGTCGTACGGGCCGCGGCGTCCGAGATCGAGGACTATCCCCGGGTCGACGTCGACGTGCCCGCCGTGGCGGTGGACGGCGCCGCCGTCGGCAACCTGGTGCACCTGCTCGCCGAGCTGCTGGAGAACGCCGCCGTCTACTCCCCACCGCACACCCATGTGCACGTCGACGGCCGGCGCACGATCGACGGTCTGACGCTGCGGGTGCACGACCAGGGCATCGGCATCGGCGACAACCGCCTGGGGGCGATCAACGAACGGCTCCGGATGCCGGCGACGCTGTCCAGCGCGGCGGCCGGCAGCATGGGCCTGCACGTGGTGTCGCACCTGGCGGCGCGGCACGGGGTACGCGTACAACTGCACAACACCGGCGCGGGCACCGTGGCGCAGGTGGACATCCCGGAGTCGGTGTTGACCCGGATGGAGGCGGTGGCCGCGCGTCCCGCCACGGACCCCACCGCCGGCCTCGGCCGGCCGGTGGCCGGCGCCGCCCCGGGCGGCGGCCCGGCCACCATCCCGATGTCCGTGCCGACCGCCGGCCGGCCGGCGGTCGACGCGATGGCCGGCACGACCGCCTGGTTCCAACCGCGCTCCGCCGCGGCGTCCCCGCCGGCGCCGGTGGCCGGCCGCCCGGCCTATCCGGCCGACATGACCAGCGTCCACCGCGCGCCGACGGTCGCGTTGCCCGTGCTCGGGGCACCGACCGCCGGTCGCCCACCGATGGGAGCGACGCACCCGATGACACCCGCGCAGCCCACGCCACCGCCGCAGCCGGCGGGCCCACCCCCGTCGCCGGCCGCCCCGGGCGTCACCGGAGCCGGGCTGCCCCGGCGCACCCGGGGCAGCCAGCTGCCCGCCGCCCTGCACGACGTCCCCGCGCCGCGTCCGAAGGACGACCTGCTCGATCCTGAGACGGTGCGGTCGAGGCTGTCCGCGCTCTCCGAGGGCGTGGCCGCCGCGTCGCGTACCCAGCAGACGACACCCACCAGGAGAACCACATGAACCACCCTTCCGCGAGCGCCGGCCTCGACTGGCTGCTGGCCAACTTCGCCGAGCAGGTGCCGGACGTGTCGCACGCCCTCGCGGTCTCCGGCGACGGGCTGCGCCTGGCGGCGTCGCCCCACCTCGCGACGGATCAGGTCGACCAGCTCGCCGCCGTGATCAGCGGCCTGGCCAGCCTGACCGTCGGCGCCGCCCGGCTGATGTCCGCCGGCCGGGTACGCCAGCAGATCGTCGACATGGACGGCGGCGTGCTGCTGGTGATGGCGGTCGGTGAGCGTGCGCTCGTCGGGGTGCTGGCCGCGCCGGGCTGCGACCTGGGCCAGGTCGGCTACGAGACCGCCATGCTGGTCCAGCGGGTGGCGGAGGCGCTGGAACCGGCGGTCCGGTCGTGACCGGACGGTTGTCCCGGCTGCTGGCGGGTCTGCTGGTGGGCGTGACCGTGCTCGCCGCCGCCGGCTGCGGCGCCGAGGACGAGGGCCCGCAGCCGTGGCACGGCGGGCGGATCTTCCTCGCCACCGGCAACACCACCGGCGTCTACTACCAGCTCGGCGGCGGCTACGCGGACATCATCAGCCGGCACCTGCCCGGCTACGAGGCCCGGGCCGAACCGACCGGCGCGTCGGTGGAGAACATCAACCGGCTGGCCAGCGGCGACATGGAGATCGCCTTCAGTCTCGCGGACACCGCGGCGGACGCCGCCCAGGGACGCGGGGCCTTCGAGGGGCAGCCCCAGCGGGTACGGGCGCTGGCCCGCGTCTACAGCAACTACACCCACGTGATCGTCCGCGTCGACGCCAAGATCGGGAAGCTGTCGGAGCTGCGTGGCAAGCGGGTCTCCACCGGTTCGCCGAAGTCGGGCACGGACATCGTCGCGGGGCGGCTGCTGACCGCCGCCGGGCTCGACCCCGACAGGGACGTCCGCCGCGCCACCCTGTCGCTGCCCGAGACGGTGAAGCGGATGCGCGCGGGCACCCTCGACGCGATGTTCTTCGCCGGCGGCCTGCCCACCCCGGGCGTCGCCGACCTGCTGGCCAGCGCGCCGGGGAAGTTCGCGCTGCTGCCGATCGCCGACCTGATCGAGCCGCTCACCGCGAAGTACGGCGCGGTCTACACGACGGCGGAGCTGCCGAAGGAGGTCTACAAGACCAGGCGCGGCACGCCGACGGTCACGGTGGCGAACATCATCCTGGTCAGCGCCGACATGCCGGACCAGTTGGCGTACGACCTGACGCGGCTGCTCTTCACCTATCAGGCCGACCTGGTCAGCGTGCACCCGGAGGGGGGCAACTTCACCCGGCAGAGCGCCGCCGGCACCGACCCGATCCCGCTGCACCCCGGCGCGGCCCGGTTCTACCGCAGCGGCTGACCGGCGCCGGTCAGGCGTCCGCCGGGGCGGTGGCGGTCAGGCGTCCGCCGGGGCGGTGGCGGCGCGGGCCTCGGCCACGAGGCGGTCGGTCTCGGCGAGCACGTCCGGGTCGTCCGCCGGGGTGCCGGGGTCGAGGCGCACCGTCCAGGTCAGACCGTCCACGCCGGGCACCCGCCGGGCGGCGATCCGGCCGGCGCCGCCGGGCACCGGGTGGTGCCGGGTGTACGCCACCGAGCCGGTGACCCGCTGCCGCACCTGGTGCGGCAGCTCCCCCGGGTCGAGCAGCAGGTGGGTCTCGGCGGGGCCGTCCGCCACCACCAGATAGCCGTCGCGTTCGGCGATCCGTTCCGCCGGCGTGACGGCCAGCTCCCGGCCGGACCACACCGCCTTGAGGATGTCGTGCCAGCCCAGCCGGTGCGCCCGGCCGGGCAGCCAGAGCCCGAGGTTGCTGGCCACCACCACGCCGCCGCCCTCGCCGTTGCCGGCCGCGGCCCAGGCGAGCACCCGCTCGTCGGTGGCCAGCGGCGGGCGGTCGGCCGGCGGCAGCTTCGGCCTGCGGCGGAACAGTCCCATCTACAGTCCTCCCGCGGCCTGCTCGCGCAACGCCCGGGCGTGCTGCTCCAGCGAGAGCAGCTCGCCGAAGGCGGCGAAGTACTCGTCCTTGTTGTTGACCGGGTTGATCCGCTGGATCCGGGACTTCAGATCCCTGATCCGGCCGGTCACCGAGCCCCACTGCAACCGGGCCATGGTGACCGAGACGTAGCGCGGGTCGGGCTCCCCGTCGATGCGCAGCGGCTCGACGGCCAGCTCGCCCACGAGCGCCCGGGCCGCGAGGTCCTCGCAGGCGTCGCGGACCGACTCGATCCAGACCGCGCCGCCGGTCGCCGTGGCGGCCCCGCCGACGGCAGCGACCGCCGCCCGCACCGCCACGTGCACGGGGTGGCGGTATTCGGACGCCTCGACCGCGTCGAACATCGGCCCGGCCAGCACGGGTTCCTGGAGGGCGAGCTTGAGCGCCTCCCGCTCCACCATCGACTGCGGGTTGTCGACGACCGGCTCGGCCGGGGCGGGCCGGGACGGCGGCGGGGCGTCCCGGCCGGTGGGGGCGGATCCGGCGGCCAGCACGGCCCGCTGCACCGGCTCGATCTCCATGCCGAGGTCGCCGGCGAGCTTGCGGACGTACTCCGGGCGCTTCTCCCGGTCCTTGATCTTGGCGACCAGCGGCGCGGCCCGGCGCATCGCCTCCACCCGGCCGTCGACGGTGTCGAGGTCGTACCGGTTGATCACGTGGCGCAGCGCGAAGTCGACGAGCGGCTCGCGGCGGGCGACCAGGTCGCGGACCGCCATGTCGCCCTTGGCCAGGCGCAGGTCGCACGGGTCCATGTTGTCGGGGCTGACCGCGATGAAGGTGCGCCCGACGAAGCGCTGGTCGTCCTCGAACGCCCGCAGCGCGGCCTTCTGCCCGGCGGCGTCCCCGTCGAAGGTGAAGATGATCTCGCCGGCCCGCTCGTCGCTGTCGAAGAGCACCCGGCGCAGCACGGCGATGTGGTCGGCGCCGAACGCCGTGCCGCAGGTCGCCACCGCCGTCGGCACGTCCGCCAGGTGGCAGGCCATCACGTCGGTGTAGCCCTCGACGACCACCACCTTGCCCTGCTTGGCGATCTCCCGCTTGGCCTGGTCGATGCCGTAGAGGACGTGCGACTTCTTGTAGATCGGCGTCTCGGGGGTGTTGAGGTATTTCGGGCCGTCGTCGTCGTCGAAGAGCTTCCGCGCGCCGAAGCCGATGACGTCGCCGGTGATGTCGCGGATCGGCCACATCAGCCGGCGGCGGAACCGGTCGATCAGCGTGCCGGAGCGCGACGGCCGGGACAGCCCTCCGGTGACCAGCTCGTCGTGGGTGAAGCCCTGCTGGCGCAGGTGTTTGGTGAGCAGGTCCCAGGCGTCCGGGGCGAACCCGCAGCCGTAGCGCTCGGCGGCGGCCCGGTCGAAGCCGCGCCGGGCCAGGAACTCCCGGGCCGGGCGCGCGCCGGCCGTGGTGAGCTGGGCGCGGTAGAAGTCGACGGCGGCGGCGTGCGCGGCGACGAGGCGCTGCCGCTGCCCCTGCTGCGGGCGGGGCCGGGGCGCGGCGGAGTCGCCCTCGACGTAGCGCAGCTGGATGCCGGCCCGGGCGGCGAGCCGCTCGACCGACTCGACGAAGCTCAGGTGCTCCGCGTCCATCAGGAACTTGATCGCGTCGCCGCCGGCGCCGCAGCCGAAGCAGTACCAGACGTTGCGGGCGGGCGAGACGTTGAACGACGGGCTCTTCTCGTCGTGGAACGGGCACAGGCCCTTGAGGTTGCCGCCGCCGGCCGACTTCAGGGTCACCGTCTCGGAGATGACGTCCGCGATCGAGGTGCGCTCCCGGACCAGCGCGATGTCCTCGTCCCGGATCCGCCCAGCCATGTCCGCCACCCCCTCGTCGTACATCCTGCCCTGCCCGGTCGGCGGCGCGACGCCGGGGGAGGTCGTGCGCTCCACCGGGCCCACTCGCGGGCGCGGCCGGCGCGGCCGGTCGGTCGCCGCGACCGGCGCTACTCCCCGGGCGGCCGCCGCCGGCCGGCGGCCTCGGCCGGGTCACCCCGCCCCGGCATGGCGGCGAGCAGGGTGTCGAGCGCCTGCCGCTCGCTGCTTTCGGCGCGCGGGTCAGCGGGGGCGGCGCCGCAGGTAGCGCCGCACCGGCGGCGGGTCCTCCTCGTCGTACGAGCGGGCGGCCCGGATCGCGGCGGCCAGGCCGGAGCGGCGTACCCGGGAGGGCGGGTTGACCGCCGGGTCGCGGGCCATCTCGCGGACCAGCGCGACGGCCAGGCCGAGCATGACCACCACGAACGGCAGCGCGACCAGGATCGTCGCCTGTTGCAACGCGTCCAGCCCGCCGACGAGCAGCAGCACGGCGGCGACCGCGCCGATCAGCACCCCCCAGACCACCACCAGCGCGCGGTGCGGGCGCAGCGCCCCCCGGGAGGTCAGCGAGCCGAGCACCAGCGAGGCCGAATCGGCGCTGGTGACGAAGTACAGCGCGATCAGCACCATCGCCAGCACGCTGGTCAGGGACGCCAACGGCAGCCCGTCCAGCAGGCCGAAGAGGGCCTGCTCGGTGCCCGCGCCGACGTCGGCGACGAGATCCCTGGCGCCGGTGGCCTGCGCTCGCAGAGCGCTGCCGCCCATCACCGCGAACCAGACCGCGCTGGCCCCGCTCGGCACCAGCAGCACCCCGACGAGGAACTGCCGGACGGTGCGGCCCCGGGAGATGCGGGCGATGAAGGTGCCCACGAAGGGCGCCCACGAGATCCACCACGCCCAGTAGAAGATCGTCCAGGAGCCGAGCCACGACGGGTCGGAGAACGCGCCGGTGCGGGTGGACATGAAGACCAGGTTGCTCAGGTAGTCGCCGACCGAGGCCGGCAGCACCTCCAGGGTGTAGACGGTCGGCCCGACCACGAAGACGAAGAGCATCAGCAGCACCGCCAACAGCACGTTGGTGGTGGAGAGCCACTTGATGCCCCGGTGCAGCCCGGAGAAGGCGGAGATCACGAAGGCCAGGGTGAGCGCGCCGATCACCACCAGTTCCACCGTGGTGGTGTCCGGAACCCCCGCCACCAGGTCGAGGCCGGCGGCGACCTGGAGCGCGCCGAGGCCGAGACTGGTCGCCGAGCCGAACACGGTCGCGAAGACGGCCAGCAGGTCGATCGCGCGGCCGGCCGCGCCGTCGGCACGCCGCCCGAGCAGGGGGCGGAAGGCGGCCGAGATGCGGTTCTCCCGGCCCTTGCGGAAGGTCGAGTACGCCAACGCGAGCGCGACGAGCGCGTAGATCCCCCAGGGGTGCAGGGTCCAGTGGAAGAGGGTGTACTGCATCGCCGTCGCACCGGCCGCGCCGGTCTGCGCCGCGACGCCGGTGGCCGGCGGCGGCGTCGCGTAGTGCTGGATGGGTTCGGCGACGGCGAAGAAGACCAGGCCGATCCCCATCCCGGCGCTGAACATCATGGCCACCCAGGCCAGCGTGCTGAACTCCGGTTCGTCGTCGTCGGCGCCGAGCCGGATCCGGCCGAACCTCGTCGCGGCGATGACCACCGAGAGCACGAGGAAGGCGTCGGCGGCCACGACGAAGAACCACCCGAAGGTGTCGATCACCCAGGCCAGGCCGGACTCGCCGAAGCCGGCCAGGGAACCGCGGGCCAGCACGCCCCACGCCACCACGGCCAGCACGCCGCCGACGCTGAGCGCCAGCACCACCCGGTCGACCCTGCCGACGGCCGGCGCGTGGTCGCGTACCTGCTCGCTCATGGTCACCCCCCGCCCATCCTGCTGGGCGCGGGGGCGACGCACGCGGTTATCGCAGGAACCCCACCGGGCGGCCGGTCAGGCCGGGACGGCGGCGGACTCCTCGGCCTCGACCTGGCGGTTCCAGTCGGGCTTGGTGGCGCGCCAGCCCTCGTCGTCCATGCCCCGGCGCCAGTAGCCCGAGATGGAGAGCCGGTCGCGCGGGACGCCGCGCTCCACCCGGAGCAGCCGGCGCAGCTCCTTGACGAAGGTGGCCTCGCCGTGGACGAAGGCGTGCACCTCGCCGGGCGGGAACTCCAGGTCGCGGACCGCCGCGACCAGCGCCTGCCCGACCGGGCGGTCGCCCCGGTGCAGCCAGGTCAGGCGCACCGCGCCCGGGCTGGCCAGCGGCTGCTCCTCCGCCGGGTCGGCGACCTCGACGAACGCGAGCGCCGGGGCGCCGGCCGGCAGCCGCTCCAGGGCGGCGGCGATCGCCGGCAGCGCGCTCTCGTCGCCGACGAGCAGGTGCCAGTCGGCGTCGGGGCTCGGGGCGTACGCGCCGCCGGGGCCGACGAAACGCACCGGGTCGCCGGGGCGCAGCGCGGCGGCCCACGGCCCGGCGAGCCCCTCGTCGCCGTGGTGCACGACGTCGACGGTCAACTCCCCGGCCAGCGGGTCCCAGGCGCGCACCGTGTAGGCCCGCAGCCGGGGCCACTGCTCGCGCGGCAGTTCACGCCGGATCGCGGCGAGGTCCATGGGGCTCGGGTAGTCGACGCCCGACACCGGAAATACGATCTTGATGTAGTGGTCGGTGAACTCGCCCACGGGCAGGCCGGTCAGCTCCTCGCCGCCGAGCACGAGCCGGATCAGGTGGGGGGTGGGCCGCTCGGTGCGCAGTACGCGGGCGGACGTGACCTTCTTCGGGCGCTCCGTCATGCTGGTTAGGCTAACCTAACTTGCTCGGGCCGCCCATTCCCCCTCGCCCCGGGGCACGCACCAGCCGCTCGTGCCAGGCCACGGCCGCCGGGTCGGTCAGCGAGGCGACCTGGTCGATCACCACCCGCAGCCGGGCGGCGTCGTCCGGCGCGGCCCGCCAGAGCGGGCCGAAGACCGGGTCCAGCCCCTCCGGCGCCCGGTCGGCCAGGGCGTGCACCAGCTCGGCCAGCACCTCCCGCTGCCGCCGGTAGCGGTCCTCCGCGCCGGGGCGGCGCATGACGTACCGCAGGGCGATGCCCTTGAGCAGCGCGCACCGCGCCCGGGTCGGCCGGGGCACCACGAGGTCGGCCGCGTACCGGCGGTGCGGGCCGGGGCCGTGCCGCTCCCGCGTGGCCGCCACCACGGTCGACACGAACCGGCCGGTCAGCACGCTCGTGGTCGCCTTCAGCGCGGCCTGCGCGCGGTGGCTGCCGTCGTAGCCGGCCAGCGGCGCGAGCACCGGATCGCCGAGCAGTTCCCGCAGCACCTCGTCGAGGTCGGCCGGGGACTCGCCGGAGTAGGTGGCCGCGACGTCGGCGCAGAGCGCCGCCCGCTCGTCTGGGTCGTCGAGCAGCCGCAGCGCGACGTACCCGCCGTGGATGCCGTCCTCGACGTCGTGCACCGAGTACGCGACGTCGTCGGCCCAGTCCATCACCTGCGCCTCCAGGCAGCGCCGCGCGTCACCGCCGCCGGACGCGGGCGGGCCGGCCGGGGCCCCGGCCCGCAGCCAGCCGAAGACGGGCAGGTCGTCGGCGTACACCCCGAACTTGCGGGTGCCGGGGCGGCGGGGCCACGGGTACTTGCTGACCGCGTCGAGCGAGGCGCGGGTGAGGTTGAGGCCGGCGGACGTGCCGTCCGGGGCGACCACCTTGGCCTCCAGCCGGGTCAGCACCCGCAGCGTCTGCGCGTTGCCCTCGAAGCCGCCGCAGCCGGCGGCCAACTCGTCGAGCGCGTCCTCGCCGTTGTGCCCGAACGGCGGGTGCCCCAGGTCGTGGGCGAGCCCGGCGGTGTCCACCACGTCGGGGTCGCAGCCCAGCCGGGCGCCCATCTCCCGGGCGATCTGCGCGACCTCCAGCGAGTGGGTCAGCCGGGTACGCAGGAAGTCGTCGGTGCCGGCGGTGTGCACCTGGGTCTTCGCGGCGAGCCGCCGGAACGCGGCCGAGTGCAGCACCCGGGCCCGGTCCCGCTCGTACGCCGACCGCCCGTAGCCGGTGTCCTTCGGCGGTTCGCCGACCCGGCGGGCGGTGTCCGGGTCGTCCGGCCCCGGACGCTCAGTCCCCACGCTGCCGCAGCACGCAGAACTCGTTGCCCTCCGGGTCGGCGAGCACGGTCCACTCGACGTCACCCTGGCCGATGTCGACGTGCCGGGCGCCCATGTCGACCAACCGCTCGACCTCGGCCTCCTGGTCGTCGGGGCGCAGGTCGATGTGCAGCCGGTTCTTGGTCTCCTTGTCGTCGCCGACGGGCACGAAGGTGAGGCCCGGGAGCCGGTCGGCGGACCGGCGGATCTCCACCGCCCCGTCCGGCTCCTCGGTCACCACCTGGTAGCCCAGTGCCTCGGCCCACCAGCGGGCGAGCCGGGCCGGGTCCCGGGCGTCGACGGTCAGGCTCTCCCAGACGCTGCTCATGTCGATCAGGTTACGCCCGGGTGGCCCGGACGGCTCGGTGGCGGACCCGCGCCCCGGGTCCGCCACCGACTGGCCGTACTCGTCCGGGCTCAGCGGCTGTCGGAGCCGTCCGTCTCCACCGCGGCGCGGCCGGCCTCCAGCCGGGCGACGGGCACCCGGAAGGGCGAGCAGGAGACGTAGTCCAGCCCCACCTCGTGGAAGAAGTGCACCGAGTCCGGGTCGCCGCCGTGCTCGCCGCAGACGCCGAGCTTCAGCTCCGGCCGGGCGGCCCGGCCCTCCTCCGCGGCGATCCGGACGAGCCGGCCCACGCCGTCCCGGTCGATGGACTCGAACGGCGAGATGCCGAAGATGCCCAGCTCCAGGTAGCGCCAGAAGAACGCGCCCTCGACGTCGTCGCGGGAGAATCCCCAGCCCATCTGGGTCAGGTCGTTGGTGCCGAAGGAGAAGAACTGTGCCGCCTCGGCGATCTGGCCGGCGGTCAGCGCCGCCCGGGGCACCTCGATCATCGTGCCGATCAGCACCTCGACCGGCTGCTCCCGGGTCACCTCGGCGATGATCCGCTCCGCCTCGGCCCGTACCGTCTCCAGCTCCTGCACCGCCCCGACCAGCGGCACCATGATCTCCGGACGCGGCGTGCGGCCGTCCCGGGCGCACTCGACCGCAGCCTCGACGATCGCGCGGACCTGCATCGCGAACAGGCCGGGGATGACCAGGCCGAGGCGTACGCCGCGCAGCCCCAGCATCGGGTTCTGCTCGTGCATCCGGCGGACGGCGGCGAGCAGCGCCTCCTCCTGGGCCACGTCCTCGCCGCGCTCCTGGGCGACCGCCACGTTGACCGCGAGCTGCTCCAGCGGGGGCAGGAACTCGTGCAGCGGCGGGTCGATCAGCCGGACGGTGACCGGCTGCCCGTCCATCTCCCGGAAGATCTCGATGAAGTCGGCCCGCTGCAACGGCAGCAGCGCCGCCAGCGCGGCCTGCCGCTCCGCGTCGTCGCGGGCCAGGATCAGCTTCTCGACCAGCTCGCGCCGGTCGCCGAGGAACATGTGCTCGGTGCGGCAGAGCCCGATGCCCTCCGCGCCGAAGCGCCGGGCCCGGGCGGCGTCCGCGCCGGTGTCGGCGTTCGTCCGCACGGCCAGCCGCCGCTTGGCGTCGGCGTGCGACATGATCCGGTGTACGGCCCTGACCAGCACGTCGTCGGCCTGCTCGGGGTCGAGTTCGCCCTCGAAGTACTGCACCACCTCGGAGGGCATGACCGGCACCTCGCCGAGGTAGACCTTGCCGGTGGTGCCGTCGATGCTGACGACGTCGCCCTCGGTGACCGTCTGCCCGGCGACGGTGAACCGCCGCTGCGGGATGTCGATGTCCAGCTCGTCGGCGCCGGAGACGCAGGTCTTGCCCATCCCCCGGGCCACCACGGCGGCGTGGCTGGTCTTGCCGCCGCGGGAGGTGAGGATGCCCTGGGCCGCGATCATGCCGTTCAGGTCGTCGGGGTTGGTCTCCCGGCGGACCAGGATCACCGACTCCCCCTCGGCGGCCAGCTCGACGGCGCGGGCGGAGGTGAAGACCACCTTGCCCACCGCCGCCCCCGGGGACGCGCCGATGCCCTTGGCGACCGGCTGGAACTCGTGGTCGAGCTGGAAGCGCGGGAACATCAGCTGGGCGAGCTGGGCGCCGTTGACGCGGTGCAGCGCCTCGTCGAGGTCGATCAGCCCTTCGTCGACGAGCTGACCGGCGATGACGAACGCCGCCGCCGCGGTGCGCTTGCCGACCCGCGTCTGGAGCATCCAGAGCTTGCCGCGCTCGATGGTGAACTCGATGTCGCAGAGGTCCTTGTAGTGGCCCTCCAACCGGGCCATGATGCCGAGCAGTTCGTCGTAGGACTTCTTGTCCAGCCGCTCCAGCTCCTGCAACGGCACGGTGTTGCGGATGCCGGCGACGACGTCCTCGCCCTGCGCGTTGGCCAGGTAGTCGCCGTAGATGCCCTGCGCGCCGCTGGCGGGGTCGCGGGTGAACGCGACGCCGGTGCCGGAGTCGGGGCCGAGGTTGCCGAAGACCATCGACACCACGTTGACCGCGGTGCCGAGGTCGGCCGGGATCCGCTCCTGGCGACGGTAGAGCACCGCGCGCTCGGCGTTCCACGACTCGAAGACCGCGCGGATGGCGAGGTCGAGCTGCTCCCGCGGCTCCTGTGGGAAGTCCCGGCCGGTGTGCTTGAGGAAGATCTTCTTGTACTCGTCGACCAGCCCGCGCAGGTCGTCCGCGTCCAGGTCCAGGTCGTTCGTCGTGCCCTTGGCGCGCTTGGCCTCGTCGAGCGCGTGCTCGAACTCCTCGCCCGGCACCTCGCAGACGGTCTTGCCGAACATCTGGATCAGGCGGCGGTAGGAGTCCCAGGCGAACCTGTCGTTGCCGCCCGCCTGGGCGCTCAGCCCGACCACGCTGCGGTCGTTGAGCCCGACGTTGAGGACGGTCTCCATCATGCCGGGCATGGAGAACCTGGCCCCGGAGCGGACGGAGACGAGCAGCGGGTCCTGCGGGTCACCGAGGCGCTTGCCCATCGCCTGCTCCAGCGAGGCGAGGTGGGCGGCGATCTGCTCGGCGAGCCCCTCCGGCTCCTCGCCGGTGGCCAGGTACGCCTTGCAGGCCTCGGTGGTGATGGTGAAGCCCGGGGGCACCGGCAGGCCGAGGTTTGTCATCTCGGCCAGGTTGGCCCCCTTGCCGCCGAGCAGGTCCTTCAGGTCCTTGTTGCCCTCGGCGAAGTCGTAGACGTACTTGTCTGCCGCCGTCTCTTGCGCTGCCACCAGAAGCCTCCCACGCGCGCCGGTAAGACACTTAACGAAGGTTCAGTTGCTCCCATACCCCGGGGCGGACCACCGGTAATCCCGATGCCATGCCGGCTGGTGGGCGAAGGCTAAGCGAACATCGCGTGGCCTGGGAGCGTTCGGTGACAATAGGCACAGCCATCACGACTATCCGCGTTCGTACGGGTTTTTGGGAACGCTTCCACGAGCACGATCACGCAATTCCGGCCCTCCCCCGTACTCTTGACGGCACGCGTTTCGGTGAACTTCACCTTTGCCATAACAGCCGCAAATACACCCCCTCGGAGCCGTCACCGTGGCAACCGTTCCCACCGCCGTCCCGGAACCCCTCGGCCCGTCCGCCGTCAGGCCGGACGACCGGCTGCCCGGCCACGCCGACCTGGCGACCCACGCGCCCGCCGCCGCCGAGCTGGCCCGGGCGGCGGCCCGCACCGCCGGAGACCTGCTCGCCCCGCCGACCCCGGTCCGGCTCGGCGACGTGGTGCCCGCCCCGGAACTGGTCGCGCCGGACCCGGCCGCCGACTTCGTCCTCACCGCCGAGTCGGTCGTCCAGGTGAGCGGCGACGACGCCGCCCGGAACGTGGGCGAGCAGCTCGCCGCCCTGCTCCGGCCCGCCACCGGCTACCCGCTGCCGGTCGCCGACGCCGCCCGGCCGGAGCCCGCCGGCGGCATCGCCCTGGAGCTGGTCGACGCCGGCGACCTCGGCGCGGAGGGCTACCGGCTCGACGTGACGCCCGACGGGGTGCGCCTCCGGGCCGCCACCCCGGCCGGCCTCTTCCTCGGCGTGCAGACGCTGCGGCAACTCCTGCCGGCGGCGATCGAGAGCCGGACGCCGGTCGTCGAGCGCTGGACGCTGTCCGGCGGCTCGATCATCGACCGACCCCGGTTCCCCTACCGGGGCGCGATGCTCGACGTGGCCCGGCACTTCTTCGGCGTGTCGGACGTGCTCCGGGTGATCGACCACCTGGCCCGCTACAAGCTCAACCACCTGCACCTGCACCTCACCGACGACCAGGGCTGGCGGATCGCGGTCGACTCCTGGCCCCGGCTGGCCACCGTCGGCGGGGCGACCGAGGTGGGCGACGGCCCCGGCGGGCACTACACGCGCGACGACTACCGCCGGATCGTGGCCTACGCGGCCCAGCGGCACATCACCGTGGTGCCGGAGATCGACCTGCCGGGGCACACCCACGCGGCGCTGACCGCGTACGGTGAGCTCGCGCCGGACCGGGTCGCACCGCCGCCGTACACCGGCACCGAGGTCGGCTTCAGCTACGTCGACCCGGCCAGCGAGCGGACGTACGAGTTCGTCGCCGACGTGCTCGGCGAGATCGCCGAGCTCACCCCCGGGCCCTGGCTGCACATCGGGGGCGATGAGGCGTTCAAGGTGCTCCCCGACGCCTACGCCGCCTTCGTCGAGCGGGTCCAGCGGATCGTCGCCGGCACCGGCAAGACGGTGGTCGGCTGGCACCAGATCGCGCCCGTCCGGCACGCCGAGGGGCGGGTGCTCCAGTGGTGGGGGACGGCGGGCGAGGACCCGGTCACCGCCGACGCAGTCCGCCGGGGCGCGCGGGTGATCCTCTCCCCCGGAAACCACGCCTACCTCGACATGAAGTACGCCGCCGACACCCCCATCGGGCACGACTGGGCGGGCCTGATCGACCTCCGGCGGTCGTACGACTGGGACCCCGGCGCCCACGTGGCAGACGTCCCGGCCGAGGCGGTGCTCGGGGTGGAGGCGCCGCTGTGGACCGAGTCCGTCACGTCCCGGGCCGAGGTCGAGTTCATGCTCTTCCCGCGGCTGCCCGCGATCGCCGAGCTGGGCTGGTCGCCGCGGACGACGCACGACTGGGCCGGGTTCCGCGACCGGCTCGCCGGGCACGGTCCGCGCTGGTCGGCCGCCGGCATCGCCTTCCACCGCTCGCCGGAGATCCCGTGGCCGACGGAGGCACCGGCTTCCAGCACGCCGGAGACGGCGATCCCCACCCGGCCGGAACCGCCGGCTCCCACCCGACCTCACCCGGCAGTCCCCACCCAGCCGGAAGCACCGGCGCCCACAGCTGTCCTGCGCCAGCCCGGCCCCGAGGACGCCTCCGCACCCACCCGGCCCGCCTGACACCCACACCTCCCCGCACCCCTGCCGAACCGATGAGGACGCCTCCGCACCCACCCGGCCCGCCTGACACCCACACCTCCCCGCACCCCTGCCGAACCGATGAGGACGCCTCCGCACCCACCCGGCCCGCCTGACACCCACACCTCCCCGCACCGCTGTCGAGCTGATGTCGTAGACGATTCAGGGATGCCCGCCCGTCTCGAATCGGACGGCGGACGGGCGGAACGGCGAACGGGGCGCGGCGAACGGACGGGCGGAACGGCGAACGGGGCGCGGCGAACGGACGGGCGGAACGGCGGGCCCGACGGCCGGGGCCTGGACCGGGGCCTTCGTGGTGGGCGCGTTGCTCGGCGAACGCCGCGCCGTCGGGGCGGCGGTTGCCGACGCTGGCCGGAACATGCTGGCCGGGTGGCCGGCCTGCCGGAACAGCGGGCCCAACGGGTCACCCGGCGGGCCCGGCACGCCCGGCTCAGACTCTGACACCCCCGGCTCAGACTCCGGCACGCCCAGCCGGACCCCGACACGCCCGACTGGGGCCTCTGACATGCCCAGACTTCCGGCCCCGGCACCCCCGACTCGGGCCCCCGACACGCCCAGACTCCCGGCCCCGACACGCCCAGACTCCCGGCCCCGGCACCCCCAACTCGGGCCCCGACACGCCCAGACTCCCGACCCCGACACGCCCAGACCTTGGCCCCCGGCACCCTCGGGTCAGACTCCGGCACGCCCAGACTCCGGGCCCCGGCACGCCCGACTGGGCCCGACACGCCCAGACCTTGGCCCCCGGCACCCCCCGGGGTCGGGCCTCGGCACGCCCCGACTCAGGGCCCGGCTCGGGCAGGCGGGACTGGTGAATCGTTTACGACATCAGCTCGACAGGGCGCTCGCGGTGCCATGCTCACCCGACGACCGACGGCGGCAGCCTGCGAGATAAGGGTCTTTTGTCCGATTTGCGGCGTCCGATGAATGCCAGGATGTCAGCTTATGTCCGTTTACGTTCCGTGGTCGGCGCCACCCGGGCCGCGGAATCGTGGGCGGGCCCGGGTCGTTGAACATGGCATACCCACGGCGCTCCCCCGCGCCGCGGTGCCCGATCGGCTGGTGGAATGCGTGGCCGGGTCGGGTCGTTGAGACACCCCGGACGCCCGAGCAGGCCCCGCCGCCGGAGCGATCCGTTCTGACTTCCCTTTCGCGACACGACCCACCCCCCGGGCGTGTCACGTACCCCCGATCGAAAGGTGACCTCACCATGCGTACCGACATCCTGCGTAAGACCGCCCTGACCGCTGCCGGCCTCGCCTTCACCGGCGGCGCCATCGCCGGCCCCGTCACCGCCGCCCACGCCACCACCACCGAGAACAAGCCCGCCACCGTCAGCCAGGACCGCAACAACGGCGAGCGGGAACTCGGCGTGCGCTACGAGGCCCAGCCGAACTTCTACTACTGCGGCCCCGCCGCCGCCCGCAACGCCCTCAGCGTCCAGGGCAAGGACATCGACGTCGACGGCATGGCCAAACTGATGGGCACCACCGAAGCCGGCACCAACTCCATCAACGACATCACCCCCGTCCTCAACAAGGAAACCGGTAAGGACGCCTACCAGTCCGTCGAGATCCGCGAAGCCAAGGCCGACGACAAGAAGACCGACAAGCTGCGCACCGACATCGTCACCGCCATCGACGAAGGCCACGCCGTCGTCGCCAACATCGCCGGCACCGCCACCGACACCGACGGCACCACCCACTCCTTCGAAGGCGGCCACTACATCAGCGTCGTCGGCTACCGCGACAACGGCAACACCGTCACCATCGCCGACTCCGCCGACCCCAACCAGGCCTCCTACCGGATGAGCACCGGCAACCTCGCCGACTGGATCGCCACCCGCGGCTACACCGCCTGACACCAACACGACGCAAAGGGCCGGCCCTCGGGGGCCGGCCCTTTCGTCATGAGTCATGCCGCTGAGCCGGGGCGTGCGGCGGGAGCCGGCTCAGCCGCCCGAGTCGGCCAGTTCGGCGCCCTCGGGCACGGTGTCGTCGTCCCGGCTGGCGAGCCAGCCGTCGGGCAGGAAGACCTTGCCGGGCGAGTTGGTGCGGCCGCGCGGCTGGCCGAGCGTGGCGACCGGGAACGGCTCGGTCGGATCGAGCTTGCCCAGCAGGTCGTCGAGCTGGGCCAGGCTCTCGATCATGGCCAGTTCGCGGCGCAGCTCGCTGCCGACGGGGAAGCCCTTCAGGTACCAGGCGACGTGCTTGCGGAAGTCGGTGCAGCCGTCCCGCTCGCCCCGGGCAGGGGTGCGGGAGCCGGCGGTGAACTGGTCGACCAGCAGCTCCGCGTGACGGCGCATGGTCTTCGCGACCTCGCCGAGGGTGGGCAGCCGGCGCTCCGGACGCCCGTTGAAGGCTGCCTCCAGGTCGGCGAAGAGCCACGGACGGCCCAGGCAGCCCCGGCCGATCACCACCCCGTCGACACCGGTGTGCGCCACCATGCGCAGCGCGTCGTCGGCCTCCCAGATGTCGCCGTTGCCGAGCACCGGCACGTCGAGCTCCTGCTTGAGGGTGGCGATGGCGTCCCAGTCCGCCGTGCCCGAGTAGCGCTGCGCCGCCGTACGACCGTGCAGGGCGACCGCCGCCACGCCGGCGTCCTGCGCGGCGAGGCCCGCCTCGACGTACGTCAGGTGGTCGTCGTCGATGCCCTTGCGCATCTTGACCGTGACCGGCACCCCGGCGGGCGACGCGGCGTCCACCGCGGCCCTGACCAGGCGGGCGAAGAGCCGGCGCCGCCACGGCAGCGCCGAGCCGCCGCCCTTGCGGGTGACCTTGGGCACCGGGCAGCCGAAGTTGAGGTCGATGTGGTCGGCGAGGTCCTTCTCGACCACGATCCGCACGGCGGCGGCGGTGATCTCGGGGTCGGTGCCGTAGAGCTGGAGGCTGCGGGGGCGCTCGTTCTCGCCGAACGCGATCATGCGCAGCGTCTTCGGGTTCCGCTCCACCAGCGCGACGGTGGTGATCATCTCGCAGACGTAGATGCCACCGCCCTGCTCGCGGCAGAGCTGCCGGAAGCCGACATTGGTGATGCCCGCCATCGGCGCGAGCACCACCGGCGGCCACACCTGGTGCGGCCCGACGGTCAGCGGGCGCAGCGCGGGAACGGTCGGTGCGGTCACCGGACAAGTGTACGGGGCCCCGGCCGGCGCGTTCCCACGCCGACCGGGGCCCCGTCCGGGCAGCTCAGCAGCCGGGGAGGCGCTCGATGAGGTAGCGCTCGACCTGGTCCAGCGAGATGCGCTCCTGGGCCATGGTGTCCCGGTTCCGCACGGTCACCGCGTTGTCGTCCAGGGTGTCGAAGTCGACCGTCACGCAGAACGGCGTGCCGATCTCGTCCTGGCGGCGGTAGCGGCGGCCGATCGCCTGCGAGTCGTCGAACTCCACGACCCAGCGCTTGCGCAGGTCGGCGGCGAGGCCCTTCGCCTTCGGCGAGAGCGCCTCGTTGCGCGACAGCGGCAGCACCGCCACCTTGACCGGGGCGAGCCGCGGGTCGAAGCGCATCACCGTGCGCTTGTCCACGCCGCCCTTGGTGTTCGGCGCCTCGTCCTCGTCGTACGCCTCGAGCAGGAACGCGAGCACCGCCCGGGTGAGGCCGGCGGCCGGCTCGATCACGTACGGCACCCAGCGCTCCTGCTTCGTCTGATCGAAGTAGGACAGGTCGACGCCGGAGTGCTTGCTGTGCGTGCTGAGGTCGAAGTCGGTGCGGTTGGCGATGCCCTCCAGCTCGGCGAACTCGGTGCCGCCGAACTGGAAGCGGTACTCGATGTCGACCGTGCGCTTCGAGTAGTGGGAGAGCTTCTCCTTCGGGTGCTCGTAGAAGCGCAGGTTGCCCTCCGACAAGCCCAGGTCGAGGTACCAGTTCCAGCGCTCCTGAAGCCAGTACTCGTGCCACTGCTCGTCGGAGCCCGGCTCGACGAAGAACTCCATCTCCATCTGCTCGAACTCGCGGGTGCGGAAGATGAAGTTGCCCGGGGTGATCTCGTTGCGGAACGACTTGCCGGTCTGGGCGATGCCGAACGGCGGCTTCTTGCGGGCGACGGTCTCGACGTTCTTGTAGTTGACGAAGATGCCCTGGGCGGTCTCGGGCCGCAGGTAGTGCATGCCCTCCTCGCTCTCGACCGGGCCGAGGAAGGTCTTCATCAGGCCGTTGAACATCCTCGGCTCGGTGAAGGTGCCCTTGTTGCCGCAGTTCGGGCAGTTCAGCTCGGTCAGCGAGGCCGGCGGCCTGCCGTGCTTGGCCTCGTACGCCTCCTCGAGGTGGTCGGCCCGGAACCGCTTGTGGCACGACTGGCACTCGGTCAGCGGGTCGACGAAGGCGTCCAGGTGGCCGGAGGCGGCCCAGACATCGCGGGCCAGGATCACGGCGGAGTCGAGGCCGACCACGTCGTCACGCTGCTGGACCATGGTCTTCCACCACTGCCGGCGGACGTTCTCCTTCAGCTCCACGCCGAGCGGACCGTAGTCCCACGCCGACCGGGTGCCTCCGTAGATCTCGCTGGAGGGGAAGACGAAGCCTCGGCGCTTGGCGAGACTGACGACGGCGTCGATACGGTCGGCTGGCATGTTTCCTCCTACGCCGACTGGCGGTCGGCGGGGACGCGGCAAAAGGACGGAAGGAGCAGTTCGGGACAACGGTACGACCAGCACCGCCCCGAGCCCAGCAGAATACCGGGGGCGGGTCAGTTGACCCCGCACACCTCCATGCCGCCGGTCTCCCGGTCCTGCCCGAGGACGACCTCCTGCCGGTCCTGCCGGCCGCCGGTGTAGGTCACGTCCACCGGGACGGTCAGGGTCGTGGCGTCCACCTCGCCCACCCGGAACGCCGAGATCTGCGGCTCGGCGGCGACCCGACGCTCGAACTCCCCACGCGACTCGCGGCGCTGCGCGTCGTCGCAGAGCTGGTCGTACGCGGCGCCGTACTTCCGTTCGACAAGCGCCTGGTAGTAGTCGGTGGAGACGGTGTGCCCCTGCTCCCGGACGGCCTGCACCCCGGTCACCACCAGGCCCACGACGGCCGCGCCGCCACCGCCGCAGCAGAGCAGCACGGCGAGCGCCCCGGCGCCCAGCCCCAGCCAGAGCCGGGTGTTGCGCCCCTCGGTGGGCGGCGCCGCGAACGGCGGGGCCACCCCGGGGCCGGCCGGCGGGACGGGCACGCCCGGATCCGCCGGCGGGACGGGCACGCCGGGCGGCTGCGCCCCCTCCTGGCCGGGCAGCGACGAGTGCGGCGGCGGTGCCGCCGATCCGGGAGCGGTCATGAGAGCAATCTAGTGGCCGCCGGCTCAGCGGTACGGACCAGCGGCCCGATCGCTCGCCGTCACGACCACGTCCCCACCCGGGGCGGCGGCGGCGAGCGCCTCGTAGGCGGACGGCTCGTCGACCGACTCGGCGAGCAGCGGCACCGCTGTGACCTTGACGTCGAAGCCGCCGAGGGCGCGCCGGTAGGCGCCGACGGACTCCCACTCGGTGACCAGGCACCAGTGCCGCGGGTCGTCCAGCGCCCGGACCAGTTGCCCGCGCAGGTAACCGGGGCGGGCCGCGAGCGCGGCGAGGGCGGCGTGCGCCCGCTCGGTGAAGCCGTCGGCGACATCGACGTCGACCACGAACCGGTTGGTCACCAGCACCGGGTTCCTCCTCGTAGAGTCTGTGGGATGCAGCGTACGCAGAGCCGGTTGCCGGCCCGGTTGGCCCGGGCGAACCCGACGACGGTGTTCCTGGTCACCCTGGTGCTGGCGCTGGTCGCGTTCTTCACCCCCGGAGCGGTCGGCGGCCTGCTCACCCTGCTGCTCGCCGCGGCCGTCGCCGCGCTGCTGGTCACCACCTGGGCGGTGCAGACCGCGCCGACCCGGGTGATCCGGCTGGTGGTGCTCACCCTGCTGGTGACCGCGGGCCTGGTGAAGCTGCTCTGACATGCAAGCATGCGTTTTTGACAATCATTGTCGTTGTCGCGGAAGGTTCATGTCATGAACATCCGCCCCGCCCCGCGCGCCCTCGCCGCCGCCACCGCCGCCCTGCTCGCCCTGGGCGGTGTCACGGCCTGCTCCGACGACGGCACCGCCGGCGCCGACCCGCAGCGGGTCGACGTGGTGGCGGCCTTCTACCCGTTGCAGTTCCTCGCCGAGCGCATCGGCGGCGACGCGGTGAATGTGACCAATCTGGTCAAGCCCGGGGCGGAGCCGCACGACCTGGAGCTGAACCCGGGCCAGGTGGGCCAGGTCGCCGAGGCGGAGCTGGTCGTCCTGCTCAAGGGCTTCCAGCCGGCGCTGGACGAGGCCGTCGAGCAGAACGCCAAGGAGCGCGCATTCGACGTGTCGACCGTGCAGCCGCTGATGGACGCCGCCGCGGGCGGCCACGACCACGACCACGAGGGCGAGGAGCACGCCCACCCCGAGGAGTCGGCCAAGGCCGAGGAGCCCGGCCACGAGAAGGACGGCGCCAAGGACCCGCACCTCTGGCTGGACCCGACCCGCCTGGCCACGGTCGGCGACAAGCTCGCCGAGCGGCTCGGCCAGGCCGACCCGGACCGGGCAGCCGACTACACCGCCCGCGCCAGGACGCTGCGTACCGAGCTGGAGAAGCTGGACGCCGAGTTCACGACCGGGCTGAAGACCTGCCAGCGGCGGGAGATCGTGGTCAGCCACACCGCCTTCGGCTACCTCACCGAGCGCTACCAGCTGGAGCAGATCGGCATCACCGGGCTCAGCCCGGAGAACGAGCCCGCCCCGCAGCGCCTCGCCGAGGTGATCGAGGAGGCCCGGGAGCACAAGGCCACCACGATCTTCTTCGAGACGCTGGTCAGCCCGAAGGTGGCCGAGACGATCGCCAAGGAGGTCGGCGCGAAGACCGCCGTGCTGGACCCCCTGGAGGGGCTGACGCCCGGCGGCGGCGACTACCTTTCGGTGATGCGCACCAACCTTGCGACCCTGAGGACGGCGTTGAGCTGCTCGTGACAACCCCAGTCATCACCGTCGCGCACGGGGTGGTCGGCTACGACGGCCGCCCCGTGCTGCGTGACGTCTCCCTGACCGTGACCGCCGGCGAGGTGGTCGCGGTGCTCGGCGCCAACGGCTCCGGCAAGTCCACGCTGATCCGCGCCGCGCTCGGCCTGGTGCCGCTCAGCTCCGGGTCGGTCACCCTCTTCGACCGCCCGCTGCGCCGCTTCCGGCAGTGGCACCGGATCGGGTACGTCCCGCAGCGCCTCGGTGCCGGCAGCGGCGTACCGGCCACCGTCCGCGAGGTGGTGGCCTCCGGCCGGCTGGCGCGCCGGGGCGTCCTGCGCCCGCCCGGGCGGGCCGACCGGGCCGCCGTCGACGCGGCACTGGAGTCCGTCGGGCTCGCCGACCGGGCCCGCGACCCGGTCGCCACCCTCTCCGGGGGGCAGCAGCAGCGCACCCTGATCGCCCGGGCGCTGGCCGGCCAGCCGGAACTGCTCGTCCTCGACGAGCCGACCGCCGGCGTGGACGCGGCCAGCCAGGAGGCGTTCGCCGGGGCGCTGCGCGACTTCGTGGCCGACGGCGGCACGGTGCTGCTGGTCGCCCACGAACTCGGGCCGCTGCGACCGTTGATCAGCCGGGCGGTCGTCGTACACCAGGGTGGGATCTGCCACGACGGCGCGGTGCCGGAGCCCGCCGGCCACCACGCGGAGCCGGACCACGACCACGTGCACCCGCACGGTCCCGACGAGCCCGCCGGGCTGTGGAGCAGCTGAGATGGAACTCTTCCAGTACCCCTACATGCAGCGCGCCCTGATCGGCGCGCTGGTCATCGGCCTGGCCGCCCCGGCGCTCGGCATCTACCTGGTGCAGCGGCGGCTCGCGCTGATCGGCGACGGGGTCGGGCACGTGGCGCTCACCGGCGTCGGCGCGGGCCTGCTGCTCAACCGGTCCCCCGTGCTGGTCGCGGTGGTCGTGGCGACCGTCGGCGCGATCACCATCGAGGTGGTCCGCGCGCGCGGCCGCACCTCCGGCGACCTGGCGCTGGCCCTGCTCTTCTACGGCGGCATAGCCGGCGGCGTGATGCTGGTGGGGCTCTCCGACAGCACCAGCTCCAGCCTCAACTCCTACCTCTTCGGATCGTTGAGCACCATCGCCACGGGCGACCTGGTCACCATCGCGGTGCTCGGCGGCGCGATCCTGGTCACCATGCTGGGGCTGCGTCCCGCGCTCTTCGCGGTCTGCCACGACGAGGAGTACGCCCGGGTCTCCGGGCTGCCGGTGCGTACGCTCAACCTGCTGCTCGCCGTGGCGACCGCGGTCACCGTGACGATCGCCATGCGGGCGGTCGGCGTGCTGCTGATCAGCGCGCTGATGGTGGTGCCGGTGGCCACGGCGCAGCAGGTGACGCGCGGGTTCCGCAGCACGATGGCGGCGGCCATGACGCTCGGTCTCTTCGCCGCCGGCTCCGGGGTCTGGGTCGCCGCCAACGCCGACACCGCCCCCGGCGCGTCGGTGGTGCTGATGGCGATCGCCTCGTTCGCGGTCGTCGCGATGCTCGGCGCGGGCTGGCGGGCGGTGCGCCGGCGGCGCGTGCCGGCCGCCGCCCCGACCCCCGAACCGCACGAGGTCGTGCTCCACTGATCCTGCTCAGCGGCGTGCCGGTGGGATTGGTTACCGTTACTGGGTGACCGGTGGATCAGGCTACGACGCCTTCGAGGGAGCCAGCGAGCTGCTGCGGGCCCTGTCGGCGCCGATCCGGCTGGCCATCGTCAGCGAGCTCGCCGAGGGCGAGCGCTGCGTGCACGAACTGGTCGACAAGCTCGGGGCCGCGCAGCCGCTGGTCTCCCAGCACCTGCGGGTGCTGCGGGGCGCCGGCGTGGTGCGCGGCTCACGACGGGGGCGGGAGATCGCGTACGCCCTCGTCGACGAGCACGTCGCGCACATCGTGGCCGACGCGGTCAGCCACGCCGGGGAGGGGTCATGACGAGTTCCGCGGTCCGCAACACCCGGCAGCGCTCGGCCGTCAGCGCGCTGCTGGGCGAGGTGGAGGGCTTCCACAGCGCCCAGGAGCTGCACGCGATGCTGCGCGAACGCGGCGAGCGCGTCGGCCTCACCACCGTCTACCGCACCCTTCAGGGCCTGGCCGACGCGGGCGAGATCGACGTGATGCGCCCGCCGGGCGGCGAGCACCTCTACCGCCGGTGCAGCGAGGGGCACCACCACCACCTGGTCTGCCGCGGCTGCGGGCGCACGGTGGAGGTGGCCGGGCCCGCGGTGGAGAACTGGGCGGAGCGGGTGGCCGCGCAGCACGGCTACGCCGACGTCAGCCACACCCTGGAGATCTTCGGCACCTGCCCGGCCTGCGCCGGCTGACCCCTCCCGGCGCCGGCCCGCTCCTCGCGACCGATGCCGACGGCGGCGGGGCGTGGCACGCTGTCCGGCGTGAAGATCTACGCTGATCGCTTCCCCACCGCCGTCCGACAGCTGATCACCGACCTGCTCGTCGTCGTCTGGGTGTACGCCGCGGTCCGCGGCGCGCTCTGGCTGCACGACCTCGTCCAGAAGCTCGCCGTACCCGGGCAGAAGCTGGAGGGGGCCGGCGGCGGCCTCGCCGACAACCTGGCCGAGGCCGGCGGCAAGGTCGGCCGGGTGCCGCTGGTGGGCGACGAGCTGACCGCCCCGTTCCAGCGGGCCGCCGGCGCCGCCCGGTCGCTCGCCGAGGCCGGCCGGGACCAGCAGGAGCTGGTCGACCAGCTCGCCCTCGCGCTGGCCGTGGCCGTGCTGGTCTTCCCACTCGGCCTCGTCCTCTTCGGCTGGCTGCCGCTGCGGGTGCGCTGGGTGCGCCGGGCCTCCTCCGCCGCCAGGCTGGCCGGCGCGCCTGCCGGCCGGGACCTGCTCGCCCTGCGGGCGCTGGCCACCCAGCCGCTGGGGCGGCTGACCCGGATCGCGCCCGACGTGGCCGAGGCGTGGCGACGCGGCGACGACGCCACGGTCGACGCGCTCGCCGCACTGGAGCTGCGCCAACTCGGCCTGCGGGGCGGCCGATAGGGTCGTCGGGTGTTCTACTTCCTCGTCGGCATCGCCGTCCTGCTGCTCGTCTACGCCGCCGTCCTGGTCATCTTCCTCCGCAAGGGTCGCAAGATCCCGCCGGCGGCGCACCTGTGGCTGGCCGTGCTCAACGGGCTGATCCTCGCGGCGGTCCTGGCCTGGGGGATCGCCCGCTGACCCGCCGGTGCCGGGCCGGCTGCGCGCCCGGCCCGGCACCGGGGCGTCACCCGGTGGGACGACCTGCCCCGCTCACACCCGGCGGCGGACGTCGGCGGCGGTGGACGGGCCGGGCGACCAGCGCGCCACCCACGGCAGCTCGTCGGCCGGGGTGATCACGCCGTCCTCCAGGCCGGCGTAGCGCCCGGCCAGGATCCGCTTCGCGGCGGCCACGTCGACCGAGTCGGTGTTGTCCCACAGGGCGGTGAAGAGCGCGTCGACGCGGACCCGGGCCTGCCGGCAGAAGAGGTCGGCCAGCTCGACGTTCTCCGGCCGGGTGTCCCGCTCGGCGTAGGCGCGCACGCAGACGGCGGACATCGCGAACAGCTCCGCGCCGATGTCCACCACCCGGCCGAGGAACGCCTGCTTGCGCTCCATCCTTCCCTGCCAGCGCGACATCGCGTAGAACGTCGAGCGGGCCAGCTTGCGCGAGGCGCGCTCGACCTGCCGCAGGTGGCCGGCGAGCGGGCCGAACTCGGCGTACGCCGAGGGGCGCTGGCCCTTGCCGACGGCGAGGGTGGGCAGCCACTTCGCGTAGAAGGCGCCGGCCCGTGCGCCGGCGCGCGCCTTGCGGCCGAGCCCGGCGTCCGGGTCGATGATGTCGCCGGCGACGGAGAGGTGCGCGTCGACCGCCTCCCGGGCGATCAGCAGGTGCATGATCTCGGTCGAGCCCTCGAAGATCCGGTTGATCCGCAGGTCGCGCAGCAACTGCTCGACGGCCGCCGGGCGCTCGCCCCGCGCCGCGAGGGAGTCGGCCGTCTCGTAGCCGCGACCGCCCCGGATCTGGATCAGCTCGTCGGCGATCTTCCAGGCCATCTCGCTGGCGTAGAGCTTGACCAGCGCCGCCTCGATCCGGATGTCGTTGCGGTCGTCGTCGGCCAGCAGGCAGCAGAGGTCGAGCATGGTCTCCATGCCGTACGTGGTGGCGGCGATGAAGGAGAGCTTCTGGGCCACCGCCTCGTGCTCGCCGACAGGCCGGCCCCACTGCACCCGGTCGGCGGCCCACTCCCGGGCCACGTTCAGCGCCCACTTTCCCGCGCCCACGCACATGGCCGGCAGCGACAGCCGCCCGGTGTTGAGGGTGGTCAGCGCGATCTTCAGCCCCTTGCCCTCCCCGCCGATGACGTTCTCGTTGGGTACGAAGACGTCGTGGAAGCGGGTGAGGCTGTTCTCCAGGCCGCGCAGGCCGACGAAGGCGTTGCGTCGTTCGACGGTGATGCCCTCGCTGTCGCCCTCGACGACGAAGGCGGTGATCCCACCGCGCCGCCCCTCGGCGGCGGGGACCCGGGCCATCACCACGAGCAGGGTGGCGACCGTGCCGTTGGTGGCCCAGAGCTTGACTCCGTTGAGCCGGTAGCCGGTGCCGTCGGGCGTCGGCTCGGCGGTGGTGGCCAGCCGGGCCGGGTCGGAGCCGACGTCCGGCTCGGTGAGCAGGAACGCCGACACCTCGCCGGCGGCGAGCCGGGGCAGGAAGCGCTGCTTCTGCTCGGCGGTGCCGAACATCTTCAGCGGCTGCGGCACCCCGATGGACTGGTGCGCCGACAGCAGCGCGCCGATCGCCGGGCTGACCGAGCCGGCCAGCATGAGGGCCCGGCAGTAGTGCAGGTTGCTCAGCCCGAGCCCGCCGTACGACCGGTCGATCTTCATGCCGAACGCGCCGAGCCGGGCCAGGCCGTGGAACACCTCGTCCGGGATGGACGCGTCCCGCTCGATCGCCGCACCGTCCACCTCGGAGGTGAGGAAGTCGCGGAACCGGCCGAGGAAGTCGTCGGCCCGGGCGACGTCCGCCGCGTCGGAGCGCGGCCAGGGGTTGATCAGGTCGAGCCGGAAGCGGCCGAGGAAGAGTTCCTTGCCGAAGCTGGGCCGGTCCCAGGAGGACTCCCGGGCCGCCTCGGCGACCTGGCGGGCCTCCTTCTCGGAGACCTGTCCCGCCTCCTTCGGCAGCGGCCCGGTCGTGCCGGCCGTCGACGCCTCCTCGGCGGCGGCCGGGGCCGCGTCACCGGCGGCGGTCGCCCCGGGCTGGTCGGCGCCGGATCCGTCCGGCGTGGGTCGGCTGTTCTGCGTCGTGGTCACGGCTGCCCCCTCGAACCTCGGTCCGGCTGCGTCGACGTGCTCGACAAACAGCACGCTACCCCCGGGTGTTACCCAGGGGTAGCGCTCCGTAAAGATCGAGTTGCGTCGACGGGCGGCGGGGCCGGTCGCCGGCCGCGCGGCGTCCCGTCAGTCGCCGGGGAGGCTGCGCGGGTCGTCGTCCTCGTCGTCGAGGTCGTCCTCGCCCCAGTTGCGCCGGGCGAACGGCAGGAACACCCAGAAGGTGAGGAACCAGAGGCCGGTGACGCCGCTGAGCACCAGCGCGACGGCCCGGTCCAGCACGAAGTCGGTGATCAGCAGCACCGCGCTGACCATCGAGATCAGCATGAACGCGAGACCGCCGCTGGCCATGCGGTGGGCGAACCGGACCAGCTCCGGCTTGCGGCCCTGACGGAACAGGGCCCGGTGGAACGCCACCGGCGAGATGATCATCGCGGTCGCCGCGGCGGCGGCGAGCAGCGCGACGATGTAGACGTCCTTCTGGAAACCGCTCGTACGCGTGAACCCGTTGCTGAACGGCAGGGTGAGCAGGAAGGCGAACAGGATCTGCACACCCGTCTGGGCGACCCGCAGCTCCTGCAACAGGTCGGCGAAGTTGCGCTGCCAGCGTTGCCGCTCGGTTTCCTTGGACACGGGCTACCTCCGGTCAGACGGTACTGCCGACGGGGGGTGGCCCGTCGGCAGCAACGCTGATGCCCCACCGGCGCTGCCGCGAAACCGACTCACGTCGCCGGTGCACGGCCGCCGCCGGGCGACCCGGCGAACGGTCACCGCCGGGGCGACCCGCCGAACAGTCACCGCCGGGGCTGCCCCGGCGTACGGTCGCCGCCGGGCGGCCCGCCGGGTCAGGAGCCGCGACGGATCCGGCCGGCGTACCGGGCCTCCAGGGCGTTGTTGTGCTCGTCGCCGCCCGCGATGTTGGCCGACAGGTAGACCGGGGGCCGCTCCCCCGCGGCCAGCAGCCGGGCCACCACCTCGACCGTGATCTGCTGCGCCAGCAGCGCCGCGGTGATGGAGGAGACCGCGCCGACCGCGCCGCCGCCGGGCAGCGGCAGCGTGGCGTCGCCGTACGGGGCGCCGTTGTCGAGCACCACGTCGGCGAAGTCGGCGAGCTTGCGCCCCGACGGGTGGCGGGACGTCATCTGCCCGGAGTGCTGCGCCGAGGTGATCGCGACCAGCCCGTGGCCCTTCTCCTTGACCAGGGACGCGAACTCCACCATCGCGCCGTTGACGCCGGAGTTGGAGGCGAGCACGAACACGTCCCGGGGGCCCACCGGGGCCAGCTCGTAGAGGCGGTGCGCCACCGACGGATCGCGCTCCAGCAGCGGCCCGAGCACGTCGGACGGCGCGCCGCCGACCAGCACCAGGTCCCGCAGCGCGATCCGGTTGGTCGGCACCAGCCCGCCGGCCCGGCCCGCGATCTCCATGGCCAGGGCCTCGGAGTGGCCGGTGCCGAACGCGTGCACGACCCCGTCGGCGCGCACGGCGTCGGCGATCAGGTCGGCGGCCCGCCCCACCGCCTCACGCTGGCTGGCGGCCACCCGCCGCATCGTGTCCGTCACCACGGTCAGGTAGTCCTCGGCGCTCACCGTCATGTCTCCTCCGTCCATGTCGTCGGTCCACCACCGGCTGCCCGGGGCACCGGTCGTCGGTCCCTCACCGGCTGCCCGGCCACCGGTCGTCGTCGCTCACCGGCTGCCCGGCCACCGGACGCCGGGCCGGCCACCGGTCGTCGGTCCCTCACCGGCCACCGGGCGCCGGTCTGGCGTCGGCCCCTCGCCGGCCGCCCGGCCACCGGTCGTCCGTCGTCCCGTTCCCGCTCACCACCGGCCGGGCGCCGCCGCGCCCCGGTCAGGCCGGGCCGAGCGCCCGGGCCAGGATCGCCTCGGCCAGCGGCGCGGGCGCCTCGTCGGGAATCCAGTGGCTCATCCCGGGCAGCTCGACGAAACGGTAGTCGGCGCTCACCTGCCCGGCGCACGCCTCGGCGGCCGTCCGGCCGATCGCGATGTCGCGGTCGCTCCACACGAAGGTGGTCGGCACCCGCACCGGCCCGGTGGCCGCCATGTCGCGGCGGGACATCGCGCGGTACCAGTTCAGCGCGGCCGTGAGCGCGCCGGGCCGGCGCATCGGGTCGGCGTACGTCGCCACCCGCTCGTCGTCGCCCACCCCGTGCAGCATCCGGCGCAGCCCCGTCGCGCCCAACGCCAGCAGCGCCTTCTCCGCCTTGCCCGGCTTGCGGAACAGCGCGATGTAGGCCGAGCGGGCCTTCTGCCCCGGGTCCTCGGCCAGCGCGTGCGCCATCGCGGCGGGGTGCGGCACGGAGACCGCGGTCAGGGTGCGGACCCGCTGCGGGTGACGGGCGGCCAGGTCCCAGGCCACCATCGCGCCCCAGTCGTGCCCCACCAGGTGCGCCGCGTCGACGTCGAGGGCGTCCAGCACGGCCGCCGCGTCGGCCACCAGCTCCGGCAGCCGGTACGCCTCGACCGCCTCGGGCCGCGCGTCCGGCGAGTAGCCGCGCTGGTCGAGCGCGTACGTGCGCAGGCCGGCGGTGTGCAGGTACGGGACCACGTCGTCCCACTCGCCGCCGTGCTGGGGGAAGCCGTGCAGCAGCAGGACGGGCGCGCCGCCGGCCGGACCGCCGACGCGTACGTCGAACGTGAACCCCCGGGCGTCGATCCGCATGATCGCCAGCCTACCCAGGGCGGGCGCGCGTCACTCGTACTGGCGTCGGGGCACGGGCACCTGCCGCCAGGACTCCACGTCGAGGTAGGGGATCTCGGCGTCGTTGACCGGGTCGCGGGCGATCCGGTCGCTGTAGCGGCCCGTCACCTCGATCCAGGTGTCGTCGGCGAGCCCTTCGGGCACCGCGCCGGTCAGGCCCAGCTTGACCGGCCGCCCGTCGGCGGCGCAGCAGGAGAGCACGATGCGGGCCAGCAGCGGCCGGCCGTCGGGGCCGGTGGTGACGAAGCCGGTCAGCCGGACCCGGCGCTGCCCGATCGAGGTGCCCCGGTCGAACAGCGCCCGGGAGGCGTAGTCGAGCACGGTGACCTGCGCCGGGTCGCCGTCGGGCAGGGGCGGGTAGTCGGAGGGCTGCTGCCGGTCGGACAGCGCGGTGCCGGCCTGCCCGGCCGCGTACGACCCGAGGGCCGGCGGGGCGACCAGGAGCAGGCCCAGCACCGGCAGGATCAGCAACCAGCCGACCCGCGGCTCGTGCCCGTGCCCGTCGTGCCCGTAATCGTGGTCGACGCTGGCGGCATCCCGGTCGGCGCGGCCGGCGTCGTACGCCCGGCCGGCATCGCGCGCGTCGTGGTCGGCGCGGCCGGCATCGTACGCCCGGCCGGCATCGCGCGCGTCGTGGTCGGCGCGGCCGGCGGAGTGCTCGTCGTGGTCGGCGGACCCGGCGGGGGTGGCCGGGGGCGCGTCGGTGCGCCGCAGGAGCGGACGCAGCTCGTACCAGAGGGTCATCACCGCGGCGACCACCAGCAGCAGGCCGGCGGCGACCAGGAACGGACGCAGCCCCTCCTTGACGTAGCGCAGGTGCAGGTCGGTGAGGCCGGCCCGGACCACCGCGCCACCGAGCAGCAGCAGGACGACGGCCTGCGCCTGCCGGTTCACAGCAGCACCGCCCCGGTCGCGGCGGCGACCGCCACGGCCACGGCGAGGGTGGCCGGGGCGAACCGCAGCGCGAACCGCCGGCCGAAGACGCCGGCCTGCATCGCGATGAGCTTGAGGTCGACCATCGGCCCCACCACCAGGAAGACCAGTCGGGAGGTCAGCGAGAACTGCGACAGGGAGGCGGCGACGAAGGCGTCGGCCTCGGAGCAGAGGGAGAGCAGCACCGCGAGCCCGGCCAGCGCGAGCACGGAGAGGACCGGGTCGTCGGCGAGGGTCTGCAACCAGCGCTCGGGCACGACGACGTTGATGGTGGCGGCGGCCGCCGCGCCGATCACCAGGAACCCGCCGGCGTGCGTGACGTCGTGCCGGACCGCCGCCCAGAACGCCCGTCCACGGGAGCCGTCGTCCAGCTCGGGCCGGCGCGGCAGCCGGATCCACTCGGCCCGGCCGAGCCGCAACCAGAGCCAGCCCATGACCATCGCGACGACGAGGCTCGCCACCGCGCGGCCGACCACCATCTCCGGGTCGCCGGGGAAGGCCACCGCGGTGGCGGTGAGCACGATCGGGTTGACGGCCGGAGCGGCGAGCAGGAAGGCCAGCGCGGCCGCCGGCGTGACCCCGCGCCGGATCAGCGACCCGGCGATCGGCACCGAGCCGCACTCGCAGCCGGGCAGCACCACGCCGGCCGCGCTCGCGACCGGCACCGCCAGCGCGGGGTGGCGCGGCAGCGCCCGGGCCCAGAACGACCGCGGCACGAAGACCGCGATCACCGCGGAGAGGACCACGCCGAAGACCAGGAACGGCACCGCCTGCACCAGCACCGAGACGAAGACGGTGGTCCAGGTCTGCAGCCGGGGCGTGGAGAGGGCTCGGGCGAGCGGCTCCCGGAGGACGACGAGCAGGACCAGCAGGCCGGCGAGCACCTCGACCGACCCGATGCGCCAGGGTCCGTCGCCGTCCGCCGGTTCGTTCGGCGGTACGTCCGGCGGGGCCCCGCCGACCGCCCCGCCCTCCCGGGCACCACGGTCAACCTCGGATGTCACGTACGCGTCCCTCTGCCGGTCCCGCCAGTGGCCGCCCGAGACTACCGGCCGGAATCGACGGGGTCGACAGAACGCGCTGATGACCTGCGGAAAGATCACTTTGCCCGATGATCTTCGAAGGTGTTAGCGTCGGCGCGACAACTTCACATCCGACAGGGGAGCGCACAGCGCTGAGAGTGCGGGCACGCCCGCAGACCCTCGAACCTGATCTGGGTAATGCCAGCGCAGGGAGTTCGGTCGACCTCCAGCCGCGTCGACGTCCGGCACCTCCGGGCGCGGCGTGCGTCTTCTCCTGGTTCGCGTTCAGGACTGGGAGCAACCATGCGAGACGACACCACCACCCGGTGGCGCACACTCGACGTCGTCGTCGCCGCGGTGATCGCGGTGGCGTTCGGCGTCATCTTCTGGGCCTGGGGCCTGCTGTGGCGGGCCGTCGACCCCGCGTTCGCCTTCTTCCCGGCCGGTCAGGCGATCATGTACGGCGTGTGGCTGGTTCCCGCCGTGCTCGGCGGCCTGGTGGTCCGCAAGCCCGGGGCGGCGCTCTTCTGCGAGGCGGTGGCCGCGACGGTCTCCGCGCTGCTCGGCTCGGAGTGGGGCGGCATCACCATCGTCCAGGGCCTGATCCAGGGGCTGGGCGCCGAGTTGGCGTTCGCCGCGTTCCGGTACCGCTCGTTCCGGCTGCCCACCGCGCTGCTCGCCGGCGCGCTGACCGGCCTGGGCGCGGCGCTGTTCGACTTCTTCGTCTGGAACGTCGACTACGCGCTCGGCAGCTACCGCATCCCGTACGCCCTGCTCACCGTCGTCAGCGCGACGATCGTCGCCGGCGCCGGCGGCTGGGCCCTGACCCGCGCCCTGGCCACCACGGGCGCCCTGGACCGCTTCCCCGCCGCCCGCGACCGCCCCCTGATCTAACCCCACCCCACCCCACCCCCACCCACGGACCCGGCCGCGTTGATCATGACGTTATCGCCGCGACACGCCGCACCGGATGACGACAACGTCATGATCAACGCCTGTGGGCAGGCGGGAAGGAGGGCGGCGTGGGGGCGGTGACGCTGCGGGGGTTCGGGTGGCGGCACGCCGGGCGCCGGGCCTGGGCGGTGCGCGGGGTCGACCTGCGCGTCGAGTTGGGCGAGCGGGTGCTGCTGCTCGGGCCGTCGGGGGCCGGCAAGAGCACGCTGCTCGCCGCGCTGGCCGGGCTGCTACCCGAGGACTCGGGCGAGCAGGAGGGCACCGTCGAGATCGACGGCCTCGACCCCCGCAAGGGCCGGGAGCGGGTGGGCATCGTCTTCCAGGACCCGGAGACCCAGCTCGTGATGGCCCGCAGCGGCGACGACGTGGCGTTCGGGCTGGAGAACCGCGGGGTGCCCGCCGAGGAGATCTGGCCGCGCGTCGACGAGGCGCTGACCCGGGTCGGCTTCCCCTACCACCGGGACCGGCCCACCGCCGCCCTCTCCGGCGGCGAGCAGCAGCGACTCGCCCTGGCCGGCGTGCTGGCCCTGCGGCCGGGGCTGCTGCTGCTCGACGAGCCGACCGCCAACCTGGACCCGACCGGCGCCGCGCTGATCCGGGCGGCGGTGGCCGGCGCCCTGGACGCCGACACCACCCTGATCCTGGTCGAGCACCGGGTCGCCGAGGCGCTGCCGCTGGTCGACCGGGTGGTCGTGCTCGAACCCGGCGGCGGCGTCCGCGCGGACGGCCCGCCCGAGGCCGTCTTCGGCGCGCACGGCGACGCGCTCGCCGCGGAGGGCGTCTGGGTGCCCGGCCGGCCCGTACCGCCCCGACACGCGACCGCCCCGGCCGGCGACGTGCTGCTCACCGCCGACCGGCTCGGCCTGCCGCCCCGGCTGGCCGCCGTCGACCTGACCGTACGCGCCGGCGAGGCGCTCGCCGTGCTGGGCCCGAACGGGGCCGGGAAGTCCACCCTCGCGCTGCTGCTCGGCGGGCTGCTGAAGCCGGGCGTCGGGCGGGTCGCGGCGACGGCGGCACTGGCCGGCGCCGACGCCCGCACTCCCCCGCACCGCTGGCGCGCCCCGGCGCTGGCCCGCCGGATCGGCTCGGTCTTCCAGGACCCGGAGCACCAGTTCGTCACCAACACCGTCTTCGACGAGCTGGCCCTCGGCCCGCGCCGCACCGGCCAGCCCGAGGCGGCGGTCCGCTCCACCGTGGACGCGCTACTGTCCCGACTGCGGTTGACGAAACTCGCCGCGGCCAACCCGTACACCCTCTCGGGCGGGGAGGCGCGGCGGCTGAGCGTGGCGACGGCCCTGGCCACCGCGCCCCGCCTGCTCGTCTGCGACGAACCGACCTTCGGCCAGGACCGGCGGACCTGGCTGGAGCTGGTGGACCTCTTCGCCGAGCTGCGCGACGCCGGGCACGGCCTCGTCGCCGTCACCCACGACGCGGAGTTCGTCGCCGCCCTGGCGGACCGGCGCCTGACCCTGGACCGGCCGTGACCGGCCCACGCACCGGCACCCGGGCGGTGCCTCGCCCCGGACCGGCCGTGACCGGTCTGCCGACCGACCCCGGCCCCCGAACGGCGCTCGCCCCCAGGCCGGCCGTGACCGGCCCGTCGACCGATCCCGGTTCCCGAGCGGCCCGTCGCCAGGGAACAGCCCTCACCAGCCCCAACTCGGCCTCGCACCATGGCCGGCCCGCTCGTCGGGAGTCGTCGTGATCAGTCTGGAGCCGGTCGCCACCCCGGACGCGCCGCTGGCCCGGCGCAACCCGGTGGCGAAGCTCGCCGCGGCGCTGGTGTTCTCGTTCATCCTGATCGCCACCCTGGACCCGGTGGCCCCGGCGATCGCGATCGCCGTCGAACTGGCCGTGCTGCCGCTGTTCGGCGTTCGCCTCCGGGTGCTGGCCCGGCGGGCGCTGCCGCTGCTCGTCGGCGCGGTCGGCATCGTGGTGACGCTTGTGCTCTTCGCGGCCGAGCGCTCCGGCCGGGTGCTGGTCGAGGCCGGTCCGGCGGTGGTCACCTCCGGGGTGCTGCTCACCGCGCTCGGCCTGGTGCTGCGCATGTTCGCCGTGGCGCTGCCCGGCGTGATCGTGTTCGCCACCACCGACCCGACCGACCTGGCCGACGCCCTGGTCCAGAACGCGAAGGCGCCCGCCCGCTTCGCCATCGGGGCGCTGGCGGCGTTCCGGCTGGTGCCGCTGCTCGGCCAGGAGTGGCAGATGATCTCCATGGCCCGCCGCGCCCGAGGGGTGGAGGCGGGACGCAGCCCGCTGGCGAAGCTGCGGCTGTTCGCCTCGACTGCGTTCGCGCTGCTGGTCGGCGCGATCCGCCGGGGTACCCGGCTGGCCGTGGCGATGGACGCCCGGGGCTTCGACGCCGGCACCCCGCGCACTGTCGCCCGCCGGCAGCGCTTCGTCGCCGCCGACGCGCTGCTGATCGCCGCAGCCGCGGCGCTCGCCGGGGCGGCGCTGACGGTCAGCGTGCTCCTCGGCACCTTCCGCCCGCTGATCGGCTGAGGCGCGCCGGCGAGCGCCCCGATCTCCGTCGGCCGGGCCTTCCGTGCCGTCCAGACGGACCGGACCGTCCGGGCCGGCCGGGCCGGCCAGGCCGTTCAGACCGGCCGGGCCGTCCGGGCCGTCCCGGACAGGCGTTTCGGGCCGGGTGGGATCGCCGCGGCGACCCCACCCGGCGGGCCCTGTCAGCTACGCCGGAAGGCGTAGCGGCGGGCCTGGCCGGCCCGCTGGCCGCGCGATCCGCCGGCGCGGACGGCACCGGCGACCGGCGGGCCGGCCTTCGGCGCCGCCGGCCGGGCGGCAGGCAGCGCCGGCACAGCCGGCGTGACCTGCGCGACCGCCACCTCGTCGAGGTTGACCGGCGTCAGGTCCGCGACGGACGGCACGGGCTGGTTGGTACGGGACTTCTTCGGGTTACGCCTGGCGGGCATCCGGTGCCTCCTCGGTCTGTGGGCCGTCCCGGCCCGGCGCTACGTCCGGTGTACGGGTGCCCACGTCGTTGGGCGACCGTCGGGCTGCGACGGTCGAACGGAAAGGGACTGCTCCCCGGGTGCGACCTGGAAGGACACCGCCGCGTCGGCGGCAGGTGGGAATGCGGACGCCCGGGAGCAAGCGGACCGCGCCGCAGGAGCGGCGGGCCGGCTCGGAGGTGGGGCGTCAGTTACGCATGCCCACACACTAACCGACCGGCACCGCCGCGCGCACGCGAATTGACGGCACCGCCGTGCGGGCGCGAATCACCGACACGGGCCCGTTGGCGGTGCCTCCCTCCGTACGGGAGCGGGCCCGACGCGGTACGCCACGCGGCGGTGACGGCTGCCGAACACGGCCTCGCACCCGCCGCGCGCCGCGATACGGTCGCAGCGACAGGTGTCGTGGGAGCCCGGCATGCCGCTCACCGGCGAGTGGCGGCCGGCGGCGGGAGGGCGGCGGACGGATGGCCGAGCGGGCGACGGCGCAGATCGGCGTGACCGGGCTGGCGGTGATGGGCCGCAACCTGGCCCGGAACCTGGCCCGCAACGGCTTCACCGTGGCGGTGCACAACCGCTCGCCGGAGCGCACCCGCAGCCTGGTCGACGAGCACGGCGACGAGGGGCGGTTCCTGCCGGCCGAGTCGATGGCCGACTTCGTCGCCGCGCTGGAGCGGCCCCGGGCGGTGATCGTGATGGTCAAGGCGGGCGGCCCCACCGACGCCGTGATCGACGAGTTGGTCCCGCTGCTCGACTCCGGCGACATCGTCGTCGACTGCGGCAACGCGCACTTCGCCGACACCCGCCGACGGGAGGAGGCGCTGCGGAGCCACGGGCTGCACTTCGTCGGCACCGGTGTCTCCGGGGGCGAGGAGGGCGCGCTGCACGGCCCGAGCATCATGCCCGGCGGCTCCGCGGAGTCGTACCGCAAGCTCGGCCCGATCTTCGAGAAGATCGCCGCGCAGGTGGACGGGGTGCCGTGCTGCCGGCACATCGGGCCGGACGGGGCCGGGCACTTCGTCAAGATGGTGCACAACGGCATCGAGTACGCCGACATGCAGCTCATCGCCGAGGCGTACGACCTGCTGCGGGCCGGGCTGTCGGCGGAGCCGGCGGAGATCGCGGAGATCTTCCGTGGCTGGAACTCCGGCGAGTTGGAGTCCTTCCTCATCGAGATCACCGCGGACGTGCTGGCGCACACCGACGCGGCCACCGGGCGGGCGTTCGTGGACGTCGTGCTGGACCGCGCCGAGCAGAAGGGCACCGGCCGGTGGACGGTGCAGAGCGCCCTCGACCTCGGCATCCCGATCACCGGCATCGCCGAGGCGACCTTCGCCCGGTCGCTGTCCGGGCACGCCGACCAGCGCGCGGCGGCGCGCCGGGCGTTCCCGGACGCGGGCGAGAGGTGGCAGGTCGGCGACCGGGAGACGTTCGTCGAGGACGTGCGGCGCGCGCTGCTCGCCTCCAAGATCGTCGCGTACGCGCAGGGCTTCGACCACATCCGCGCCGGCTCCCGGGAGTACGACTGGGGCATCGACCTGGGCGGCACCGCGACGATCTGGCGGGGCGGCTGCATCATCCGGGCCCGCTTCCTCGACCGCATCCGGCAGGCGTACGACGAGCAGCCGGAGCTGCCGACGCTGCTGGTCGCGCCGTGGTTCGCCGACACGGTCGACGACGGCGTGCCGAGCTGGCGGCGGGTCGTCGCCGACGCGGCCCGGGCCGGGGTGCCGGCGCCGGCGTTCGCCTCGTCGCTCGCGTACTTCGACGCGCTGCGCGCGGAGCGGCTCCCGGCGGCGCTGATCCAGGGGCTGCGGGACAACTTCGGCGCGCACACCTACCACCGCGTGGACCGCGACGGCACCTTCCACACCCGCTGGGCCGCCGACCGCACCGAAGTCCAACCCTGACCCGCCCGCCCCCCCTCCCTGCCGCCCCCCTCCCTACCGCCCCCACCAGCCTCGCCGGCCCAGCCCCACCACCCCGCCACCCCCGCGATACCCACCGCCCGCGATCTTGCAGTTTCTGCCCCGTGAATGACCGCAAAGGCCGCGTCACGGGGGCCGAAAGTGCAAGATCGCGGGAGGGTGCGGGGGCGCGGAGGGGGCGGGGGTCAGGCGAGGGTGGCGTGCATCTCCCAGACCAGGATCTCGGCCGGCTCGGTGGCGGTGACTCGTCGCCCGCCCGTCATGGTGAGCCGGGCGGCGTCGCCGGTGCCGAGCGGACCGCTGCCCTCCAAGGCGACCGCGCCGGTCGGCACGTACAGGTGGACGAAGGGCGCGTCGGGCAGATCCACCGCGTCGCCGGGTTCGAGGCGGGCGGCGTGCAGGGCGGCGAGGCGGTTGCGGATTCGGATCGCCGCGGCCCCGTCGTGGCGTTCCATTCCGGAGGCCACGGGCACCAGGGCGCCGCGCAGGAGCCGGTCGTCGATCTCGAGCTGCTCGTACCCGGGGTCGACGCCCTGTTCGTCCGGCAGCACCCACATCTGCACGAAGTGCACGGGGTCGGTGTGCGGGTCGCGGCCGTCGAGCCGCCAGGAGTCGTTCTTCTCGGAGTGCAGGATGCCGCTCCCGGCGCTCATCCGCTGCGCCAGCCCCGGGTAGATCACCCCGGAGTGACCGGTCGAGTCCTGGTGCACCAACGACCCGCGCAGCACCCAGGTGACGATCTCCATGTCCTGGTGGGGATGCGTCTCGAAGCCGGCGCCCGGCCGGACCACGTCGTCGTTGTTGACCAGCAGCAGACCGTGGTGGGTGTTGGCCGGGTCGTAGTGCCGCGAGAACGAGAAGGAGTGCTTCGAGTCGAGCCAGGAGATGCGGGTGGCGAAGCGGTCGGCGGCCCGTCGGACGTCGACGGCCGGCGCGGGAGCCGTCACCAGGCTCGCTGCCCGGTGTCGGTGGGCGCCCAGGTGAGCGCCGGCTCGCCCGTGGCCAGTTCGGCGATCTCGCCGGAGCGCAGCCGTGGCGCGTGGCCGAGCTCCTGGCAGTGCTGCTCGGCGATCTCGGCGCAGATCTCGGCCGCCTGCTCGCAGATCGGGTCGCCGAGGTCGGCGGCGCTCAACGCCATGATCATCTTGTGCCGGAGATCCCGCATCCCCACCCCCGAGGCTCGACGCGGCCCGGGGCGTCCGCCCCGCTTCCCGATCCTAGGCACCGCGCCCCGGTCCCCCGCGTCCAAACCGCGAACACCGGCCCAGCACGCGACCGCGCCCGAGCGGCTGGCGGAGCGTTCCGGCACAGGGCCAAGCCGCAAGACCGCGCGATCGCTGGGCTGGGGATCTCGCCACGGGGGGCCGCCGCGGGCGGCGCAACCCGCACGATCGCCGGGCGGGCGCATCCCGCCCCGGGAGCCGTCGCGGACGGCACAACCCGCACCATCGCCGGGCGGGTCACGGCGGAGGGGTGGGCCGGTGATCGGGATGGGGCGCGGTCAGCGTCGCGCGCGGCGACGCTGACCGGCGAGGCGTCAGAAGAAGCGGCGGCGCTTCGCCTTCTGCGGGCGGAGCATGTCGGCGCCCTTGTTGAGCAGGCGGCTCACCCCGGACGGGCCGCGGCGGGCCTCCAGCGTGTGGCTGAGTCGACGCGCGCCGGCCGCCGCCAGCGGCACCGCGACCGCCATCAGCGCCCACTGGGCGATACGCTTCTGGATCATGTGGGTTCACCTCCGTCAGTGGCTGCTGACCGAGGTGGTACCCCGCGCGGCGGGGCGGTAAGCCTCAGGTCGGCGGGGCGACCGGATTGGGCAGCGCGCCGCCGAAGCGACGGTCCCGCTGGGCGTACAGCTCGCAGGCGTACCAGAGGTGCCGGCGGTCGAAGTCGGGCCACAGCGTGTCGAGGAACACCAGTTCGGCGTACGCGGTCTGCCAGAGCAGGTAGTTGGAGATCCGCTGCTCCCCGGAGGGGCGCAGGAACAGGTCCACCTCGGGGACCTCCGGGTGGTAGAGGTACTTCGCCACCGTCTTCTCGGTGACCTTCGCCGGGTCGAGCCGGCCCGCGGCCGCGTCGCGGGCGATGGCGGCGGCGGCATCGGCGATCTCGGCCTGCCCGCCGTAGTTGACGCAGAACTGGAGGGTCAGCGTCGAGTTTCCCCGCGACATCTCCTCCGCCGTCTGCAGCTCGGAGATGACGCTCTTCCAGAGCCGCCCGGCGCGCCCGGACCAGACCACCCGCACCCCGAGGTCGACCAGCTGGTCGCGGCGGCGGCGGATGACGTCCCGGTTGAAGCCCATCAGGAAGCGGACCTCGTCGGGCGAGCGCCGCCAGTTCTCGGTGGAGAAGGCGTACGCCGAGAGGTAGGGGATGCCCAGCTCGATGGCGCCCTCGATCGTGTCGAAGAGGGAGAACTCCCCCGCCTCGTGGCCCTTGGTGCGGGGCAGCCCGCGTTCCTTGGCCCACCGGCCGTTGCCGTCCATCACCACGGCGACGTGCCGCGGCACCGCCTCGGCGGGCAGCGCAGGCGGCCGGGCGCCCGACGGGTGCGGCGTCGGCGGCACCGGCTCGCGCCGGCCGGCCCTCATCGATCGGATCACTCGCTTCTCTCCCTGCTCACGCCGTCCGCTCCGGCCCGACGCCACGGGGCGGCGGGACCGGGCCGGCCGCGCCACCGCCCGGCGGCGGGACCGGGCCGGGCGTCGGGGCACCCCGGTCGACCAGCGGCAGCGAGCGTAGCGCGCGTTCGAGGTGCCACTGCAGGTGCGCCGCGACGAGGCCGCTGCACTCCCGGCGTACGCCGGTCTCGGTGGCGTCGGCGACCCGCCAGTCGCCGGTGGTCAGCGCGGACATCAGGTCGATGGTGGCCGGGGCGGGGTGGGCCGCGCCGGGGGGCCGGCAGTCCGGGCAGACCGCGCCCCCGGCCGGCACGGAGAACGCCCGGTGCCGCCCGGGCGTGCCGCAGACGGCGCAGGCGGTCAACGCCGGCGCCCAGCCCGCGAGGGTCATCCCGCGCAGCAGGTACGCGTCGAGCACCAACGTGGTGTCGTGGCTGCCGTCGGAGAGCGCCCGCAGCGCGCCCAGGGTCAGCTGGAACAGCCGCAGCGACGGCTCCCGCTCGACGGGGGTGAGCCGCTCGGCTGTCTCGGCGATCGCGCTGGCGGCCGTGTAGCGGGGATAGTCGCCGAAAAACCGCTTGCCGTAGAGGTCGATGCCCTCGACCTGGCTGACCGTGTGCAGCGAGCTGCCCTGGTTGCCCTTCGGGTCGCCGGCGAGCTGGAGGTCGACGTGCCCGAACGGCTCCAGCCGGGCGCCGAACTTGCTGGTGGTGCGGCGGATCCCCCGGGCCACGGCCCGCAGCCGGCCGTGCCGGCGGGTGAGCAGGGTGATGATCCGGTCGGACTCGCCGAGCTTCTGCACACGCAGGACCACCGCGTCGTCGCGGTAGAGCTGTCGGCGGTAACCGGGCATCGGACCATTCTCTCTCGGGGTGCGAAATCAGGGTCGGCTCGGGGTGGACGCGCGGAGAACCCCGATGCGCGGCGCTCACGCCGCCTCGTAGCGTGCTCGCATGGCTCTCCACCGGACCGCCGCGACGATCGCCGTGGCCGCCACCCTGATCGTCTCCGCCGGGTGCGACAACCTGGCCTCCCGCCGGCTCGACTACGACAGCACCGAGGCGGTCCGGATCAGCACCGTGCGGGTGCTGCCGGGGGCCGGTGACATCACCGTCCGCGCCATCGGCGTGCCGGGCGAGGTGCGGATCAAGCGGGTGGTGCGCTACCACGGAGGCCAGCCCGACGCGACGTACGAGGTGACGGGCTCCGAGCTGGTGCTGGACACGGACTGCGGCAACGACTGCAGCGTCTCCTACGAGGTCATCGCCCCGGAGGGCGTTGCCGTGAAGGGCGAGACCGGCTCCGGCGACGTCGACCTGAGCAAGGTCGGTCCGGTGGAGATGACACTCGGGTCCGGCAACATCCGGGTGAGCGGCGCCGACGGCCCCGTCCGGGCCGAGACCGGCTCGGGCGACGTCCGGGTGACCGATGCCGGCGACACGGTCACCATCCGGACCGGCTCGGGCAACATCGAGGTGGAGGACGCCCCGGCGGCCGTGACCCTGCGGGCCGGCTCCGGCGACATCACCGGGCGCCGGCTCGGCGCGGGAGCGGACGCCGAGGCGGGGTCCGGCAACATCACGCTCGACCTGGGCGTGCCCGCCTCCGCGCGGGCGCACACCTCCAGCGGGGACATCGAGCTCGTCGTGCCGGCGGGCCGCTACCAGGTCCGCTCCGACGCCGACGGCGGGGAGACCAAGCTGGGCGTGAGCCACGATCCGTCCGCCCCGCTGGTGCTCGACCTCTCCACCGGCGGGGGCGACCAGACGGTCACCCAGCGCTGATCTCGACGGTCTCCGGCTCCCGGGCCACGCGGGGCGCCGGCGCGGTGGCGCGCCCCGCGACCCGGCCGCCGGAGCCCACCACCGGGCCACGAGAGCCCACGCCCGGACCGGCGGAGCCCACGGCCGGGCCACGAGAGCCCACGCCCGGACCGGCGGAGCCCACGGCCGGGCCACCGGGCATCAGCTCCGGCGGTCGGCGGGCCGCCACGTCCTCGACCCACCCGACCAGGGCGGTCACCACCGCGACCAGCGCGAAGACCAGCGCCACCCGGATCGCCAGGCCGACCGGGTCCTGGTGCGACCAGCCCACCACGTCCACCAGCGGGGTGAGCGCCACCACGAACGGCATGTGCCACAGGTATACGGTGAGCGCCCGCCGGTTGAACACGGTCACCACCCGGCCGAACAGCGCGCTGCGGTCCACCCAGGAGGCGCTCGCTGGCCCCCGGCCGAGCAGGACGAGGACGAAGGCCGCCGACCAGAGGGCGTTGCCCAGGGGGTTGTCGTTCAGGTCGTACCCGCGAGGGCCCGGGTGGGTGACGATCCAGGCGGCACCGGCGGCGGCGAGGGCCAGCGCGACCGGCACCAGCACCCGGTTGGCCAGGCGGCGCAGCATGCCCGCCTGGTGGGCGAAGCCGAGCAGCCAGGCGCCGAAGTAGAGCCCGAAGTGGTGCAGCGCCACCGGCAGCGCCGGCAGCAGGCCCAGTTCGGCCGCGGCGATCAGGGCGTACGGCGCGACCAGCGTGGGCACCGGGGCGCGGCGGAACAGCCAGAGGGCCACCGGGGAGGCGAGCACGAACCAGAGGTAGTCGCGCAGGTACCAGATCACGCTGAGCGCGATCGCGCCCCAGCCGTTGGCCGGCGGGTCGGCGACGGGGAAGAGCCAGAGCAGCACCTTCGGGCTCAACGGCAGCCCGGTGAGCAGCATGGCGGGCACGAAGACGGCGGCGACCACCCAGAGCGACGGCAGCAGGCGCCGCAGCCGGCGGACGACCGCCCCCGGCCCCCAGCGGTGCAGCGAGGCGGCCATCAGGGAGCCGGCCAGCGCGAACATCACCGACATCGCCGGGAAGACGAGGGTCAGGGTGGCCCATCCGGTGACGTGGTAGACGACGACTCGAACGATGGCCAGGAAGCGGAGCAGGTCCAGGTATCGGTTTCGCATCAGCCTGCATCTATGTCCGGGGGCACGGGGGCTGTTCCTTTCCCTACCCTCCGGAGCGACACCGGCAAACGGCCGGCGGCCCGACGAAACGTGAGATGTCCCATTCGGCCGACCGGTACCGATCACGGCCGGGTCTCCGGGCCGGGGCGCGCCCCGACCCGGAGCCGGTCAGAAGCCCAGCTTGCGCAGCTGCTTCGGGTCGCGCTGCCAGTCCTTCGCCACCCGGACGTGCAGGTCCAGGTAGACCCGGGTGCCGAGCAGCTCCTCGATCTGCCGCCGCGCGGTCGTGCCGACCTCCTTGAGCCGGCTGGCCCGGTGGCCGATCACGATCGCCTTCTGGCTGGGCCGCTCGACGTACACGTCGGCATAGATCTTCGTGAGCCTGCCCTCGGGGATCATCTCCTCGACGACCACCGCGATGGAGTGCGGCAGCTCGTCGCGGACGCCCTCCAGGGCGGCCTCACGGATCAGCTCGGCGACCAGCACCTGCTCCGGGTCGTCGGTGAGCATGTCGTCCGGATAGAGCTGCGGCGACTCGGGCAGGTAGCGGGTCATCACCTCGACCAGCGTGTCCACCTGGTGCCCGGAGACCGCGCTGACCGGCACCACCTCGGCGAACTCGCCCAGCTCGCTGACGGCGAGCAACTGCTCCGCGAGCCGCTTGCGATCCACCAGGTCGGTCTTGGTCACCACCGCCAGCACCGTGGCCTTCAGCTCGGCCAGCTCCCCGGTGATGAACCGGTCGCCGCGCCCGATCGGCTCGTCCGCCGGGATGCACAGGCCGATCACGTCGACCTCGCTCCACGTCTGCCGCACCAGGTCGTTCAGGCGCTCGCCGAGCAGCGTGCGGGGACGGTGCAGGCCCGGGGTGTCGACCAGGACGAGCTGGGAGTCGGGGCGGTGCAGGACGGCCCGGATGACGTGCCGGGTGGTCTGCGGCTTGTTCGAGGTGATGGCGATCTTCTGCCCGACGATCGCGTTGGTCAGCGTCGACTTCCCGGCGTTCGGCCGGCCGACGAAACAGGCGAAACCGGCCCGGTACGGGGGCCGCTGCGGGTCGCTCACGCCGCCGCCCCGTCCCGCTGGCCGGCGCGCGTCGCCGCCCGGCAGCTCACTCGACCACCGTGCCCAGGACGGTGCCGTCCGGCGCGGCCACGTGGATCGGCGCGTCGGCGGCGAGGTCCCGCACCGCCGCGTGCCCGGCGCCGTCGAGCGTCGACGCCTCGGTCACCACCACGGCGGCCTCCAGCCGGCTCGCGCCGGCCGCCGCCGCCGAGGCCACCGCGAGCTGGAGCGCGGTGATCGTCAGCGAGGGCAGGGAGACGCTGGCCGCGGCGTACGTCCGGCCGTCCTGGTCGCGCACCGCCGCGCCCTCCACGGCACCCACCCGGCCGCGCGCGCCCCGGGCCAGGACGACCAGCTTGCCGTCCTCGGCGCTCAGCTCGACCGGTTCGGACGGGGTGGGCCGGGCGGCCGGCACGGCGGGTGACTCAGGCATCGGCGGGTTGCCTCTCCTCGGATCGGTTCGTGTCGTCCCGGGGCTCGGCGTGCTCGCCGCGGCCCGGGGCTTCCTGCGTGTCGGTCGACTTCACCCGGCTCACCAGTACGGTGTCTATCCGGTTGCGTCGGCCGGTGGTGCCCTCGGCGATCAGCCGGAGACCGGCGACCTCGACCTGCGCCCCGGGGATAGGGACGCGGCCCAGGGACTGGGCGAGCAGGCCGCCGACGGTCTCCACCTCGTCGGTGGGCAGTTCGGTGTCGAACAGCTCGCCCAGATCCTCCACCGGGAGCCGCGCGGTGACCCGCACCGCCCCGTCGTCGAGGTGCTCGACCGGCGGACGCTCGACATCGTACTCGTCGGTGATCTCGCCGACGATCTCCTCCAGGATGTCCTCGATGGTGACCAGCCCGCCGGTGCCGCCGTACTCGTCGACGACGATGACCAGGTGGTTGCGGGCGGCCTGCATCTCCGAGAGCAGGTCGTCGACCGGCTTGGACTCCGGCACGAAGGTGGCCGGGCGCATCAGCTCGGCGACGGGGAGCCGGCGGTCCTCCGGGGCGCCGCCCTGGGTGCGCCGGATCAGGTCCTTGAGGTAGAGCACGCCGAGCACGTCGTCGACGCTCTCGCCGATGACCGGGATCCGGGAGAACCCGGAGCGCAGAAAGAGCGCCAGCGCCTGGGAGAGCGTCTTGCGTTCCTCGATCCACACCATCTCGGTGCGCGGCACCATCACCTCGCGGGCGATCGTGTCGCCCAGCGCGAAGACCGAGTGGATCATCTGGCGTTCGCCGTGCTCCACGACGCCGCGCTGCTCGGCGAGGTCGACCAGCTCGCGCAGCTCCACCTGGGTGGCGAACGGCCCCTCCCGGAAGCCGCGCCCCGGGGTGACCGCGTTGCCGATCAGGATCAGCAGCGAGGCCAGCGGGTTCAGCGCCCGGCCCAGCCAGCGCACCAGCGGCGCGACGGAGCGCCCGACCACGTACGCGTGCTGCCGGCCGATGGTGCGCGGCCCGACCCCGACCACCACGAAGCTGATCACGGTCATCGCGCCGGCGGTGACCAGCGCCGCACGCCAGCCGGCGCCGAAGGTGTCGACCGCGACGAGCGCCACCAGGGTGGTGGCGGTCAGCTCGGCGAGCAGCCGCAGCAGCAGGAGCAGGTTGAGGTGGCGGACCACGTCGCCGGCGACGACCTGGAGCGTGCGCGCGCCCCGCACGCCGTCGCGGGCCAGCTCGGCGGCGCGGGCGGGCGAGACCGCGGCGAGGGCCGCCTCGGTCATCGCGATCAGGCCGGCCAGCACCACCAGGCCCGCCGCGGAGACCAGCAGTTGCAGGTCGGGCAGGCCGGTGGCACCTGCCGCCAGTGTCGGGGTGGCCATCACCGGGACCGGGTCGACCGCCAGCTCGCCAGCAGTCGGGCCTGGAGCGCGAACATCTCCCGTTCCTCCTCCGGCTCGGCATGGTCGTAGCCGAGCAGGTGCAGCACCCCGTGCACGGTGAGCAGGTGCAGCTCGTCGGCGGCGGAGTGCCCGGCGGTGGCCGCCTGCTTGGCCGCCACCTCCGGGCAGAGCACGATGTCGCCGAGCAACGCCGGCTCGCCGCCGGCCGCGGTGCTCTCGCCCGGCCCGTGGTCGACGCTGCCCTCGTCCATGGGGAAGGCGAGCACGTCGGTCGGGCCGTCGCCGCCCATCCACCGGTGGTTGAGCTCGGTCATGTAGTCGATGTCGACCAGCAGCACGGAGAGCTCGGCGAGGGGGTTGACCCCCATCTCGTCGAGGGCGTGCCGGGCGACGGCGAGCACGGCGTCGGTGTCGACGTCGACGCCGGACTCGTTGGCGATCTCGATGGACAACTGTCTTCCCTCGGTGGTCTAGCGGCGCCGGCCGGCCCGGCCGCCCTGGGCTGTCCGCCCGGGCACGGCGTGCACGCTCTGCGCCTGCTGGTTCTCCCGCTCGGCGTCCCAGCGGGCGTACGCGTCGACGATCTCCCCGACCAGCCGGTGGCGGACCACGTCGGAGCTGGAGAGCTGGGCGAAGTGCACGTCCTCGACGTTCTCCAGGATCTCCCGGACCACCCGCAGGCCGCTGGTCGTCCCGCCGGGAAGGTCCACCTGGGTGACGTCACCGGTGACGACGATCTTGGAGTTGAAGCCGAGCCGGGTCAGGAACATCTTCATCTGCTCGGGCGTCGTGTTCTGCGCCTCGTCGAGGATGATGAAGGCGTCGTTCAAGGTGTTGTGCGTGACCAGGAAGTCATCGGTCACGTACAGCGAGTCTTCCGCCGCCACCTGGATGCACATCGTCTCCTGCACACCCGCCGGGATGATCGAGTCGATGAAACGCATGGGCCTGCCGCCACCGCCCTCGTCGTACAGCCGTCGCTTACGGGACAGGCGGAACGGCGCCACACCGGCGGGAAGCCGGATCTCCACGACGTAGGCGTCGGCACGGTAGGGAACCGGACGACCCTTGGCCAGCCCGGGCTTGCGCCCCTCGGCCTCCCGGACCCGCCAAGTGGCCACTCCGCCGAGCGACTGGACCAGGTGCACCACGTCGTCTCGCAGCCGCGGGGACGTCGTCGAGTACTGCACCCGACACGTACGCCCCGCCTGGACGACCAGCCCGCCGTCCGTGTCCAGCAGCCCCTGAAGCACGGCCAGCCGGACGCCGACACTGTTGTTCTTGTAGACGTCGGGCACGAACTTCGTGCCCGGCTTGGCCCCGGCCAGGCCCAACTCACGGACGGCGAGCGTCACCGGGTTGGCGACGATCACCCCGCCCCGGTGCCCGTTGACGTGCCGGAGGACGTAGTCGTAGCCGCCCGTGCGGACGACTTCGATGTCGGGCAGCGCGTCCTCGAGCGCGACGGCGAGCTCCGGATCCGACGTGCAGAAGGCGGGCGTCGCTCGGGACGAGATCGAGCCGTCACCGAGCAGCAGACCGAGGGCGTACGGATCGAGCGGGACGTCCTGCGGCTCCAGGTGCACGGGCGCCACGACCGGGAGTTCGTACCGTCGGGCGTGCCCCCGCCACTCCTTGCCGATCATCTCTCGCGTCTCGAGAGTGCGCCGACGGCCGCGCCGTTTGTCGTCGGGAGTGGCGACGGTCCAGAGGTGCTCACCGCAACAGACGGTGGATGCCCCGTCCTGCGTGGTGACCCGGTAGACCTGCTTCGGGCCCTGCGGATAGATGCCGATCACCGGCGTGGGCGCGCCGTTCGAGCCGATGACCAGGTCACCGATCCGCAGCGAACCGAACGGCTTGAAGCCCTCCGGGGTCAACACCCGGGCGTCGTACGGCTGCGCTCGGCCCCTCATGTATGCCAGCGGCGCGACCTCGATCGTGCCCGCCGCCATCAGCTTGGGGATGGAGTCCGGGTCGAGCATGTCGTGCAGCGCGTCGTAGAGCGGGCGCAGGTAGGGGTCGATCTTCTCGTTGAGCGTGCCGGGCAGGAAGCCGAGCCGCTCCCCCGCCTCGACCGCCGGCCGGGTGAGGATGATCCGGTTGACCTGCTTCGCCTGCAACGCCTGGACGGCCTTGGCCATGGCCAGGTAGGTCTTGCCGGTGCCCGCGGGGCCGATGCCGAAGACGATGGTGTGCGCGTCGATCGCGTCGACGTACTTCTTCTGCCCCAGCGTCTTGGGACGGATGGTGCGCCCGCGCCGCGAGAGGATGTTGAGCGTCAGGACCTCGGCGGGCCGCTCGGCGCCACCCTGCTCGAGCATGCCGACGGTACGCCGGACGGCGTCAGTGGTCAGGGTCTCGCCTTTCTCGATGAGTTCGAGCAGCTCGCTGAAGACCCGCTCGGCGAGGGCGTTGTCGGCGGGGGCGCCGGTGATGGTGATCTCGTTGCCCCGCACGTGCACGTCGCTGTTGACGGAGCGCTCGACCAGTCGCAGGATCTCGTCGCCCGCGCCCAGCAGGTTGACCATGATCTTGGGATCCGGGACGGTGATCCTGGTCTGCACCCGGGGCGGGCCGGGAGGTGGGGTGCCGGTCATAGGTCGGGCCGAAGGGCCCTGCGCCACCTGCTCTCGATCTCGTTGCCGGGCCTGCCGGCGCGGCGTGCTGACGTTGGCTCCATCGTATCGGTTCGACAGGGGCGGCACCGCGCCCATTTCCGCGCGCGCGGCACGCCCGCCCGGACCGGCCAGACGGCCGCGAAGGCGGACACAGCGGGCAGCCCCGGCCCGACCGGGACATGCGGGACGGCCTTCAGGAGCCGACGCGGAAGTCGTACCGGTCGAAGGTCTCCTGGGCGCGGGTGAACCGGTAGGTCGCCCAGTGCATCCGGACCACCGCCCCGCTCTCGTCCCGGGTGAGCCGCAGCAGCTCGCCCACCTCGCGGCCCGAGACCGTGCGGTAGACGTCGGGCCGGTCCGGCAGCGGCGCGAAGACCGCCGGCGGCTTCCCCGCCGGGTCGTCCGCGCCCCGGGCGCGCAGCGCGCCGTCGTGCCAGGAGAAGACGTACTCGAAGCCCTCGCCCCACCAGCGCCCCAGCAGCCCGCGTACGTCCGGCGGGGCGGGCGGGCCCGGCCGCCACGGCGCGATGTCGGCGGGATCGTGCTCGACGGCGGCGGACAGCAGCCGGTGCGGCAGGTCGAGAACCTCGGCGGCCGTGCCGGAGGAGCCGAGCACCGCCACGCCCATCGCGCCGGGCGTCCCCTCGCCGCCGCGCCGGCCGTAGACGCCGGCCAGGAAGCCGGGCATCGCGCCGTCGTGCCCGACGTGCATGATCCGCCTGCCCTGCGGCACCAGGATCAGCCCGAGCCCGAAGCCGCCCGACCAGAGCGTCTCGTCGGTGACCGTCGCCGGCCAGCGCATCTCCTCGAGCGTGGCCGGGGCGAGCACCGCGCCCGCCGGGTCCAGCGCCGCCGGGTCGGCGAGGAAGGCCGCCCAGCGGGCCATGTCGGAGGCGGTGCCCCAGAGCTGCGCCGCCGGGCCCACCGCGCCGAAGTCGGTGGGCGGCTCCGGGTGCGCCTCGTCGGAGTACGCGTCGACCAGGAAACCGGTCGCCGCGTGCGGGCCCGGCGTCACCGAGGTGTCGGCCAGCCCCAGCGGGGTCAGCACCCGCTCGGCGAGCACCTCCGCCCAGGTGCCGCCGCGCAGGTGCCCGACGAGCCGACCGAGCAGCGCCATGCCGAGGTTGGAGTAGTGGTAGCGGCGGCCCGGCGGCAGCACCCGCTCGGCCCGGGCCAGGTCGGCGACCAGCTCGTCGACGTCGGGGGCGCGCAGGGTGTCCCAGACGTCGCCGTACGGCTCCCGCTGCAGGCCGGCGGTGTGCGACAGCAGTCGGCGCACGGTCAGCTCGCCGTGGGCCGGCAGGTCCAGGTGGCGGCCCAGCGGGTCGTCCAGGTCGAGCAGGCCGTCGTCGCGGCACTGGAGGGTCAGCACGGCGGTGAACGTCTTGGTGACCGAGCCGATCCGGAACCGCGTGCCCGGCCCCAGCTCGGTGTCGTTGCCGGTGCCGCCGACCACACACGTCCACAGCGGGCGGTCCGCCCGGTGCAGGGCCACCGAGACCGCCGGCACCCGGGCCTGCGCCTGCACCGCGCGCACCAGCCGGGACAGGCGTTCGTCGATCCCCGTCACGCGAGGTCCCGGGCCAGCATCGGGCCCAGCGGCGCGCCGCCGAGCACGTGGGCGTGCGCGTGGAAGACCTCCTGGCCGCCGTACGCGCCGGTGTTGAACATCAGCCGGAAGCCGTCGCCGAGCAGCCCCTCGTCCTCGGCCACCGCGGCGGCCGTGGCGAGCACCTCGCCGGCCAGCGCCGGGTCGCCCTGGGCGAGCGTCGCCACGTCGGCGTAGTGCTCCTTCGGGATGACCAGCACGTGCACGGGCGCCTTGGGGTCGATGTCGCGGAAGGCGAGCGTGGCGGCGGTTTCCCGGACGACGGTGGCCGGGATCTCCCCGGCGACGATCCGGCAGAACAGGCAGTCGGTTCCCATCGGGGCAGTGTAAGGAAGGGCACCCCGCCAGCGCCTGCGTGGCGGACGGGTCCCTTCCCCGCCCCTCGGGCCGGCACGGCATGATGGCCGGCGTGACTTCACGGGCGGTACTGGTGACGGGGGCCTCGCGCGGCATCGGGCGGGCGGTGGCGAGCGCGTTCGCCGCGGGCGGCGACCGGGTGGCGATCCACCACCGGGACTCCGCGGTGGCGGCCGAGCGGCTGCGCGCCGAACTGCCCGGCGAGGGGCACGTGGTGGTGCGCGCCGACCTGACCGACCCGGACGCCGTACGCGCCATGGTCGACGAGGCCGCCGGCCTGCTGGGCGGGCTGGACGTGCTGGTCAACAACGCCGGCGTGTACGGCGAGCGGGACGCCCCGCACCCCGTCTTCGGCGCCTCCTACGAGCAGTGGCGACAGCAGTGGCGGCAGGTGGTCGAGACCAACCTGACCGGCGCGGGCAACGTCATCTGGTGCGCCGCACAGCACATGCGCGACGGGGGCGGCCGGATCGTCAACGTCTCCTCCCGGGGAGCCTTCCGGGGCGAGCCGGAGCAGCCCGCGTACGGGGCCAGCAAGGCGGGACTGAACGCGCTGGGGCAGTCGCTGGCCGTGGCCCTCGCCCCGTACGGCATCACCGTCGCCACGGTCGCCCCGGGCTTCGTGGAGACCGACATGACGACCGAGCACCTGCGCGGCGAGCGGGGCGCCGCGATCCGGGCGCAGAGCCCGTTCAACCGGGTGGCCCGCCCCGAGGAGATCGCCGCCGCCGTGCACTGGCTGGCCAGCCCCGGGGCGGAGTGGGCCTCCGGCACGATCGTCGACCTCAACGGCGCGTCCTACCTGCGCACCTGACCGTCCGTCGCGCCCGGGTGCGCGGGCCGGGTCACCAGCGGGCGAGGCGGGTGGCGAGCACCGAGAGGGCGGCCACGCCGGCCGTCGAGGTGCGCAGCACCGAGGAACCCAGGCGTACGGCGCGGGCGCCGGCCCCGGTGAAGGCGTCCAGCTCGGCGTCGGCGATGCCGCCCTCCGGGCCGACGACCAGCACGATCTCGCCGGTGGCGGGCAGCTCGGCCGTGGTCAGCCGCTCCTGCGCCTCCTCGTGCAGCACGAACGCCGCGGCGGCCCCGGCGATCCGGCGCGCGACCCGGGCGGTCGACTCGTCCGGGGTGCCCGCCACCACGGGCAGCCAGGCGCGCCGGGCCTGCTTGGCCGCCTCCCGGGCGGTCGCCGCCCACTTCTCCCGCGCCCGTACGCCCCGCTCGCCGCGCCACTGGGTGACCGAGCGGGCCGCCGCCCAGGGCACGATCTCGTCCACCCCGACCTCGGTCATCGCCTGCACGGCCAGCTCGCCCCGGTCGCCCTTGGCGATGCCCTGCACCACCACGAGGCGTGGGACGGACGCGTCGGCGTACCCCCGGGAGGTGATCTCCAGGTCGAGCGTGCCCCGGCCGACGGCGGTGACCACGGCGGCGGCCGTGCCACCGCGCCCGTCGGCGAGCAGCAGCTCCTCGCCGACGCGCAGGCGTTGCACGGTGGCGGCGTGGTGCCCCTCGGGGCCGTCGAGGGTCAGCCGGTCGGCGGTGGGCAGCGACTCGACCAGGAACAGCGGTGCGGACACGATCAACAGGCTAGCCGTCCCCGGCTGCTCCGGGGACGGCGAGCCGTCGGTCAGGCGTGACCGTTGAACGCGTCGCGCATCCGGGAGAAGAAGCCGCCCTGCTTGGTCAGCTCGGCGACCTCCTCGCCCCGGGTCTTGGCGAAGTCGCGCAGCATCCGTTCCTGGTCGGCGTCGAGCTTGGTCGGGGTGCGCACGTCGAGGTGGACGTAGAGGTCGCCCCGGCCGGTGCCGCGCAGGTGCGGCACGCCCCGGGCGCGCAGCCGCAGCGTGCTGCCCGGCTGGGTGCCGGCCTTGACGTCGACGGTCTCCTCGCTGTCGAGCGTCTTGATGGTCAGCCGCGTGCCCAGCGCCGCCGCCGTCATCGGCACGGTGACCCGGCAGTGCAGGTCGTCGCCCTTGCGGGAGTAGACGTCGTGCGGCCGCTCGTGGATCTCCACGTACAGGTCGCCGGCCGTGCCGCCGCCCGGGCCGACCTCGCCCTGCTGGGCGAGTCGGATGCGCATGCCGTCCTCGACGCCGGCCGGGATCTTGACGGTCAGCGAACGCCGGGTGCGGACGCGGCCGTCGCCGGCGCAGGTCGGGCAGGGATGCGGGATGGTGGTGCCGTAGCCCTGGCAGACCGTGCACGGCCGGGCGGAGACCACCTGGCCGAGGAAGGTGCGCTGCACGGACTGCACCTCGCCCCGGCCGCCGCACGCCTCGCAGGTGGCGAGGTGGGTGCCGGCGGCGGTACCGGCGCCGGAGCAGGTGGTGCAGAGCACGGCGGTGTCGACCGTGATCGGCGCCTCGACGCCGAACGCGGTCTCGTGCAGGTCCAGCTCCAGCCGCAGGATCGCGTCGGCGCCCGGCCGGGTCCGGGGTCGGGGACCCCGCGAACCGCCGGCCGCACCGCCGAAGAAGGCGTCCATGATGTCCTGGAAGCCGACGAACGGGCCGGCGCCGCCGGGACCGCCCGGGCCGCCCGCGCCCCCGCCGCCCGGGGCGAGCGGGTCGCCGCCCAGGTCGACGATCTGCCGTTTCCGGTCGTCCGAGAGGACCTCGTACGCGGCGTTGATGTCCTTGAACTTCTCCTGGGCCTCCGGGTCCGGATTGACGTCCGGGTGGAACTGCCGCGCCAGCTTGCGGTAGGCGCGCTTGATCTCGTCGTCGGAGGCTTCCCGGCCAACCCCGAGAATGCCGTAGTAGTCCCTGGCCACTGCGTTCCGTGTCCTCATGTTCGTCTCGCGTTGCGCCGGTCGTCGGCCGGAGCCGGCCGTCGGCCCTGACTGGTCAGTTCTGGGCCAGCAGCTCGCCCACGTAGCGTGCCACGGCCCGCACCGTGGCGATGGTGCCGGGGTAGTCCATCCGGGTCGGCCCGAGCACGCCGAGGCCGCCGACGCTGGTCGAGCCCGGGCCGTAGCCGGTGCTGACCACCGAGGCGGCGCGCAGGTTGTCGATCTCGTTCTCGTCGCCGATCAGCACCCGCGTCGTGCTCGGCTCCGCCTCGCCGATCAGCTTGAGCATCACGACCTCCTCCTCCAGCGCCTCCAGGATGGGGCGCAGCGAGCCCTGGAAGTCGAGCAGGCCGCCGCGGGTGAGGTTGGCGGTGCCGGCCAGCGCGATCCGCTCCTCGTGCCGCTCGATCAGCGTCTCCAGCAGCACCGTGGAGAGGGTGGTCATGGCGGGCCGCAGGTGCGGCACCGACTCGTCGACCAGCGCCTGCACCAGCGGCGGGGTCTCCGACATCCGGGTGCCGACCAGCTTCTCGTTGACCAGCCGGCGCAGGTCCGTGACGTCCTCGGCGGGGATCGGCGCGGGCAGCTCGACCAGCCGCTGCTCGACCCGCCCGGTGTCGGCGATCATGACCAGCATGAGCCGCGTCGTGGAGATCGGCACCAGCTCCAGGTGGCGCACCGAGGAGCGGGCCAGCGACGGGTACTGCACGACGGCGACCTGCCGGGTGAGCTGCGCCAGCAGCCGGACGGTGCGGTGCACCACGTCGTCGAGGTCGACGGCGCCGACCAGGAAGCGCTCGATCGCCCGGCGCTCGGCCGGGCTGAGCGGCTTGACCCGGGACAGCCGGTCCACGAAGAGCCGGTAGCCGCGGTCGGTGGGCACCCGGCCGGCGCTGGTGTGCGGCTGGCGGATGTAGCCCTCCTCCTCCAGCACGGCCATGTCGTTGCGGACGGTCGCCGGGGAGACCCCGAGTTGGTGCCGCTCGACCAGCGCCTTGCTGCCGACGGGCTCCTGCGTGGCGACGTAGTCCTCGACGATCGCGCGCAGCACGGCGAGTTTGCGCTCGTCGAGACCCATCCTCCCCACCTCCCTGTCGCACGTCGGGCCCGGCACCCGAGGGGCCGGGCGGGCCGCTGGCACTCGTCCGTAGCGAGTGCCAGTCTACGTCGGCGCGCCCGGCCACGCGATGATCGACCTTGGACCGGTCGTCCGAGGCGTGCCGGGGGACGGCCGGGGCGACGGCCGCCAGGGCCGATCATCCCGACAACCCGGCCGGTGTCGCTCTGGTGCGGCCTTGCCGGCTGCACCTACCGTGACGTCCATGACTGAACCACCTCGCCCTCCCGGAGCGGGGGACCCCGGCGACCGGCCGGACCTGGCCGCTCCGTCGGGGGTTCCCGGCCCGCCCGGCGCCGACGAACCCACCGCACCACTGTCCGGGGCACCGAGCCCGGGCGGCCATCCCCCGCCCGGTGGCCATCCGCCGCCCGTCGGTGACCAACCGCCGTCGGGTGGCTACCCGCCGCCGGGTGGCTATCCCCCGCCGGGCGGCTATCCCCCGCCAGGCGGCTATCCCCCGCCAGGCGGCTATCCCCCGCCGGGCGGTGGCTACGGCGCGCCCACCGCCGGCTACGCCAGCAACGACGACAAGAACTGGGCCCTGATCGCCCACTTCGGCGGCGCGCTCGGGGTGATCGTCGGCGGCGGCCTCCTCGGCTGGGTGGCGCCGCTCATCGCGCTGATGACCCGGGGTCAGCAGTCGCCGACCGCCCGGGCGCACGCCGTCGCGGCGCTGAACTTCCAGATCACCTGGGCGATCGCGAGCGTGCTGAGCTGGGTGCTCACCCTGATCACCTGCGGGATCCTGTTCTTCGTCCCGATGCTCGTCTGGCTCGTGCCGCTGATCTTCGGGATCATCGGCGGGGTCAAGGCCAACGAGGGCGTCCTCTACCGCTACCCGATGAGCTACAGCTTCACCAGGTGAGCCGGCGCCGGCCGCTCCCCCGGCCGGCCCCGGCCACGTCCCACCGGCCGCTCAGGGCAGCAGGTCGCGGACCACCGCGTCGGCGAGCAGCCGCCCGCGCAGGGTCAGCACGGCGCGGCCCGCCGCGTACCCGGGGGCGGCCAGCAGGCCGTCGGCGAGCGCCCGCGCGGCCCCGGCCCGGCCCGCGTCGTCCAGCGCGGCCAGGGGCAGCCCCGAGGCGAGGCGCAGCCGGAGCATGACGTCCTCCATGTGCGCCTCGTCGGCGGTCAGCACCTCCCGGGCCAGGCCGGGCGACTCGCCGGCGGCCAGCCGCTTCGCGTACGTCGTGGGGTGCTTGACGTTCCACCAGCGCACACCGCCGACGTGGCTGTGCGCGCCCGGGCCGAGGCCCCACCAGTCGGCGCCGGTCCAGTAGAGCAGGTTGTGGCGGCACCGGGCCGCCTCGCCGCGAGCCCAGTTCGACACCTCGTACCAGGAGAGACCGGCCGCGCCGAGGGCGGCCTCCGCGGCGAGGTAGCGGTCCGCGGCGACGTCGTCGGAGGGGTACGGCAGCTCGCCGCGCCGCATCCGGGCGGCCAGCCGGGTGCCGTCCTCCACGATCAGGGCGTACGCGCTGACGTGGTCCACCCCGGCGGCGACGACCTGGTCGAGGGAGGCGGCGAAGTCGGCCTCGGTCTCCCCCGGCGTGCCGTAGATGAGGTCCAGGTTGACGTGGTCGAACCCCGCCTCGCGGGCCTCGCGGGCGGCGGCGACGGCCCGGCCGGCGCTGTGCGTGCGGTCGAGGATCGCCAGCACCCCGGGGGCGGCGGACTGCATGCCCAGCGAGATCCGGGTGTAGCCGGCGGCCCGCAGCGCCCTGAGCGACTCCGGCGTGACCGACTCCGGGTTGGCCTCGGTGGTCACCTCGGCGTCGGGCGCGAGCCCCCAGGTGCGGTCGATGCCGTCGAGGATCCGCGCCAGGTCGTCGGCGGGGAGCAGGGTCGGGGTGCCGCCGCCGACGAAGACCGTGTCGACCCGGGGTGGTGGGGCGTCGCCCAGCACCCGGCGGGCGAGCGCCAGCTCGGCCAGCACGGTGTCGGCGTACCCCTCCCGGCTCGCGCCGCCGCCCAGCTCGGCGGCGGTGTACGTGTTGAAGTCGCAGTAGCCGCAGCGGCTGGCGCAGAACGGCACGTGCACGTACACGCCGAAGCCGCGTGCGCCGACGGCACGGGTGGCGGTGGCGGGCAGCGACCCGTCGACGGGGACGGTTTCGCCTTCTGGAAGGACGCCGGGCATGGCCACTAGTGTGCCCTTCCATGACCTCTCCCGACGTGCTCGTACGGGCCGCCACGGCCCGCGGGGTGACCACGCTCACCCTGGACAGCCCGCACAACCGCAACGCGCTCTCCACGCCGCTGATGACCCAGCTGCTGGCCGGGCTCGCCGAGGCGGTCGCCGACGACGCCGTACGCGTGATCGTGCTGGACCACACCGGTCCGGTCTTCTGCTCGGGTGCGGACCTGAAGGAGACGGCCGCCGCGTACGCCAGCGGAACGGTGCCGGCGGGGATGCTGGGCGACGTGCTCGCGGCGGTCTGGGAGTGCCCGAAGCCGGTGGTGGCGAAGGTGGCGGGGCCGGCCCGGGCCGGCGGGCTGGGCCTGATCGCGGCGGCCGACCTGGCGGTGTGCGCGCGGGAGGCGACGTTCGCCTTCACCGAGGTGCGGATCGGGGTGGTCCCGGCGGTGATCTCCGCGACCGTGCTGCCCCGGCTGCACCCCCGCGCGGCGGCCGAGCTCTACCTGACCGGGGACACCTTCGACGGCCGGCGGGCGGCGGAGATCGGGCTGGTCACCGCCGCGGTGCCGGCGGACGGGCTGGACGCCGCCGTCGCCGGATACTGCGACTCGCTGGTGCGGGGGGCGCCCCGCGCGCTGGCCGGGGCGAAGGAGCTGCTGCGCCGGCGGCCCGCCGCCGACCTGCGGGAGGAGATCGCCGGGCTGTCGACGCTGTCGACCGGCTACTTCCTGTCGGAGGAGGGCCGCGAGGGCGTGCTGGCGTTCCGGGAGAAGCGTCCGGCACGCTGGGTGCCCGCCGCCGACGGCGACGCCGAGGCGGACGCCGGCCGGTAGCGGGCGGACCCGCCGTGGGCGAACGGGCTGGGCGACGCCGTGCCGGGGTCCGACGGCTCGCCGGGGCCGGCAGGTGAGGCCGTGCCGGAAACGGGAAACGTGGGGCTCACCCCCGCCAGGCCCGTGGAGGGCCGTGGTTGCGGCGGGTCGGCCGGCCAGCGCTCCGCCCGGCCGGGCACCGGAACCGGTCGGACGACCCGCCGGGCCCCACGGGGGACGTACGCTTGTCGGGCTGTCGAACAGGGGGTGTGGGTGCGAACTCGGGCAGTCGTGACGGGCGGCGTCGTCCTCGTCCTCGTCGCCGTGGTCGGAATCTGGATCGTCGTCCGGCAGGTGGGCGGGCAGCTGCGCCTGCCGCTGTCCAGCCGGACGTGCACGGTGCAGGCGGACGGCCGGGTGGCCCTGGACGCCGACCAGATGGCCAACGCGGCGACGATCGCGGCCATCGGCATCCAGCGCAAGATGCCCGAGCGGGCCGTCGTGGTGGCGCTGGCCACCGCCTACCAGGAGTCCGGGTTGCGAAACCTCGCCGGGGGCGACCGCGACTCGGTGGGGCTGTTCCAGCAGCGCCCGAGCCAGGGCTGGGGCACCCCGGAGGAGATCCGCGACCCGCGCTACGCGACGAACCGGTTCTACGCCGCGCTCAAGAAGGTGCGCGGCTGGGAGCGGATGCGGGTCACCGACGCCGCGCAGAAGGTGCAGCGCTCCGCCTTCCCCGAGGCGTACCAGAAGTGGGCGGACGAGTCCGAGGTGCTGACCCGTGCCCTGCTCGGGCACGCCACCGGCGCGGTCGCCTGCACGGTTAGCCGCGACCCGGCGATGCGCGGGGAGGCGGCGGCGACCGCGCTGACCCGCGGCCTGTCGCTGGACTGGGGCCTGGCCGCCGCCGGCGCGGCGGACCTGACCGGCCTCACCGTTCCGGCCGCCGACGAGCGCCGGGGCTGGCGGTACGCGCACTGGCTGGTCTCCCACGCGCACGACCACGGAGTGAAGCGGGTGCGCTTCGGCGGCCTGGAGTGGACCGCCCGCGACGGCACCTGGAACCGGGTCGACGGCGAGCCCACCGCCGGCGACCGGGTGGTGGCCGAGGTCTTCGCCGAGGCGTAGCCGCAGGTGCGCGGCCGATGGCCGCACGGGCCCCGATCTCCCTACCGGCAGTAACCGCACAATCCGTCATTTCGCCCCAAAAACCCCGCGAACGCGAGCGGTGATGACGCATGGTAGTCGACCGACTCCCCACGGTCCGGGCAACGGTCGCATATCACGCCCGGCGCTATCCCGCCCCGACTCCAGCGCGTTACGATCGGCGGCCTGTGCCAGCAATGGTTTCGCCTCATGGGGAGGGGTACGTCGAGGTGTTCGACTACGGCGACCGGACCGGTTACGAACCGATCAGTGACACCGACCGCAAGGAGTTCCACGAGCAGGGCTTCCTCCTGCTGCGCAACGTCCTGACGGAGGACCACCGGGCGGCGCTGGAGGCGGCGGTCGACCGCGTCTACGCCGAGGAGCAGGCCAAGGGCAACACCACCAAGGACGGCACCCTGCACCTGCTGGGCTTCCTGGAGCGCGACGAGCTCTTCGGCGACCTGCTGACCCACCCGATCGCCTTCCCCTACATGTGGGGCCTGGCCGGCTGGAACATCTACACGCACCACAACCACCTGGACGTCACCCCGCCGGCGGCGGAGCCGGAGAAGCCGTACTGGGGATGGCACCAGGACGGGTACCGGCAGAACTCCGACCCGGAGACGATGGACCCGAACCTGCCCCGGCCGATGTTCTCGCTGAAGGTGGCCTACGTCCTGTCCGACCTGTCGGAGAAGGGCCGGGGCGCCACCAAGGTGATCCCGGGCAGCCACCTGTGGAACTCGCTGCCCCGCCCGGCGGACACCTCGGTGCACAACCCGGACCCGGAGGGCACGGTGGAGATCACCGCGAACCCGGGCGACGCCTTCATCTTCGACCGCCGCCAGTGGCACTCCCGGTCGACGAACCTGTCGACGATCACCCGCAAGATGCTCTTCGTCGGCTACACCTACCGCTGGATCCGGCCCCTGGACGAGCTGCACATCGACAAGGACGGCGAGTGGTGGGCCAACCGCACGCCGGTGCAGCGCCAGCTCTGCGGTGAGGGCACCCACACCGCCAACTACTGGGGCATCAACTGGGACGGCTACATCGACGACGAGATCCCGCTGCGCAAGGAGCTCAAGCAGCGCGGTCTGCTCGACCGCAGCATCCCCTGGCTGCGCTGAGCCGGATCCCCCGGGCTGCGCTGAGCCGGATTCCCTGGCTGCGCTGAGCCGGTCACCCGGCTTCCGTCGGGACGACGTCGGACGGGCCCCCTCCCTGTGTGGGAGGGGGCCCGTTGCCGTCATTCCACACTTCCCGCCCGCGGCCCGGCGGAGTCGACACCGCGCGTCGGGCTGCGGGCCCGGCCGACCCGCACCCGTCCGGCGTCGGCTGCGGGCCCGGCCGACCCGCACCCGTCCGGCGTCGGCCGCTGGCGGCGAGGGCCGGCGGAGCCGACACCCGTGAGGCGTCGGCCGCGGGCGGCGAGGGCCGACGGAGCCGACACCCGTGAGGCGTCGGCCGCCGGCGGGGCCAGGCGTCAGCCGCGGGCGGCGAGCCGGCGGCGGGCCTTCTGCCGGAGCGGCTCGGGCAGGTCCGGGGCGTCGAGCAGCCGGGGCAGCAGCTCGGGCTCCAGGTTCAGCGCCCGGAACACCTCGCCGATCGTCACCCCGTGCGCGGGCCGGTCCACCACCTCCACCGGGTCGCCCGCGCCGACCTCACCCTCCCGCAGCACCCGCAGGTACGCCCCCGGCATCGCCCGCACGGTGAACCGCTTGATCAGGTCCGGTACGCCCCAGAAGCCGGCGAACGTCCGGCAGGGCGTCCGAGGCTTGGTCACCTGGAGCAGCGCCGACCCGACCGCCCACTGCTCGCCGATCACGGCGCCCGTCACGTCGACCGCGTACGTGGTCAGGTTCTCGCCGAAGCCGCCGGGGCGGATGGCGCGGCCGATCTCGGTGGCCCACCAGCCGGCGTCCTCCTCGGCGTACGCGTAGACCGCCTGGTCCGGACCGCCGTGGTGGGCGGGCTCGCCGATGAAGTCGCCGGCCACCCCGTCGGCGCGCAGCAGCACCGGGCCGTCCACCGGGCGCTTGTCGATGCCGCTGCGCCCGCTCGCGTCGCCCGCCCACTCGGCCTCGGTCACGATGCCGAGGTTCACCGATGCCAGCCTGCCCGTCATGGTGATCAGCCTAGTCCGCCCCACAGCCACCCCCCGGACGCAGGGAAGGGCCCCTCGTCGGCGCTCGGCGTCGACGAGGGGCCCTGTGCGTACCCGCGCGGGTCAGCCCTTCACGGCGCCGGCCACCAGGCCGGAGACCATCCGCCGCTGCACCAGCAGGAAGAAGATGATCACCGGCAGGGTGAACAGCGTGGAGGCGGCCATCACGGGCCCCCACGCGGTGTCGTCGCGGCCGAAGAAGAACGTCATCGCCACCGGGAGGGTGTAGCTGTCCTGGTCGTTGATGAAGGTCAGCGCGAAGATCAGCTCGTTCCAGGCGGTGATGAACGAGAAGATGCTCGTCGCCACCAGCCCGGGCGCCACCAGCGGGAAGAGGACCTTCCGGAAGGTCTGCGCCCGACTGGCCCCGTCGATGGCGGCGGCCTCCTCCAACTCCTTCGGCACCGCCGCGACGAAGCCGCGCAGCATCCAGACCGCGAACGGCAGCGAGAAGCCGAGGTAGGTGAGGATCAGGCTGGGCAGGGTGTTGTAGAGCCCCAGCCGCTGGATCATCAGGAACAGCGGGATGACCAGCGCCTCCAGCGGGATCATCTGCACCACCAGCAGCATGATCAGGAAGGTGGTCCGCAGCTTGAACCGGAACCGCGCCACGGCGGTGGCGGCGAGCAGCGCGACCAGGCCGCTGAGCACCACCGTGGAGACGGCGACCAACGCGCTGTTGAGGAAGAAGTCGGCGAAGGTCACCCCCGGGATCAGGTTGCCGGTGAGGATCTGCTGGTAGTGCTCCAGCGTCGGCTCCGTCGGCACCGGCCGGGGCGTGGACGAGAAGATCTCCGAACTCGGCTTGAGCGAGGTGGCGATCATCCAGTAGACCGGGAACGCCGCGAACAGCGCCACCAGCAGGCCCGCGCCGTTGAGGGCGAGTCGCTTCACGCCCCCGCCGCCTCCGCGCCGCGTCACGCATCCTCCTCCTGCGGGTCGCGTCACGCGTCCTCCTCCTGCTTGAGCACCATGCGGACGTAGAGGCCGGTCACCACCAGCAGGATCAGGGTGAGGATCACCGCGATCGCCGCGCCGAGCCCGTACTTGGGCGGGGGTGAGAACGCCTCCGCGTACGAGTAGATGGAGAGCATGAACGTCGGCCGGTCCTGCGTGCCGCCGGCCAGCACGAACTGCTGGGTGAAGACCTTGAAGTCCCAGATCGTGGAGAGCACGATCAGGATCCCGAAGACCGGCCGCAGCAGCGGGAAGGTGATCTTCCAGAACACCTTCCACGGCCCGGCCCCGTCGACCCGGGCGGCCTCGTGCAGCTCGCTCGGCACGCTCTTGAGCCCGGCCAGCACGCTGACCGCGATGAACGGGAACGAGTGCCAGACCACGACGAGCGTCAGGATCGAGAAGAACAGCAGCGGCGAGTTGAACCAGCCGTACCCGGTCCAGTCGCTGCGCCCGAAGAGGCTCTGCGAGAGCCCGTCCGGCAGCGCGTTGAACAGCCAGGTGACCAGGCCGCTGGTGTCGTCGAAGATCCACTTCCAGACGATCGTGCCGGTCAGGGCCGGGGTGGCCCAGGCGAGCATCACGCAGCTGGCCACGAACGCGGCCATCCGCTTGCCGAGCCGGTTGAGCAGCAGCCCGACCAGGGTGCCGAGGATCATCGTGAGCACCACGTTGGCCACCGCGAAGAGCACGGTGTTGCGCAGCACCGTCAGGAAGAACGGGTCGCCGAGGATCTCGGTGTAGTTGCCCAGGCCCACCCACGGCCACTCGCGGTCGCCGCGCAGCTGTCGGACGTTGTTGAGCTGGTGGAAGGACATCACCACCACCTGGCCGAGCGGCCAGAGCAGCAGCACGCCGATGATCACCAGGCAGGGCAGGAGCAGCAGGTAGGGCAGGCGGTCCACCCGGCGGCGCCGCCGCGCGGGGGTCTCCCGCGCGGCGGCCGCCTCCGGCGCCTCGGTCAGCGTGGTCACTTGGCGTTGAGGATGCTTTCCATCTCCGCGGCCGCGTCGGCGGTAGCCTTCTCGACCGTCTTCTGACCCTTCATGACCGAGCTGTTCATCGCCTGGGTCACCGTCTTGGTGCGGCTGACCTCCACCCACTTCGGGGTGAGCGGCGTGAGCTTGGTGTTCTGCATCGTGGTGGCGAACGCCGCCATGATCTTGTCGTTGGCGTACTTGTCGCCGCCGACGAGGTCCTTGTAGACCGGGAAGAAGCCGAGGCTGTCGGCGAAGGCCTGGTCGTTCTTCTTGCTGAGCAGCACGGTCAGGTAGTCCCAGGCCAGGCTCTGCCGCTCGCTGTCCTTCCAGATCGCGATGTCGGAGCCGCCGGCGAAGCCGGGCGCGGCCTTGCCGTCCGGGCCGGGGATCGGGAACGTGCCCCACACCTTCTCGATCTCCGGGTTGTCCTTCTTGATGGCGCCCTGCTGCCAGCTGCCACCGAAGGCCATCGCCGCCTTACCGGTGGCGAACTGGGTCCGGGCGTCGATCTCGTTCCAGCCCGCGGCGGCCGGCGGGGCCACCTTGTGCACCGTCACCAGGTCGGTCCAGAACTTGACCGCCTTCTGCGCCTCCGGCGTGGTGTAGCCGGACTTCCAGGTGTCGCCCTGCTGGGTGGCGATCTCCGCGCCCGCGCCCCAGAGGAACGAGTAGAAGGGCAGCTCGGAGTTGCCCGGCAGGGCGATGCCGTAGGTGCCCGGCTTCTTGGCCTGCACGGCCTTGGCGGCGGCCACCAGCTCCTCCCAGTTCGTCGGCGGCTTCACGCCCGCCTCGGCGAACCAGTCGGTGCGGTAGTACATCGCCCGGACGCCGGCGTACCACGGCACGCCGTACTGCTTGCCGTCGAGCTGGGCGTTCTTCACCAGGTCGGGCAGGATGTCCTTGCCCTCGCTCCAGCCGTTCATCTTGTCGGTGACGTCGGCCAGGGCCTCCTGCGCCGCCCAGCCCTGGGTCTCGGTGTTGCCGAGCTCCGTGACGTCCGGCCCCTCACCGCCGGCGAGGGCGGCCTGGAACTTCTTCGGCGCCTCGAGCCAGGGGATGTACTGGACCACCACGTCGGTGTCCGGGTGCTTCTGCCGGAACTCGGCCTCGACGCTGTCGAGGAACTTGGTCTGCGCCTCGCTTCCCTCGCCCATCATCCAGACCGTCAGCTTGCTGTTGTCGGCGGCCTTCTCGTCATCGGAGCCACCGCAACCGGACAGCACCATCGCGGCCGAGGCCACGACGGCGGTGACCGGGGCCAGCCGCTTCCACCTGTTCACGCCATATCTCCCTCGCGCCACTTGGCACTAACCTTCTCCGCCGCACCTTAGTAGGAAAAATTCCTTTACGACAGTGGACGGCACGGCGAAAGAGAGGCGACGGTATCGCAGCGGCGGGCGGGGCGGGAGTCGGGACCGGGGCGAAACCGGGCGTACCCATGCGAACGGGCGCCCGACCTGGTGGTCGGGCGCCCGTTCGAGTTCAGGCTGCGCGGGGATTACCGGTGGGTGACGCTGCGGCGACGACCCACCCCGGCGACCAGCGCCACGGCGATGGCGGCCAGCACCACCTGGACCAGCAGCTCGCCCCAGTCGATACCGGCGGTCTCGGTGGCGATACCCATCGCCCGAGCCAGCACGGTGCCCAGCAGCGCGGCGCCGACACCGATCAGCATGTGCAGCCACATCGGCATGTTCTGGCGGCCCGGCACGAGCAGGCGACCCAGAGCGCCGACGATCAGACCAACGATGAGCGCAGTGATGATGCCCCAAACGGTGAGCTCCACGTCGCCCCTCCTTCTGCGAATAAGCAATTCCACGGTCTGTGGTGTTCCTGTCGTGACCGTTAAGTTCCCGACCCGTCGCGGCCCCAAACCGACTTTGCGGCACGCGGAATACGCGTCCACCCCGAACCGGGCACCCCTCGCTCCGCCACGCGCTCGACCGACGCCCGTCGATCCACCGTCGGGCGACGGGCGGCCCGCAGACGGGGCTGCGGCGGCCGTCCGGCGCCTTCGGCGTACGCGGAAACGGGCGATCGTCGGTCGCCCGGGCCTACCCGGAACGGGCACCGGTCCGGTCGCCCGGGCGGACGCGGCACGGACAACCGTCCGGTCGCCCGGGCGGGCACGGAACGGGCGCCCGACCGGCGTCGGACGGACGCGGAACGGGCGCCCGACCTGGTGGTCGGGCGCCCGTTCGAGTTCAGGCTGCGCGGGGATTACCGGTGGGTGACGCTGCGGCGACGACCCACCCCGGCGACCAGCGCCACGGCGATGGCGGCCAGCACCACCTGGACCAGCAGCTCGCCCCAGTCGATACCGGCGGTCTCGGTGGCGATACCCATCGCCCGAGCCAGCACGGTGCCCAGCAGCGCGGCGCCGACACCGATCAGCATGTGCAGCCACATCGGCATGTTCTGGCGGCCCGGCACGAGCAGGCGACCCAGAGCGCCGACGATCAGACCAACGATGAGCGCAGTGATGATGCCCCAAACGGTGAGCTCCACGTCGCCCCTCCTTCTGCGAATAAGCAATTCCACGGTCTGTGGTGTTCCTGTCGTGACCGCAATGTTCCCGACCGGCCGAAAGGCCAAACCGGTTCGCAGTTCCGGAGACGGTGTCAGACGTCGATGCGTACCGCGCCGCGAATACCGCCGCGCGCCCGTCCGCGCAGGTGGCGCCCCGTCCCGCGCGGACGGGACGGACGACGGCGAGCCGTAGAAAATTTCCGCCGCGGACGGCCGGCACGCCGGGCAGGTCGGGCCACGGGGCGGTCCGACGCGAACGGCCGGGCGGGCGGGACGGCCGGGCGGGCGGGACCGCCGGGCGGTCCGACGCGAACGGCCGACGCCCCCGGGCCGGGCGGAACCGATGGAGGTCCGCTGCCCGGCCGGGGGCGCCGGCCGTCGTACGTCGTCATCCGCCGGCGGACCGGCGGCGCGTCACTTCTTGCCGGGCGCCTTGCCGTCGCCGGAGTCGGAGGAGAGCGCGGCGATGAAGGCCTCCTGGGGGACCTCCACCCGGCCCACCATCTTCATCCGCTTCTTGCCCTCCTTCTGCTTCTCCAGCAGCTTGCGCTTACGGCTGATGTCACCGCCGTAGCACTTGGCGAGCACGTCCTTGCGGATCGCCCGGATGGTCTCCCGGGCGATCACCCGGCTGCCGATCGCCGCCTGGATCGGCACCTCGAACTGCTGGCGCGGGATCAGGTTGCGCAGCTTCGCCGCGATGGTGACCCCGTAGTTGTACGCCTTGTCCTTGTGCACGATCGCGCTGAACGCGTCCACCGGCTCGCCGTGCAGCAGGATGTCGACCTTCACCAGGTCGGACGCCTGCTCGCCGGAGGGCTCGTAGTCCAGCGAGGCGTAGCCCTTGGTGCGGCTCTTCAGCTGGTCGAAGAAGTCGAAGATGATCTCCGCGAGGGGCAGCGTGTAGCGCAGCTCCACCCGGTCGGCGGAGAGGTAGTCCATGCCGAGCAGGCTGCCCCGCCGGCCCTGGCAGAGCTCCATCACCGCGCCGACGTAGTCGTTCGGGGTGAGCACCGTGGCGCGCACGACCGGCTCGTACACCTCGGCGATCTTGCCGGTCGGGTACTCGCTCGGGTTCGTCACGACGATCTCCTGGCCGTCCTCCGTGATGGCCCGGTAGACCACGTTCGGCGCGGTGGAGATGAGGTCGAGGTTGTATTCGCGCTCCAGCCGCTCCCGGATGATCTCCAGGTGCAGCAGGCCGAGGAAGCCGCAGCGGAAGCCGAAGCCGAGCGCCCCCGACGTCTCCGGCTCGTAGTCGAGCGCGGCGTCGTTGAGCTTGAGCTTGTCCAGCGCCTCGCGGAGGTTGGGGTAGTCGGAACCGTCGATCGGGTAGAGACCCGAGTAGACCATCGGCTTCGGGTCCTTGTAGCCGCCCAGGGCCTCCGCCGCCGGCCGGGAGTTGATGGTGACCGTGTCACCGACCCGGGACTGGCGGACGTCCTTCACGCCGGTGATCAGGTAACCGACCTCGCCGACGCCGAGCGCGTCGGCCTTCACCATCTCCGGCGAGATGACGCCGATCTCCAGCAGCTCGTGCACCGCGGCGGTGGACATCATCTTGATCCGGTCCCGGGCGCTGATCCGCCCGTCGATCACCCGGACGTAGGTGACCACGCCCCGGTAGACGTCGTAGACCGAGTCGAAGATCATCGCGCGGGCGGGCGCGTCGGCGTCGCCGACCGGGGGCTTGAACTGCCGGACGATCTCGTCGAGCAGGTACGGCACGCCCTCGCCGGTCTTGCCGGAGACCCTGATGCAGTCCGCCGGGTCTCCGCCGATGAGGCGGGCCAACTCCTCGGCGTACTTCTCGGGCTGGGCGGCCGGCAGGTCGATCTTGTTGAGCACCGGGATGATGTGCAGGTCGTTCTCGAGCGCCAGGTAGAGGTTCGCCAGGGTCTGCGCCTCGATGCCCTGGGCGGCGTCGACCAGCAGGATCGCCCCCTCGCAGGCGGCCAGCGACCGGGACACCTCGTAGGTGAAGTCGACGTGGCCCGGGGTGTCGATCATGTTGAGCACGGCGGTCTCGCCGGCCCGGTCGCCCTCCCGGACGGTCCAGGGCATCCGGACCGCCTGGCTCTTGATCGTGATGCCGCGCTCGCGCTCGATGTCCATCCGGTCGAGGTACTGCGCACGCATCTGCCGTGGGTCGACCACACCGGTGAGCTGCAACATCCGGTCGGCCAGGGTCGACTTCCCGTGGTCGATGTGGGCGATGATGCAGAAGTTCCGGATGCGCGCCGGGTCGGTGGCACCAGGAGCGTTCGCGCCGGAATCGAGCGTCGGTGGCACAGCGGTCCGTTCTGGTCGGCTGACGTGAGCAGGCCGGCGCGACGCCGGCCCCCTCTATGCTCCCACGTCGCCGCCGCGCACCCGCTGCGCGGGCGATCCCCGCCCCGAGGACGACCGGACCGGGCCCCGCCGCGTCACTCGGCGGGCGGCTCGACGAAGAGGGCGGCGAGCCGGGGCAGCCGCCGCCGCGCCTCCTCCTCGTCGTCGAAGTCCCAGAGGTCGTTGAGGTCCGGCACGGGCGCCGGCTCCCGGTCCGCCGGCAGGTCGGTGGCGGTGGCCCTGCGGTACGCGTCCCACGGCACCGCCAGCATCTCCCCGGCCGAGAACTCCTCGCCGCTCAGCGACGCCGCCCGCACCTGCGGCAGCGCGGCCAGCGAGTCCGGCTCGGCGACGGCACGGGCGAAGACCTCCCGGCCCAGCGTCATCAGCCAACCGCGGAAGTCGTGGAAGCCCTCGTCGGAGACCCCGCCGTTGATCAGGTAGGCGGCGCCCCACAGGTCGGCCTTGTGCGAGGCCGCCAGCACCCGGGCCTGGTGGCGGGCGTACCCGACGATCTCCTCCGGGTCGCGCTCGGCGAGCAGGGCGACGGCCCGCGCGGCGACCGCGTGCGGCTCTCCCCCGCCGCCGGCGCGCGCCCGGTCGATCAACTGCCAGAAGTCGTCGGTCCTCATGAGCTGGCAGTCTGGCAGACCGTACCGACGCCCCCGCCCCGGCGGAGCGTCCCGGTGCCGCCGGACCCGGAACCGGGCAGCATGGTGGCGTGCTCCCCTCCTGCCCGCCCCCGGTGCCGTACCACGCGACCGCCCGCCGTCCGGCCTGGGAGACGTTGCCGGCGACGCTGCGCGCCGCGATCGGCGACCGGCTCCGCGCCCCGGTCGTCGCCGCCCGGACCGCCGGCGCCGGCTTCACCCGCGGCTTCGCCGCCGTGGTCACCACCGCCGCCGGAGACCGGGCCTTCGTCAAGGCGGCGGCCACCGCCGAGCAACCGCGCCTGGTCGACTGGTACGCCAGGGAGGCCGCGATCCTCGACCGGCTCCCGGCCGGCCTGCCGGCCCCCCGCCCGCGCTGGACGCTGGACGTGGCCGGCTGGTACGCGCTCTGCCTCGACGCCGTCGACGGCCACACGCCCCGGATGCCCTGGGATCCCGCCGAGCTGGACGCCACCCTCGCCGGGTACGCCGAGGTCGCCGCCGCGCTGACCACGCCCCCGGCGGCGCTGGTCGGGCTCGGGCTGCCCCACCTCGCCGACCTGGCCCGCGAGGACATTCTCTGGTGGGGCGAGGTGGCCGCCGGCCGGGAGCCGACGCCGTCGCTGCCCGCGCCCGCCCGGGACCGCCTGCCCGAGCTGGTCGCCCTGGAGTCCCGGCTCCCCGGGTACGCCGCCGGCGCGACCGGCCTGATCCACGGCGACCTGCGGCTGGACAACGTGCTGGTCGACCCGACCGGGCGGGCCTGGCTCTGCGACTGGACCTGGCTCTGTCACGGGCCCGCCTGGTTCGACCTGGCCGGCCTGCTCCTCACCGCGTACGCCAGCGGCCTGGACGCCGACGCGCTCTTCGCCCGACATTCGGCGGCGGCCGGCGCGCCCCCGGACGCGTTGGACGCCACCCTGGCCGCGCTGTCCGGCTACTTCCTCACCACGGCCGCCTCGGCACCCGCGACCGCGTCCCCGCACCTGCCGGCGCACCAGCGGTGGAGCGGCGAGCAGTCGCTCGGCTGGCTCGCCCGCCGGCAGGGCTGGACCTGACCCGCGCCCGGACCGACCCCCGCGCCCAGGTCCGCCGGCGGCCCGGCGCGGCGACCGCTCCCCGTGCCCGCCGCCGGCCGGGCGCGGCGACCAGGGTGGGACGGAGCCGTTTTGGCTCGTCCCGGGCGACCTGGTAACCTGGCTATTCGCGCAGCGATGACGCATGCTCGTCGCGCGCAAAAGCTGACCAACCCGAGCTATCAAGACGAGGCTGTCGCGTGGCGAACATCAAGTCCCAGATCAAGCGCAACCGGCAGAACGAGAAGCGCCGGCTGCGTAACAAGTCGGTCAAGTCGTCGCTGAAGACCGCCGTCCGGAAGTTCCACGAGGCCGCGGAGGCTGGTGACGTCGAGAAGGCCACCATCCTCATGCGCGACGCCTCGCGCAAGCTGGACAAGGCGGTCAGCAAGGGCGTGATCCACTCGAACCAGGCCGCGAACCGCAAGTCCGCGATCGCCAAGCGCGTGGTCTCGCTCTCCGCCTGACGCGGCGACCTCAGACCTGACCGGAAGCCCCGGGCATTCCCCGGGGCTTCCGGCTGTCTGCCCTTCTGCGTTCCGCACCCGGCCGGAATGACCGGCCGGGCATTCGGCGTGCCCGGTCGGCACGTCGCCCGGGATCCGGCCGCCCGGCCGGGCATTCGTCGGACGCTGCCCGCGCGGGGCACGGGTCCGGTCGCCTCAGGTGCCCGGGTGCGGGTCCGGCTGGCCGGGCCGGCTGCGCTCGGGCCGGGCGGCCCGCGGCGTCGGCTCGGCGGTGACGACCACACCGGGCACGCTGTGCGTGATCCAGTCGACCCTGGCCCGCCCGACGACGGGCTCCATCTGCCGGCGGAAACGGTCCCGCTCCTGCTCGGGCACGAGGGCCGCGGACCGGACGACCATCGCGGCCACCATGTCGTTGAGCTTCACCATCACCGCCACCGTGGCCGGCAGGATCAGCACGGCCCACCAGGTGACCAGCTCGGCGAGGGCGAGCAGCGCGGCGAGGGCGAGGGCGCCCTCGAAGAAGAGGAAGCAGAGCACCCCGCCCGGGTTGACCACGCGCAGCCCGAGGGCCCTGGCGTAGAGCGGGCGGTAGCGTTCCTCGTCGGCCGGGATCGTGGCCCACGAGCCGCGGGGCGCTCCGCTCACCGGGCGCCGTCCCGCCGGGCGGCCGCGACCGAGAAGACGGCCCGCTCCAGGGCGTACGCCCGGTCGTCCGCCCCACCCTTGACGGCGGCGTTGCACTCGGCTGCGGCCCGCATCGCCTCGACGAGGCCCTCCGGCGTCCACCCGCGCCCCTGCCGCTGCGCCCGCTCGATCTTCCACGCCGGCATGCCCAGGCTGCTCGCGAGCTGGTAGGGGCTGCCCCGCCCGGCGGACGCGACCCGGGCCACGGTGCGCACGCCGTCGGCGATCGCGTCGGCGATCGGCACCGGGTCGACCCCGACGTGCAGCGCCCAGCGCAACGCTTCCAGCGCGGCCGGCACGTCGCCGACCATGGTGGCGTCGGCGACGGTGAAGCCGGTCACCTCGACCCGGCCCCGGTAGTAGCGGGCGACCGTCTCGGCGCCGATGCGACCGTCGGTGTCGGCCATCAGCTGCGAACAGGCGGCGGCCAGCTCGCGCAGGTCGTTGCCGACGGCCGCGATGAGCGCCTCGGCGGCGTCCTCGGTGCACTTCCCGCCGGCACGGCGGATCTCGTCGCGCACGAACGCCACCCGTTCGCGGTGCCCCTTCAGCTTGGCCGCCGGGACGACCGTCGCGCCGGCCGCCTTCAGCCCGTCGGCGAACGCCTTGCCCTTGGCGCCGCCGAGGTGCAGCACGACGAGCTGCACCTCGGGGTCGGGGTTCTTCGCGTACGCCAACAGGGCGGCCACCAGGTCCTTGCGGGCGTCCTGACCGGCGCGGAGCACCAGCACCCGCCGCCCGCCGAAGAGGGACGGACTGAGCATCTCGGCGATCTCGCCGACGGCCAGGGAGCCGGCCTGGTACTCGCGGACGTCGACGTCGGGGTCGACACTGCGGGCCCGGGCCACGGCTTCGGTGACCGCGCGCGTGGCGAGCAGCTCCTCGTCGCCGAGAACGAGCAGAATGGGGGCGAGACTGGCGGCGGTCACGCCGCCCATATTCGCACGGCCGGTGGCCGGATCCAGCCTGCTCATCCGCCACTGTGACGGCGGAGCCCGCACTCAGTGCAAATCCAGACATTTATTTCAATTCGCCTCCAAAGCCTTGAATTTCCATCGATCTTCTAGGGCTGCCGGCCCGGCGGCGTGCCGCGCGTCACGACCGCGAGCCCCGACCGGCCGAGCACCGCCGCCACGTCCCCGTCGGTGTCGGTACGCAGCACCCGCGCCCCGCCCCGGGCCAGCCGCCCGAGCACCGCCGGATTGGGGTGCCCGTAGGTGTTGCCGACCCCGACCGGCACCAGGGCGACCGCCGGGCGGACCGCGTCCAGGAAGGCCGGATCCTGGTAGGCGGAGCCGTGGTGGGCCACCTTCAACACGTCGGCCCGCAACCCGCCCGGCGGTGGGCCGTCCAGCAGCGCCCGCTGCTCCTCGGTCTCGGCGTCGCCGGCGAGCAGGATCCGCACCCCGCCGACGGTGGCGAGCAGCACCAGCGAGTTGTTGTTCGGGTCCGACCGGGTGCCCCGCAACGGGTACGGCGGGCCGATGACGAGCAGGTCGACCGCGCCCTCCCGGTACCGCCAGCCGGCCGGGGCGGGCACCACCTCCACCGAGCGCGCCGCCGCCTCGGCACGGACGAGATCCCGACCGGCCGCCGGCTCCGGCCAACGCGGGGCGAGCACGGCGTCCACCGGCCGCCCCCGGAAGACGCCCGTCACACCGCCGGTGTGGTCGGCGTGGAAGTGGCTGAACACCAGCAGCGCGACCTCGCGTACGCCGAGGCGGCGCAGGCAGCCGTCCGCCGCCGCCGGGTCCGGCCCGGCGTCGACCACCACGGCCCGGCCCGGCGCCACCGGCAGTACGACGGTGTCGCCCTGGCCCACCGCGCAGGCGGCGACCACCCAGTTCGGCGGAGGCCAACCGGGTGCCGCCAGCCGCACCGGCAACGCGCCGGCCACCACCGCGACGACGACCACCGCCACCAACCGGCGGACCACCGGGCGTCGCGCCGCCACCAGCAGCGCGACGGTCAGCCCGGTCAACAGCAGTGCCCCGGTCACCCCGCCCGGCCACGGCAGCGTCCCGGCCGGCAGTCGTGCCCCGTGCCGGGCCACGGTGACCAGCCACCACGCCGGCCAACTGGCCAGCCACGCGAGGAACTCCGCCCCGGCGGGCCAGACGGGCGACACCGCCGCCGCCAGCACGCCGAGCACCGTGGCGGGCGCGATCGCCGGCACCGCCAGCAGGTTCGCCGGCACCGCGACCAGGCTGACCGTGCCCGAGATGCCGGCCACCACCGGCGCGCAGGCGAGCTGGGCGGCGGCCGGCACGGCCAGCGCCTCGGCGAGCCCGGCCGGCACCCCGCGGCGGCGCAGCCCGTCGCGCCACCTCGGGGCGAGCAGCAGGAGACCGCCAGTGGCCAGGACGGAGAGCGCGAAGCCGGCGTCGCCGGCCAACTCGGGGTCGAGCAGCACCAGCACGGCCACGCCGGCGGCCAGGGCGGGCAGCGCCGCCCGGGGACGCCCGGCCGCCAGCGCGGCCAGCCCGATCGCGCCCATGGTGGCGGCGCGCACCACGCTCGGCGAGGGGCGGACCAGGATGACGAAGCCCACGAGCGCCAGCCCGCACAGCGCCGCGGCCAGCCACGGGCCGGCCCGCGCCCAGCGGGCCAGCAGCAGCACGGCGCCGACGACGATGGCCACGTTGGAGCCGGAGACGGCGTTCAGGTGCGTCATTCCGGTGGCGAGGAAGTCCTCCTCCACAGTGGGCGGCAGCCGGCTCGTGTCGCCCACCACCAGACCGGGCAGGAGCCCGCCCTGCTCGTCCGGCAGCGGCGCGCAGGCCCGTTGCAGGCCGGCGCGCAGTGTCCCGGCGGCCCGCTGCGACGTCGGCGCCGCGCCACGCGGCTCAGGCGGCCCCGCCGCGCTCAGCACGGCGGCGGTCAGGTCCCCGCCGCGAGGGGCGGCCAGGCGCCCCTCGGCGGTCACCCGCTGCCCCGGCAGCAGCCCCTTCCAGGCCGGATCGGCGGCGAGCACCAGCACGCGGACCGGCGCGCCGACGCGCCGCCCGTCCGGGCCGGTGACCTCGGTCAGCTCGGTCGGCACGAGCAGGGTGGCCGGCCGCCCCGCGACGCCGCGTACGGGCCGGGGATCGTCGCGGACGACCAGCTCGGCGGTGACCACGGCACGCTGCTCGACCAGGGCGCGCACCGGCCCGGCGTCGCGGACCGACACCCGGGCGGCGGTCGCCGTCGCGCCGCAGACCACGCCGATCAGCACCGCGACGGCGATCCAGCCGTACCGCCGCACCGGGACGGACGGTCGGCCGACGACGCCTGCCAGGTGCAGGCCGGCCAGGCCGGCCGCGCCGGCGGCCACCGCCGCCAGCAGCAGCGCCGCGCCGACGCTCAGGTGCAGCCCGGCCAGCGCGGCGAGCCAGGCCGCGACGGCCAGGCCGGCCAGCCGCAGGTCCGGCCCGTCCGCGCCCCGCTCGTCGGGGACGCCGGTCCCCCGCTCCTTCACCGGGCCGGACGTCCCGGGCGCGGGTCGTCCGCCCGTCGTCGTCACACCGTCACCAGATCCTTGAGCTGCTCGTAGCGGGCGTCGCCGATGCCGTCGACCTGGCGCAGGTCGCCGACCGAACGGAAGCCGCCGTGCTGGTCGCGGTGGGCGAGGATGCGCTGGGCGAGCACCGGGCCGACCCCGGGCAGGGCGTCGAGCTGCGCGAGCGTCGCGGTGTTGAGGTTGAGCCGGCCGCCCGGTCCCGGGGCCGCTCCCGGCGCGCCGCCGGACGCCGTCCCGGGCGGTGGCGCGGCGCCCGGCGGCGCGGCCACGCCGACCAGGATCAGCTCACCGTCGGTGACCTTGCGGGCGGGGTTGAGCAGGGCCACGTCCACCCCGGGCAGCGCCCCGCCGGCCGCCTCGACGGCGTCGGCGACCCGCGCGCCGGCCGGCACCCGGACCAGCCCCGGGCGGCGTACCTTGCCGGCGACCGCGACCACCAACTCGCCGTCGGGGGACGACGCCCCCGGCTCCACCGGCCCGCCCTCCGACGCCACCGGCGGCCCGGCAGTGGCCACCGGCCGGACCGGCTCGGCCTGCGGCCGGGACCGCCAGGCCCAGAAGCCGGCACCGAGCACCACCAGCACGGCGACGACGGCCAGCGCCCGCACACCCCGCCGCCCGGGGTCGAACGCGCCCGGCCCTGGCAACCGGGAGGGCGACGCCGCCTCGGCCCGCGACGGCTCGGTCCCGGGCGACGGCTCGGGTTCCGCCGCCCACCCGGCCGGGACCGGGCTCGCCCGCCGGCCCGGGGTGGACGCGAGCGCCGGCGCCGGCCGCAACGTCGAAGCATTGCCGGGACCGGCCCCCGGCGGCGCATCGAGGTCGGGCACGGCCGGGGCCGACGGCGACCATCCGGTGTGCTCGGCGGGGCGGGCCGGACGCGCCGGGGCGACCGCCGGGGGCGGGCCCGTCACCAGCCGGCGCAGCCGTTCCCGGACCACCGTCTCCTCGTCGTCTGACACGAGGCGAGGCTAGGACGGCGGTGGCCGCCCGGCGGGTGGGCTGTGGACGGCGGGACCACCTGTGGACAACCGCCTGATCATGCCGGAGCTGTGCTAGGCCCCGGCACGCCGCAGGTCAGTGGGCCTCCGGATCCGGGCCGAAGACGGAGCGTCCCCCCGTGGGGATCGACGCTACTCGGCGGTCGGGCGGCGGTGCACGACCACGCAGGCCAGGCCCGGTCCGGCGTGCGCGGCGACCACCGCGCCCGCCTCCGAGACGTACGCGTGGCGCAGCCGGTCGCCCAGCCGGACGGTCAGCGCCTCCAGCAGCGCGTCGGCCCGTTGCGGGGCGGCCAGGTGGTGCACGGCCAGGTCCACCTCGTCGTCGCCGGCCGCCTCGACGGCCAGGTCGACCAGGCGGGCGATGCCCCGGCTGGCGGTGCGCACCTTGTCCCTGACGACGATCGCGCCGTCCGGCATGTGCATGATCGGCTTGACCGACAGGGCGGTGCCGAGCAGCGCCTCGGCCGCGCCGATCCGGCCGCCCCTGCGCAGGAACTCCAGCGTGTCGACGTAGAACCAGATGCTGGTGCGGGCGATCGCCGCGAGCGCCGCGTCGCGTACGCCCGGAAGGTCCTCGCCCCGCTCGGCGGCCGTGGCGGCGACGACGGCCGGGAAGCCCAGGCCCATGCCGGTCGAGCGGCTGTCGACCACGGCGACCCGGTCGCCGAACTCGGCGGCGGCCAGCCGGGCGGCCTCCACCGTGCCGGAGAGTTCGGCCGAGAGGTGCACCGAGACGATGCCGTCCACGCCGGCGTCGAACAGCTCCCGATACGTCCGCGCGAACTGCTCCGGCGCGGGCCGGGACGTGCTCACCGAGACCCGCCGGCCGCCGAGCGCCCGGGTGGCGTCGGCCGGGGTGGTCTCCACCCCCTCCAGCCCCTCCGCGCCGTTGAGCACGACGGTCAGCGGCACCACCGTCAGCCGGTGGGCGCGCAGCAGCTCGGACGGGAGATAGGCGGTGGAGTCGGTGACGACCGCGACGGGCATGCCCGGCACGCTAGCCGATCCGGCTGGGGAACGCCGGGATCAGACTGCCTCGGTGGCCGGCACGGTGATCAGGCCGACATTGTGGGCGCGCAGGTGCCAGCCGCGGGCGTCGTCGTGCCGCAGCTCCGTCCAGTGGCAGTTGGACAGCGACCCGATGGTGCGCAGCACCGCGTGCTCCCACCCCAGCAGTTGACCGACGCCCTGGCGGGCGCCCGCGCCGTGGGTGGTCACCACGACGGTGCCGCCGGGGGCGAGGTCGGCCGCGTCCTGGAATGCCGCACCGACCCGCTTGCCGAGGTCGTCGAGGGTCTCGATGCCGGCACCCGGATCCGGGTCGCCGGCGCGCCAGCGGGCGTACTCGGCGGGGTGACGCTCGGCGGCCTCGGCGAGGACCAGGCCCTGCCAGAGCCCGAAGTGCCGCTCCCGCAGCCGGGGGTCGGTGCCCACCGGCAGCCCGGTCACCGCGGCGAGCGCGGCGGCGGTGTCCATCGCGCGGCTCAGGTCGCTGGCGACGATGGCGTCCGGCCGCAGCGCGGCGAGCAGGGGCGCGGCGGCGCGGGCCTGCTCGCGGCCGAGGTCGTTGAGCGGCACGTCGGTCTGCCCCTGCACCCGGCTGGCGGCGTTCCAGTCGGTGTTGCCGTGCCGCCAGACGATCAGACGGGTCATTCGGCGGCGGCGGAGCCGGCGCCGGACTCGGCGTCGACGAGGTCCCGGTCGACGAACGGGATCGTCGGGCAGTCCTTCCACAGCCGGTCGAGGGCGTAGAACTCGCGCTCCTCGGTGTGCTGGACGTGCACCACGATGTCGACGTAGTCGAGCAGCACCCACCGGCCGCCCCGCTCGCCCTCGCGGCGGACCGGCTTGGCCTTCTCCGGCAGCTGGAGCAGGCGCTCCTCGATGGCGTCGACGATGGCGAGCACCTGCCGCTCGTTGGGAGCCGAGGCGAGCAGGAACGCGTCGGTGATGGCGAGCTGATCGCCCACGTCGATGATGACGATGTCCTGCGCCTTCTTGTCGGCCGCGGCCTGGGCGGCGGCGAGAGCCAACTCGTGAGCGCGTTCGGAAACTGTCACCGTACTCCTTCGATCAACCGTGCGATCCTCCAAGCGTCTCACACACGGCGGAATCCCGACTCGCCAGTTTCGCCGTGTTACCCTCCCGAACCGCCCGATACGGTGTCAAATCACTGCTGGTAGAGGCGCCGCTTGGCGATGTACTGCACCACACCGTCCGGCACGAGGTACCAGACCGGCTCGCCCCGGGCGACCCGGGCCCGGCAGTCCGTGGACGAGATGGCCATCGCCGGAACCTGCACCAGACTCACCGTGTCTGCGGGCAGGTGCGCGTCGGTGAGCTCGAAGCCGGGCCGGGTGACACCGATGAAGTGGGCCAGCTCGAAGATCTCGTCCAGGTCCTTCCAGGAGAGGATCCGCTCCAGCGCGTCGGCCCCCGTGATGAAGTACAGCTGCACCTTCGGGCCGTACTCGGCCTGCAGGTCGCGCAGCGTGTCGACCGTGTAGGTCGGCCCGCCCCGGTCGATGTCGACCCGGCTGACCTGGAAACGCGGGTTGGAGGCGGTGGCGATCACCGTCATCAGGTAGCGGTCCTCCGCCGGGCTGACCGGCTCGTCCGCCTTCTGCCACGGCTGGCCGGTGGGCACGAAGACCACCTCGTCCAGCCCGAACCGGTCCGCCACCTCGCTGGCCGCGACGAGGTGCCCGTGGTGGATCGGATCGAAGGTGCCGCCCATGATGCCGACCCGCCGGATGTCCTCCTCCATCCGATGATCGTAGGCCGGGCACGGCCGGCGCCCCTCCCGGGTCGCCGGCCGTCGGCGTCCACCCGTCGGCTCAGGCCGACGCGGCAGCCACCGCCGTCCGCGCCACCAACGCCCGGCGCAGGTCGTCGTCGGCGTCGGTCACCACCCGGCGCAGGCCGGGGGTGAGGTCGTCGCGGGCCAGCAGCGCCGCGGCCGCCTCCCGGGTGGGCTGCGCCACGGCGTAGCGGGGGAAGGCCAGGTTCGCGACCCGGTCCGCCACCCAGGGCGTACGCGCCCGCGCGGCGGCCGGCATGTCGGCGAAGTACCGCTCGACGTATGCGCTCGTCAGCTCGGCCTGCTCGGGCTGCCAGAAGCCCTCGGCGGTCGCCTCGACGAGCCGGTTGGACAGCTCCGTGTTCGACACGATGATCTCCCACGCGGCCTGCTTGGCCGCCGGGTCGGGCAGCGCCGCCCGACAGCGGGCGGCCCGCTCGGCACCGGTGGCGCTGGGATCGGCCGCCGCCTCCGCGGCGATCTCCGCCGCCCCGGCCGCGCCGAGCACCACCAGCCGGCGCAGCACCGCCCAGCGCAGCTCGGCGTCGACCGCCAGCCCCGCCGGGACGTCCCGGCCGGCGAGCCAGCCGGTCAGCAGGTCGGCGTCGGTCGTGGCCGCGATCCAGCCCCGGGCGGCGGCGAGCTGGAGGGACCCGCCGGCCGGGGCACCGTCGAGCAGCCCGCGACACGCCCCGGCGATCTGCGCCAGCGCGGCCTCGCGGGCGGCCGGGTCGAGGTAACGGTCGACCAGCGAGCGGCTGAGCGTGAGCACGTCCTCCGCGATGATCACCTCGGTCTCGACGGGCAGCGCGGCGGCGATCAGGGCGACCAGGCCGGTGACCGGCCGTTCCCCGTCGGTGGCGGCGTCCAGCGCCTCGCCCCAGAGCAGCGCCCGGGCCAACGGGTCGGTCAGGGCGGGCAGCACCGTCGGCGCGGCCTCCGCCGACGCCGGGTCGAGCCGGATCTTCGCGAAGGTCAGGTCGCCGTCGTTGGGCAGCAGCAGCCGCGCCGCCGGCTCCCCCGCCAGCTCCGGGAGGACGGTCCGGCCACCCTCGGCACCCGGGTCGAGGTCGACCTCCGCGCGGGTGACCGTCCCGTCGGCGGCGTACCGGCCGATCCCGACGCGGTGCGGCCGCGACACCGGATGCGTCGCCGGGGCGGTCTGCACGATCGCCACCTCGGTGTAGCGGCCGTCCGCGTCGACGGCCACCTCGGCGCGCAGCGTGTTGACCTGCGCCGCCCGCAGCCAGCGCTCGGCCCAGCCGGACAGGTCGCGCCCGCTCGCCGCGCCGAGGCTGCCGAGCAGGTCGGCCAGGGTGGCGTTGCCGAACCGGTGCTTCGCGAAGTGCGCGTTGAGGCCGGCGAGGAAGGCGTCGTCGCCGAGCCAGGCGACCAGCTGCCGCAGCACGCTGGCGCCCTTTGCGTACGAGATGCCGTCGAAGTTGAGCAGCGCCTGGGCCGCGTCGGCCACCTCCTGCGGGGCCACCGGGTGGGTGGAGGGGCGCTGGTCGGCGGCGTAGCCCCACGCCTTACGCCGCAGGGCGAAGGTCGTCCAGGCCCGGTCGAAGCGGGTGGCCTCGGCGGTGACCCGGGTGCCGAGGTACTCCGCGAAGGACTCGTTGAGCCAGAGGTCGTCCCACCAGCGCATGGTGACCAGGTCGCCGAACCACATGTGGGCCATCTCGTGGGCGATGGTGGTGGCGCGCAGCTCGCGCTGGGTGTCGGTGACCGCCGAACGGAAGACGTAGTCGTCCCGGAAGGTCACGAGGCCCGGGTTCTCCATCGCGCCGGCGTTGAACTCCGGCACGAACGCCTGGTCGTACTTCTCGAAGGGGTAACGCTCGGCGAAGAGCCGGTGGAACCGGTCGAGGCACTGCTTCGTGACGGTGAAGATCTCCTCGGCGTCGGCGTCCAGGTGCGGCGCGAGCGAACGCCGGCAGTAGAGGCCGAGGGGGATGCCGTCGTGCTCGTCGCGCCGCACGTGCCAGGGCCCGGCGACCAGCGAGACGAAGTACGTCGCCAGCGGCGCCGTCGGGGCGAACTCCCAGCGCCCCGGCCCCGGGTTGTCGGCGAGCCGGCCGTTGGCCGCGACGACCCAGTGCTCCGGGGCCGTCACCGAGAGGGTGACCGGCGCCTTCAGGTCGGGCTGGTCGAACGCGGCGAAGATGCGCTGCACGTCGTCCAGGAAGGACATGGCGTAGAGGTAGGTCTCGCCGTCGGCGGGGTCGACGAAGCGGTGCATCCCCTCGCCGGTGTTCGTGTACGCCATCTCGGCGGCGACGGTCAGCGTGTTGGCCTCGGCCAGCCCGGCCAGCGGCAGCCGGTTGTCGTCCAGCGTGGCCGGGTCGAGCTCCCGGTCGTTGAGGCGTACCGCGAGCAGCGTCGCGGGCCTGACCTCGGCGAAGGTCTCCGCGCCGGGGGTCGCCCGGAAGCGGATGGTGACGTGGGAGCGGAACCGCTCGCCGCCGCCGGTCAGGTCGAGGTCCACCTGATAGGACTCGACGGTGATCGCCGCGCCACGCGCGGTCGCCTCTACACGGGTCAGGCTCGGCATCCGCTTATCCTGCCCGATGGGGATGCGCACGTGTCTCCCCATGACCCGTGGCACTGGAGGACTGAACCATGGCTTCGCACCCCAAGGGCGACTTCGACCTGTCCCGGGCGGTCTGGCAGCGGGCCGAGGGCGACACCTCCGAGAGCGCCGTCGAGGTGGCCTTCGTCGACGACCTGATCGGCATGCGCAACTCCGCCGAGCCGGACGGCCCGGTGCTGGTCTTCACCCAGGCGGAGTGGGACGCCTTCGTCGCCGGCGCGCAGGACGGCGAGTTCGACCTGGACTGATCCGCGCTCGGCGGAGCCGTCCCGCCGGCCCCCGCGCCACCACGCCCGCACCGCGCCTGTTGACGCGGCCGTCCGTCCGCGCCGCGCCTGCTGGTGCAGCCGGGTCGCCGGCACCGCGCCTGTCGGTGCGGTCGTCCCATCGGCGCCGCGCCGTGCCTGCGATCCCGCTACGACGGGCCGGCCCGTGGTGCCGGCCCGTCGCGCGGTGCCGTCAATCGCCGTCGCCGTCGCCCCAGCCCAGCCCGCCAGGACCGGGGGCGTGGTGGAAGCCGGGGTGGCCGGCCACGTCGACGCAGCGCTCGCCGTCCGGGCCGGACGCGCCGCAGAACAGCCGCTCTGCCCGCTGCCAGGCGTCGGCCGGCGACAGCGCCGACGCGCCCAGGGCCAGCTCCGGGCGCAGCAGGCTCAGCGCCTCCGCGTACCCGACGGCGAGTTCCCGAGCGGACTCCGTGTCGGGCGCGGTGAACCCGAGGTGCACGGTGAAGAACCGACCCGGGCGGGCCGGACGGCGCGGCGGCGCGATCAAGGACGCGCCGGCGACCTCCCGTCCCGCGCCGAGCCCCTCCAGCGCCCGCCGTTGCCGCCAGTACGGCGGCCTGTTGTCGCGCATGCGTCCTCCCCGTGGCGATCGTGGACGGGCCCGTCGTCGGCGTGACGGGCCCGGTTGCGGCCCGGCCGGCCGTCGGTACGCCGGCACCCGACCGGACCGCTCCCCCGAGCCAACCAGCTTTCCGCGCCCCTGGGAGGGGCCAGCGCCCTGCCGTCCGGCTGGCCCCTCCCCCACGCCTATCGTCACGCCACCGCACCGCCGGGGCGGGCGAACGCCGGTGACAAGGCCGGACCGCGAAGCCGCCGGTGACACGGCCGGACCGCCGGTGGGATTCAGCCACGCCGGCCTGGGTAGACGCAGAGGCGTCGACGAGATCCGCCGGCCGGCGACGGCCGCCACCCCGGTCAGGAGACCCGATGGCCACCATCCCGACGGAGCGCAGCCCCGACAGTTCGCTGGCGTTCCTGCGCGACGGCTACCGCTTCGTCGGCCGCCGATGCGACCGCCACGGCAGCGACATCTTCCAGGCCCGGCTGCTGCTGGAGCGCACCATCTGTCTGCGCGGGCGGCCGGCTGCCGAGCTCTTCTACGACGCCGAGCGCTTCGTCCGCGCGGGGGCCATGCCGAAGCGGGCGCAGCGCACCCTCACCGGCCGGGGCGGCGTGCAGGGCCTGGACGGCCCGGACCACGCGGACCGCAAGGCCATGTTCATGTCGATCATGACGCCGGACGCCATCCGTCACCTCGGGCAACTCTTCGACGACGAGTGGCGCGCCCGTGTCCCGGCCTGGGAGTCGGGCGGCCCGGTGGTGCTCTACGACGAGGTGGCCCGGATGCTGACCCGCGCGGTCTGCGCCTGGGCGGGCGTCCCGCTGGCCGGCGGCGAGGTCGACCGACGCACCGCGGACCTGCACGCGATGATCGAGGGACCGGCGGCGCTCGGCCTGCGGCACTGGCGGGGCCTGTTCGGCCGCCGCCGGGGCGAGCGCTGGATCGGCGGCGTCATCGACCGCGAGCGCGTCGGCACGCTGCCGGCGCCCGAGGGCAGCGCGCTGCGGGTCATCGCCGAGCACCGGGACGCCCGGGGGCGGCTGCTCCCCCGCCGGATAGCGGCGGTCGAGCTGCTCAACATCCTGCGCCCCACGGTCGCCGTCGACCGTTTCGTCGTCTTCGCCGCCCTGGCCCTGCACGACCATCCGGCCTGGCGGCAGCGCGTCCGCGAGAGCGAGGAGGTCACCGAGAGCTTCGTGCAGGAGGTACGCCGCTTCTATCCCTTCTTCCCGGTCGCCGCGGCCCGGGTCCGCCGCTCCTTCGACTGGCGGGGCTACCACTTCCCGCGCGGCCGTCGGGTGCTGCTCGACCTGTACGGCACCGACCACCACCCCCGGCTCTGGCCCGAGCCGGAGCGGTTCCGCCCGGAACGCTTCACCGGCTGGCGGGGCGACCCGTTCGGCCTCGTCCCGCAGGGCGGCGGCCAGCACCTGACCGGCCACCGCTGCGCGGGCGAGTGGATCACCATCGAGCTGATGAAGCGGGCCGTGACCAACCTGACCACCGCCATGCGCTACGAGGTGCCCCCGCAGGACCTGGCGCTGAGCCTCAGCCGGATGCCGGCGCTGCCGCCGAGCGGCTTCATGATCACGAACGTCCGGCGTACGGCCTGAGCGGCGCCGCGTCGACGGGGACACGACCGGCCCCCGCCGGCGCGGCGGCTCAGGCCGGGTGCAGGACGGACCGCAGGCAGCCGTCCTCCTTCTTCTCGAACACCTCGTAGCCGCGCGCGCCCTCTGCCAGCGACATCGGGTGGGTGGCCAGGTAGCCGGGGTCGATCTCGCCGACCGTGAGCCGGTCCAGCAGCATGGTGGGGCGGTCGGAGGGACCACCCGCGGCAATCGTGCTACCCGGCGCCGCCGGACCGGAACGACGAACCGGTTTGACCGCCCGTTATCCGGGCACCTGCTGCGGGCAGCCACCGTCACCGGGAGCCACCGTTGTCCTTCGACGCCAGCGAGTACGGCCGACACGTCGCCGAGGTCTACGACGAGGCGTACGCCCACCTCACGCCGGACGCCGCCGTCGAGCGGCTGGCCGCGCTGGCCGACGGCGGCCCGGTGTGCGAGTTCGGCATCGGCACCGGCCGGCTGGCGCTGCCGCTGGTCGCCCGAGGGTTGACCGTCGCCGGCATCGAGGGCTCCCCCGAGATGGTCGCCGGCCTGCGCGAGAAGCCCGGCGGCGACGCGATCGAGGTCGCCGTCGGCGACTTCGCCGAGACCCGGGTGCCGGGCGAGTTCGCGCTGGTGGTGCTCGCGTTCAACACCATCTTCGCGCTGCCGGACCAGGCCGCCCAGGTCGCCTGCTTCCGCAACGCCGCCGCCCACCTGCGGCCCGGCGGCCGGTTCGTGGTCGAGGCCTGGGTGCCCGATCCCGGGGCGTTCCGGGCCGGCGGCGCGCTGCGCCCGGTGCGGGTCGCCGAGGACGCGGTGCTGCTGGAGGCGGCCCTGCTGCACCCCGCCGAGCAACGGATGACCACGACGAAGGTGCGGCTCAGCAGCGCCGGGGTGCAGTTGCTGCCGGCCAACCACCGCTACGCCTGGCCCGCCGAGCTGGACCTGATGGCCGAGCTGGCCGGGCTGCGCCGGGAGCACCGGTGGGCCGACTGGACCGGGCGGCCCTTCACCGACGACAGCCGCGACCACGTGTCGGTCTACCGCCGCCCGGAGCGGGCGTGAGCACGCCCACCCGGGCGCCCGACGCTCCGGGCCCGGACGGCCGCCGCGCGCCGGCCCCGACCACCCCCGACCACCGCCCCGCCGGCCCGGCGCCGACTCCGGGCACCGCCCAGGACGACCGACACCGCCCCCCGCCGGCCCCGACCACCCCCGACGACGACTCCGCCGGCCCGGCGCCGACTCCGGGCACCGCCCGGGTCGGCCGCGCCACGCCCGCCGCCGCCCCTGTCGCTGGCAGTCGCCTGCCCGTCGCGTACGTCCTGCCGCTGCGCTGGGCCGACGACGGCGGGCTGCCCGGGCTGACCGGCTATCTGCGCTGGCTGAGCGCCCGCGTCGAGGTGACCGTGGTGGACGGGTCGCCGCCGGAGCTGTTCCACCGGCACCGGTCGGCCTGGCGCGGGCTGGTCCGGCACCTGCCGCCCGATCCCGCCCTGCGCGGTGTCAACGGGAAGGTGACCGGCGTGCTCACCGGCGTCGGCGCGGCCCGACACGAGCACGTGGTGATCGCCGACGACGACGTCCGGTACGACGAGGCGGGGCTGCGCGCCGTGCACCGGCTGCTCGACCGGGTGGACCTGGTCCGGCCGCAGAACTACTTCGACCCGCTGCCCTGGCACGCCTGGTGGGACACCGGGCGGACCCTGCTCAACCGGGCGCTCGGCGCCGACTACCCGGGCACCCTGGCGGTGCGCCGGAGCACCTTCCTCGCCATGGGCGGCTACGACCCGAACGTGCTGTTCGAGAACCTGGAGCTGATCCGCACCGTGCGCGCGTACGGGGGCACCGAGGCGGCGCCCGCCTGGCTGCACGTACGCCGGCTGCCGCCCGACACCGGCCACTTCCTCGGCCAGCGGGTCCGCCAGGCGTACGACGACCTGGCCCAGCCGGCCCGCCTGGTGGCCTCGCTCGCGGTCCTGCCGGCGCTGGCGGCGGCGGTCGCGGCCCGGCGACCGGGGCTGTTGCTCGGCGCGGCCGCGACCACGGTGGCTCTGGCCGAGGCGGGCCGGCGCCGGGGCGGCGGCGTCGAGGTCTTCCCGCCGTCAACCGCCCTGGCGGCACCGCTCTGGGTGCTGGAACGCGGCACGTGCAGCTGGTTCGCCGTCGGCCGGCGGCTCCTCTTCGGCGGGGTGCGCTACGCCGGCGGCCGGGTACGCCGCGCCGCCCACTTCGAACGCACCCTCCGCCACCACCGCCGCTGACCCCCGCGCCCTCCCCCGCACCCCCCTCACACTCCCGCGATCTTGCACTTTCTGCCCCGACACAACGGGCACAAGGCGCAAAAGCGGGGCCGCAACTGCAAGATCGCGGAAGGCGGGGAGGCGCGTCGGGGCGCGGGGTGGCGATGGGCCGGGACGCACGCGACAGCTCGCGGCCACTTCCCGGGCAGTTCCGGGAGTGGCCGCGAGCTGCGGCGTACGGTGACCGGTCCGGTCAGTACCGCACCTGTTCGCGCGACTGCTGCGCCTGGTCCTTCACGTCGTGGGCGGCGGAGCGGGTGTCGTCCTTGACGGCGTGCACCGCCTCCTGGGCGGTGGACTTGACCGACTCGGTGGCGTGCTGCGCCGGCTCGCGCAGCTCCTCCTTCAGTTCGGTGGCGACCTCGCCCAGCTTCTCCTTCACGACCCCGGCGTGCTCGCCGGCCTTCTCCTTGACCTGCGACGCCATCTGCTGCTCGCGGCTGGTGGCCGGGATCAGCGAGGAGGCGAGCCAGCCGACGCCGAACGCGATCAGGCCGGCGGCCAGCGGGTTGCCCTCGGACTTCTGGCGGATCACGTGCGGGGCCCGGTGCGCGGCGTCGCTGACCGTCGAGGCGGCCGAGTGCGCCTTGTCACCGACCGTCGAGGCGGCCGAGTGCGCCTTGTCGCTGACGGCGGACGCCGCCGAGGAGGCGTGGTCGCCCACCGAGTGGGCGCCGTGCTTGGTGCTGTGACCCAGGTCGGAAGCGGTTCCCATCACCTTGTCCCTCACATTCTGCAGTGCGTTGCGGGCCCGCTGCTTGCGGTCGTCGACGATGCGGGCGGGGCTGACCTTGTACGCCAGCGCGTCCACGTCGGAGCTCAGGTTGCTCCGGGTGGCTTCGATCTCCCGGCGGATCTGGTCCGGGTCGGTGCTCATCGGGTGACCTCCTGCGGGTGGGGCTTGAGCGCGTCGGGAATCCGCTGCACGCTGTCGTTGGTCTGCTTGAGGCCGCGGATCCGCTCGGCGTTCTTCTTGGCCATGGAGTAGAGGACCGCGGCGATGGCGCCCCAGATGACGGCCACGATCAGGGCCGCCCAGCCGGCGTCCATCACGTTGGACAGCCCGGCCCAGAGGGCCAGCGACAGGAACAGGGCCACCATGTAGCCGCCGAAGCCGGCGCCGCCGAAGAAGCCGGCGGCCTTGCCCGCCTTCTTGCCCTCCTGGCGGATCTCGGCCTTGGCGAGTTCGACCTCCTGCCGCATCAGGGTGGACAGGCCGGTGGTGACCTGGCGCATCAGCTCACCGATCGAGCTGCTCCGGACCTCGTCCGCGTCGTGGGGGTGGTAACCGGAGTTCAGCCCCGACCCCTGCGTCGGCATGCTCATGCCGCCGCCTCCCTTCGAATGACTCGTGGTCTCACGGACGGGTGGTCCCGCTCGACGGCACGCCCGGCAGCGGGTCGGTCTGGGACACCGGCGGCAGCGGCTGCCCCACGCCGCCGGCCGGGTCGGCGTAGCTGGTGGTGGTCTGCGGGTCGGCGTACGCGCCCGGGGTCGGGTCCAGGTAGCCGCCCGGCGGCACGGCGTCCGGCACCGCGCGCGGGGCCGGCGGGGTCGGGATGACCGCGGTGCGGTCCGGGTCGTAGCCGGCACCCGAGTTGTACGCGGAGTAGCCGTTGCCGCCCTGGTCGTCGCCGGCGGCGGAGATGTTCTTGGTCAGCCGGCCGGCGAGCACACCCAGCACGGCCGCGCCGACCAGGAAGGTGCCCGGATTGCGGCGGGCGTAGTCGCGGACCTCGGCGATGAGGTCGCCGGGCTCCCGCTGCTCCAGCCAGCCGGCCACCCCGTGCACCCGGTCGGCGGCCTGGCGGGCGATCTCGCTCACAGGGCCCGCCTGACCGCCCTGCTCGGCCATCGAGCGCATCTCGTCGGCCAGCGAGCGGAGCCCGCCGGCGGCGCGCCGCTGCTGATCGCCTGCCTGGCTGGCGACCTGGGTGCGGGCCTCGCCGAGGAGGTTGCGCGCCTGGAGCTTCGCCTCGCCGACGACCTCCCTGCCCTGCTGCTTGGCCGTCTCGGCGACGGCGCCGCCGGCCTGCTTGGCCTCGGTACCGACCTGACGGGCCTGGTCGCGGACTCCACCGCCGTTGGTCGACTCCTGCCCGTACGTGGAAGTCGTGGGTGACAGATCGTAAGTCATGGTTTCCCTTCCGCTCGGAAAGTCGTCGCGGTTGTGCTGGGGGGATGCGCCGGCCGTTCCTGCCGTCGCCTCCCTTGACCTACCCTCCGTCGTCGTTTCCATACCTCGTTCGTGGCTTCTCCTGCGCCCCGCCGCCGAGGAACTACAAAATGGAGGATCGTCGGGCCGGGTATCGAAGCCGTCGCACAGTGTGACGGTCGACGTTTCCGCGACCGGCGCCGCGGGCAGGGCGTTCCGCGGCTCCACGGAGGTGACATCGATGGCACGGAACGCACGCGGCGGACCGGCGGGACCCAGGCCGCGGGTGCAGCTGGCGGCCGTGGCCGCAGCCGGGGTCTTCCTCCTGGTCGGCGTGCTCGGGTTCGTCCCCGGCATCACCACCGACTACGGCGACATGACGTTCGCCGGGCACCACTCCGAGGCCCGGCTGCTCGGCCTGTTCCAGGTGTCGATCCTGCACAACGTGCTGCACCTGGGCTTCGGGCTGGTCGGCCTGGTGCTGGCCCGCAGCGTCGCCGGAGCCCGGGTCTTCCTCGCCGGCGGCGGCGCGCTCTATCTCGGCCTGTGGCTGTACGGTCTGGCGATCGACCGGGAGAGCGCGGCGAACTTCATCCCGGTCAACGACGCCGACAACTGGCTGCACCTGGTCCTCGGCTTCGGCATGCTGGCCCTCGGCCTGCTGCTGTCCAACCGGGTGGGCACGGGCACCGCCCTGGACGACCCCTTCGACCGCCCCTGACCCTCGCCGGCTCTGTGGCGTTTGCCCGACTCGCCTCCCGGGCACCGAGGATCAGGACGTCGACAAGGAGGTCGTCATGCCTCGTTGGCTGCGCGACAACGCGCTGACCATCGCCATGTTCGGCGCTTTCCTCGTCTTCCTGGTGCTGCAGAGCGTGTTCGGCTGGCAGACCCACAACGAGGAACTCGCCGAGTTCGGAGCCGAGCCGACGAGCTGGGCGGCGTACCTGCGCAGCGGCCACTTCATGGAGTCGGTCTTCGAGAACTGGGAGTCGGAGTTCCTCCAGATGGGCGGCTACGTGCTGCTCACCGCGTACCTGGTGCAGCGCGGCTCGGCGGAGTCGAAGCCGGTGCAGCAGACCGACCGGCCCGAGGACGACGAGCGCCGGGCCACCGCCGACTCGCCCTGGCCGGTGCGCATCGGCGGCCTGCCCCTGGTGATCTACCGGAACGGCCTCTCCATCGCGCTGCTGCTGATCTTCGCCGGCTCGTTCGTCGGCCACCTGCTCGGCGGCACCGCCGACTACAACGAGCAGCAGGCGCTGCAGAGCGGGGCGCCGCCGATCGGCGCGTGGGATTTCCTCGGCACCAGTGAGTTCTGGTTCCAGTCCATGCAGAACTGGCAGAGCGAGTTCCTCGCCGTCGGCACGCTGATCGTGCTGAGCATCTTCCTGCGCCAGCACGCCTCGCCCGAGTCGAAGCCGGTCACGGTGGCGCACGCGCACACCGGCGACTGACCGGGAACCGCCCGGCCGGACCCACGAAGCGCGAAGGCCGCGAGCCCGCGAGCCGGGACCGCCACGAACCACGAGCCGCGAGCCCGCGAGCCGGGACCGCCACGAGCCCGAGGCGGCACGGCCGGTCGCGACCGCCGCCGGGGACGGCCGCCGTCAGGCCGAGACGGGCAGCCGCTTGGCGAAGCAGACGCTGTACGGGTTGTCGACGTACTCGCCGTAGACCGGGATCGGCTCGTACCCGCAGGAGGTGTAGAGGCCGATCGCGGCCGGCAGGTAGGTCGCGGTCTCCAGGCAGACCCTGCGGTGCCCGTGCTGGTGGGCCAGCTCCTCCAGGGCGGAGAGCAACTGACGGGCGATGCCCCGCCCCCGGTACGCCGGGCGCACGTACATCCGCTTGACCTCGCCGCCGCCGTCGGGCAGGGCCTGCAGGCCGCCGCAGGCGACGGCCCGGCCGTCGACCACCACCGCCAGGTAGCGGATGTCGTCGTGGGTCAGCGTCGCCTGGCCCTCGAGGCCGCCGTCGGCCTCCCGCAGCTCACGCTGCTGGGCGACCACCAGCGTGGCGATCTCCGGATCGGTGGCGGGACGCGTCTCGATCAGCATCCCGCCACGTTAGGCCGACCGCGTTTCGCGGAGGTTTCCGCCAGCCGTCGCGGTCACGGAGCGCAACGAGCTATTCGGCGTCGTCGGGAACGTCGTCCGAGACGTCGGCGTCCGTGCCCTCGATCTCGTCGGCCGGCCGCTGCCGGCGGGCCTTGCGGGCCGCCAGCCGCTCCGCCGCCGAGGCGCGGGTCGACTTCTCCTCCAGCCGGACGTCGGTGCCCCGGTTGCCCGGGACGAAGTCGGCGCCGGCGTAGAGGGTCGGCTGCCAGTCGAACTCGCGGTCGCCGATCCGGACCAGGTCGCCGGGCTCCGCGCCGGCCTTGCCGAGCTTCTCCTCGACGCCCAGCCGGGCCAGCCGGTCGGCCAGGTAGCCCACCGCCTCGTCGTTGTCGAAGTTCGTCTGCCGCACCCAGCGCTCGGGACGGACGCCGCGCACCACCCAGGCGCCGTCCGGCGCGGCCTCGATCGTGAAGCCGGCGTCGTCGACCGCCCGCGGCCGGATCACGATCCGGGTCGGCTCGGCCGGCGGCGCCGCGCTGCGCGCCTGCTCCACCAGCTCCGCCATGGCGTACGTCAGCTCCTTCAGCCCCTCCCGGGTGGCCGCGGAGACCTCGAACACCCGGAAGCCGCGCTCCACCAGGTCGGGGCGGACGATCTCGGCGAGGTCCCGGCCGTCCGGCACGTCGACCTTGTTCAGCGCCACCAGTCGGGGCCGGTCGGCCAGGCCGCCGTACTCGGCCAGCTCGGCCTCGATGGTGTCGATGTCGGCGACCGGGTCCCGGCCGGGCTCCAGGGTGGCCGTGTCGATCACGTGCACCAGCACCGAGCAGCGTTCGATGTGCCGCAGGAACTCCAGGCCGAGGCCCTTGCCGGTGGCGGCCCCGGGGATCAGGCCGGGCACGTCGGCGACCGTGAAGGTGTGGTTGTCCACCCGGACCACGCCCAGGTTCGGCACCAGGGTGGTGAACGGGTAGTCCGCGATCTTCGGCTTGGCGGCGGAGATCACCGAGATCAGCGACGACTTGCCGGCCGACGGGAAGCCCACCAGGCCGACGTCGGCGACGCTCTTGAGCTCCAGCACCACGTCGAGCTGCTCGCCGGGCTCGCCCAGCTCCGCGAAGCCGGGGGCCTTGCGCCGGGCATTGGCCAGCGACGCGTTGCCCCGGCCGCCGCGCCCGCCCCGGGCCACCTCGAAGGTCGTGCCGGCGCCGACCATGTCGGCCAGCACGGTGCCGTCGGGCGCCTGCACGACGGTGCCGTTGGGCACCTTCAGCACGAGGTTGCGGCCGTTGGCGCCGTCGCGGTTCGACCCGGCGCCGCCCTTGCCGTTCTCGGCCTTGACGTGCGGACGGAAGTGGAAGTCGAGCAGCGTCGTCACCTGCGGGTCGACTTCCAGGGACACGCTGCCGCCGTGCCCGCCGTTGCCGCCGTCGGGGCCGCCGAACGGCTTGAACTTCTCCCGGTGGATCGAGACACAACCGTGCCCGCCATCGCCGGCCTGCAGGTGCAGGACGACCCGGTCAACGAACGTCGCCACGGGCGTCAATCCTTCCAGCGAGGTCGACGCCCCGCACGAGAAAAGCGAAGCGGGCCGGGACACGAGGTCCGCGGCCCGCTGCGCCGGAGGGACTACTGCTGCGGCACGATGCTGACGGTCTTGCGACCGCGCTTGGTGCCGAACTGGACCGCACCGGCGGCCAGCGCGAAGAGCGTGTCGTCTCCGCCGCGGCCGACCAGGTCACCGGGGTGGAACTTGGTGCCACGCTGACGGATGAGGATCTCACCCGCGCTGACGACCTGACCACCGAAGCGCTTCACGCCGAGCCGCTGGGCCGCGGAGTCGCGACCGTTACGCGAGCTGGACGCACCCTTTTTGTGAGCCATTGGAGGACGACCTACTTCCCGCTGGAGATGCCGGTCACCTTGACCTGGGTCAGCGGCTGGCGGTGACCCTGGCGCTTGTGGTAGCCGGTCTTGTTCTTGAACTTGTGGATCCGGATCTTCGGGCCCTTGGTGTGCGCGGCGATCTCGCCGGACACCGCGACCGAGGCAAGCTTCGCCGCGTCGGTCACCAGGTCGTCACCGTCGACGAGGAGCACCGCGGTGAGCTGCACCGCGTCGCCGGGGGCACCGGCGAGCTTCTCGACCTCGATCACGTCGCCCTCGGCGACCTTGTACTGCTTGCCGCCGGTCTTGACGATCGCGTACATCGGAGGCGGACTCCCTGTCGTTGAGGCTGCTAGCGTCTTTTCCCACCGTTGCCGGTCGGTCGTTCCCGCGGCGGCTCGCCGGGCAGCAGAGGCACGGCGGCGTGGGCACGCGAGAACTCGGCACACCAAAGTGCGCCGCAGGCAAGCGTACGCCATGGCGGGCCCGACGCCCAAACCGGCCCCGCAGGTCAGCGGGCGCAGAGCTGGTCGAGGCGCTGCCGGAGCCGGTCGAGCTCGGTCTCGTCGATCGCGTCGACGTCGGTGCCCAGGGTGCCGACCTCGGCCGCCATGTCCGCGAGGAGCGTCTTGAGCTGGGTGTCCTCGGCCCGGCCCGACTCCCGGCGCAGCGCGGCCCGCCAGTCGGTCAGCGCCGCGGAGATGCGCTTGCGGGCCGTCTCGGCGGCCGTGCCGTCGTTCGCCCCGACCGCCGCGACCATCTTGCCGAGTTCCTCGACGTACGTCCGCACGGCCGTGTCCCCGGCCGCCTGTGCGGCGGCGCACACCTCGGGGGCGTTGCCGCCCGCCGCCCCGCTGCCGGCACCCGGCGCCCCGCCCCCCGGGCCGCCGGACGCGGCGCCGGGAGTGGCCGGCTCCGGCCGATCGTCCGCGCACCCGGCGCCGGTGAACAGGACAGCGGTGACCGTGATGACGGCGAGCAGACGGCGCATCGTTCCTCTCCTGACCACAGGTGGCCGGTCGTGACCGGGGATCGACCATACGACAGGGCCCCCTCCCCGGGACATTGCCGGGGAAGGGGCCCTGCCAAACATCGGGCCGGTCAGCCGGTCAGGGCCGGGTACGCCGCCGCGCGCCGCCGCGCCGGGGCCGGCGTCGGCCGGAGCCGCCCTCCGACTCGTCGCCGTCGGTGTCGGCCAGCGCGTCCGGGTCGTCGGGGGCGGCCAGCCGCGCGGACTCGCCCGTCTGGCTGTCGGCGACCTCGAGCGCGGCGGGGGTGTCCGCCTCGTAGCGGGACAGGTCGTAGCCCATGGTGTCGTGGTAGTCGGCGTCGGGGACGGCCCCGGTGTCGGCCTCGACGACCTCGGCCACGGTCCGCTCGACCGGCGCGCTCTTGCGGGCCCGCCGCCGCGACGACGCCCCGCCGCCCTGCTCCGTCGCCGGGGCGGCCACGGCCGAGGCGACCGCCTTGACCTTCTCCCCCGCCCCACCGCCGGAACGCGGCTTCTCCGGCACCGGCTCGGTGTGGATGATCAGGCCCCGGCCCTTGCAGCACTCGCAGGTCTCGCTGAACGCCTCCAGCAGGCCCGCGCCGATCCGCTTGCGGGTCATCTGCACGAGGCCGAGCGAGGTGATCTCGGTGACCTGGTGCTTGGTGCGGTCGCGCCCCAGGCACTCGGTCAGCCGGCGCAGCACCAGCTCACGGTTGGACTCCAGCACCATGTCGATGAAGTCGATCACCACGATGCCGCCGAGGTCGCGCAGCCGGAGCTGGCGGACGATCTCCTCAGCCGCCTCCAGGTTGTTCCGGGTGACCGTCTCCTCGAGGTTGCCCCCGGAGCCGGTGTACTTGCCGGTGTTGACGTCGATGACGGTCATCGCCTCGGTCCGGTCGATCACCAGTGAACCGCCCGAGGGGAGGAAGACCTTGCGGTCCAGTCCCTTGATGATCTGCTCGTCGATCCGGTACTCGGCGAACACGTCGGTGGTCCCGACGTGCCGGCGCAGCCGGGCGACCAGGTCCGGCGAGACGTGCGACAGGTACGACTCGACCATGTCGTAGGACTGCTCGCCCTCGATCACCAGCTCGCGGAAGTCCTCGTTGAACAGGTCCCGCACGACCCGGATGACCAGGTCCGGCTCCTCGTAGAGCAGTACCGGGGCGCCGCCCTCGGCCGCCTTGGCCTGGATGTCCTCCCACTGCGCCTGCAGCCGCTTGACGTCGCGGGCCAACTCGTCCTCGCTGGCGCCCTCGGCGGCGGTCCGGACGATCACGCCCGCGCCGTCCGGGACCAGCTTCTTCAGCACGTCGCGCAGCCGCTTGCGCTCGGTGTCGGGCAGCTTGCGGCTGATGCCGGAGGCGTTGCCGTGGGGCACGTAGACCAGGTGCCGGCCGGAGAGCGCGATGTGGCTGGTCAGCCGCGCGCCCTTGTGGCCGATCGGGTCCTTCGTGACCTGCACGAGCACGGAGTCGCCGGACTTCAGCGCCTGCTCGATCGAGCGGGCCCGGCCCTCCAGGCCGGTGGTGTCCCAGTTGACCTCGCCGGCGTACAGCACGGCGTTGCGACCGCGCCCGATGTCGACGAATGCCGCCTCCATGCTGGGCAGGACGTTTTGCACCTTGCCCAGGTAGACGTTGCCGGCCATGGTGCCGGACGAGTTGCGGGTGACGTAGTGCTCGACCAGCACCCCGTCCTCGAGGACGGCGATCTGGGTGCGGTCGCCGCGCTGGCGTACCGCCATCACCCGGTCGACGGCCTCCCGGCGGGCCAGGAACTCCGACTCGCTGAGGATCGGCGGCCGGGTCCGGCGCTGCTCGCGGCCGTCGCGGCGGCGCTGGCGCTTGGCCTCCAGCCGGGTCGAGCCGGAGACGCCCTGCACCTCGTCGACGGTCTTGCGCGGCTCGCGGATCTTGACGACCGTCGGCACGCCGTCGTCGGCCCCGGCCTCGACGTCTCCGGCGCCCCGGCGGCGGCGACGCCGGCGCCGGCGGGTCAGCCCGTCGCCGCCCTCGGCCTCCTCGTCCTCCTCGCCTTCGGCCTCCTCGGCCTCGGCCTCGGCCTGCGCGGCCTCCTCGGACTCCTCGTCCTCGGCCTCGTCCGCACCGCCCTTGCCCCGGCCACGGCCGCGACGGCCCCGGCGGCGCCGACGGCGGGCCGCGGCGGCGTCGTCCTCGTCCTCGTCCTCTTCCTCGGCGGCCTCCTCGGCCTCCTCGGCCGGCTCCTCCTCGGCCTCGACGGCCTCGACCACCTCGGCGTCGCGGCGTCCGCGCCGGCGGCGGCGCGCCGGCTCGACCGGCTCGGGCGCCTCCTCGACGGCGGGCTCCTCCTCGACCGGCGCGGGCGTGACGACCCGGGCCAGCGGGATATCCTCCGGCTGCGGGGCCATGAACAGCACGGTCGGCGCGGAGAGCGCGGCCCGCCGACGGCGGGTGCGCGGCTCCGGCTCGGCGACGGGCTCCGGCTCGGCGACCGGCTGCTCCTCCGTGACCGGCTCCTCCTCGGCGGGCGGGGTCACCGCCACGCCCGGCGGGACCTCGCCGGAGCGGGTCTCCGCGCCGCTGACCGCCACGGGCGCGGCGGCGCCGAACTCGGTGCCCGCCTCCGGCGTGGTCGCGGCCGCCGCCGTCGTCTGCGGCGTGGTCGCGGCGGAGCGCTCCTCGGCTCCGGTGGCCGGCCCGGCGGCGTCGGCCGGGGCCTGCGCGGCCGGCTCGGCCGCCGCGGGGGCGGCCTTCTTCCGGCGGGTACGGGTCGCCTTGACCGGCGGCGCGGTCTCGGCGGGGGTCTCCCCCGCCGTGGCCGGCGGCTCCCCGGCGGCCTGCGCCGCGGCGGGCTCCTCGGCGGCCGGCGCCGGCTCCTCGGCGGCCTTGGCGGTGGTGGCCTTGCGGCGGCGGCGCGTCGCCTTCGGGGCGGCTTCGAGGTCGCCGGCGACCGGGGCGAGGACCTCGGCCTGCGGCGCCTCGGCGCTGCCCGCCACCGGGGCGGTCGACGCCTCGGCCGGCGCCTCGGTCTGCTCCGGCTGGTTCAGCGGCGCGGTGCGCCGCCGGGTGGTGCGCCGTCGGGCCGGCGCGACCGGGGCCTGTCCCGCCTCCGTCGCTCCGGCGTCGGCCGTGCCGGTGGCCGTGTCCTCCGCTCCCGTGCCGCTCGGGGCGCCGGTCGCGTTCCCGGTGGTGCTGTTGTCAGCGGTCTCGTCGGCCGGCTGTGAACCGGTCCGTTCGCCGCCCTCGGGCTCGTTCTCGAGCATGGACGTTCTCCAGTTCTGGCTGCCCCGGGCGCGGGTGAGCGCTGCCACGCAGGGTCGCCGCAAAAGTGTTTCCGCCGGGCGCGCAGGGTGCGCGACCGCCGAAGTCTGCCTGCCTGGACGCCGACCGACGGTCAGCGTCCACCGATGGTTGCCCCGTCGCGGTCCGCGTCCAACGGATCCGCGATCGCACCCTGCGCGGTCAGCGTGCCCTGTGCCAGCCGGATCACCCTCGGGGAGACCGGCGGCTCCAGGTCGGCCACCACGCGGAGGCCGGAAAGGACGTCATCGGGCCGCACGGCGGGGGTGACCTGCCGCACGACCAGTTCGAGTATCGCACACGGTACGGCCGGGGCCCCGGAAGGCGTCTCCGGCGACGCCACGACATCGATGCGGATGACTGCGGCTCGGGCGTCGAACGTGCGCCGACCCTGCTTGGTCATCCGCTCCACCAGCACCTCGTCCGCGGCGGTGAAGGCGGAAACCGCCCGTTCCAGGACGGCGGGGTCTACCTCGGGCAGCTCGATCCGCCAGTGCGACGCCTCGATCCGGTCGGCAAGACTCCCGCCGCCGGCCACGACCGCGTCGAGCACGTCGAGCCCGGGCGAGAGCGCGGCGTCCAGCGCGGCGCGCAGCTCCCGTGGGTCGACCGGCTCCCGCAGGCCGATCTCCAGGTACTCCGCCTCGCTCGCGACCCCGGTGGGCGCGGCGCTGGCGTACGAGATCTTGGGGTGCGGGGTGAAGCCCTGCGAGAAGGCGATCGGGACGCCGGCCCGGCGCAGCGCCCGCTCGAACGCCCGCGCGAAGTCCCGGTGGGAGGTGAAGCGCAGCGGGCCGCGCTTGGCGTACCGGATCCGGACGCGTTGGACGACCGGCGCCTGGCCGCCCTCTGGCTGTGGTTTCCTACTGATCGTCGTGCTCCTCGTTCGGTCAGTGCTCGTTGATCATGGCGTCATTGTCGACGACGCTCGGCGGCACCGCCACCGACGCCATGACCAGCCGCCACCGACGCCATGGTCAACGGAGTGGGGCCCGGCGGGGGCGGGTTACTGCTGGGCGCCGGTGGGCGACCTGAGGCCGTTGACCGGGGTGAGCGGGAGGAGCTTCCTCCCGGTCGGGCCGATCTGGATCTCGGTGTCCATGGAGGGGCAGACGCCGCAGTCGAAGCACGGGGTCCACCGGCAGTCGTCCTGCTCGTACTCGCTCAGCGAGTCCTGCCAGTCCTGCCAGAGCCAGTCCTTGTCCAGGCCCGAGTCCAGGTGGTCCCAGGGCAGGACCTCCAGCTCGTCGCGCTCCCGGGTGGTGTACCAGTCGAGGTCGACCCCGAAGGCCGGCAGCACCTCGGCCGCCGCGTCCACCCAGCGCTGGTAGGAGAAGTGTTCGCTCCAGCCGTCGAACCGGCCACCGTTCTCCCAGACCTTGCGGATCACCGCGCCGACCCGGCGGTCACCCCGGCTGAGCAGGCCCTCGATCAGCGAGGGCTCGCCGTCGTGGTAGCGGAAGCCGATGGCCCGACCCAGCGACCGGTCCGAGTTGATCGCCTGCTTGAGCAGCTTGAGCCGGCCGTCGATGACCTCCGGCCGCTCCATCGACGCCCACTGGAACGGGGTGTGCGGCTTCGGCACGAACCCGCCGATGGAGACCGTACAGCGGATGTCCTTGGACCCGGTGGCGGCCCGACCGGCCTTGATCACCTCGTGCGCCATGTCGGCGATCTCGAGGACGTCCTCGTCCGTCTCGGTCGGCAGGCCGCACATGAAGTAGAGCTTCACCTGCCGCCAGCCGTTGGTGTACGCGGTGACGACGGTGCGGATCAGGTCGTCCTTCGACACCATCTTGTTGATGACCTTGCGGATCCGCTCCGACCCGCCCTCCGGGGCGAAGGTCAGGCCCGTGCGCCGCCCGTTGCGGGACAGCTCCTGCGCGAGGTCGATGTTGAACGCGTCGACCCGGGTCGACGGCAGCGAGAGCGAGACGTTGGTGCCCTCGTACTGCTGGGCGAGGCCCGAGCACATGTCGCCGATCTCGGAGTGGTCGGCCGACGACAGCGACAGCAGCCCCACCTCGTGGAAGCCGGAGAACTCCAGCCCCTGCTGCACCATCTGGCCCACCGTGGTGATCGAGCGCTCACGCACCGGGCGCGTGATCATGCCGGCCTGGCAGAACCGGCAGCCCCGGGTGCAGCCCCGGAAGATCTCCACGGCGTACCGCTCGTGCACCGTCTCGGCGAGCGGCACCAGGGGCTTCTTCGGGTACGGCCAGGCGTCCAGGTCCATCGTCGTGCGCTTGTGCACCCGGAACGGCACGTCCGCCCGGTTCGGCACGACCCGCTGGATCCGGCCGTCGGGCAGGTAGTCCACGTCGTAGAAGCGCGGCACGTAGACGCTCTCGGTGCGGGCCAGGCGCAGCAGCAGCTCGTCGCGCCCGCCCGGGGAGCCCTCCGCCTTCCACTCCCGGACGATCCCGGTGATCTCCAGGACGGCCTCCTCGCCGTCGCCGAGCACGGCGGCGTCGACGAAGTCGGCGATGGGCTCCGGGTTGAACGCCGCGTGACCGCCGGCCACGATCACCGGGTCGGCGTCGGTGCGGTCGGCGGCGAGCAGGGGGATGCCGGCCAGGTCGATCGCGGTGAGCAGGTTGGTGTAGCCCAGCTCGGTGGAGAAGGAGACGCCGAACACGTCGAAGTCGCGCACCGAGCGGTGCGCGTCGACGGTGAACTGCGGCACGCCGTGGGCGCGCATCAGCCGCTCCAGGTCCGGCCAGACCGCGTACGTCCGCTCGGCGAGCACGTCGGGCAGCTCGTTGAGCACCTCGTAGAGGATCTGCACGCCCTGGTTGGGCAGGCCCACCTCGTAGGCGTCGGGATACATCAGCGCCCAGCGCACGGCCGCCGAGTCCCAGTCCTTGACCACCGCGCCCAGCTCGCCACCGACGTACTGGATGGGCTTGGTGACCTGGGGCAGCAGCGATTCCAGCCGGGGCCAGACCGAATTGGCCGCGACGGGGCGCGGCGTGGTGGACGGGACGCTCATGATGCCCAAGGGTACGCGCCCCGCCGGGGGCGACCGCGCGGACGCCGCCGCCGCGCCGCCCACCCCCGGCGGTCCGTCGCCCGGCAGGCGGTCGCCCCGGCCGCCCGACCGGCTTCCGTCCGGTTCACCAGCGGTGGCGGCGGGCGGGATCGGGCGGGCGGGATCGCCGCGTTGGCACGTCGGTACTAACCTCGGACCGGCGCGAGAGGAGATTGCCGCGATGCCGCAGCCGCAGCCGGGCCCGGACCGGCCGGCCGACGGGAGCACCCCGGGCCCGGTCCAGGGCCGGGATCCGGCGCCCACCGGGCAGCCCACGTCCTCCCCCGCAGCGCCCGCTCGCACGGGCCCGGAGGGCACCCGTGAGCTGCCCGTCGACGACCCCGAGGCGACCGCCGCCGGCCACCCGGGCGACGCCGGTCCCGAGGCCGGGCAGGGTGAGCCGGACGCCACGTCTCCGGCGGGCCCCGCCAGCCCGGAGGACCACGCCGGCGCCAGGGCACCCGCCAGCCCGGAGGACCCCACCGGCCCGGGAGACCCCGCCGGGTCCGGCGCCACCGGCCCGCCGCCCGCCGACGGTCCCGCCGGGGACCGCCCGGCGGTCGGCCCGCAGGGCACCCGGATGCTCCCCACCGACGGGCCGGCGGCGGAGCCATCGGCCGCCGAACCGCAGGGCACCCGCCCGCTCGCCCCCGATGGTGCCGCCGGGGACCGCCCGACGGTCGGCCCGCAGGGCACCCGGATGCTGCCCGCCGACGAGCAGCCGTCCGCGCCCCGGTGGAGCGGCTCCGCGTCGGTTCCTCCCCCGCCGCCGCGCAGGCGGGCCTGGGGCGAGTCGGCCGAGCCCACTCCCGTGCCGCCGCTCCCGGCGGAGCCGCCCGAGCACCGCACCCCGGTCGACCCGTGGGCCGGCGTGGACACCGGCGGGTGGGACCTGCCGCCGGCCGAGCTGCCGCCGCTGCCGCCGACCCTGCCCTACCCGGCCGCGCCGCCGGCCCGGCCCGCGCCGGCCGTCCAGTCCCCCGCGCCGCCGCCCGCCCGACCGCACCACGACCCGCCGCCGGTCGCCCGACCGCACCACGACCCGCCGCCGGTCGCCTACCCGGTTTCGCCGCCTCCGGTCGCGCGGCCGGTCTCGCCGCCTCCGGTCGCGCGGCCGGTCTCGCCGCCTCCGGTCGCGCGGCCGGTCTCGCCGCCTCCGGTCGCGCGGCCGGTCTCGCCGCCTCCGGTCTCCCGGGCGCCCGTCCCGGCGCAGCGGGCGGCGCCACCGCCCCCACCGCCCGCGCCGCCGCGGCAGCGGCGCGCGAAGACGCCGCCGGCCGCGCCGCCACCCGGCTTCCAGGCCCCCGAGGGGTACGTCCCGGTCGCCGTCCGCAAGCGTCGCCGCTGGCCGTGGATGCTGCTGCTCACGCTGGTCTGCTGCTGCGGCTGCCCGGCCTACTACGGGACGCCGATGGTGACGCAGTACCCGGCCAACGCCACCCTCCCCGCCGAGGTTGCGGACCTGCGGCTGCGCGACGACCAGGGCAGCAAGGAGGCCGCCAAGCGGCTGGAGACGGAGGTACGCAAGGCGCACTGGCTGGCCGAGGACACCTTCGCCGGCGTCTACGGCACGTCCGCGGGCAAGCGGGTGACGGTCTTCGGCGGCACCGGTTTCCGGTTCACCCCCGAGTCGGACGCGGAGGAGGAGATCACCCGGCTGGCCGGGCCGTACTCGCTCGGCGAGGCGCAGGTGGTGGACACCGGCGTACGCGGCCGGCACGAGCGGTGCGCGGTGGGCCGCGCCGACGGCGACGACGTGGTCGTGTGCACCTCGGTCGACCACGGCAGCATCACCACCGCGGTCTTCACCCGGCTCTCCGTCGACGACAGCGCCGCCCTGCTGGGCCGGCTGCGGGAGCAGATCGTCACCGCCGAGCAGGGCTGAGCCGACTCTAGCGGCGGGCCGGCGTGGCGACGTCGGCGGCGGGCCGGCGTGGCGACGTCGGCTCAGGCCGAACGGTCGTCGGGAGCGGTGGACTGGGCGCGCGGCGGGGCGTAGCGGGGGACGTACTCCTGGCCGGTGAGCTTCTGGATCTCGGCCATGATCTCGTCGGTCATCTCGCGCAGCGAGGTACGGTCGTCGGGCCGGCCGGTGAAGTCCAGCGGCTTGCCGAACCGTACGGTGATCTTGGCGCGGCCGGGGCGGGGCACCCGGGTGCCGATGGGCTGGGCCTTGTCGGTGCCCAGCATGCCGACCGGGATGACCGGCACGCCGGCCGCCACCGCCAGGCGGGCCGCGCCGGTGCGCCCCCGGTAGAGCCGGCCGTCCGGCGACCGCGTCCCCTCGGGATAGACGGCGACGAGGTCACCGGCCTTCAGCACCGGGATGGCGGCGTCGAACGCGGACAGTGCCGCCCGGCCGCCGGCCCGCTCGACCGGGATGGCCCCCAGGCCGGTGAGCACGAACTTGGAGAAGGCGCCCTTCGGACCGGTGCCCTTGAAGTACTCCGACTTGGCCCAGAACGCCAGGTGCCGGGGCACCACGGTGCCGAGGAAGAGCTCGTCGGCGACCGAGAGGTGGTTGCCCGCGAAGATCGCGCCACCGGTCTCCGGAATGTGCTCCAACCCCTCCACGGTCGGACGGAAGGCCAGCCGGAGCGCGGGCGCCACGGTGAGCTTGCCGATGGTGTAGAGCAGGGGCACTGGTCCTCCGGCGAATCGTGTGCGGGCAGGCGGTGTCACGGTAGCGGACGGATCCACACCGCCATACGGGGGTGGCGGGCAGACCGGCTGCTGGGCAGGGGTGCCGGGGCCGGTGGTGGCGGCCCGGCGGCGCACCGCCGGACCACCACCCCCGTCACTTCCTCATACCCGGCGGACGGCGACCGTCACCCGGTCCCCCTCGCCGACCTCCCCGGTGAAGCCCTCCACCCCGTCGGCGAAGTCGACGGTGTCGGCGAGCACCTCCCGGGCCACGAAGTCGGTGTAGCCGGCGACCGCCGCGCGCACCTGCTCGGAGGCCGACAGCGCCACGACGATCCGGTCCGACACGTCCAGGTCGGCGTCCCGGCGGGCCTGCTGCACCACCCGGACGACGTCGCGGGCCAGCCCTTCGGCCGCCAGCTCCGGGGTGACCTCGGTGTCCAGCACGACCACGCCCTCACCGCCGGGCAGCGGCGCGGAGTGCTCGGCGTCGGCCGCGACCAGCCGCAGCTCGTACTCGCCCTCGGCGAGGGTGACGCCGGCGGCGACGGGGGCGCCGTCGACCAGCTCCCACTCGCCCGCCTTGACCGCCCTGATGACCTGTTGGACCTGCTTGCCGACGCGCGGGCCGAGCGCGCGCGGCACCACGGTCAGCACCTGCTGGCAGTACGCGGACACCTCGCCGGTGACCTCCACCGACTTCACGTTGACCTCGTCGGCGACGAGGTCGGCGAACGGCCGCAGCTGCTCCGCCGCCGGGGAGGCGACGGTGAGCTTCGCCAGGGGCAGCCGGACCCGCAGCCCCTTGGCCTTGCGCAGCGACAGCGCCGCCGAGCAGACGTCGCGGGTGGCGTCCATCGCCGCGACCAGGTCGTGGTCGGCCGGGAACTGCGCCGCGTCCGGCCAGTCGGTCAGGTGCACCGACCGCTCGCCGGTCAGCCCGCGCCAGATCTCCTCGGCGGTCAGCGGCGCCAGCGGCGCCACCACCCGGCACAGGGTCTCCAGCACCGTCCAGAGCGTGTCGAACGCGTCGACGTCGCCGGACCAGAACCGGTCCCGGGAGCGGCGCACGTACCAGTTGGTCAGCGCGTCCAGGTAGGACCGGACGGTGACGCAGGCGCCCGAGATGTCGTACGCGTCCATCTGCGCACCGACCGTCGACACCAGCTCGTTGGTCTTCGCCAGCACGTACCGGTCGAGCAGGTGCGTGCTGTCCGTCCTGCGCCGCGCCGTGTGCCCGTCGGCGTTGGCGTAGAGCGAGAAGAAGTACCAGACGTTCCAGAGCGGCAGCAGCACCTGCCGGACGGCGTCGCGGATGCCCGCCTCGGTGACCGCCATGTCGCCGCCGCGCAGCACCGGCGAGGACATCAGCATCCAGCGCATCGCGTCCGAGCCGTACGAGTCGAACACGTGGTAGACGTCCGGGTAGTTGCGCAGGCTCTTGGACATCTTGCGCCCGTCGGAGCCGAGCAGGATGCCGTGGCTGAGGCAGTTGCGGAACGCCGGCCGGTCGAACAGCGCGGTGGCCAGCACGTGCATGGTGTAGAACCAGCCACGCGTCTGTCCGATGTATTCCACGATGAAGTCGCCCGGGTAGTGGTGCTCGAACCAGTCGCGGTTCTCGAACGGGTAGTGCACCTGGGCGAACGGCATCGAGCCGGACTCGAACCAGCAGTCCAGCACCTCCGGCACCCGGCGCATCGTCGACTTCCCGGTCGGGTCGTCCGGGTTGGGGCGGACCAGCTCGTCCACCGCCGGCCGGTGCAGGTCGGTCAGGCGTACGCCGAAGTCCCGCTCGATCTCCGCCAGCGAGCCGTAGACGTCGACGCGCGGGTGGTTCGGGTCGTCCGACTTCCACACGGGGATCGGCGAGCCCCAGAACCGGTTCCGGCTGATCGACCAGTCGCGGGCGTTGGCCAGCCACTTGCCGAACGAGCCGTCCTTGATGTGCCCGGGCGTCCAGTTGATCTGCTGGTTCAGCTCGACCATCCGGTCCTTGAACCGCGTCACCGCGACGAACCACGACGAGACCGCCTTGTAGACCAGCGGGGTGTCGCAGCGCCAGCAGTGCGGGTAGGAGTGGGTGTAGGTGTCCTGCTTGAGCACCACCCCCCGCTCCTTGAGCTCCCGGATCACCGGCTTGTTGACGTCGAAGACCTGCTCGCCCTGGTAGGGCGGGACCAGCGCGGTGAACCGGGTGTGGTCGTCCACCGTGACGACGGTCGGGATCCCGGCCGCGTTGCAGACGTTCTGGTCGTCCTCACCGAAGGCGGGGGCCAGGTGCACGATCCCGGTGCCGTCCTCGGTGGTGACGAACTCCGCGCCGAGCACCTGGTAGGCGTTCTCCCCCGCCTGCTCGACCAGGAAGTCGAACAGCGGGGTGTACCGGCGCCCGACCAGGTCCCGGCCGAGGACCGTGCCGAGCTGCTCGTAGCCCTCCAGCTCCTTGGCGTACGCGGCCAGCCGGGCCGCCCCGACGACGTACCGCTGGCCGTCGCGCTCCAGCACCGCGTACTCGATGTCGGGGCCGACGGCGAGCGCGAGGTTGGACGGCAGGGTCCACGGCGTGGTGGTCCAGACGCCCAGGCGCACCGGCCCGCGCACCAGCTCCGGCGCGCTCTCGTCGGCGGTCAGCGCGAACCACACCGACAGCGTGGGGTCGTGCCGGTCCCGGTAGACGTCGTCCATCCGGGTCTCGGTGTTCGACAGCGGCGTCTCGCAGCGCCAGCAGTACGCCAGCACCCGGAAGCCCTCGTAGACCAGGCCCTTGTCGTGCAGCGTCTTGAAGGCCCACATGACGCTTTCCATGTAGTCCAGGTCGAGGGTCTTGTAGTCGTCGGCGAAGTCCACCCAGCGGGCCTGCCGGGTGACGTAGCGCTCCCAGTCCTGGGTGAACTCCAGCACCGACGTGCGGCACGCCTCGTTGAACCGGGCCACGCCGAGGTCGAGGATCTCCGCCTTGCTGGTGATGCCGAGCTGCTTCTCGGCGACCACCTCGGCGGGCAGGCCGTGGCAGTCCCAGCCGAAGCGCCGCTCCACCCGGCGCCCGCGCATCGTCTGGTAGCGCGGCACCACGTCCTTGACGTAGCCGGTGAAGAGGTGGCCGTAGTGGGGCAGGCCGTTGGCGAAGGGCGGGCCGTCGTAGAAGACGTACTCGTTTTCGGCGTCGCCTGCGGCGCCGGCATCGGCAGAGTCCGTCGTTTCCGGTCGTCGACCGGAGGTCGGCCTTGCCTCGACGGAGGCCTCGAAGGTCTTGTCGGCCGTCCAGTGCTCCAGGACCCGGCGTTCGACCGCGGGCAGGTCCGGGCTCGCCGGGACGCCGGCGGCGGTCGGGTCGTGCAACGGATAGGCCATCGGGGTCGCTCTCCTCGCGCAGCTCACTCGTCGTGTGGGTCTGCGAGGACGAGCCCCGATCCGGTACGCCGTCCGGCGCGCCGGGGCAAGGCCCGCGGTACCACCCCGCTTGGCGGCCAGGATCGACCGCCCGCTCGTTGGCCGGCTGTGACGGGCCGGACCCGTCCGGTTCTACTGGGCCGGTCACCCGGCTGTTCTTCCGGAGGCTCGCCGGTGATGGCCGGGTCATCGCCTTACGGCCGTCAAGGTTACCCGACCTCGGGCGGGGACCGCCGCCGAGTAACGGGGTGCGCCGACGGCCCGGCGGACATGACGGGCGTCACAGCCACGACTGTCACGCCCGGGCCCGCCCGATCCGTCGTGCGGGTGTCGGCACACCGACCGGATCGAGGAGGTCGTCATGCACAGGATCAACGTGGCGGAGGCGGCACCGCAGGGCTACCAGGCCGTGCTGGGGCTGGAGAAGTACGCCCGGACGAACGTCGAGCGCACCGTGTACCACCTGGTCAAGCTCCGGGCGTCGGTGCTGAACGGGTGCGCGTTCTGCGTCGACATGCACACCCGCGACGCGCTCGCCGAGGGCGAGTCGAGCCGGCGGCTCTTCGCGGTCGCCGCCTGGCGGGAGGCGCCCTTCTTCGACGAGCGGGAGCGGGCCGCGCTGGCGCTCACCGACGCGGTCACCCGGCTCGGCGAGCACGGCGTGCCCGACGAGGTGTGGGACGCGGCGGCGAAGGTGTGGTCGGAGAGGGAGCTCGCCGACCTGCTGATCGCGATCGCCACAATCAACGTGTGGAACCGCATCGCCGTGACCAGCCGGACCCAGCCGCCGCTGGACGTGTGACCACGGCAGGGGCGACGCAGGCGGCCGGTGCGCTCGACGCGCACCGGCCGATGCTGCTCGGCCTGGCGTACCGCCTGCTCGGCAGCCGGCACGACGCGGAGGACGTGCTCCAGGAGGCGTACCTGCGCTGGCTGGGGGCCGACCGGGCGGCGGTCGCGGAGCCGCGCCGCTACCTGTCCCGGGTGGTCACCCGGCTGGCGCTGGACCGGCTGCGCGCCCGGCGGGCCTCCCGGGAGACGTACGTCGGTCCGTGGCTGCCCGAGCCCGTGCCGACCGCGCCGTCGCCGTTCGGGCCGCTGGACGCCGTGGAGCTGCGCGACTCCCTCTCCACGGCCCTGCTGCACCTGCTGGAGCGGCTCACCCCGCCGGAGCGCGCGGTCTACGTGCTGCACACCGCCTTCGACCTGCCGTACGCCGAGATCGCCGGGATCCTGGACCGGTCGGTGGCGGACTGCCGGCAGCTGCACCACCGGGCGGCGGCCCGGATCGGCCAGGACCGGCGGCGGTTCACCGCCGACCGGGCCGAGCAGGAACGGCTGCTGGACGCCTTCCTCGCCGCCGCCCGCGACGGCGACCTGGCGGCGCTGACCGGGCTGGTGGCGGCCGACGCGACCGCCTGGTCCGACGGCGGCGGCCGGGTGAAGGCGGCCCGCAACCCGGTCTCGGGAGCGGACCGGGTGGCCCGCTTCTTCGCCGGCCTCTACGGGCCCGGCCGGGAGTTCACCGTGCGCCGGGTGGAGCTCAACGGCCAGCCGGCCGCCCTGGTGACCCGCCCCGACGGCGCCACGTACGCGTTGACCGTCGGCGCGGCCGGCGGGCGGATCACCGGGCTCTACCTGGTCGGCAACCCCGACAAGCTGCGGTGGGCGGCCTGACCGGACGGCCGGGCCGCGCAACCGCCGCGGGTGGTCAGCCCAGCTCGGGGAACCAGAGCGCGATCTCGCGCTTCGCGCTGTCCGGCGAGTCGGAGGCGTGCACCAGGTTCTCCCGGTTGGACAGCGAGAAGTCGCCGCGGATGGTGCCGGCGGCCGCCTTGCGCCCGTCGGTCGACCCGACCAGCCCGCGCACCACGTCGATGACCTGGTCGCCCGAGAGCACCAACGCGACCAGCGGGCCGCCGGTCATGAAGTCCTTCAGCGGCGGGTAGAACGGCTTGTCCACGTGCTCGGCGTAGTGCTCGTCGGCCAGCGCCGCGTCCATCGTCCGGGACACCATCGCGTCGATCCGCAGCCCCTTGCGCTCGAAGCGGGAGATCACCTCACCGACCAGCCCACGGCGGACCGCGTCGGGCTTGATCAGTACGAGGGTGCGCTCATCGGGGCTGCTGCTGGACACGCTGGGTTCCTCCTGTGCGCGGAAGGCGGTCGGGCTGGGTACGGTCAGCGTAGCGACCCGGTCCCGGCGCCGGCGCGGCGGCCGGTCTTTCCCCCGGCGGCCGATCCGGCCTAGCCTGGCCCTTGACCCCCGGGAGGTCCACAGTGGCGAATGGCGGGAACCGGCCCATCGCGCCGGTACGCAAGCTGATCGCCGCGGTGCTCGGCACCGTGGCCACCTTCGTGGTCCTCTTCGGGCTGGGCATGACGAGCTGGGCCATCGTGGCGCTCGGGGTCGCCCTGCTGGTGCTGGCCGTCGCGCTGGCCACCGTGCGCGGCGGCGGGCGCACCTGGGTGGTGGGCGTGGGCCACGTGCACAGCGCCTCCGAGCCGCCCACCCAGTACGCCTTCGGCCGCTGCGAGCTGCAACTGGTGATCGACGCGCCGGGGCTGCCGCCCCGGTCCAAGAAGATCATCGAGCCGCGGGTGCCGGTGGCGAAGTGGCCGTCGCTGGGGCAGACGCTGCCGATCCGGGTGGCCCTGGACGACCAGCGCCACGTCCGGGTGCTCTGGGACGACGTGCCCACCCACGCGGAGACCGCCGCCACCGTCGCCGCCGACCTCCCGCCCGAGTACGCGGGCCCGGATCCGCTGGACGACGTGCTGATCCAGCAGGAGGCGCCGCCCTGGGCCGACCGCGCGCCGGAAGACGACTTCCGCGATCCGCTCGGCGCCCCCGGCGCGGACCCGCTGGGCGACCCGCTCGGCGACCCGCTCGGCGACGAGCCCGTCGGGCGGCCCGAGGAGCGCGAGCCCGTCGTGGTGCACCAGCGACCCGGCGGCCCGGTCGTGCTGGAGGGCACGCTCGTCGAGCAGCCCACGACGGGCACCCTGCCCCGTCGCGCCACCCCGACGCCCCGCCCGCCGGCGGAGGAGCGGTTCGATCCGCCCGCCCCCGCCGACCGGAGCGCCGACCCGCTCGACCTGCCCCTGGACGACCCCATCCAGGCCCGCGAACGGCCACGCGGGGAGCGGATCAGCCAGGCGGAGCTGGACGAGGCGATCTTCGGCCCCACGGCGGGCCGCGCCGACGAGGAGGCCGGCGCCACCGCGGCGGATCCCGACGACCCCGGTGCGCCGATCGCCGGCGTGGGGCTGACGCTGCTGGTCACCGACCTGCCCCGCTCGCTGGCGTTCTACCGGGACCTGGGCTTCACCGAGGTCGACCGGGGCGCTGGCAACGCGGTCCTCGCCTCCGGCGCGACCCGGCTGGTGCTGCGGGAGGTCACCGAGGCCGCGCCGATCAGCCGCCGGCTCGTGCACGTCAACCTCGAGGTCGACGACATCGACTCCGCGTACGAGCGGCTGCGCGGCTCCGGCGTCCGGTTCACGTACGCACCCAGGGTGGTCAACCGGGGCACGAAGCTGGAGGTGTGGGCGGCCGCGTTCCGCGACCCGGACGGCCACGGCATCGCCCTCACCCAGTGGCGCGAACGCGCCGACGCCTGAACCCGTCGGCCCGGGCTTGCCGGTCCGCCGGCTCGGGCCTGCCGGCTCGGGCCTGCCGGCTCGGGCCTGCCGGCTCGGGCCTGCCGGCTCGGGCTTTCAAGAAGGTCTCCGTCGGCTTCGCCGCGCCGCCGCTGCGGGTCGGCATCCTCGGCGCCGGCCCGGGCCCGCCGTCGGCGGTTGCGGGCTCGTCGCAGGTCGGCGCGGCGTCTGCCGGCTCACGGCGCGGGCCTGCCGGCCTGGCGGCGGCTCCTCGGTGTGCCGCTCGGTCAGCCCAGGATGACGCGGCGGACGTGCAGCGCGTAGGCCCAGACCAGGGCGAAGACGACGCCCAGCGCGAGCAGGGACCAGTGCAGCAGGCCCGCCAGCATCAGCAGCCCCTGCAGGACGGTGCCGGCGTGCCAGGCCCACGGCCGGCGCATCGTGCCGGCCAGCAGCACCGCCGCCACGGCCAGTCCCACGACCGTCGCGATGGCCGCCCCACCCAGGTCTCCCCCGACCATCCGGATCGGCTGGATGGCCAGCACCAGCACCAGCGCCTCCAGGACCAGCGTGCCGGCCCCGAGCCCGCGGACCGCCCGCTCCGGGTTGCGCAGCCCCGATCGGCGCGGCCCGCCCGCCGGCCGCCCGCCGGGGTCCGCACCGACGGTCGCGCCCTCCGGACGGCCCTCGCCCACCGGGCCCCGCTCCGGCCGGCTCATCGCTTCAGCAGCCGGCGGGCGTCGGCCACGGTCACCACCGACCCGGTGACCAGCACCCCGACGCCGCTCAGCTCTCCCGGTACGTCCTCCTCGGCCATCGCCACCGCCGTCTCGATCGCGTCCGGCATCTCCTCGGCCACCTCGACCCGCTCGGGGCCGAAGACCTCGGCGGCCAGCGCCGCCAGCTCCCGCGTCGGCATCGCCCGGGGCGAGCTGTTCCGGGTCACCACGACCCGGTCGACCACCGGCTCCAGCAGCTCCAGCAGGCTGGCCGCGTCCTTGTCGCCGAGGACGCCGACGACGGCCACCAGCTTGCTGAAGGCGAACTCCTCCTGCAGCGCGGTGACCGTGGCGGCCATCCCGTGCGGGTTGTGCGCGCCGTCGAGCAGGATGGTGGGCGCGCTGCGTACGCGCTCCAGCCGCCCCGGCGAGCTGGCGGTGGCGAAGCCCTCCCGGACCGCCTCGACGTCGAGCTGCCGCTTCGCCCCGGCGCCGAGGAACGCCTCGACCGCCGCCAGCGCCACCGCCGCGTTCTGCGCCTGGTGGGCGCCGTGCAACGGGATGAACACCTCCTCGTAGACGCCGCCGAGGCCCTGGAGGGTGAGCACCTGCCCGCCGACGGCGACCGCCCGCCGCAGCACCCCGAACTCGGCGCCCTCCCGGGCGATGGTCGCGCCGACCTCGGCGCAACGCTCCAGGATCGGCCCGGCGGCCTCCTCCTCCTGCGCCGCCGAGATCACCGTCGCGCCCTTGTGGATGATCCCCGCCTTGGCCAGCGCGATGTCCTGGATGGTGTCGCCGAGCCACTCGGTGTGGTCCAGCCCGATCGGCGTGATCACCGCGACGCCGGCCTGGATCACGTTGGTCGCGTCCTCGGCGCCGCCCAGCCCCACCTCGACCACCGCCACGTCCACGGGGGCGTCGGCGAAGGCGGCGAACGCCATCGCGGTGGTCATGTCGAAGTACGTCAGCGGCTCCGCCGAGCGCTCGTCGACCAGCCGGGCGAGCGGCTCGACCTCCCGGTACGTGGCGGCGAACCGCCCCTCGTCGACCGGCTCGCCGTCCAGGCTGATCCGCTCCCGGACGGTCTCCAGGTGCGGACTGGTGTAGCGGCCGGTGTGCAGCCCGAACGCCCGCAGCAGCGAGTCGATCATCCGGGCCGTCGAGGTCTTGCCGTTCGTGCCGGTCAGGTGGATCGACGGGTACGCCCGCTGCGGGCTGCCGAGCAGGTCGAGCAGCGACTCGATCTTGTCCAGCTCGAAGGCCATGCGGGTGAACCCGCGGTCGGCCAGCTCGGCCTCGACGGCGGCGAAATCGGTGCGGTCGGTCACGAGGGCAGCGCCTCCAGAGCGGCGTCGATGCGGACCAGGTCGGCCTCGGCCACGGCGAGCCGGTCACGGATCTTGGCGACCACCGGCTCCGGCGCCTTGCCCACGAACGCGGGGTTGTCGAGCTTCGCCCGGGCCTGCGCGGCCTCCTTCTCGGCGGCGGCCCGGTCCTTGGTCAGCCGGGCCCGCTCGGCGGCCACGTCGATCGTTCCCCGGGTGTCCAGGGCCACGCTCACCTCGCCGGGCATGGCGAGCGTCGCGCTGGCCTGGAAGTCGTCGCCGGCCGCGTCGAGGCGCACCAGCGACCGGATCAGCGGCTCGTGCGCGACGATGCCGGCGGCGGCCAGGCCGTCCAGCCGCGCGGCGACCCGCTGCGTCGGGCGCAGCCCCTGGTCGGAGCGGAACCGCCGGATCTCGGTCACCACCCGCTGGAGGGTGCCGACCTCGACCTCCGCGGCGTCGTCGACGCCGGTACGGTCGGCCACCGGCCAGGCGGCCGTCATGACCGTCTCGCCGCCGGTGAGCGCGGTCCACAGCTCCTCGGTGACGAACGGGATGACCGGGTGCAGCAGCCGCAGCAGCTGGTCCAGCACGTGCCCGAGCACCCGGCGGGTCGCCTCGGCGGTCGGGCCGCCCTCGGCGAGCACCGGCTTGGTCAGCTCCACGTACCAGTCGCAGACGTCGTCCCAGGCGAAGTGGTAGAGCAGGTCGCAGACCTTCGCGAACTCGTACGCCTCGAACTGCTCGTCGACCTCGGCGGTGACGTGCGCCAGCCGGGACAGGATCCACCTGTCGACCGTCGACAGCGTGTCGGCCGCCGGCAGCGGCCCCTCGGTGTGCGCGCCGTTGAGCAGCGCGAACCGGGTGGCGTTCCACAGCTTGTTGCAGAAGTTGCGCGAGCCCTGGCACCACTCCTCGCTGACCGGCACGTCCCCGCCCGGGTTGGCGCCCCGGGCGAGGGTGAACCGGGTGGCGTCGGCGCCGTAGCGGTCGATCCAGTCCAGCGGGTCGATCACGTTGCCGAACGACTTCGACATCTTCTTGCCGAACTGGTCGCGGACCATGCCGTGCAGGGCCACCGTGTCGAACGGCTGCCGCCCGTCCATGGCGTACAGGCCGAACATCATCATCCGGGCGACCCAGAAGAAGAGGATGTCGTAGCCGGTCACCAGGACGCTCGTCGGATAGAACTTCGCCAGGTCCGGGGTCTGCTCCGGCCAGCCGAGCGTGGAGAACGGCCACAGGCCGCTGGAGAACCAGGTGTCCAGCACGTCCTCGTCCTGGCGCCAGCCCTCGCCGGTCGGCGGCTCCTCGTCCGGGCCGACGCAGACGATCTCGCCGTCCGGGCCGTACCAGACGGGGATGCGGTGGCCCCACCAGAGCTGCCGGGAGATGCACCAGTCGTGCATGTTGTCGACCCAGGCGAAGTACCGCTTGGCCAGCTCCGCCGGCTCGATCTTCACCCGGCCGTCGCGCACCGCGTCGCCGGCCGCCTCGGCCAGCGGGGCGGTGTTGACGAACCACTGGAGCGACAGCCGCGGCTCGACGGTCGTCTTGCACCGGGAGCAGTGCCCCACCGCGTGCACGTACGGCCGCTTCTCGGCCACGATGAGGCCCTGCTCGCGCAGCGCGGCGACGATCGCCGGCCGGGCCTCGTACCGGTCCAGGCCCTGGAACGGACCGTGCGCGGTGATGACGCCCCGCTCGTCCATGATCGTCAGCGAGGGCAGGCCGTGCCGCTGGCCGATCTCGAAGTCGTTCGGGTCGTGCGCGGGGGTCACCTTGACCATGCCGGTGCCGAAGCTCGGGTCGACGTGCTCGTCGGCCACGATCGGGATCCGCCGGTCGGTCAGCGGCACGGGCACCTCGGTGCCGATGAGGTGCCGGTAGCGCTCGTCGTCGGGGTGCACGGCGACCGCGGTGTCACCGAGCATCGTCTCGGCCCGGGTGGTGGCGACCACGACGTCGTCGCTGTAGCGGATCGAGATCAGCTCACCGTCGTCGTCGGTGTGCTCCACCTCGATGTCGGAGAGCGCGGTCAGGCAGCGCGGACACCAGTTGATGATCCGGTTGGCCCGGTAGATCAGCCCGTCGTCGTAGAGCTTCTTGAACATGGTCTGGACGGCCCGCGACAGGCCCTCGTCCATCGTGAAGCGCTCGCGGTCCCAGTCGACGGAGTCGCCGAGGCGGCGCATCTGGCCGAGGATCGCGCCACCGGACTCGGCCTTCCACTGCCAGACCCGCTCCACGAACTGCTCCCGGCCCAGGTCGTGCCGGGAGAGACCCTGGGCGGCGAGCTGCCGCTCCACCACGTTCTGCGTGGCGATGCCGGCGTGGTCCATGCCGGGCAGCCACAGCGCCTCGTGGCCCTGCATCCGCTTGCGCCGCACCAGGGCGTCCTGGACGGTGTGGTCGAGGGCGTGGCCCATGTGCAGGGAGCCGGTCACGTTCGGCGGCGGGATGACGATGGTGAACGGGGGCTTGTCGCTCTCCGCCGACGCCCGGAAGTGGCCGGCGGCTACCCACTGCTCGTACCGTCGCTGCTCTACCTCGCCGGGCTGGTACTGGCCGGCAAGGGTCGGGGCGTCGGGGCGTCGGGCATCCAGTCTCTCGGTCACCCCGAAAGTCTACGGAGGGCTTCCCCGGACCCGACGTGCGCCACCTGCTGTTCGCGTACGGTGTCGGCTATGTCCGACGCACATCTCACCGAGCGGCCGGTCAACGACGGCGCCGAGCCGATCGACCTGACCGACGAGCCCATCCAGCTGAGCAACCGGGACCCGGAGAACGCCCCCGAGCGGCGGGCGGCACGGTCGCGGCGCCGGCGGATCGCCTGGGCCGCCGCGGCGCTGGTCGGGCTCGCGGGAGCCGCCACCATCGGCACGGCGGGATGGCGCGTGGCCCAGCAGAAGGACGCCGACCTGGCCACCCCGGATCGCGTGGCGGGCCTGGTACGGGACGACAGCGAACGGGCCCGCAGCACGTCGGACTACCTGCGCAGCGGCTTCGCCGCCGACATCGACCTGGACAGCAGCTTCGGCACGGTCTACCGGGACCCGGCCGACGACAAGCGCTCGGTGCTCGTCTTCGGCGGCACGACCCTGCTCTGGCAGCCGGAGCGGGACCTCGACAGCCTCTTCGGCCTGCTGACCGACGAGACCGGCAAGGTGACGGGCCTGCGGGACGTGCCGGCCGGGCGGCTGGGCGGCGTGATGAAGTGCGGCACCACCAGCGGCGACGGCGGCGACTTCGCCGTCTGCGGGTGGGCCGACCACGGCAGCGTCGTGATGGCCATGTTCCCCGGGCGCGCGATCGACGACGCCGGCAAGCTGTTCCGCTCGATGCGCGAGGCGATGCAGACCCGCGGGTGAGGGTGGGGGCGAGGGCGCGCCGGGCTCGATCTCACGAGGTGCGCCAGCGGTACGTGTCGCGTGCGGGTTGAGGCCCGCCGTGCCCGGCTCCGGGCGGTCAGGCCTGATCCCTGCACCGGGCACGGCGGGCGCCGTCCACTGACTTGCCGGCTCCGCCGGCCGCGCCGTTGGTCGTCTCCGGTGCGCCACTGGTGGGAGGGTTGAAGCCCAGGCTGCCGGCTTGTGGGGGCAGCCCTCGGCGCGACGCGAACGGAATGGACGCCAGAATGCGTTCAGGGCCACCCCACAAGGGGGTGGCCCTGAACGAAAGAATGTCCGGCGGTGTCCTACTCTCCCACACCCTCCCGAGTGCAGTACCATCGGCGCTGGAGGGCTTAGCTTCCGGGTTCGGAATGTAACCGGGCGTTTCCCCTCCGCCATGACCGCCGTAACTCTATGAACATGTCAAACACACGTGGAGTGTTCGCTCGTTCAGAGTTGCACAGTGGACGCGTAGCAGCTTAGTAATCAAGTCCTCGGCCTATTAGTACCGGTCAACTGAACCCGTTACCGGGCTTACATTTCCGGCCTATCAACCCAGTCGTCTAGCTGGGGGCCTTACCCATCCAAAGGATGGTGGGATACCTCATCTTGAAGCGAGCTTCCCGCTTAGATGCTTTCAGCGGTTATCCCTTCCGAACGTAGCTAACCAGCCGTGCCCCTGGCGGGACAACTGGCACACCAGAGGTTCGTCCGTCCCGGTCCTCTCGTACTAGGGACAGCCCTTCTCAAGTATCCTACGCGCACGGCGGATAGGGACCGAACTGTCTCACGACGTTCTAAACCCAGCTCGCGTACCGCTTTAATGGGCGAACAGCCCAACCCTTGGGACCTGCTACAGCCCCAGGATGCGACGAGCCGACATCGAGGTGCCAAACCATCCCGTCGATATGGACTCTTGGGGAAGATCAGCCTGTTATCCCCGGGGTACCTTTTATCCGTTGAGCGACACCGCTTCCACACGCAAGTGCCGGATCACTAGTCCCGACTTTCGTCCCTGCTCGACCTGTCAGTCTCACAGTCAAGCTCCCTTGTGTACTTGCACTCAACACCTGATTGCCAACCAGGCTGAGGGAACCTTTGGGCGCCTCCGTTACCCTTTAGGAGGCAACCGCCCCAGTTAAACTACCCACCAGACACTGTCCCTGAACCGGATAACGGTCCGAAGTTAGATACCCAAATCAACCAGAGTGGTATTTCAAGATTGCCTCCACCCATACTGGCGTATGGACTTCACCGGCTCCCACCTATCCTACACAAGCTAACTCAGATACCAATGTCAAGCTATAGTAAAGGTCCCGGGGTCTTTCCGTCCTGCCGCGCGTAACGAGCATCTTTACTCGTAATGCAATTTCGCCGGGCCTGTGGTTGAGACAGTGGGGAAGTCGTTACGCCATTCGTGCAGGTCGGAACTTACCCGACAAGGAATTTCGCTACCTTAGGATGGTTATAGTTACCACCGCCGTTTACTGGCGCTTAAGTTCTCCGCTTCGCCCCGAAGAGCTAACAGGTCCCCTTAACGTTCCAGCACCGGGCAGGCGTCAGTCCATATACATCGAATTACTTCTTCGCATGGACCTGTGTTTTTAGTAAACAGTCGCTTCCCCCTGCTCTCTGCGGCCATACAACGCTCCACCCGCGCGGGGCTTCACGTCTCCGGCCCCCCTTCTCCCTAAGTTACGGGGGCAATTTGCCGAGTTCCTTAACCACAGTTCGCCCGATCGCCTCGGTATTCTCTACCTGACCACCTGTGTCGGTTTGGGGTACGGGCCGCTCAGAACTCGCTAGAGGCTTTTCTCGGCAGCATAGGATCACTGACTTCACCTGAATCGGCTCGGCATCACGTCTCAGCCTACATGTGCTGCGGATTTGCCTACAGCACGGCCTACACGCTTACCCCGGCACAACCACCGGCCGGGCTCAGCTACCTTCCTGCGTCACCCCATCGCTTGACTACTACCCGCCAGGTTCCCACGCTCCCCAACCTCAACCCGAAGGCCTTGGCTGGTTTGGGTGGTTAGCACAACGAGGTTCATCAGGGACGCTCTTTCGCGGGTACGGGAATATCAACCCGTTGTCCATCGACTACGCCTCTCGGCCTCGCCTTAGGTCCCGACTCACCCAGGGCGGATTAGCCTGGCCCTGGAACCCTTGGTCATCCGGCGGAAGGGTTTCTCACCCTTCTTTCGCTACTCATGCCTGCATTCTCACTCGTGCCGCGTCCACAACTGGGTCACCCCGCTGCTTCACCCCCGGCACGACGCTCCCCTACCCATCCACACACCTGCACAACACATCAAGGCGTTGCGAAGTAAAAATGTGAATGCCACAGCTTCGGCGGTGTGCTTGAGCCCCGCTACATTGTCGGCGCGGAACCACTTGACCAGTGAGCTATTACGCACTCTTTAAAGGGTGGCTGCTTCTAAGCCAACCTCCTGGTTGTCTATGCGACCCCACATCCTTTTCCACTTAGCACACGCTTAGGGGCCTTAGCTGGTGATCTGGGCTGTTTCCCTCTCGACTACGAAGCTTATCCCCCGCAGTCTCACTGCCGCGCTCTCACTTACCGGCATTCGGAGTTTGGCTGATTTCGGTAAGCTTGTGGGCCCCCTAGACCATCCAGTGCTCTACCTCCGGCAAGAAACACGCGACGCTGCACCTAAATGCATTTCGGGGAGAACCAGCTATCACGGAGTTTGATTGGCCTTTCACCCCTAACCACAGGTCATCCCCCAACTTTTCAACGTTGGTGGGTTCGGCCCTCCACGCGGTCTTACCCGCGCTTCAGCCTGCCCATGGCTAGATCACTCCGCTTCGGGTCTAGGACACGCGACTGAATCGCCCTATTCAGACTCGCTTTCGCTACGGCTCCCCCACACGGGTTAACCTCGCCACATGCCACTAACTCGCAGGCTCATTCTTCAAAAGGCACGCCGTCACCCCGCAAGGCTCCGACGGATTGTAGGCGAACGGTTTCAGGTACTATTTCACTCCCCTCCCGGGGTACTTTTCACCATTCCCTCACGGTACTCGTCCGCTATCGGTCACCAGGAAGTATTTAGGCTTACCAGGTGGTCCTGGCAGATTCACGGCAGATTTCAGGGGTCCGCCGCTACTCGGGAACACCCACAGAAGGTCAGCAACTTTCACCTACCGGACTATCACCGCCTACGGTCAGCCATTCCAGACTGTTCGGCTAGCCACTGACTTTATAACTCCTCGAACAAGTGTCAGCTTGCTCAGCAGGGTCCCACAACCCCGACCACGCAACCCCTGACAGGTATCACACGCAGCCGGTTTAGCCTCAATCCGCTTTCGCTCGCCACTACTCACGGAATCACTAATTTGTTTTCTCTTCCTACGGGTACTGAGATGTTTCACTTCCCCGCGTTCCCCCCATACACCCTATGTGTTCAGGTGCAGGTGACATCACATGACTGATGCCGGGTTCCCCCATTCGGACACCCTGGGATCACAGCTCGGTTGACAGCTCCCCCAGGCCTATCGCGGCCTCCCACGTCCTTCATCGGCTCCTGGTGCCAAGGCATCCACCGTTCGCCCTTGACAACTTGACCACAAAGATGCTCGCGTCCACTGTGCAATTCTCAACAAACGACCAACCCACAACCCACAGCCCCACACCAGCACCACCACCGTGACCGGTATGCGAGACCAGGCCATGCCTGGCAGCCCGACAAGCACTCACGCTCGCCTACGGCTCCGAAAGAAACAACCACCGGTTGTTCTTTCAGGACCCAACAGGGTGCTATACACCAGCCACCAGCCGCACCACATCCATCGTTCCTGCACCCCCGAAAGGGCGTGTACTAGACATCCGTGACCGTTGCCGGCGCCTGACTGACCAGTGTCTCCGCCATCGAGCACCCCGACCCGACATTCGCAGGTCGCGGGCTCCTCACCGACTTTCGTCGGAAGGTGCTCCTTAGAAAGGAGGTGATCCAGCCGCACCTTCCGGTACGGCTACCTTGTTACGACTTCGTCCCAATCGCCAGCCCCACCTTCGACGGCTCCCTCCACAAGGGTTGGGCCACCGGCTTCGGGTGTTGCCGACTTTCGTGACGTGACGGGCGGTGTGTACAAGGCCCGGGAACGTATTCACCGCAGCGTTGCTGATCTGCGATTACTAGCGACTCCGACTTCACGGGGTCGAGTTGCAGACCCCGATCCGAACTGAGACCGGCTTTTTGGGATTCGCTCCACCTCACGGTATCGCAGCCCATTGTACCGGCCATTGTAGCATGCGTGAAGCCCTGGACATAAGGGGCATGATGACTTGACGTCATCCCCACCTTCCTCCGAGTTGACCCCGGCAGTCTTCGATGAGTCCCCGCCATAACGCGCTGGCAACATCGAACGAGGGTTGCGCTCGTTGCGGGACTTAACCCAACATCTCACGACACGAGCTGACGACAGCCATGCACCACCTGTGACCGCCCCCGAAGGACCTCACATCTCTGCGAGTTTTGCGGCCATGTCAAACCCAGGTAAGGTTCTTCGCGTTGCATCGAATTAATCCGCATGCTCCGCCGCTTGTGCGGGCCCCCGTCAATTCCTTTGAGTTTTAGCCTTGCGGCCGTACTCCCCAGGCGGGGCGCTTAATGCGTTAGCTGCGGCACAGGGAACCGGAGAGGCCCCCCACACCTAGCGCCCAACGTTTACAGCGTGGACTACCAGGGTATCTAATCCTGTTCGCTCCCCACGCTTTCGCTCCTCAGCGTCAGTATCGGCCCAGAGACCCGCCTTCGCCACCGGTGTTCCTCCTGATATCTGCGCATTTCACCGCTACACCAGGAATTCCAGTCTCCCCTACCGAACTCTAGCCTGCCCGTATCGACTGCAGGCCCGCAGTTGAGCTGCGGGTTTTCACAGTCGACGCGACAAGCCGCCTACGAGCTCTTTACGCCCAATAAATCCGGACAACGCTCGCGCCCTACGTCTTACCGCGGCTGCTGGCACGTAGTTGGCCGGCGCTTCTTCTGCAGGTACCGTCACTTACGCTTCGTCCCTGCTGAAAGAGGTTTACAACCCGAAGGCCGTCATCCCTCACGCGGCGTCGCTGCATCAGGCTTCCGCCCATTGTGCAATATTCCCCACTGCTGCCTCCCGTAGGAGTCTGGGCCGTGTCTCAGTCCCAGTGTGGCCGGTCGCCCTCTCAGGCCGGCTACCCGTCGTCGCCTTGGTAGGCCATCACCCCACCAACAAGCTGATAGGCCGCGAGCCCATCCCAGGCCGAAAAACTTTCCACCACCAACCATGCGATCGGAGGTCATATTCGGTATTAGCCCCGGTTTCCCGGGGTTATCCCAAAGCCTAGGGCAGGTTGCTCACGTGTTACTCACCCGTTCGCCGCTCGAGTACCCCGAAGGGCTTTTCCGCTCGACTTGCATGTGTTAAGCACGCCGCCAGCGTTCGTCCTGAGCCAGGATCAAACTCTCCAACAAAAACTTGTTGAAAAACTGTCCCGACAACAAAAGTGTTGCCAAAGGAATCCGAAACCAGCCAAACCAAAGCCTGACCAGTCCGGGGTATAAACAATTTGGCACTGGCTTATCAAGCACCCTGTTGAGTTCTCAAAGAACAACCACACACCAACCGAGCATCCCACATCGTGGGAAGTCGCTTGGGGCAACTTCTCTACCTTACTCGGCCCGCCTCGCGGCGTCAACCTCGCTCTGGAGGTCATCACCACTTGGCGTTCCGATCCACGATGACGCACGCCGTGTTACGGCGGTCGCTTCTGTCGTGGGAAGCCGCAGACCGGCCGATCGCCGCTGTGCGGCTCTCCGCCCGGCTCCTGCCGGCTTCAGCACTCTACCCGGTCAGTCTCGCGAGCGCAACTCCCTGTCGGGGTGTTCTCGCACCGCCCGGTCACCAGCCTCGCTCGGCGTTCCCGCCACGAGCCTGATGCCCGCTGTCAGCCGGTTTGCCCGGCCTTCCGCGTGCAGAGAGAAAGTTACGCGGACCGTCCCTGGAAGGCAAATCGAGGAGCGTCACTCGCGCGGCCGGGCGGCGGGCGCGGGGTGTACCGGGACGCGCGTCGGCGCCCGTCGGTCCCCGGCGTCGGGCGACTTCCGCCCGGCCGGCGTGGGCAGGCGGTGCCGTGTCCTTCGTGATGCGGCACGGGGTCCGGACGGGGCTTCGCCGTGCCAGAGTGTCTGGCATGGATGACCTCCCCCGCCCCCGGCCGGCGTTGCTCGCCGAGGACGCGCTGCTCGGGCTGCTGCTGCCGTTCTGGCATCTGGTCATCGGCGCATTCGTGCTCTTCGTCGTCGTGGTGTCGGTCGCTCGGCTGGCCCGGCGCGGGCGGTCCCGGATGACGACGGCCCTCCTGGTCACGGCCGCCGCGATCGTCGGCTTCGCCGTGGTGGGCGTGCTGCTGGAGGGGTGACGGGCTACAGGCGCCGGTTGGCCAGGCTCGGCAGCTCCGCCCGGATGGCGCGCAGGCGGTCGAGGTCGAGGTCGGCGACGGCGAGGCCCGGGCCGTCCGGCACCTGGGTGAGCACCGTGCCCCACGGGTCGATCACCATGCTGCGCCCGAAACAGGTCCGGCCGGGCTCGTGGTCGCCGGTCTGCCCCGCCGCGGCGACGAAGCACTGGTTCTCGATCGCCCTCGCGCGCAGCAGCACCTCCCAGTGGTCCCGCCCGGTATGCAGCATGAACGCCGCCGGCACCACCAGCAGCTGCGCGCCGCCGTCGGCGGCGAGCTGCCGGTACAGCTCGGGAAAGCGGAGGTCGTAGCAGATCGACAACCCGACGCGGAGCCCTTCGACGTCGACGACCACCGGCTGGTCGCCCGGAGCGACGGTCGCCGACTCGAGGTAGGAGACCCGGCCGGGGATCTCCACGTCGTACAGGTGGATCTTCCGATACGTGGCGGCGAGCGCCCCTGAGCGGTCGAAGACCAGGGTGGTGTTCCAGGTGCGGGCCGTATCCGGCCCGCGCTCGTGGACCGACCCGACGATCACCCACATGCCCAGCCGCCGCGCGACGCCGGCGAAGAACTGCCCCACCTCGCCGTCCACCGGCTCCGGCTCCGGCAGGCCGGCGGCGGGACCGAGATAGTCGACGTACTCCGGCAGGAGGGAGAGATCCGCGCCGGCTGCGGCCGCACGCTCCAGCAGGGCCTCCGCGGCGGCGAGGTTCGCCTTACGGTCGTCCCGGGCGTTCAGCTGGCAGACGGCGACGCGCATGAGATGAGCGTACGGCCGGAAGGGGCCCCGGCGACAGCGGCGGCGACCGGCGGGAGTCACCGGCCGGGCCGGAGCACGCCGACGGGCGGATACGCGACCGCGCCCGACCCGCGAGGGCCGGGCGCGGTGAAAGTGGATCAGGCCGACTTCTCCTCGCGGTCCCGCCGGGCGCGCCGGCCGGTGAACTCGCGCGGCACGATCGTCGGGTTGACGTTCTCCAGGACGACCTCGCGGGTGATCAGCACCCGGGCGGCGTCGGGGTTGCTCGGCACCTCGTACATCACGGAGAGCAGGACCTCCTCCATGATCGCGCGCAGGCCACGGGCACCGGTGCCCCGCAGCATCGCCTGGTCGGCGATCGCCTCCAGCGCCGGCGGCTCGAACTCCAGCTCGACGCCGTCGAGCTCGAAGAGGCGCTGGTACTGCCGGACGAGGGCGTTGCGCGGCTCGGTGAGGATGCGCACCAGGGCGGTGCGGTCGAGGCTGCGCACGTTGGTGATGACCGGGAGCCGGCCGATGAACTCGGGGATCAACCCGAACTTCAGCATGTCCTCCGGCATGACCTGGCTGAAGATGTCGTCGGTCGAACGCTCGCTGACCGACCGGAGCCGGGCGCCGAAGCCGGTGCCGCCGTGGCCGGTGCGGGCCTCGATGATCTGGTCGAGCCCCGCGAAGGCGCCACCGCAGATGAACAGCACGTTGGTGGTGTCGATCTGGATGAACTCCTGGTGCGGGTGCTTGCGCCCACCCTGCGGCGGCACGTTGGCCACCGTGCCTTCGAGCATCTTCAGCAGTGCCTGCTGGACGCCCTCGCCGGAGACGTCCCGGGTGATCGACGGGTTTTCCGACTTGCGGGCGATCTTGTCGACCTCGTCGATGTAGATGATGCCGGTCTCGGCGCGCTTGATGTCGTAGTCCGCCGCCTGGATCAGCTTGAGGAGGATGTTCTCCACGTCCTCGCCGACGTAGCCCGCCTCCGTCAGGGCGGTGGCGTCGGCGATGGCGAACGGCACGTTCAGCATCCGCGCCAGGGTCTGCGCCAGGTGGGTCTTGCCGCACCCCGTCGGACCCAGCAGCAGGATGTTGGACTTGGCCAGCTCGACGGCGTCACCGCCGGAGCCCGGAGCGCCGGCAGCCTCGGCCTGGATCCGCTTGTAGTGGTTGTAGACCGCGACGGCGAGCGCCTTCTTGGCCTGGTCCTGCCCGACGACGTAGTTGTCGAGGAACTGGCAGATCTCCATCGGCTTGGGAAGCTCTTCCCACTTCACCTCGCCGGACTCGGCCAGCTCCTCCTCGATGATCTCGTTGCAGAGATCGATGCACTCGTCGCAGATGTAGACCCCTGGGCCCGCGATGAGCTTCTTGACCTGCTTCTGCGACTTGCCGCAGAAGGAGCATTTCAGTAGGTCGCCGCCGTCACCGATCCGTGCCACCTACGTTCTCCCTGCACTCATCGGCCGGAGACCCGGCCCTGACCTGCGGACGGTACGCCGCCCGCCTCGTTCACCCCGCCGGAGGATCCGGCGCAGCGGTACAGACCCGACGTTACCCGCTGGCGGAGGTTTCTCCGACCCCCAAAACGGGTGTGTCAGACGGTCGGCCGGGAGCGTACTCCCGGCCGACCTCGACGCGTGGTGCTCAGCTGGCGGCGTTGGCCGCCAGCAGGCCCTTCTTCCGGCTGGTGAGGATGGTGTCCACCAGCCCGTACTCCCGAGACTCCTCGGCCGTCATGATCTTGTCACGGTCGATGTCCTTGCGGACCTTGTCGATCGGCTGGTTGCAGTGCCGGGAGAGCATCTCCTCCAGCTGGGTCCGCATCCGCAGGATCTCCCGGGCCTGGATCTCGATGTCCGAGCCCTGCCCGTAGCCGCCCTCGGTGGCCGGCTGGTGGATGATGATCCGCGAGTTCGGCAGCGCCATGCGCTTGCCCGGGGTGCCGGCGGCCAGCAGGACGGCCGCGGCGCTGGCCGCCTGGCCGAGGCAGACCGTCTGGATGTCCGGCCGGACGTACTGCATGGTGTCGTAGATCGCCGTCATGGCGGTGAACGAGCCACCCGGGGAGTTGATGTACATGATGATGTCACGGTCCGGGTCGGTGCCCTCGAGCGTCAGCAGCTGCGCCATCACGTCGTTGGCCGACGCGTCGTCGACCTGGACGCCGAGGAAGATGATCCGGTCCTCGAAGAGCTTGTTGTAGGGGTTGGATTCCTTGACCCCGTACGACGTGCGCTCGACGAACGACGGCAGGACGTAGCGGTTGTGCACGGCCGCGAACTGCGGCGGCAGGCTCAGGTCGGTCATCGTCAGCTCCTCAGCTCAGGGTCCCGGCGCCTTCCGGAACCTGCGTGGCTCCGGTGATCACCTTGTCGATGAAGCCGTAGTCCATGGCCTCCTGGGCGGTGAACCAGCGGTCGCGGTCGGAATCGGCCTCGATCTGCGCCTGGCTCTGCCCGGTGTGGAAGGCGACCCGCTCCTGGAACATCCGCTTGGTGTAGAGCATCTGCTCCGCCTGGATGGCGATGTCGGACGCCGTGCCGCCCATGCCGCCCGAGGGCTGGTGCATCATGATCCGCGCGTGCGGCAGGGCGTAGCGCTTGCCCTTGGTGCCGGCGCAGAGCAGCAGCTGGCCCATCGAGGCCGCCATGCCCATCGCCACGGTCGACACGTCGTTGTCGATGAACTGCATCGTGTCGTAGATCGCCATGCCGGAGTAGACCGAACCACCCGGCGAGTTGATCCACAGGTTGATGTCGCGGTCCGGGTCCTCCGCGGCGAGCAGCAGGAGCTGCGCGCAGATGCGGTTGGCGACCTGGTCGGTCACCTCGCTGCCCAGGAAGATGATGCGCTCCTTGAGCAACCGGTTGTAGACCGAGTCATCGAGGTTGCCAATGTTGTCGCCACCGCGGGCCTCGATCGCCCGGAGCGGCTTCGCTTGCATGTGCATGTCGGTCATGGCAGCCCTTCGCTCTCCGTACCGTCCTACCCGACACTAACCGCTCAGCCGGGCGGCAGAGTCCCGGTCCGGGCAGTGTTCGCTGACAGCGCAGCCCTGGAGACGTACCCGAAAAAGGGATCGGGCCGCCGTCCACCGCGAGCGGCGGACGGCGGCCTCACCCGACGATCAGTGCTCGTGGTCGTGCTCGGCCTCGCTCGCGGCGCGCAGCGCGTCGAGCGTCACCTCGTTGCCGGCCGAATCCTTGATCTTGATGCGCTCCATGACCGACGCCAGGGCCTTGCCGCGCCGGACGTCGCCGAAGACGGCACCAGCCGCGCCGGAGCGGACCAGCTGGTCGTAGTACTGCTGCGGAGCCATCCCGGCGCGCTGCGCCCGGTGCACGATCTCGTGGCCGAACTCGTCGTCGGTGACCTGGACGTCCTCGGCGTCGGCGAGGGTGTCCAGCAGCAGCTGGATCTTGACGCCCTCGGTCGCCGCCTCGGTCAGCTCGGCGTCGATCTGCTCCTCGGTCTTCTCCTCGGCCGCGAGGTATTCCTCCAGGGAGGCGCCGATGCGCTCGAGCTGGTCGACCATCGCCTGCTTGCGGCTGGCGACCTCCTCGCGGACGACGCCCTCCGGCGCCGGCACGTCGGCGGCCGCGACGAGCTGCTCCAGGGCCTTGTCGCGGGCGGCGTAGATCTGCTCGACCCGCTTACCCCGGGTGACCCGCTCGCGCAGGTCGTCGCGGAGCTCCCCGATGGTGTCGAACTCGCTCGCCATCTGGGCGAAGTCGTCGTCCAGCTCCGGCAGCTCCTTCTCCTTGACCGTGCGGACGGTCACCGCCACCTCGGCGTCCCGGCCGGCGAAGTCGCCGCCGACGAGCTGGGTGGTGAAGGTGGTGCTCTCGCCGGCGGCCAGGCCGACGACGGCCTCGTCCAGGCCCGGGAGGAGCTGCTTGCTGCCGACCTCGTGGGAGATGTTGCTCGCCGAGCCGCCCGGCACGTCCTCGCCGTCGACGGTCGCGTTCAGGTCGATCTGGACGTAGTCGCCCTCCTGGGCGGCCCGCTCGACGGTCTTCAGGGTGGCGAACCGCTCGCGCAGGCTCTTCACCTGCTCGTCGATCTCGCTGTCGTCGATCTGCAGCTCGTCGACGGTCACCTCGATGGTGGCCGGGTCCGGCAGGATGATCTCCGGACGGACGTCGACCTCGGCGGTGAAGTTGAGCGAGTCACCGTCGCTGAACTCGGTGATCTCGACCTCGGGCCGGCCGAGCGTCTTCAGGTCGTGCTCGCGGACCGCGGCGAGGATGTTCTGCGGGATGGCCTCCTGGACCGCCTCGTTGAGGACGGTGCCCCGGCCGACCCGCTGGTCGATCACGGCCGCCGGAACCTTGCCCTTGCGGAAGCCGGGAACCTGGACCTGCTGCCCGATCTCCCGGTACGCCTTCTTGAGGCTCGGCTCGAGCTCGACGAACGGCACCTCGATGGCGAGCCGCACGCGCGTCGGGCTCAGAGTCTCGACGGTGCTCTTCACAGGCGTACTCCTTGACGGATCTCGGTTTTGAGTCTGGGCGCAATTAGCCCATCGAGTGTAGGCGAGCCGGCCGGGCGCACCGGCAGCGGCCGGGGACCGCGCGGAGGGCGACCCCGGCGACCGGCCGCGGACGACAGTCGGGGTGGCGGGATTTGAACCCACGGCCCCTCGCTCCCAAAGCGAGTGCGCTACCAAGCTGCGCCACACCCCGTGGCGACGAGCAGTCTATGCCGTCGCGCCCCGCACGACGTGCCGGGGCGTCACCCAACGCGCCGAACGGGGACCAACCGGACACCCGCCGCGCCGTCCGGGGTGTCGCGGCTGGCAGCAACTTCGGGGAAGAGGTGGCCTCCGGGCGGCGGGTGGGAGCTTCTTCCCCGAAGTTGTGCGGATCTTGGCGTCGCCGCGCGGGGATACGGCTGAGCGTGCCGGGCGGGCATTGGGTACGCTGTCGGCGCGCCCCGCAGCGTCGGGGGCGCGACGCGGGCGTAGCTCAATGGCAGAGCTTCAGTCTTCCAAACTGACGGTGCGGGTTCGATTCCCGTCGCCCGCTCCACAGCTTCCGGCCCAGGTCAGCGGCGTTGTCGCCGAGCCTGGGCCGTTCTCGTTTCAGCTCTTTTTGATCTTGCGTGCCATTGGCGTGCCAATAGCGCCGGCCGTGCCATCCGAGACGGGTTCCCGTGCCGGCCGCTCGGTCTTCGTGCCTTTGGCCGCCTTGCGCGCCGCCGGCTTCCCCTTGGCCGCGTTCTGCTTGGCAGCCTTGCCCTTGGTCGCCTTGTCCTTCGTCTTGCTTGCCTTGGCCGGCGCCGCCGATCGCTTCGCCTGCTTGACGATTCGGCGGTCCATGGCGTCGGCGATCTCCCGATCCCGCTCGCTGTTGGCGTGCTGGTAGACCAGGGCCGCCCGCATGCTCGCGTGGCCCATCCGGTGCATCAGGTCCCGGGTGCTGGCCCCGGTCGCCGCCGCCAGGTTGTTGCCCGTGTGCCGCAGGTCGTGGAAATGGAAGCCCTCTGGCATACCAGCCGCCCGCAGCGCCGCCGCCCAGCCGACCGCCCGCCGGAAGTTGCCGGAACGCAGCACCGCACCCTTGTCGCCCGTGAAGACCAGCGCCTCCGACCCCTCCCCCACGTACTCCGTCAGGTGATCGGCCAGCGCGGTCCGGGCCGCCGCCGGCAGGGTCACCGTCCGGTTGCCCGCCTCCGACTTGGGCGGCCCGAACTCCATCCCGTTGCGCAGTGCAGCCAGCTTGCGCGGGACGCGAACCGTGCCGGCCGCGAGGTCGACATCCGAGCGCCGCAGCGCCGCCAGCTCGCCCCAACGGAGCCCGGAGAACGCGGCGACGATCACCAGCGCGGAGAACCGGGGTGGCATCCGCTCGGCGAGCGCGAGCACCTGGGCGACGGTCGCAACCGGGCGCTCAGGTGTGTGATAGCGGTCATAGCCCGGGATACGGCAGGGGTTCTGCCGGATGAGCTCGTCTTCCTTGACGGCGGTGTTGAGGATCGCTCGAAGGAGTGAGTACGCCTTGACGGCCTGCGGCTCGGTGGTGCCGCCGTCGAGCAGCGTGCGACGCCAGGTGCGGATGGTCTGCGGCTTGATCGCGCCCAGGGCGAGCGCGCCGAGGTGCGGGCGGATGTGCAGCCGGAACAGGTCTTCGTAGTTCTCCCGGCTACGCGGTTGGAGCTTCCGTTCGGCGATCCACTTCCGGCCGTACGCGTCGAGCTTGACCTCTCCCGCCTCCGGGGCCGTCCACTCCCCCTTGATGATCTCGGACTCCACCACGGTCAGCCACTTGGCCGCCTGGCGCTCGGTTTCGAAGGTGTGCGGCGCCTTCCGCTCCAACCCGTCCGGGCCGACGTACCGGGCCTGGTACCGCCCTGAGGGGAGGCGACGCACGTTGCCGAAACGCCGCCGGCCCTTGCTGGCCGCCATCAGGCCACCTCCCCCAGGTAGTCGCGCAGGTGCGCCCGAGTCATCGGTACGACCCGGTTGCTGTCGATGTAGGCGGCGACGGCCGACGCCTCGAAGCGCACCAGGCGGCCGACCTTGACGAAGGCGATCCGTCGTTCGGCGACCAGCCGGCGGACGAATCGCGGCGTTGCCTTCAGGCGAGCGGCGACCTCGTCAGCGGTCAACAGCTCGTCATCCATGCGGTTGCTCCTCCCAGCAGTTCAGGCCGCGAGCGCGGCGGGTTGTGCGGTTGCCGAAACGGCGGCGGCTGTTCGTAGCCGGGCGGTGTCGAGATCTGCACGCCACCGGATGCGAGCGGAGATCGATCGCAGGAGGCGGTGTTCCAGGGGTGGCACGTCGGGGTCTTCCGGGCGAGCGAGTTCGAACCGGTACCGCTTTGGCCCGTCTGCCTCGTCGGCCGCCTGGTCGTGCTCCTCGGTGTCGGCCATGCCGCCGGCGAGGATGGCGCGGACCCAGGACCGGTTGTCGGCGCGGTGGTCGGCGAGGGTCTTGCCGGACCACTGCCGCGAGACGAGGACGCGGCGGCCGGTGAAGCCGAGGGTGGAGCGTTGGTGGACCTTCCCGGTGCACCGTCCGGGGGTCAAGCCGGTGCACCGTCCGGGGTCAAGCCGGCCTTGACCCCGTCGGGCTGGACGCCGTAGAGCAGCCAGTTCGCGCACGTCGGCGAGCACGGCAGCACCGACAGTTCCGCGTGGAGTCGGTCGAAGTGCGCCTTCTGCGCGTCGGAGCGTGGCTTGGCTTGGTCGGTCAGGTCCTTGGTGACGTACTTGGTCACGTAGCGGATGGAGCGTTCCGCGTCCTTGGTTCCCTGCTCGATGCCCCGGGCGTCAATCCGCCCGAGGCGGGCGACGTAGGCGGGTCGGCTGTCGGGTTCTTCCAGGGCGTCGAGGGCTTCGCCCCAGGTGGGCAGCGGCTCGCGCGTCTTGGGGTCGACGTATGCCTGCTGGTCGACGTCCCAGACCGGCGGTTTGTCGACCGGGTAGGTCAGTTCGTCGAAGGGTGGCCACCACACCTGGTGGTAGGTGGCCGCGGCGATTTGCTTGAGCAGCCGTCGGGGCAGGGTGCCGCGGATGGCGAAGTGAGCGTGTGGGGCGAGTCGTCGTTGCAGCTCGACGGCACCGGCGTACTGGACGTTCCAGCCGGCGGCGCGGCGGACGTTCTGCCACCACCGGTCGAGGACCCGCGCGAAGTGGATCGCGTCCAGGGCGGCCCGCCGGTAGTCGTAGCTGGTCGGGTCGACGGGTGTGCCGAGCACGTCGTCATACGGGCCGTGGCGCTGGCCGCACTCGCACGGGGCGACGTAGGCGCCGCGCCGCAGGTGGGAGTGCACCGGCCCGTGCGAGCCGAGCGTCAGCGTGACGAGCATCGACGGCCGGTGCGTCTTGCCTGCCCTGCCTGAGTAGGCCCGTCCGACCGTGCGCGGGTCGACGGGCAGCCGGGGCAGGTCCGGCGAGTCCTGCCGCCGCCGGGTCGACCGCTTCCGCCGGGGCCGCTCGTCGCGCTCCTTCGGAGTGAGGTGGCCGCGCAGGCTGGTTTCGGCGAGCGCTTCATCAAGCTCGGCTATCGCGGCGTCGATCTCGGCCAGGTGCGCGGCCCGCTCGTCGGGGGTCATCGGCTGGTACTGCGCGGCTTCGCGCTCGAATTCCAGGTGTGCCCGGACCCGTACGAGGGCGAGGACGTCTTCACCCGGCTTGTCGGGTCGGACGGCGGGTTCGTCGGCGAGGTGCCAGCCCTCGCGGATCTGTTGGATGCGCAGCCGCCGACCCCGCTCCGCACAGGGCTTGCACTTTGCTGCCAGGGTCGCGCCGCAGGGCACCTCGACGACCTCGGTCAGGCCGGTGGCGGTATCGGTGCGGCGCAGGGCGAGAGGGCGGACGCAGACGCCGTTCTGTTCGGCGAGTTGCTTGAGCGCGTCCTTTGCCAGGGGCTTGCGCATCCGGTCCGCGCGCGATCCCGGTCGGGGCTGGTCGACGGGAGTCGTGGGGATGAGTTCGAGTTGGTTCACCGGTCACGCTCCCCGCCGAAGACGCTGCCGTTGCGGGGCGCGAACGCTGCCGCCGGTACGGGCACCAGTCCGGGCCGCCGTTCCACCGGCACGACGGAAACCGGGCGGAGAGCCGCCGGGCGAGGCTTCTCGTTGGTGGCTTCCACGGCGACGGTCGCCGCCTGGTCCTCGTTGACGAGGTCGGCGGACGGCCGTTCCTCAGTCGGGTCGTAGCCGGGCGGCATATCGCCCCAAGCGTTGGCGTCTGCCTGCTTGTCGACGGACGCCGCTGCCAGGGTGGTGGAGAAGATGAGCTTGGACAGGCCGAGGAACGCCAGCGCGGGCACGGCCGACAGCAGCCATCCGGACACGCCCGGCTTGGCAACGGCGAGCTGCGCGGACAGGGACAGTGCGACGGCGCAGACGAGCAGGAACATCGGGTAGCCGATCGGCCCGCGCGTGCGGCGGCGCCGCCGGATGGTAAGCAGCGCGGCCAAGGGGAGGAGTTCGGAGATGGCGGCGTTGGCCCACCCGAACCAGTCCCCGGTAGGCGTGGCGCAGACCGACCAGACGGGTACGGGACATCAGGACCACCACCCCGACGAGCAGCGGCCCTCGGAGCAGCTCAGGGCAGGGGGAACTACGGTGGGCATCACGCCCTCCTTCATGTGTGAGGGATGGGAGAGCGCGGGACGGGCCGGGACTCTTGGCGGGGAAACGACCCGCCCCGCGCGCCAAGGAGCAGTCAGGCAGCCACCGAGCCGGGCATCGTGGACGCCGGTCGGATCGCGGTGGTGCTCGACTGAACCAAGCCCATCTAGGCTGCCCTGGTGACGGCCAACGAGATGCCACCCATGGCAACCCCACGCGTCGCCGCCGGCGCCCTCTTCTTCGACAACGAAGGCCGCGTGCTCCTCGTACGCCCCAGCTACAAGAAGCACTGGGACATCCCCGGCGGCTACGTCGAACCAGGCGAGTCACCGCGTGCCGCGTGCATCCGCGAGATCGAGGAGGAATTAGGCCTGACCACTTCTCTCGGCCCTCTGCTCGTCGTTGACTGGGCGCCGGCCGAGCACGAAGGAGACAAGCTCCTCTTCATCTTCGACGCCGGACCTCTCACCACGGAGCAGGAACAGGCCATCCGCTTCGCGGACGGAGAACTCACCGAATGGCGCTACGTGACAGCAGATGGCCTGGACCATTACGGACCGCCTCGACTCACTCGGAGGCTGCGTACGGCGATCGCAGCGCGCAACAGCAGCAACGCCACCTATGCGGAGCATGGCAACGCCCTTTAAGGCGTGTTTCATAAGCGGGTCAGAGCCACTCGCAGATGATGGTGATGGTCAGGACGGCCTGGAACCGGACGGCCAACTTGTCGTAGCGGGTGGCCACGCCGCGGTGGCGCTTGAGTCAGGCGATGCCGTTCTCGACGGCGTGTCGCATCCGGTAGAGGTCTCGGTCGAACTTCGGCGGGCGTCCGCCGCGGCCGCCTTTGGCCTTGCGGTGAGCGTCCTGGTCTTTCTTGCTAGGGATGCACGCCTTGATCCCACGCTTGCGCAGGTAGGCGCGGTTACCACGGCTGGTGTACGCCTTGTCGGCCAGGACGAGGTCGGGGCAGGTGCGGGGCCGGCCCACCCCGAGACGGGTCACCTTGATACGGCGCAGGACCGGGATGAACTGCGGGCTGTCACCACGGTGCCCGGCGGTCACGACCATCGATAGGACCTTCTGGCCCTGCTCGCAGGCCAGATGCGTCTTGGTGGTCAGACCGCCGCGAGATCGTCCGAGGGCGTGATCGGCGGGTTCGTCGTGCACGCCGCCGGGCGGCTCTTTCTGCAGGTGGCCGTTCCTGCGGGCGCCGGCGGCGTGTTGGTGGGCGCGGCTGGTCATCGAGTCCACGCTGATCGTCCAGCCGATCCGGCCTTGCGCATCTGCGGTGGCCTGTGACGCGGCCAGGATCTTGTCCCAGGTGCCGTCGCGCTGCCAGCGACGGAACAGGCCGTAGACCGTCTGCCAGGGTCCGTACTCGGCCGGGACGTCACGCCAGGGCGACCCGATCCGGATCCGCCACCTGATCCCGTCGAGGAGCTGCCGTTTCTCCCATTTCGGCGGCCGACCCTTCGCCGACGCGGCAGGCAGCAGTACGGCGAGGCGCTGCCACTGGGCGTCGGTGAGGTCATGCCGCCTCGTCACCGCTACGCTGGCCACGAGGTCTCCGGTATGAAGTTCTTGCTTGGTCGCAGAACCAGATACCGGAGACCTCTTCAGTTGTCGATCACCGCCACGCCGTGACCCTCACCGGCCACCACGACTTCTGAAACACGCCTTAGTTCAGATTCTCCAAACGGGTTCGCACGCGCCGCCACCTGGTCGCGTCCGACGCTCCGCTGTCGCTCCACGCGGACCGCGCGAACAACTTCCGTCGGCTGACACGAGGCGGGTAAGAGCGATGGTCCGCCGCTAGACGACATGACTTTCAATCGTGAGGGTGATGCGCCGCCAGCCGGCCGGGCAAGCATCGGCGAGCTGCGGGCGGTCGTGGGGGTTGCGGGTCACGACGCCTCCGATGGGGCGCTCCGGCTCCGGGATGCCATCGAGCCGGGCAAGCCGAGCGCGCCACCAGCCGAAGCGGCCGTCGCCCCTGCGTACGTCAAGGTGCGCTTGACATGGCGGCCCCCGGCCGGTGGCCCGCTCCCCTTGAAGGCCGGTTCGACGGCGAACGGGATGTAAGCAAGAGCGGTCTGGCGCCGCTTGCCCATGTGTGCTGCGATAGAACCTCATGTTCGTCCAGCGGGTGGTCTAGTGCTACGCCGCAGCCAGGGTTGTTTTTGTGGATCTAGACCGCTTGAAGGAGGCCGCGGTGTTCGCCGAGGCGGCTCGCATGCTGGGGCCAGCAATCAACTGGCTCGTCAAGTCGCTGATCGAGCAGCCACCTCAGGGAGCCGGACTCGTAAATGATCCGATCCGTCTGGAAAGCCGGTTCAGGATCCCGGGGAAGAGGACTGAGCGGTCGCTGTCCCGCAAACATGTAGACGTTCTACTGGAGCGCCTAGCCCACCGTTTAGAGGGAATGAGGCGGGCCGAGTTCAGGAATCTTGCCGAAGACGAATGGACTACCGCCTTAGCTGCCGTTGCAGCAACCCTAAAGGCTACCGCCCCGATTACCGTCACAACAGCAATCGCAATGGATCTGCGATATGAGCACCTACTTAGGCTGGCGTTAGACGCGGACCCTGAGAGGCCGCAGAAAGTTGCCTTGAGTGGCGCTGCCACGGTCGCATACTACAGGTTCTTGGATGAATCATGCCGGCAGATAATAGAGTTCATAACGCAGCGTCCAGAATTCTCTAGGCGTGTAGAGGTGGAACTCGTCCAGCGTACCGCAGCGATACAGGAAAGTGTCGACGCTCTCGATCGAGCCCATCTAACGCAGGACGATCGAGAATTCGAGAAGAAGTATGGAGATCTGGTCCGAAGAAAGCTCGACTCGCTGCAACTCTTTGGCGTAACGCTTCAAGAGAACCACACCTACCCGCTGAGCACCGCATATCTCAGCCTCTCTGCGACGCCCGAGGCCGGTGGCCGGAAAGGTAAAGGCAGTCCACAACTTGATCTCGCGACGGCCCAACGGCTTAGAGTTCACGAAGCGCTCGCTGATACGAACCGAGTTTTAATTCGCGGCGAGGCGGGATCCGGGAAAACCACACTCCTTCAATGGCTTGCCATTAACTCGGTGAAGCCGGACGGGGAGAGGCCGCATGGATGGCTAGGAGCCGTCCCCTTTTTCATACCCCTGAGGCGATACGGGCTTAAGGATCTTCCGAGTCCAGAGCATTTCATCAAGGAAATTGCCCCGGCGCTATCTAGCGAAGCGCCCCATAACTGGGTGCAGCGAACGCTCCGATCGGGACGTGCGCTTGTTCTTATAGATGGGGTGGATGAGCTACCAGCTGCTAAGCGGAACGAAGTATGGCTCTGGCTCCACGATTTGGTAGTGACGTACGAAGATGCACGGTACGTTATAACATCGCGTCCGCCAGCCGCCGACGCAACCATTTTGGTGCCTGACGATTTTCGGACTTTCCTGTTGCTGCCCATGGGATCGGCGGACGTTAGGGCGTTTGTGAAGCAATGGCACGCAGCAATGGCGTCCATGCGTAAGGATGGTGGCGAACGTGAGGTTCTAAAGAAGTACGAGGAAGACCTCTTGGATAAGTTGGCGCAGCGGCGAGACCTGCGCCGACTCGCCACCAATCCCCTATTGTGTGCGCTAACCTGTGCGCTTCACCTCGATCGGTACCGGCAGCTTCCGCGAGACAGGATTGGTCTCTACCGTGCGGCGTTGGAGATGTTGCTCGTTAGACGCGACGAGGCCAAAGAAATAACCATTGATGGTCCGCCTCTGTCGCAGAACGACCAAGAGGCACTCCTGGCGCAGCTAGCGTATTGGCTGGTTCGAAACGGAAGGTCAGACGCGGACCGAAGTGAAGCCATGCGCCGGCTACGCAACTACATGAAGGCTATGTCCCACGTCACGGCCACGCCAAAGGAGGTCTTCGATCACCTGCTAATGCGTTCTGGAGTGTTGCGAGAGCCTGTCAAGGGCCGTATTGACTTTCTGCATAAAACGTTTCAAGAGTATTTGGCGGCTCAAGCAATACTCGATGATGGCGACATCGATTACTTAATCAGACATGCTCATGAGGATTCTTGGCGAGAAGTAGTTGTCATGGCCGTCGGTCATGGCCGTCGGGACGAAAGGGAGCGGATCGTCAGAGGCTTACTTGAGTTTGTCGGTGACGAATTCGATCTTGAAGAACGTAACCGCCGAATTCTAGTCGCCGCAGCATGCCTAGGACACCCGGGAGCGCTAGACCCAGCACTTGCAGAATCGGTAAGAGAGAAGGTAGGTCGGCTTGTTCCCCCACGAACTCGATTTGAAGCCGACCAGCTGGCGCAGGCAGGGGACATAGTTCTCGACCTGATTCCTGATCCGACAAACCTAAACGATGATCAGGGCCTGTACCTGCTGCAGTTGATCAACAGATTCGACCCAGAGGAAACGCTGCCCGTCTTGGCCCGCATTGCGGGCTGCCCGCGACAGGTTGTAAGGTCTAGGCTTGCTTCATTTTGGCCGCAGGTTCCTGCAGACGACTACGCGCGCACGGTTCTTGCAGGCATGAAGCTTGACGACGTGACGGTGGTGGCTCGCGGTGAGGAGCAGTTAGGTGCAGTCGTCCACATCGAAGGCTTACGACGGCTAGCGGTCGAGAACCATAACGGTTCCCTAGAACCCCTCGGTTCGAACCAATTCCTAGAGCAAGTTGCTTTGACGAATTGTGAACTGGCGAGCCTTGAGCCACTAAGCCAAGGTGACGTGGAGAGGCTGAGCCTCTGTTATGCCTCAGTGCGTGGAGGCCTTAGGCCGATGATCGGAGTCCTCCTACGAGAACTTACGCTTCTAGGCTTCTCTGGACGCGATCCCAATTCAGCTGGGCCAGCTTACATTGATGTCCTCCCGTCATTTGTGGCCTTGCGGAAGTTGACTATCGACGCGTCATACTTGGCTAAGGGTTTAGTCGATGTAGTTCCGGGGATTCCATCACTCAGATCTCTGGCAGTACTCTCCTCGGCGTCGTTGATACGGCTCTTTGAGGACGCCTACAGCGGGCGGCTCTCGCGCGAGCCTCAGCACTCCCTGAGCTGGAAAAGGCCATCGTTGTCAAGTTTCAGTGATCTTACTCAGGTGGAAGAGATCACGTTAACGGGCTGGCCGAATCGCGAGGAGCTGATTCTCCTGCAGAGTCTTTCGGCCCTGCGTGTCCTGCGAGTGGTAGCTGTCCGGGATGAACTTCGGCGACGGATATCTTCGGACGGTGGGGACTACCCGTACTTTGGCTTAACCACCGGGATTAAACAGACTCTGTTGAACCTTCCGCAACTCGATGAACTAGACCTTCTGGTCGTCGATTCAATAGGTAGATCTCTTGAAGTAAGGGACACTCTTGGACATGATCTGGCCTGGGTGCCGTCCTTCGTGTCGGGCTCAATTCGACCAAGGTCGAATGTGCGAGTTCTGATGAATGGAGAGCAGACCTGAGTGTCACTTCAACAGCTGACGCTCTTTGGCCTAGGTGACCACTGGGGATGACGGCTGAGCGCAGTAAGGGATGCCTGTGGATGCTGCCGGACTTTATGGACCATTCGGAACCGGCAACCTCGCAGCGTACCGACGTGAGATCGTTCCTTGCTACGGAAGCGGTCCTTCGACAGCAACGCTGACAGTAACCGGCGCGGACGAGGACAGTCGCGCACGGCACACGCGCGGATGATGGCCCGAGGCGGCCGACCTACATGGACGCCAGCGGACGTGCTGCAGAGCGTGAGCGAGATCTCGGCGAGATTCTGCAAGCGACGCCACTGCCGAAACGTTCTCATTAGGATCAAGGCGCCGCGCTCGCGCGGCGCAACGCGCCTGCGGCTTGCCCTGCGGGCGGCCTCCGGCCGTCCTCGGGCGCCGCAGCGCGTTGGCTACCAGTCACGCCACCGATCAGTGATCTCCCATGGCTGTAGGCCGTGTCTGGCGGCCAGTGCTGGTACGTCGACGCCAGCACTCGTCAGCGCCTCGTCGATGTACCCACAGAGATCCTCACGCCCATCGGTGTCATAGGTGGGGCTTGCCGGGTCCTCGTTGACCGCGTTGAGAGCGAGGACGACTTGCTGCACCGCAGCGAGGACGGCGGCGTCAGACTCCGGGTCGATCTGCACCAGGCGCCGCTCGAAGTCAGACAACGCTGCGTCTGTCGAGGTGATGAGCGAGCTTGGGAAGTCGGACAAGGCCCAGGCTTCCTCCGGCTCCCGCAAAGTCCCCGCTTGGAGCTGGGCGGTCTGCTCATCGACATAGCGCAGCCATCGGGCTGTTGGTCGCTCAGGCATGACGAGAGCGTGACAGAGCCATACGACGGAGTCCGGGCCGTATCGATTGCGAGGGCAGTCCGCCATCGTGGTGGTTCGGGCAATCGCTGCCGCGCCGCTTCGCGGCTTGCCATCGGGTACCGGGGTCCAGGCGCGCGGAGAGCCGGCGACACGGCAGGCCGCCCCCGGCCCGAAGGCCGGGGGCGGTGAGCCGTAAGCCGCCCGGGTAGCCGCGCCGCTCGGGTTGCGTCCAGGGAAGTTGTGTACGACTTGCCCGTGATGGGCGTGTTGCGTAGATGAGAGACGGCCATCGCGTCGATCCTTCAAGACGACCAAGTCAGAGAAGGAAGAGAGAACGCGATGGCCGCTTCAGAGAGTGTGAACCCTGTTGACCTGCTGCGCGAGCAGATCGAGGGCGCGTCGCCGGACGTGTTGCAGGCGATGATCAGAACGTTCGCGCAGGCGTTGATGTCTGCTGAGGCGGACGCGATCTGCGGCGCCGGTTACGGGCAGCGCAGCGAGGATCGGGTGAACTCCCGTAACGGCTACCGGCCTCGGGAGTGGGACACCCGGGCCGGGACGATCGACCTGGCGATCCCGAAGCTGCGCCAGGGCTCCTACTTCCCCGACTGGTTGCTGACGCATCGCCGGCGGGCCGAGCAGGCCCTGGTCTCGGTCGTGGCCACCTCCTACCTGCTCGGGGTGTCGACCCGGCGGGTGGAGAAGCTGGTCGAGCAGCTCGGGATCCGGCAGCTGTCGAAGTCGCAGGTATCGGAGATGGCCGCCCACCTGGACGCGCAGGTCGAGGCGTTCCGCAACCGGCCCCTCGACTCAGGTCATTACACGTTCGTGTGGACCGACGCGCTGACGATGAAGGTCCGCGAACACGGCCGCACCGTCAACGTCCACGCCCTGATCGCCGTCGGCGTCAACGCCGACGGCCAACGCGAAGTCCTCGGCGTGGATGTGGCCTCCGACGAGGACGGCGCCGGCTGGCTGGCGTTCCTACGATCGTTGACCGCCCGCGGCCTGACCGGCGTCCGCCTGGTCATCTCCGACGCCCACGCCGGCCTCGTGGCCGCCATCGGCGCCGCCCTGCCCGGGGCGTCGTGGCAGCGGTGCCGGACCCACTACCTGCGGAATCTGCTGACGAAAGTGCCCAAGTCCGCACAGCCGTGGATCGCCACCCTGGTGCGGACGATCTTCGACCAGCCCGACGCCGACGCCGTCCGAGCCCAGTTCCAGCGGGTCGTGGCCACCATCGAGGCGAAGTTCCCGACCGCCGCTGAGCACCTCGACACCGCCCGCGACGACCTCCTCGCCTTCACCGGCTTCCCCCGCGAGATCTGGCGCCAGATCTGGTCGAACAACCCGCAGGAACGGCTGAACAAGGAGATCCGCCGCCGCACCGACGTCGTCGGGATTTTCCCCAACCGGCCGGCGATCATCCGCCTCGTCGGCGCCGTCCTGGCCGAGCAGACCGACGAGTGGACCGAAGGCCGCCGCTACATGGGCTTGGAACTCCTCGCCAAAGCCCGCCTCATCCCTGCCCAGCCCGACCGACACGACACCGACCAGGACGAGCCCACCCCGATCGCCGCATAACATCAACCCGGATCCCGCGATGGCCGTCTCTTACACCACCAGCGCGGACGTGACCCGGCCTTTCCGGGCGAGAGGCTGTGCAAGTCGGATCAACGATGTGATGGGGAATCGCTGGTGGGACAGCGGCACGTGCGGAAGATGTTGCGGAAGATGGCCGGCGGGCAGCCGGTGGAGGTCGAGCAGGTGGCCACGTTGCGCTCACTCGCCCTTATGGCCGCTGTTGCCGAGCAATTCGGTTACGCGTACACGGACACACGGCAGCGACACCGCAGCGGACCGCAGCTGTTCTTCGTACCCGACCCCCGTCCGCAGGCCCGCGAAAGGGCCGAGCGGAACCGAGTGCAGTACCCGGATGCTTCCACCGGGGGCGCACTGCCCCCCGTGCCTGCCGACGTGCTGGAACTGTTCAAGGCCCGTATCAGCTACGACCTCGAGGGCTGGAACGACGACAAGCAGCGAACGTGGCTCCTCTATGTCGTTCTCACCGTGCTGTGCGCGGTCCTCGGTGTGCGGCTCGGGCTAGGAGGGACGTCCCCCACCGCCGCCGCGGCTGTCGCCGCCGTCGCCTGGGCGGCGCTGATGTCTGTCACCCTATTTTTGGTCTCCATTCGTCGACGCAGACGGGCCAAGTTCGCTGCGATCCTGGAGGCGGCCGGGTTCACGCAGACGACTGAGCAGAGCGGCCGGGAGCGGTATCTGCCGCTGACGCACCAGTAGGCCGCACAACCGCGGCGATCACGAACAGGGTGTCGGTGGTGACGGAGAGCCGGTCGTGCCCGTGAGGTCGGTCAACAAGGGTCAACAGCAGCTCCTACCAGCTCCGAGCCGTGACTGTCCGGTCAGAGGCCGCACCCCCCGATCCTGGGCCCGTCGGCCACGCCCCGCTTCGATCTTGCGGGCCGACAGCTGCTCTGGCCGCCCTTGCCTCGGGTCTGCCGGGCGATCCGCCGGGGCATGGCCGAGGCGATCTCGCGGTCCCACTCGCCCGGCCACACTGAGCAACGACCAGGACGTTGGAGACCTCGGGCTCCGCCCCGAACCCCGGCCCTCGTCAGAGATCCGTCGCATCCGCACCCGCATGCCGAGCGCCCTTTCCTGATCCTCACCGGCCGCACAGGAAAGAACAAGACTGTTCATTTGCCCCCGATGTCGGCAGTCTCTCGTGGCATGGTCGCCGACAACCAAGGTGCAGACCTGGCTCGCCGCCTTTCGCATGTTCGATGGCTCGCCGGGGGCACCGGGTCAGGCAAGAGCACCCTCGCCCGAGCCCTAGCCGAGCGCTACGACGTGCTGATCTACGACGGCGACCGCGCGGAGCGCGGCTACGTCAGCCGGTGCACCGCGCACGAGCAGCCGTACCTCTGGGCATTGCGGCAAGCTCCGCCGGCGCAGAAGTGGAACAGCCGCAGCGCCCAGGAGATCTTCGAATCGATGCCGAGCCTGCACGGGGAGACGTTCGGGTTCGTTGTCGATGACCTGCTCGCGATGCGCACTGGGCGTCCGGTCCTGGTCGACGATTTCCGAACTCTGCCCCGCGAGGTTGCTCCGCTGCTGGCGTGGCCGGAGCAGGCAGCCTTCCTCCTGCCGACGCCGCAGTTTCGGGATCGCGCGTTGCGGGCTCGATTCGCCGACGCCGCGAGGGCCCGAGCGAACTGGGGAGACAGCGACCACGGCGAAGCACTCGCTCTGCGACTGGCTCGCGACGAACTGTGGGACGCCGAGGTTCGGCGCCAGGCCGTCGAGCTACACCTGCCGGTGGTGTCCATCGATGGCTCGCGTGACGTCACCGACCTTGTCGATGACCTTGCGGCCCGGTTCCGTCTGGGCCCGTCCACGGGCCGGTGACCGTGGCGTGCGGCGGCCATGAGCGGGCGCGAGAGGTACGGCGCGCTGCTGCTGGCCGCGGGCGTCTTCGGGCATCACGATTACCCGGGCACGCTCTCCCGAACCGACGGTGCGGGTTCGATTCCCGTCGCCCGCCCCACGAATTCCGGCCCAGGCCGCCGGCGTTGCCACCGACTGTCTCCGGTCGGCTTGGGTGACGCCGCTACCGTGAGGCCGTGACGACCTCGGAGGCGGGCGCGGTGGCCGTGGACATCCTGCTCGCCGGCGCCGCCGTCGCCCTGGTCGGGTGCGCTGCCTGGTCGGTCATTCACAGCCGGCGCGCGTCGACGGTTCGGCTCTTCGGGCGGGTCCTGCGTCATCCTCGGCTGTGGGCCGCCGGGGCGGCATGCATGGGCCTCTACGTTCTCCTGGCGCTGGGAAACCTCACGGAGGTCACGCCCAGCGCGTGGCGCACTCCGGGCCGCTGGATCGCCGCCGTGCTGTTGCTGGCCGCGTTGGCACTGATGGCCGCCCACGGGGTCCTCGATCATCGCGCCAGGCGTCGGAGCTGACCCAGCAGGTCCGCTCCGGGCGTCCGGCACTCGCCCGGCGAACTGGTTCACCGGATCGGCCAGAACTGGATCAGTTGGCGCTCCTTCCGGGCGTCCTCGCCCGGCTCTGACCCGCGCCTGGTCAGGCGGAGTTCGTAGTCACCGGGCGGCAGGTCGAAGATGCGTGGGATCATCCCGGCGGAAATCTCTCCGACTCCCGCCGGCCCCGCCGGTAGGTGCAGAAGGTCCAGCCTGCCGGACGGAAGGTGAAGGCGCAGCTGCTTCCCCGGGTGGTCGGGTCCGGGGGCAGGTGGCGGCCCGTTCCACGACTCCATCCGCAAGGCAGGCCGGCCGTGCTGATGCTCCATCGGGATCAGGACACTCGACGGGCCAACCGTGAGTGGCTCTGCCTCTGCCGGAGGGATCAGCGTGACCCGGGCGGCGGAGTCGGTGATCCCGAGGCGGTCGTAGCCGGGGTGGATCAGCACGCCGGTGGAGCCGAGCAGCGCGGAGGTGGGCGCCTGGAGCCAGAACTGGAACAGGTAGCGCTCCTGTCCCGCCAGGCCGGCCCGGGCCGCCTCGAACTCGGGTCCGTCCCAGTCCAGCCCGCCCCGGCACAGCGCTTCGAACTCGCGTCTGACCCGCTCCCGGTTCCAGCAGGTGATCCGGAGCGCGTAGACGCCGGGTGGAAGGACGAAGACGTCCGGAACGGCCCCGCCGGTGATCTCGTCGAGCGCGAGCCTGCCCGTCGGCAACAGCAGACTGGTCGTCTCCTGCGCTTCGTGGTCGGGTGGGCCGGTCGGCGGCTCACCGTCCCAGTATTCCAACCGTAGAGCCGGACAGACCAGGTCTTCGGCGGCCCCGATCAGCACGGCGGAACTGCCGACTCCCAGCCAGCCGCGTCCCGGTAGTGGCGCGCGTCCACCAAACCCGGCAGTCTGGTCCCCGATGCCGAACATGTGGTGGTCCGGCTGGACGCGCAGGTCCGTGGCGGCAACCAGTTCACCCACGCGTTCCTCCCTCGGATCAGCCGCTGATCGACATCAGTCTGGATCTCGATCAGGCCGCTGTCGACCCGGTCACGGCGCGCGGAGGATGTCCCCGGTCAGGCGTCGATCCGTGAGCATGGCGCAACATGGAGGGTCGCGGTGAGGAGCGGTCATGGATGTCGAGACGCTGCTTCCACGGTCGCGGACGCCCCGGGACTATCTGGACGTCGTCGCAGACCCGCGTGTCGACGCGGCCGGGATGCGCGTCCTCGCCCGCAGTCCCTACCCGTTCGTGCGCCTGGCCGTCGCCGAGGACGTCCGCGCGGACGCGGTGGCGCTGAGGGAACTGCTCGCCGGGTCGTTCTCCGAGTGGGACCGCAACCGTCTCCTGCGGCTCGTCGCCCGGCATCCGCAGGCGGACCGGGGCGTACTGCTCGACGTCCTGAAGGAGATCGCCGCCCGGCTGGACCGCCGAACGTCGAGGCCCTACGCCGCGGCGATCGCGGTGGCCGGCCGACGTGAGCTGGCGCCCCACGAGGTGCGTCGCCTGCAGCGCCTTCCCGGCGCGTCGAGACGAATGCGTCGAGGTGTGGAGCGCGCGCTGGCGGCACGGGCCGACGAGGAGACCCGCCTCCCTCGACTCACCGCACGGCCCGCTGGGCGAGACCACGCGGACCCGCCTGCCGCAGGGCCACGGCCTGGCTGACCGCGAAGGCCGCGGCCTCGACGGCCACGGCGGCGATGAGCACGGTGAAGGCGCCCTCTCACGGCATGATCGCCCCGTAGGCGGCGAGAGCCGCGTGCCCGGTCGACCGAGGTCGAGCCGGACACGCGGTCGACGCTCCGTCGTCACCGGGCCCAGACGGTCGGCTCGCCGAGGCCGCCGTCGAGCCCCGGTGTGGCCCCGGTCCGCAGGGGCCGGCCGCCCTTGTCGAAGACCTTCGCCTGAGCTACCCGACGAGGGTCGACGCGTACCGCGCCCGCACCGTTGTCGAGCCGGCCGCTGGCGATCGTCCGCCCCTTCCCGTCGAACAGCTCGACGCGCGCCGCCGGTTCCGGCCCGACGACCAGCACGCCGGCCGCCTCTCCCGGCACCGGGACGACGAGCAGGTCAGGACTGCCCGCGACGGCGGAGGAGTCGGTCGGTGACCCCGGCTCCGATCGCGGCAGCGTCCCGGCCCTGGTCTTGAGCAGCAGGGCGCAGCCCTCGTCGGCCGAGCAGGAACTCACCATGACGGCCTCCGGCGCGCCGGGAACCCAGTCCGGCAACCGCCCGCCCCAGACGACCCGGGGCACGGATCCGGTCAGCCCGTGCCTGTCGAGTTCCCCGCGTAGGTCGCGCACCGCGTCGGCGGCGAGCGTGGCGTCCACCGGGCCGCGCGCGCCGGCGGTGGAGACGGCCGACGCCGTCGGCCCCGCCGCAGCCGGTCCACCGCCTGCCGGACCGGAGTACCGCACCACGCCTCCACCGCCTGCCGGAGCGGAGTACCGCACCACGCCGTCGCAGGTGAACCGCCACCGTTCGGCCGTCTGGCCCGCGCCGCGCACGACGAACCCGTCCGTGCCCGCCGCCTGCCAGCTTCGGACGACCCGTCCGTCCCGCTGGATCCGACCGTCGGCGGAGGTCTCGACGACACACCCGGCCGGCGCCAGCCCGACGAGGAGATCGGGGCGAAAGCCGACGTCCGTCGGCCAGTGCCGACCGTAGAAGAGGTACGGCTCCAGGGGGTGCGGCTCGTCGGGGGTGCCGGTCATTCGCAGCAGTTCCGGCACGGCCGCCCCGGCCGGCCCGTCCCCATGGCGCAGCAGCGCGTGCGAGTCGTTCAGGAAGGCCACCACCACGGTCCGGGCGCCCGGCACGTCGTGCGCGAGCAGCACCTTCACCCTGTCCAGCGTCGGGTCGACCAGCAGCCGGGCACGGGCTGCCCGGTACTGCCGCTCGATGTCCGCGATCAGCGCCCTGTCGCCGGCGAGGTTGCCCCGGGTCGGCGAGTCCAGCAGCCGCCGCACCATCGGCCCGTCGACCCGGCCCGCCGGCTGGTACGTCCCCGTGGCGGGCGGCGGCGACGCCACGCCGGCGGCCGGGAGCACCCGTCGGGCCGCAGGGCGTCGTCGGATCTCGTGGCGGGCGTCGAGCCGGCCGCCGGGGCGCGTCAGGGCGGGATCGGCGCCGGTGTGGCGGCTGCGTACGATGCGGGCCGGGCATCCCCTCGTCCCGCGGAGGTATCGGCAGATGGTAGGCCAGCACGAGGGGTACGCCCTCGGCGTCGACCTCGGCACGTCCCACACCGTCGCCGTGCTGCGCCGGCCCGACGGGCACACCCGTCCGCTGCTCGTGGACGGTCAGCCGGTCATCCCCTCCGGCGTGTACGCCGACGCCGACGGGCTGCTGCACGCCGGCCGGGACGCCCAGCGGCTGGCCCGCACCGATCCGGGCCGGTACGAGCCCAACCCGAAGCGGCGCATCGACGAGCCCGGGGTGTCGCTCGGCGACCGCCGGTACCCGCCGGCGGAACTGCTGGCCGCGACGCTGCACGCGGTGGCCCGGGCGGTCGTCGACGCGGTCGGCTTCCTGCCCCAGGCGGTGCTCACCTGCCCGGCGACGTGGGACGAGGCCCGGCGGCAGGTGCTCGCCGACGCCCTGGCCGTCGCCGGGTGGCCGTCGGCGGCCGAGCACACGCTTTCCGGCCCTACGCCACCGGGCACCCGGCTGCTGCGGGAGCCGGTCGCCGCCGCCCGCTACTACACGCAGGTGTTGCGCCGGCCGGTGCCGGTCGGCGGGGCGATCGCGGTGTTCGACTTCGGCGCCGGCACCCTGGACGTCGCCGTGCTTCGCAACGAGGGCGCCGACCCGTGGGGCGACTCGGGGTTCAGCGTGGTCGCCGCGGGCGGCGCCGACGACCTCGGCGGGCTGGACGTCGACGCGGCCCTGCTCGGCCGGGTGGGCGAGCTGGTCGCCGGCGAGCACCCGGCGCAGTGGCAGCGGCTGGTCCGCCCGTCGTCCGCGACACAGTGGCGGGAGCGGCACGAGCTGTGGGAGAACGTCCGGGGCGCGAAGGAGATGCTGTCCCGCGTCACGGCGGCGCCGGTGGCCGTGCCCGGGGTGGAGGCGGTCGTCACGCTCTCCCGGGCCGACCTGGAGCGGGTGGCCGCGCCGCTGCTGGCTCGCGCGGTGGCGGTGACCCGGGAGGTGATCGCCACCGCCGGCCTCGACCCGCAGCAGCTCGCCGGCCTGTTCCTGGTCGGCGGCGCCACCCGGATGCCGATGGTCGCCCGGCTGCTGCACGCCGAGCTGGGCGTGGCGCCGACCGTGCTCGAGCAGCCGGAACTGCCCGTGGCCGAGGGGGCGCTGACCGACCTGCCGCTGCCCCGACGCGCCGGCGGGGCAACCGCGCAGCAGCCGCCGCCACCCGTGCCGGCGCACCAGGCAGAGCCGGCGTCGCCGCCGGTCGCGCAGGCCGAGCCAGCCGAGGCGCAGGCGGAGCAGCCGGCCGGGCCGGTGGGGCCGGTGGGGCCGACGCCGATGGTCGTGGCCTGGCCGGAGGGCGTCACCCCTGCCCTGCCCGCGCCACTGGCGCCGACCCTGGTGGCGGGAGCGTCGGCCACACCGACCGCCGCGCCGTCGCCGGCCGTGCCCCACGGGTCGCCCGCCGCCGCGCCGGCAGGGCACCCGATGTCGTACGGCGCGCAGGCACAGCCCGGCGCCGCCGCGCCCGCCGGCAGCCCGGTGCCTTACGGGTCGCCGGGTCACGCGCCCGACGGCCACGGCGGGCAGCCGCCGGGCCTGCCCGCGCCGCCGCAGGCAGGGTGGGTGCCGCCGGCGGCGTGGCCGGGCGTACCCGTCTCCGGTGCGCCGGTGTCGCCGCCGCCCGGCACCGGCCCGACCGCGCCGGCGTCCCCCCGCCGGCGGGCGCTGTGGATCACGGTGGGGGCCGTCGTCGCCCTCGCCGGCGTGGTGACCGCGACGGTGCTCTACCTGACCCGGGACCGCTACCCCGCCCTGGAGTTCCGGACCTCGGTCGAGGTCGTGGAGCGGGTGGCCGCCGGGGCGGACCGGCCGACGGCGATGTTCACGGCGGTGCTCGGCGACCGCGCCTACCTCGCGTACCCGCTCGACGACGGGCGGCTGGAGGTGACGGCGGTCGACGCCGGCACCGGCGCGCAGAAGTGGCGGAAGCAGACGGTGGCGTCCGCCGAGCGCTGGGACCGCATCGTCGCGCTGCCCGGCGCGGTCGCGGTCGTCGCCGACGCCATCGGCGACGACACCCCCAGGGACCTGGTGCTGCTCGACGGCGCCTCCGGCGAGCAGCGGTGGCGCCGGTCGATCCGGGGCGACGACGACGTCCTCTTCGGCGAGGGCGTCGCGGTGCTGGTCGACCGGGCCGGGAAGCGGCTGGTCGGGCTGCGGCTGGCCGACGGCGGGGAGGTGTGGGCGCGGGACAGCCCGCGCGACGAGTACGGCGGCGCCCGCACCAGCGTCCACCCGGTCACGACGGAGAAGGCGCTGGGCGGGCCGGCCTTCGTCGACGGCTCGCCGCGCGATCCGTGGCGCGGCGAGGTCCGCCGGATCGTGCAGGTGGGCGCGGACCGTTCCGTCCGGATCCTGGACATGGGCAGCGGCCGCGTCGTCCACGGCCGCGCCGGCGTGGCCGACCACGACGACCTGGTGGTGGCGCACGAGGACCGCGTCTACGTCGCCCGCGACGAGGCCAACTACCAGTTGCTCGCGTACGACCTGTCGACCGACGCCCAACCGAGGGTGCTGCACACCGCGGCGGGCGACCGGAAGCGGCCGAAGGCGCTGGTGCCCTGCGGCGAGCACCGGGCGTGCCTGCTGGAGACCACCGCCGGCGACGACGAGAGCACCGAGGTGGTGGCGGCGACCGAGAAGAAGGCGGCCCGCTGGCCGGCGCCGGGGGCGACCAGTCTGGTGCCGCTCGGCGAGCACCTGCTCGTGCGCCGGACCTCCCCGGAGTCGACAAGCACGCTGTTCGACCCGGAGGGCCGCGCGGTGCTGCGGGACCGGCCCGGGGTGGCGGTCCGGCTCGACGCGGGAAACCTGCTGGTCTTCGCCGACCCGCCGAGTCCGGCGGAGGACGACCGCAGCGTCGCCGGGGTGGCGGCCGGCTCGGGCGCGGTGGCCGAGCTGGGCCAGCTCGAGGACGTGCGCAGCGAGACCTGCTCGTGGAACACCAGCGTGATCGCCTGCGGGGCCGGCAGAGACTTCGTGCTCCACCGGTTTGCCGACAGTTAGCGGATCCCGGACGAACAATTCAGATCGATCTATGTAATCGATAGCCTCCTCTCAACGACCAGGCCGCCCCGCGCCCCGGCCACGAGCCGGCGCGGGGCCGACAGGAGGAGGACCGGCATGACATCTCCCCGTACCCGACGGTGGCGGGCGCGCGCGGCGGGCGCACTCGCCCTCGCCGCCACGGTCGTGGCCACGGTCGGCGCGCCCGCCACCGCGGCCCCCGGCGGCACGATCCGGTACGCCGACGACCCGGCCGCCGTGGCGGACGGCTACGTCGTGGTGCTCAGGGAGGACGGCGTGGCGCGCCGCGCCGGCGACCGGCGGTCGGCGGTCAGGGGCGTCGCAGACCGGCTCGCCGACCGGTACGGCGCCTCCGTCGGCCACGTCTACGGGCACGCGCTCGCCGGATTCCAGGCCCGCCTGCCGGAGCGGGCGGCCCGCCGGCTCGCCGCCGACCCGGCCGTGGCGTACGTGGAGCGGGACCGCCTGGTGACCCTCGTCGGGCCGGGCGTCCAGCTCGACCCGCCCTCCTGGGGACTGGACCGGATCGACCAGCGCGCGCTCCCCCTCGACCGCCGGTACGCCTACCCGAACACGGCCCACAACGTGCACGCGTACGTCCTCGACACGGGCCTGCGGCGCACCCACGGCGACTTCGGCGGCCGGGCCGGCGTGGGAGTCGACCTCGTCGACGGCGGCCCGGCGGACGACTGCAACGGTCACGGCACCCACCTGGCCGGCACGATCGGCGGCACCCGGCACGGGGTGGCCAAGGAGATCCAGTTGCGCCCGGTGCGGGTGCTCAACTGCTCCGGCAGCGGCACCTTCGCCCAGGTGATCGCCGGGGTGGACTGGGTCACCGCGAACGCCGTCCGCCCGGCGGTGGCGCTGCTGGCGCTCGGCGGCGGGGCCAGCACGGCCCTGGACGCCGCGGTGAACCGGTCGATCGCGTCCGGCGTCACCTACGTGGTCACGGCGGGCAGCTCGAACGCCAACGCCTGCAACTACTCCCCCGCCCGGGTGCCGGCGGCGCTGACGGTGGCCGGCACCACCAGCACCGACGCCAGGATGCCGAGCGGCAACCACGGCAGCTGCCTGGACCTGTACGCCCCCGGCGCGAACATCACCTCCACCTGGCACACCGGCGACAGCGCCGCGACGATCCTCAGCGGCGGGTCGATGGCCGCCGCGCACGTGGCCGGGTGCGCCGCGCTCGCCCTCTCGGCCAATCCCACCTGGAGCCCCGCCCAGGTGGCGGCCCACCTGACCGGTCGGGCGACGGTCGGCGTGGTCACCGGCACGGTCAGCGGCACGCCGAACCGCCTGCTCTACTGCGGCCCCTGATCGCGCCCGGAATGGCCGGGCCCGTCGCGCCGCCATGCGAGCCACGCCGGCCGCCGCCGCGGAGACGCCGGCCCGGCCGACGAGCCGAGCGGCCCCCCGAAGATCGATGTTTGTCGACCCTTGCCTCCGCCGGAACCGCCGACTACCGTTCGATCGATGATCGACTATCTCGTCGTCGGCGGGGGCATCGCGGGCGCCAGCGCCGGGCACCACCTCGCCGCGTACGGGACCGTGGTGCTGCTGGAGATGGAGCAGGTTCCCGGCCGGCACTCCACCGGCCGCTCGGCCGCGGTCTTCTCCGAGTACTACGGCGGGCCGACGGTGCGCGCCCTGACCCGGGCCAGCCGGGGCTTCCTCGCCGCGCCGCCGCCCGGCTTCGCCGAGCACCCGCTGCTCACCCCGCGCGGCGTGCTCAGCCTCTGCCCGCCGGGCAGCGAGGACGCCTTCGAGGCGGCGCTGCGCGACGGCGCCGAGGTCGACCCGCCGGCCCGCGAGATCGACGTCGCCGACGTGCCCCGGCACTGCCCTGTCGTGCGGGCCGAATGGTGCCGGCGGGCGATGGTGAAGCCCGGCGCGCGGGATCTCGACGTCGCCGCGCTGCACCAGGGCTACCTGCGGGGCCTCCGGGCGGCCGGCGGCCGGATCGTGTGCGGCGCGCGGGTCCGTCGGCTGCGGCGGGACGGCGGCGGATGGCGGGTGGGCACGGACGCCGGCGAGTTCACCGCCCGGGTCGTCGTCAACGCGGCGGGCGCCTGGGCCGACGAGATCGCGACGGCGGCCGGCGTACGGCCGATGGGGTTGACGCCGCTGCGGCGCACCGCCTTCCTGGTGGACGCGCCCGCCGGCGTCGCGGCGGCGGGCTGGCCGATGGTCAACGACGTAGACGGGAGCTTCTACTTCAAGCCGGAGTCGGGACGCCTGCTGGTCTCGCCGTGCGACACCACCGCGGTGCCGCCCGGCGACGCCCGCCCCGACGACCTCGACGTGGCGATCGGCGCCGAACGGGTGCAGGCGGCGACCACGCTGCGGATCCGCCGCGTCCACCGGCCCTGGGCCGGGCTGCGGACCGCCGCCCCGGACGACGTGCCCGTGATCGGCCCGGCGGCCGACGCACCGGGGTTCCTCTGGATGGCCGGGCTCGGCGGCTACGGCGTCCAGACCTCGCCCGCGGCCGGCGCCCTGCTCGCCGCGCTGGCGGTCGACGCCCCGCCCCCCGTGGACCCCGCCCCCCTCTCCCCCACCCGCTTCCCCTGACCCCGCCGTCGGCGGTGGGGGGGCAGGGTGCGGCTGACCCCGCCGTCAGGGGTGGGGGGTGAGGGTGCGGCGGGGGAGCATCGTCCAGGCCGAGAGGGCGGCCGACATCAGGGCCGCCACCAGCATCACCTGGAAGACCGCCGGATAGCCGGCCACGCTGGCGACCAGGCCGGCCAGGGGCGCCCCCGCCACCAGGCCGATGTCCCAGAACGAGGTGAACGCGCCGAGCGCCGCGCCCTGGTGGGCCGGGTCCGTCCGGTTGATCACCAGCAGGGCCAGCGCCGGGAAGAGCAGCGAGAGCCCGGCGCCGATCACCAGCCCGCCGACGACCGCGACGACCAGGTTCGGCGCGACCGCGACCAGGAGCAGCCCCACCGCCTCCACCAGGGCCGACCCGACCGCCACCCGGCCGGCGCCGAGCCGGTCGGGCAGCCCGCCCACGAACAGCCGCACCCCGACGTAGGTGAAGCCGAACGCGTTGAACGCGGCGATGCCGTTCTCGATCCCCCGGTCGGCCAGGTGCAGGGCGACGAACGCGGCCAGCGCGGCGTAGCCGAAGCCGGCCAGGGAGAGCGCGACTCCCGGGGCCACCGCGCTGCCCGGCAGGATGCCGGCCCGGCCCTTCGGGGCCGGCTGCTCGGGGCGCGGGCGGGCGGCGACGAGCGCGGCCCCGGCCGCCGCCGTTGCGATCGCGAACAGCCACACCGTCGGATAGCCGCCCGAGGTGCGCAGCAGCACCGCGCCGAGCAGGGCGCCGAGCGTGATGCCCAGCCACATGTGGATGCCGTACAGGCCGACGACCCGGCCGCGCCGGTCGGCCGGCGCCAGCGCCACCAGCCAGGCCGCGCCGGCGGTGTAGACGGCCGCCTCGCCCACGCCGTGCAGCACCCGCACGCCGACCAGCACGCCCACGTTGCCGGCCATGAGGTAGGCCGCGCCGGCCGCCGCGCAGACCGCCGCGCCGGCCAGCATCACCGTCCGGTACCCGTGCCGGTCGCCGAACCGGCCCGCGACGGGCCGGGCGATCACGGCGGAGACCGCGATCGCGGCGATCACCACGCCCACCTCGACCCGGCTGCCGTCGAGTTCGTCGAGGACGTAGAAGGGCAGCACGGCCAGGGACGCGCCGACGCCGAGCAGGCACAGGAAGATGGCGGCGAAGAGCGGCACGACGGGCCGGTAGAACGCGAGTTTCCCGCCGGTGGTGGTCATGCGGCGACGCTCCTAGGCCGGTACGACGTGGAAGAAGTGGGTCGGCAGGTGCACGGCCAGCCCCTCGTGGATCTCGGCGCAGACGGCCGGGCCGTCGGTCGCGAAGGTGCCCGGCGGCGGGGTCCCGACGCGGATGGCCGAGCGCCCGGCGTCCAGCAGGCGCGCCGCCATCGCGAAGTCGCCCACCACCGCCTCGCCCGGCGCCACCATCCGGGTACGGCTGATCTGCACGCCGTTGCGGGTCAGGTCGGCCAGCAGCGCGCCCCGCCCGAGCAGGTGGGTGTAGTAGTCCCTCGGGTTGACGATCATCGCGTGCGGGGTGGCGCCCGTCTGCTCGATCTCGTCGCAGGCGGCGAGCAGGCCGCTCAGCCAGTCGTGCCGGTACGGCAGCCGGCCGATCTCCGGGTGCCGCAGCAGGCCGCCCTCGCCGATGGTCAGCGCCTGGTTCTCGGCCGTGGCCAGGCGGACCAGCAGCCGGTAGTCGATGAAGACGGCCAGCGCCTCCGGGTCGTCGGCCAACTCCTCGGGGACGCGTACCCAGGCCCGGATCGGGTGCACGCCGGCGGTGGCGGTGCCGAACCGGAAGGCGGCCTCCCGGCGCAGGCCCGACTCGTGCACGGCCGCGGCCTCCCCGGCGTCGGGTCGGCCCTCGCACCAGAACCGCACCGGGTCCATCCCGACCGACCGCTTGCGGAACAGGTTGCGGACGGTGACCCGGGGGCGTTCCTTGGTCGGCTGGAACGCGTCGGTGATGGTGTAGTCGAAGCGCACCTCGGCGACGGCGGGGTCGTCGACGTACGCGCGGGCGAACAGCTCGCCGGGCGACAGCGTCGACGACGCGGTCGCGGGCGGCGCGACGGTGGTGGTCATGAGTCCTCCCCGATGCAGATGGCGTGCCGGATCAGCCGCTGGTAGAAGGGCTGGTGGTGGTCGTGGTACGCGCGCAGGGTGTCGTTGTTCCCGACGGTCACCGCGAAGGACTTGGCGACCGGCGAGAAGCCCGAGGTGCGTTCGACGTCGAGGTGCCACTTGCGGGTGCGCCGCCACTCGGCGCGCTCCCCCGGCGCCCAGTTCAGCGCCTCGGGGCGGAACGGCAGCCCGACCGCGGCGCACCAGGCCGCCACGGTCTCGGCGGGCCGACGCAGCAGGTCCTCGGCCCGGATCACCACCGGAGGGCGGCGCGCGGTCCGGCGGACCAGGTCGAACAGCTCCCACTGGTGCTCGAAGCCGATCTCCGGGCAGGTCACCGTGGGTTTGATCGCGTAGTGCGAGCTGATCGTGCGGGCCGGTTCCCGGACGATGAACGTGTGCGTGACGTCGGCGATCGCCTCGGGGTCGTCGAACAGGTGCCGGTACCGGTACTCCAGGGTGTCCTTGACGAAGACCGTCCGGTCCCGGCCCAGCGCGGTCAGGTGCGCGGTGACGGCGGCCGGTTCGGTCACGGTGACGGTGCCGCCGTCGGCGGTGGGCAGGTCGACGTGCCCCTCGTCGACGAGGGTCACCAGCGGCTCGTGCACGACCGTCACGTCGCCGCGGGCGATCATCATGCGCAGGAACGCGGTGGAGAGCGCGCGGGGATGCGCCCACATGGCGATCACCGGCATGCCGGGCCCCCGTACCCCCTGGGCCGCCGGGCCGGCGCGGAGCCGGGGCGGCGGACGGGCCTCACTGGGACCACCAGGTGGGCTTGCGGTCCCAGCGGTGGCCGCGCAGCCGGTCCAGCAGCCCGGCCTCCAGCGGCGCGCCGTCGCTGACCGCCAGGTTGGCGCGCACGTGCTCGACCCGGCGCATGCCGGGGATCACCGTGCTCACCGCCGGGTGGTGCAGGATGAACCGCAGCGCCAGCTCCGGCATGGTCATGCCGGGCGGCACGTCCGTGGCCAGCCGCTCGGCACGTTCCACGCTGGGCGGCAGGTTCTCCGGGCCGAAGTACGTGCTGCGCCAGTCCTCCTCCGGCCAGGTGCTGTCGGCGGTCAGCGTGCCGGTCAGCGTCCCCTCGTCGAACGGCACTCGGGCGATGATCCCGATGTCGTCGCGCTGGGCGCGCGGGAACAGCTCGTCTTCCGGCGCCTGGTCGAAGATGTTGTAGATGACCTGGACGACGTCGATCAGGCCGGTGTCGAGGGCGGCGTGGCAGTTCGTCGGCTCCCACCGGTTGACGCTGATCCCGACGCCGTCGACCACGCCCTCGCGCTTGAGGTCCGCCACGGCCTCCTGCCAGCGGCCGTCGGAGGCCCAGCGGTCCTCCCAGACGTGGAACTGGAGCAGGTCGATCCGGTCCACGCCCAGGTTCTCCAGGCTGCGGTGGGTGTACTCGCGGATGTGGTCGACCGGGAAGACGTCGTCGAGCGTGTCCTGCGGGCCGGGCGGCCACTCCCGGTTCTTCGGCGGGATCTTGGTGGCCAGGTGGAGCCGGCGGTCGGGGTGCCGGCGCACCAGGGCGCCGAGCAGCCGCTCGCTGACGCCCCGCCCGTAGACCCAGGCGGTGTCGAAGAAGTTGCAGCCCCGTTCGACCGCCTCGTCGAGGCAGGCCGGCGCGGTGTCGTAGTCCCAGCCGGTGAACCCGCCGGGCCCGCCGCCGATGCCCCACATCCCGTACCCGACCTCGCTGACCTGCCAGCCGAGCCGACCCATCCTGCGGTATCGCATCCCACTCCCTCATCCGTGCCGGTCGCCGCGCCGTGCGCGGCCGGTCAGCCTGGTCCCGCCGGCAGCAGCCGGTCGGTGTCCTGCCGCTCGTACTCACCCAGCCACGCCCGGTAGGCGTCGACGGACGGCCCGAGCCGGTGGTCGGTGAAGCCCCGGCGCCGTTCCAGCTCGGCGCAGCCGTCGCGGCGGAACAGCCGGGGGTTGTCGGTGAGCAGCGTCGCGAAGACCGCCCGCAGCCGCTGCTCGTCGGCGCCGGCGCCGGGCGGGAAGAGCGCGAGCAGCACGGCGGCGGCCCGGTCGCCGTCGGTCGCCGCCTCGCGCAGCGCCGCCACGAAACGCACGCAGCTCACCCGGGGCAGGGCGCCCGCGCCGGCCAGGGGCAGGTCGGTGAAGTCGACGCTCACCGGGTGCAGGACGTGCAGCGTGCCGCCCCACTGTCGGGGGTCGACCACGGTGGCGACGATCCGCCGGGCGGCCCAGTCCACCGGCGTCCAGTCGGAGCGGACCGGCGCGTCGGGGCGCATCCGCAGCCGGTGGCAGGCGGCCAGCAGCAGGTGGGTCAGCGCCCGGGGGTTGGGCACGCCGTCGTCGGCGGCGGGCATCACCTCGCCGAGGCGCAGCACGGTGACGGTGGCGCCGCGCCGCCGGGCCTCGGCGAGGTACCGCTCCGCCACCCACTTCGACCGGCTGTAGCCGCTGGTCGGCGCGACGGCGAGGGCCGGGTCGCAGCCCTCCGGCAGCGGTTCGGGGCGGCGGGCCGCCTCGGTGTCGAGGACGCCGAGGGTGGAGACGTGGTGCAGCGGCTTCGGCCGGCCGGTCAGGGCCAGCCGGAGCAGTTCGGCGGTGCCGAGGACGTTCGCGGCGCGGTGGGCCCGGTAGTCGAACAGGAAGTTGACCAGGGCGCCGGCGTGCAGCACGAGGTCGCAGTCGTGGGCCAGCCGGGCCCAGGCGTCCGGGTCCAGGCCGAGGGACGGCCGGGCCAGGTCGGCGGCGTACCCGCGCAGGCGCGGGGTGTGGCCGGGGCGCCACAGCCCCCGCTCGGTCAGCGCCCCGACCACGCGGGCGGTGGCCCCGGCGTCGTCGGCGGCCCGGGCGAGGCAGAGCACCCGCACGTCGGTCGTGGCGAGCAGCTCGTGCACCAGCCGCGCGCCGACGAACCCGGTGGCGCCGGTGACGAGGACGGTGCGCGGCGAGCGGCGCCAAGCCGCGGGCCGCACCGGCAGGTCGGCCGGGACGGCCGCGTCGCGCTCCACCAGCTCGGCCTCGGTCTCGGCGGATTCGGCCGCGCCCAGCCGCGCGGCGATCCTCCGGGCGAGGCGGGCGGCGGTGGGGTGGGCGAAGAGATCCTGGACGCCGACCCGGACGCGGTGGTCCGCGCCGAGCGCGGTCACCACGTCGAGGGCCTGGAGCGAGTCGCCCCCGACGTCGAGGAAGTCGGTGTCGGGGCCGAGGTCCGGCCGGCCGAGGACGCTCCGGAACACGGCCAGCACCCGGTCGGGCAGCGTACGCGCCTCGGCGCGGACGGCGGCGGCGCGCGCCCGGTCGGCGAGCGTACGGTCGAGCCAGCTCTCCAGCGCCCGCCGGTCGACCTTGCCGTTGCCGGTCAGCGGCAGCGCGTCGCGCACCACGACGTGCCGGGGAACGTGGGGCCGGGGCAGCAGCCGGCGCAGGTGCGCCCGCACCGCCGACTCGGTCACCCCCGGCTCGGCGGCGACGAAGAGGGCCAGCGACCTCGCCCTGCCCTCCCGAGCCACCAGGACCTTCGCCTGCCGTACGCCCGGCAGGCGGGTGGCGGCGGTCTCGATCTCGCCCGCCTCGATCCGGACGCCGTTGACCTTGAGCTGGAAGTCGCGCCGGCCGGCGAAGTGCAGTCGGCCGTCGGTGGCGAGGCGGCCGAGGTCTCCGGTCCGGTAGAGCCGAGGGCCGGGAACGCCGGGGAGCGGGTTGGGGACGAACACCTCGGCGGTGCGGGCCGGGTCGCCGAGGTAGCCCTCGCCGAGGCAGACCCCGCCGATGACGATCTCGCCGGTCGCGCCGGGCGGCAGCGGGCGCAGCTCGGCGTCCACCACGGCCGCGTAGCAGTTGTCGATCGGCCGGCCGATGGGGATGACGTCGCCGTCGGAGCGGGCGACGGTGTGGAAGACCATGCCGATGGAGGCCTCGGTCGGGCCGTACCCGTTGGTGGCCGACACCCCGGGCACGAGGTCGGCCAGGCGGTGCACCGCCCACGGGTCGATCTCCTCGCCGCCGACGATGACGTGCCGCAGCGTGCCGACGGCGCGGCGGGCTGCCGGGTCGCGGTCCAGCACCGACACCAGCGCGCCGAGGACGCTCGGCACGAAGTCGGTCATCGTGACGGCCTCGTCGGCGATGGTCCGGATCGTCCGCTCGACGTCGAGGAAGCCGCCCTCGACGGGCACCACCACCCGGCCGCCGGTGGTGAGCGGCCAGAACATCTGCCACACCGACGAGTCGAAGGTGTGCCGGCTGTTCTGCAGCACCACCTCCGCGCCGGTCGCGGCGAAGTAGCGGGTCATGAACCGGAACCGGTTGGCGATCCCGTCGTGCCGGTTCACCGCGCACTTGGGGGTCCCGGTGGTGCCGGAGGTGAAGATGCCGTAGATCAGGTCCCCCGGGCCGACGGGCACCCCGGGCCGGCGGCGGGTCGGGGCGACGTCGTCGAGGTCGACCGGCAGGCAGGGGACGTCCCCGGTGTCGGGGCGCGGGCCGTCGCCCCGGACCACGGCGAGCCGGGGCCGGATCACCCGCAGCGACGCGCGCAGCCGGTCGGCCGGCCAGCCGGGATCGACGGGTACGAAGGCCGCGCCGAGCTTCATCAGCGCCAGGTCGACGACGGGCAGTTCGAGGCCGTCGGCGAGGAGGACGGGCACCACGTCGCCCCGGCCGACGCCCCGGGCGGCCAGGTCGGCGGCGACGCCGTTGGCCAGGTCGTCCAGTTCGCGGTAGGTGAGCGAGCGGCCCCGGAACGACACGGCCCGGCGGTGCGGGTGCAGGTCGACGCGGCGTTCGATCATGCGGGGTACCGCCTCGAAGGGCCCGTCGTCGTGGCCGCGGCCGGCGGCGCGCTCGACCAGCGTCCGGGAGGCGGGCCCGAGGGCCGGCGCCCGCGAGGCGGGCAGCGCGGGGTCGGCGAGGAGCGCGGCGAGCAGTTCGGCGAACATCTCCGCCACGGCGGCGCCGCCGGCCGACCAGGGATCGTCGGCGGCGCAGTGCAGCACGACCGCGACGGCCTCGTCGGTGACGTCGGCGGTGAGCAGCACGGGTGGGGTGGCGGCGCCGGGCGCCGGCGCTCCGCCGTCGAGCAGCACGAGGACGTGGTCGGCGCCGTCGTGATCGGGTGCGGCGGCGCACGCGCGGACCGTGGCGCGGGCCCGCTCGCCGGGCATCCGGTGCACCTGGGCCGGCCAGGCCGGCAGGTCGAGCGCGGCAGTGCCGGTCCGGACCCGCACCGGCGCCTGGCGGCCCAGCCGGTCGAGCAGTTCCGCGGCGGCCAGGGCCGCCGTGGCCGCCCGGTCCGGCGCGGGGTGCGGCCCGGTGGCCGCCGGGCGGGTGGCGGTGTACCGGTACGTCGAGGTGTCCGAGACGGGAACCGGTGCCGCGGAACCGCTGTCGCCCGACCTCATCACGCCTCCTGTCCCGAGCCCGCGCGGCTGTCCGCTCGCAGCCGCAGGCAGAGCCGAGCCGGCCCGACGCACACCGATAGTTATCGGCGTTGGTCGATGGCCAGCCGTCGGTCATGGACACTAGAGGGCTGATCGACCGTAGGGAATATGCAACTTTCTGCTACATCGATGGCGATCGCTTACTGGAGTTCGGTCGGCCGCCGCCGGACCAGGGCCGGCCGATCGTCCGGGGAAACGGCCGGCGACCAGGCGATCCTTCGCGTACGCGCGGGCCGGCCCGGAGACCCCGCGCCGGCCGTCGCCGGACGGGGCGAACCGGCACGGGGTCGCGCGCGCCGGCCCGCGCCGCGCGGTCGAGCAGGGCGGATCACGTCCGGTAGTCGGCCGCCCCGGAACCCACCACGGGACGAACGCGGGCGGTACGGACACGCGCGGGACGGACACGCGCAGGGCGGACACGCGCAGGGACCCGACCGGGCGGGCCGGTCGGGTCCCCGCGTGCCGTCGCCCGGGCTCAGCCGCCGAGGCTCGCCGCCGCCGAGGCGATCGCCGACGCGAAGGTGCTCACCTGGGTGTAGACGCCGGGGTAGTTGGGGCGGGCGCAGCCGTTGCCCCAGCTCGTGATCCCGACCTGGATCCAGGCGTTGTTCGCGTCCCGGCGGAACATCGGGCCACCCGAGTCACCCTGGCACGTGTCGACGCCACCACTGGCGTAGCCCGCGCAGATCTCCTCGTTCGCGATGATCTGGCCGCCGTAGTACGAGTTGCAGGTGGCGTCGCTGACGAACGGCACGGTCGCCTTGCGCAGGTAGCGCTGCTGCGCGCCACCCTCCCGGGTCGCACCCCACCCGGCGACCGTGAAGGTGCCGTTGTCGTACGCCGTGCTGGTGGCGATCTTGAGGGTGGGCAGCGTGGTCACCGGGGTGGCCAGCCTAATCAGGGCCCAGTCCTTGCCGCTGCCGTTGTAGCCCGGCGCCCGGTAGACGTAGTTGGACCGCACCTGGATCCGGCTCGACGACTGGAGGTCCACCACGCCGAGGGTGGCGGTGATGCTGGTGTTCGTACCGGTCCTGCCGACGCAGTGCGCGGCGGTCAGCACCAGGCGCGGGCTGTAGAGGGCCCCGCCGCAGCCCATCGAGAGTCGGACCATGAAGGGGAACTCGCCCTGCGCGGCCAGGGTGCCGCCCACGACGTACGGGGTCACGTCGGAGGCGGGCTTGGCGTGCGCCGGCACGGCCAGGACGAACGAGCCTGCGGTGACCGCCACCAACGCGGCGGCCAACCGGCCGATGAGTCTGCGCCAACGGACCATGGGGAGCCTCCAACCTTCGCGGCGCGGGGGTCGACGCGCCGGCAACCGATGGCGGAGATCCTATGGACACCTATCGATGAACAGCAATGTCGTCGCTCATCCCGCGTCGGTCATACCGCCGCGCAGGGGATGGTGACCCGCTCGCGGGCGACCGCCCGTTTTGCGCCGGGTCGCCCCGGGTACCGCTGCCCCATGGACACGAACACGAAGGCACACCTGGTCGGCGGCCCTCGAGACGGCAGCACCATCGACGCGGGCGGCGACGCCCTCGTGGAGGTCGAGATCGACGGCATGATGCACCGCTACATCCGCACGACGCAGCGGCACGGCGAGAACGGCACGGTCTACAACTACGACGGGATGGTCGCGCCCGACGGCGGCGAGCCCGGCGTCGAGGACCCGGCCGCCCGGGTCGCCTCCCCGAAGGCGGACGCGGAGGGCCACGGCGGCAAGCACTGACCGGCGGGTCAGCCCAGCCGGGACGCGGATGAACCGCGGCCGGCCGGGTAAGCAGCCGCCGACCTGGTGGAGTGGAGAACGACCGGGTCGCGGCACCCCGCGACCGGACGCGCGGGCGGGCGGCGGCACGCCGACCCGCCCGGGCGTACGGTCAGTTGCCGCTGATCCAGTTCCAGGCGGACACGACCCACTCGGTCTGCTGGAGGTAGGCGATCCCGAGGCCGGCCAGGAAGACGGCGGTGACCAGGTGCGCCCCGCGCGCGCTGCGCCGCACCCGACCCAACTGCCGCTCCAGCACCAGCCGGCCGAGCAGCCGGGCCAGCGCGAACAGGCCGGCCGCCACCAGCAGGCTCAGCACGAAGATCAGCAGCGGCCCGGCCAGGTCGCCCCCGCCGGAGATCGCCCAGATCCCCCAGCAGACGAACGCGAAGAGCGCCCCCGCCGCGCTCCACTCGCCGCCGCGCCGAAGCTGCGCGACGTGCCAGCTCAGCGGCCGCCGGGGCGCCTGCGCGCCGGGCCAGCCCGTGCCGGTCGGCTCCTGCTCGACGACGGGGAACGGTTCGGTGCGCGGAGTCCGGGGCTGCCCCACCGAGGCAACCCCCCGCCGGTACGCGTCCCGCTGCGGCGGCACCCCGACACCGGGCTGCGGCGGCACCTCGACGGTGCGCTCGGCCCACGGCTGTGTCTGGTCGGCCATCTCGTCCCCTCCCCCTGGACCGACGGCGACCATCGGCCACCGTCCGGTTCCGAGGGTAGCCAGCCGGCAAACCGGTCGCCGATCCCGCACCGGTCGGCCGGGCCCGCGGCGGCGCGTCGCGGGCGGTACGGTCGGCTGATGGGGGACGTGGAGCGACGGCGACGCCGGCAGCGGCACTCGGGCGGCGACGCGGGCCCGACCGAGGCGCCGCAGGCGTCGACCACGGGGGTGCACGACGGCGGCGACCCACCGCGCGCCCGCCGGGGCGGCCCGGGCGACGAGGGCGATCGCGGCCTGCGCGGCCTGGTCGGCTCCGGCTCCTCCCAGGTCAGCGTGACCGCCGCGATGCGGGCCCGCGACGCTGCCCGACCCACCGACGAGGACCTGGCCCGGGCCGAGGAACGCGTGGTGATCATCCGCCGGAACTGGACCCCCCGCGAGGACCTGCCCCGCCGCTGAGTTGCGACGGCGCCCGCGCCGACCCGCCCGCCCGGCGGAACCGGCCCGTGCGCGCCCCCGGTGCGCGGCTGCTCAGCCCGTGGCTCGGGCGGCCGCGAGCCGGGCGGGGCGTCGCCCCGCCCGGTGCCGCGGCTCAGGGCAGGTCGGGGAGCTGGCGGGTGCGCTCGTAGTCGGCCATCTGGCCGATCCGGCGGGCGTGCCGCTCGTTGCCCGAGAACGGGGTGGTCAGGAACGCCTCGACGATGGCGGTCGCCTCGTCCAGGGTGTGCTGGCGGGCGCCGACCGCGACGACGTTGGCGTCGTTGTGCTCGCGGGCGAGCTGGGCGGTGTCGACGTTCCAGGCGAGGGCCGCCCGGACGCCGGGCACCTTGTTCGCGGCGATCTGCTCGCCGTTGCCGGAGCCGCCGATGACCACCCCGAGGCTGCCGGCGTCCGCCACCACCCGGTCACCGGTGTGCAGGCAGAAGGCCGGGTAGTCGTCGTCCGGGTCGAAGGCGTGCGGGCCGACGTCGACGACGTCGTACCCCTCCTTGGTCAGGTGGTTGACCAGGTGCACCTTCAACTCGAAGCCGGCGTGGTCGGATCCCAGGTAGACGCGCATACCGCGCAGTCTCTCAGGGCACGCGCCCGGGACGCCGCGCGGGCGGCGCCCCGGGGCGGATTCGTCACAACTCAGCGGGACAGCTCGGCGACCACCAGGCCGCCGCGCGCCTTCGGCGTGAACCAGGTGCTCTTGCGTGGCATCTTCTCCCGCGCCAGGTTGACGGCCACGAAGTCGTCCACCGTCACCGGGGCGATCAGGACGGCCAGCTCGGCCCGGCCCGCGTCGACCTCGCCGGTCAGCCAGCTCGCCGGGTAGTCGCCGCCGACGTAGGTGATCCGCTTGTCGCCCGGGTCGAGCCCGAGGGCGTCGCGCAGCAGCAGCCGCTCGACCAGCGCGTGGTCCAGGTTCTCCAGCCGGCCGCCGCCGACGTGCGGCAGGGTGACCGCGTATCCCCGGCCGGGCAGCCGGAGGTGGACGGTGCCGCCGGCCGCCGGGACCTCGACCGGGCCGTCGAGGTCGGTGATCTCGGCGCCGGCGGCGCGGAGCCGGTCGAGCAGCTCGTCGGCGGTGGTGGTCAGCTCGCTGACGAGACGGTTGTAGGGCTGGATCGCCACCGACGCCGGAGTGGTGATCACCGACAGGAAGCGCGGCAGCCCGCCGGTCTGCGCGGCGAGGCTGCGGTGGTTGCCGTCGGCCACGACCAGCTCGCCGCCGCCCGCGAGGGCGGTCAGCTCGTCCTGCTGCGGGCCGGGGCCGAGCAGCCAGATGGCATGGGTGCGACCGGCCTGGTCGGTGTCGGTCGCCGCGGGCGCCCCGGCCGCGTCGGTCGCCGCCGCGAGCGCGGCGTGCAGCTCGTCGCCGCGCCCGGTCTGGAGCAGGAGTACGGGCGAGAGCAGGTGGCCCAGCGCCTCGGCCAGCGCCACCCGCTCCCGCACCTTGGCGATGAAGACGTCCTCGTTGCGGATGACCAGGCCGGGCTCGTCGGCCCGGGTGGAGATCTGGTCGGTGTCGGTCATGGCCCAGAGCCCGTACGCCGTCTCCTCCCCCGGCGCGCTGATCCGGTAGAGGACCACGACCTGCTCGGCGGGGGTGTAGCTGCCGTCGGCCTTGGCCTCGGCGAGGCGGGCCACCGCGTCGGGCAGGGCGTCGAGGAAGGACTTGCCCAGGCTTTCCGGGGCCCGGTGCGGCATCTCGATGCCGAGGGCACTGTGCGGGTTCGCCTCGATGATCGCGGTGATCTCCGCGTCGTCGGCGAACTCGTCGTAGTTCTGCGCGCCGGTGCCGCCAGTGGTGATCCAGGCCCGGGCGATCGGATGCACGACCGTCATGTGCGATCACGCTACCGGCGGCGGAGGTCCCGGCGTCGCCGGACCCGCGTGACGTCCATCAGGTGAAAGCGCGGCCGGGCCGGAGCGGCGCCGGACGGGAGTGGCTACTTCGCCGGCAGGCGGTGCCGGCCGCCCGACGCGGGGGCGTTCGCCGACCGCCGGCCCGACCCGCCCGCCCCGGCGGGCACGACCGCCCGCGGCCCGGCCGCCGGCCGGTGCTCGGCGGGGGCGTTGCGCCGGTGCTCGGCGGGGGCGAGCAGGTGCTCGACCGGCGCGTTGCGCCGGTGCTCGGGCGGCGGGGTGAGCCGGGAGGTGACCGGCACCCGGGCGACCCCGACCACGATCGGCGGGGCGAGCAGGTCCGCCATGTGCGCGGGCAGATCGGGGCGGACCACCGGCCAGCGGGAGTCGTCGACCGACCAGTACGCCGGCTGCGGGCGCTCGGTCACCTCCTCCCCGGTCGACTGGTCGTCAGCGGACGCACGGTGCTTGGCCATCGGGATTGCCTCCACGAGCTGCGGGGTGCGGCCCTGCGGGTCGCTGCGGCGGACACCGAAGAGAACGAGTCCGCCGGTCCCCCGGTGACGCCGGAGTACGGCAGGTCGCCGCGGCGCGGCGCCCGACGACGAGCGCCCTGCCGGCCCGGGGTGCCGTGCGGGCCGGTGCGACCGTGCGGACCGATGCCGCCGTGCAGTCGGCGCCGCGTGGGCAGGCGCCGTGCGTCGGGTGCGGGCCCGGCGCACGGCCGCCGACGCGGATCAGTCGAAGATGGGGCCGAGCTCCCGGGAGCGCTTGAGCTCGTAGAAGCCCGGGGTGCCGGCGACCAGCAGGACGCCGTCCCACAGCCGACCGGCCGCCTCGCCCTTCGGGGCCGGGGTGACCACCGGGCCGAAGAAGGCGACCGTGCCGCCGTCCGGGCCGGGCGCGTGGATCACCGGGGTGCCGACGTCGGTGCCGACCGGCCGCATGCCGGCCTCGTGGCTGGCCCGCAGCGCCTCGTCGTGACCGGCGCTCTCGGCGGCGTCCGCCAGCGCCGGGTCGAGCCCGGCGTCGGCCAGCGCGGCCGCGAACAGCTCCGGCGAGAGCTTCTCCTGCCCGAGGTGGATCCGGGTGCCCAGCGCGGTGTAGAGCTTGCGGACGGCGTCGCGGCCGTACCGCTGCTCCACCGCGACGCAGACCCGCACCGGGCCCCAGCCCGTACGCATCAGCTCCTGGTACTGCTCGGGCAGCTCCCGGCCCTCGTTGAGCACCGACAGGCTCATCACGTGGAAGCGGACGTCCACCTCCCGGACCTGCTCGACCTCCAGCAGCCAGCGGGAGGTGATCCACGCCCACGGGCAGATGGGGTCGAACCACATGTCTACGGCGACACGCTCGCTCACGATGGATCCCTTCACGACCAGGGCGCCGGCCTCTGGCGCCATGCTGCGATCTTCACCCCGGCGGGCATCGACCGGCACCGGAATGAGAGCGTGACCTCGCCCACCGCGGGGTGTTCGTGCATGGAAGACTCGAATCCGGCCGTCACGAGCGGTCGGTGACGACGCCAACGAGGCGTACGGCGAGACGGGATGGAGACGAACAGTGCCGGGAGTGCGCAACCTGACGCAGGTCGAGGCCACCGAGCGGGCCCGCCTGCTCGACGTGACCGGGTACGACATCAGTCTGGACCTCTCGACCGCCGTGCGGGCGGCCGAGGGTCGCACCTTCCGATCGACCACCGAGGTCCGGTTCCGGTGCACCGAGCCCGGCGCGAGCACGTTCATCGAGGTCGCCGCCGACTCGGTACGATCCGCGACCCTGAACGGCGCCCCGGTGGACCTCGGCGACTGGTCGGCCGAGAAGGGGCTCACGCTGACCGGGCTGGCCAGCGAGAACACGCTGGTGGTCGACGCGGACTTCGCGTACTCGAACAGCGGGCAGGGCCTGCACCGCACCGTCGACCCGGTCGACGGCGAGACCTACCTCTACAGCCAGTTCGAGACGGCCGACGCCCAGCGCGTCTTCGCCTGCTTCGACCAGCCCGACCTGAAGAGCGTCTACACCTGGCACGCCACCGTTCCGGACCACTGGAAGGTGGTCTCCAACATGCCGGTGGAGCGCGAGGAGGCGGCCGGCGAGGGCCTCAAGACCGTGCACTTCGCCACCTCGGTGCGGATGAGCACCTACATCACCGCCCTCTGCGCCGGGCCGTACCACGAGGTGCGCGACAGCCACGACGGCATCGACCTGGGTGCGTACTGCCGGGCCTCGATGGCGCAGTACATGGACTCCGACGACCTGTTCCTGATCACCAAGCAGGGCTTCGACTTCTTCCACGAGCAGTTCGGCGTGCGCTACCCGCTGCCCAAGTACGACCAGCTCTGGGTGCCCGACTTCAACGCCGGCGCGATGGAGAACTTCGGCTGCGTCACCCACGCCGAGGCGCACTACATCTTCCGGTCCCAGGTCACCGACTTCGAGTACGAGCAGCGGGCCAACACGATCCTGCACGAGCTGGCCCACATGTGGTTCGGCGACCTGGTGACCATGCGTTGGTGGAACGACCTGTGGCTGAACGAGTCGTTCGCCGAGTGGGCCAGCCACTGGTGCAACACCCACGCCACCCGCTTCTCCGAGGCGTGGACGACCTTCCTGTCGATCCGCAAGAACTGGGGCTACCGGCAGGACCAGCTCTCCTCCACCCACCCGGTCTACTGCGAGATGCCGGACCTGGAGGCCGTCGAGGTCAACTTCGACGGCATCACCTACGCCAAGGGCGCCAGCGTGCTCAAGCAGCTGGTCGCGTACGTGGGCGAGGAGCCGTTCCTGGCCGGGCTGCGGGCCTACTTCGGCAAGCACGCGTGGGGCAACGCCACCTTCGACGACCTGCTCTCCGAGCTGGAGGCCGCCTCCGGCCGGGAGCTGCGCAAGTTCGCCGCGCAGTGGCTGGAGACCGCGCAGGTCAACACGCTGCGGCCGGTGGTGGCGGTCGGCGCCGACGGCACCTACGAGAGCGTCGTGGTGCGCCAGGAGGCGCCGGCGGCGCACCCGACGCTGCGCACGCACCGGATCGGCGTCGGCCTCTACGACCTGACCGACGGCCGGCTCGTCCGCCGCGAGCGCGTCGAGGTGGACGTCGCCGGCGACCGGACGGAGCTGACCGAGCTGCGCGGCGTCCGCGCCGCCGACGTGCTGCTGCTCAACGACGACGACCTCACCTACGCCAAGCTGCGGCTGGACGTGGGGTCGATGTCCACCGTGGTGCAGCACATCGCCGGGCTCGAGTCGTCGCTGGCCCGCGCGCTGTGCTGGACGGCCGCCTGGGACATGACCCGGGACGCCGAGCTGGCCGCCCGCGACTACGTGGCGCTGGTGCTGGCCGGGCTGCCCGCCGAGACCGACATCAACCTGGTCACGGCGACGCTGCGGCAGGCCACCACCACGCTCACCTACTACGCCGACCCGGCCTGGGCGCCGACCGGCTGGGCGGAGCTGGCCCGCACCGCCCGCACGGCGCTGGCCGCCGCGGAACCGGGCAGCGGCTTCCAGCTCGCCTGGGCGCGGGGGTACGCCTCGGCGGCCCGCTCCGCCGAGGACCTGGCGGCGCTGCGCGGCTGGCTGGCCGGCACCGGCGTCCCGGCCGGCCTGACCATCGACACCGAGCTGCGCTGGACGGTGCTGCAGGCGCTGGTCGCCAACGGCGCGGCCGGCCCCGACGAGATCGAGGCGGAGCTGGCCACGGACCGGACGGCCAGCGGCGACCGGAAGGCCGCGCACGCGCACGCGCTGGTGCCGACGGCGGAGAACAAGGCCGCCGTGTGGGCGCTGCTGACCGGCCCGGAGGCGCTGCCGAACTGGCGGCACCGGGCGTTGCTGCAGGGCTTCGTCCACCCCGCGCAGGTCGAGCTGGTCGCGCCGTACCGGGAGAAGTACTTCGCCGTGGTGGGCCAGGTCTGGGCCGGCCGGGACAGCGAGCCGGCGCAGGAGTTCGCGCAGCAGGCGTACCCGGCCTACCTGGTGGACGACGAGACGGTGGCCGCCACCGACGCGTGGCTGGCCGGCGAGGGTCACCCGGCGTCGCTGCGCCGGCTGGTCGCCGAGGGCCGCGACGGCGTCGTCCGCGCCCTCGCCGCCCGCGCGAAGGACAGCCAGAGCGCCTGACCGGGAGTATGCGGCCGGGGCCGGCGCGGGCGGAAGCCCGCGGCCGGCCCCGCCGCATCGGGGCCGTGGGCGTCGCCGGCCGCGAAAAGACGACACCCGGCCCGCCGAGGCGGACCGGGTGTCGTCGTCGTACGGGTCGGGGTCAGCCCTGGCCGGCGTGGCTGGCGAGCTGGTCGAGGCCGTTGATGATGCCGCCGGCGAGGTCGCCACCGCCGAAGGCCGCCACCATCGAGAGGGCGGCGAGGCGGGCGTACGTGTCGGGGATGCGCTTGCGGGCGTGCCGACCGGTGACGATCTCCAACTGCCGCTGGTTGGGCGACACCGCGATCAGCACCGACCGGTCGGGCTCGGCGAGCTGGCGGTGCAGCCGCTCGGCGTGCTGCCGGACCGGCTCGTCGAGGCCGCCGACGAACACCGAGAAGACCAGCCCGGTGCCCTGGTCGGCCAGGCGCAGGGCCTCGTCGATGCGCAGCAGCTGGCGGGTCGAGAACGGCCCGTCCAGCACCTCGGGCGGGTTGCCCGCGCCGGTCTGCTTCTCACCAACGGTCACTTGCGCCTCCGGTTCCACCGGCCGGCGGCTCGATGCCGGCCCGCTCAAGCTTGTGGCTGGTCAGCGCCGGCGCCTGCGCGCCCGCCGCCAGCGCGGTGCCGGCCGAGTCGGCCAGCTGCTCCGGGCGGCCCAGGAACCAGACCGGAGTGAAGTCGAAGGGCCGGCCCGGCCGGTAGCGCTTGGCGCCGCCACCGCCGCCGCCACGGCTGCCGGCGTACGCCAGACCGGCGATCACCAGCACCGCGGCCGCCGGGATGCCGACGAAGACCAGCAACGTCTCGGTTACAGACAATCCCAACGCCCCCAGGCGGAAGAAGAGACCTCGATCGACCGGGTCGGGTGGACGATCATGGCGTCGACCGCCCGACTCCGCTGCCATTCACGTTAGCGGAGCCGACGGCCCGCCAGATTGCGGGGTGGCGATCCCACCCGCCACTGGACTTCTCCAGTTGCGCAGCGGTGGCGATCAGCCTCGCGTCCGCGCCGTACCGGCCGGTCAGCAGCACCCCCACGGGCAGCCCCTCGGCGGTGACGCCCACCGGCAGCGAAACGGACGGATCGCCGGTGACGTTGAAGACGGCGCAGTACGGCGAGAACCGGCGTTGCCGGTCGAAGTCCTCCGCCGGATCGCCGCCCTCGGCGAACCAGCCGATCGGCGCCTGCGGCGCGGCGAGGGTCGGGCAGAGCAGCAGGTCGCACCCGGCGGTGCGGCGCAGACCGAGGCGTACCTGCGCCTGGAGCTCGCCGAGCGTGGTGGTGAGGGTGCCGGCGGAGATCTCGGCGCCCCGGGCCCGCAGGTGGCGGGTCAGCGGCAGCAGGTGGCCCTCCCGCTCCGGCGGCACGGGCGCGAGCGCCAGCACGTACCAGACGATCTCGAACAGCGGCCACACGGCGGGCCCGAGCGGCGCGGGGACCTCGACCACCTCGTGACCGGCGGCGGTGAGCAGCGCGGCGGCCCGGTCGACGGCGGCGACGCAGTCGGGGTGGACCGGCTCGTCGGCGAGCATCGGGGCGGTGAACCGGCCCACGCGCAGCCGGCCGGGCTCGGCCGCCCGGGCCGCCGCGAGCCAGCCGCCGGCGGGCGGGGCGGGCGCCAGGTAGGGCTCGCCGGGCACGGGCCGGGCCAGCACGTCGAGCAGCGCCGCCACGTCGGCGACCGTCCGCCCGACGGGGCCGTTGGTCGGCAGGCCGTAGCCGCCGAAGCCGACGGGACCGCCGGAGACGAGGCCCCGGCTGGGCTTGTAGCCGACCAGGCCGCACAGCGACGCGGGGATGCGCAGCGAGCCGCCGCCGTCGGAGCCCTGGGCGACCGGCACCAGCCCGGCCGCGACGGCGGCCGCCGCGCCGCCGCTGGAGCCCCCGGCCGTGTACGCCAGGTCCCACGGGTTGCGGGCCGGCGGCGCGACCAGCCCTTCCGAGTAGAGCGAGCAGCCCAGCTCGGAGGTGGTGGTCTTGCCGAGGCTGACCAGCCCGGCCGCCGCCATGAAGCGGACCACGTCGGCGTCCACCGGCGGCACGAAGTCGGCGAACGCGGCGGAGCCGAACGTGGTGCGCACCCCGGCGGTGAGGGTGAGGTCCTTGATCGCGGTCGGCACGCCGTGCAGCGGGCCGCGCCCGTCGGCGGGGACGGCGTCGGCGGCGCGGGCCGCCGCGCGGGCCCGCTCGGCGGTGACCGTGACGAACGCGCCGACCGTGTCGCCGAGGGCGTCGACCCGGGTCAGGTGGTGCTCGACCAGCTCGACACTGGACAGCTCGCCGCGGGCGATCGCGGCGGCCTGCTCCAGCGCGGTGAGGTCGTGCGGCTCGGCCATCCCCTCATCCTGCCCGCCCGCACCGCCGCCGCGCCGCGCGACACGGCCGGCCGTGCGCGCCACGGGCGGCATATCCCCCTGACATGACCACATCGGGATGACCGCCCGCCCGCGCTCCACCCCGAAGATGGACGTACATCGATCAATGACGATCTGTCCCCCGGTGGCCCCGCACCCCCGCCACCGCCCCCACCCCCGCGAGGAGCGTCGCCGTGCAACCCGTACCCGCCACCCACCCCGGCCCGGACCGTCGCTGGCTCTCGCGCGCCGGCCGGCCGCTGCTGGCCCTCGCCCTGGTCGGCGCGAGCCTGACCGCCGCACCCGCCGCACCCGCCGGCGCCCGGGACGTGCCCCCGGCCGCGCCGCTCGCCGCCAACCCGTACGAGCGGGGCCCCGCGCCCACAGTGGCCAGCATCGAGGCCACCCGCGGCCCGTTCGCCATCGCGCAGACCACCGTCGCCGCCGGCAGCGTCAGCGGCTTCGGCGGCGGCACCATCTACTACCCGACGAGCACCGCCGAGGGCACCTTCGGCGCGGTCGCCATCTCCCCCGGCTTCACCGCGCGCCAGTCCTCCGTCGCCTGGCTCGGCCCCCGCCTGGCCTCGCAGGGCTTCGTCGTCATCACCATCGACACCCGGTCGGTGTACGACCAGCCGGCCAGCCGGGGCACCCAACTGCTGGCCGCCCTCGACCACCTGACCAACACCAGCGCCGTGCGCACCCGGATCGACCGGAACCGGCTCGCCGTGATGGGTCACTCGATGGGCGGCGGAGGCAGCCTCTCGGCGGCCAGCACCCGGCCCACGTTGCAGGCGGCGATCCCGCTGACCGGCTGGCACACCCAGAAGAGCTGGTCCTCGGTGCGCGTGCCCACCCTGATCGTCGGGGCCGAGAACGACACGGTGGCCCCGGTGTCGTCGCACTCGGAGCCGTTCTACACCAGCCTGCCGGCCACCCTCGACAAGGCGTACCTGGAGCTGAACGCCGCCAGCCACTCCGCGCCCACCTCGTCGAACGTGACGGTGGCGAAGTACAGCATCTCGTGGCTCAAGCGGTTCGTCGACGACGACACCCGCTACGAGCAGTTCCTCTGCCCCGCCCCCCGCGGCTCGGCGATCGAGGAGTACCGGGACACCTGCCCGCACTCCTGAACCCACGCCCCGGAGCCGTCGCGCACACCGGGGGCCGCGACGGCTCCGGACCCCGCCCCGCCCGACGGCCCGGCCCGGCGGGCGCGCGTCAGGGGCGGGCGCCGAGGAAGCCCAGGGCGTTGCCGCCGAGCAGCATGCCGCGCTGCTCGGCGGTGAGGAAGTCCGCCTCGCGCACCACCCGGCCGACCGGCCGCTCCCCCAGCGGGTACGGGTAGTCGCTGCCGAGCAGCACCCCCTCGACGCCCATCGTGTCGACGAGCAGCCGCAGCGCCGGCGGGGAGAAGACCACCGAGTCGACGCGGAACCGGTCGACGTAGGAGCTGGGCGGGGCGGTGGAGGCGCCGCGTACCAGGTCGCCCCGGCGGTGCCAGGCGTTGTCGGCGCGGCCCAGCCAGAACGGGAAGCTGCCACCGCCGTGCGCGAAGCAGATCCGCAGCGTGTCGGGCACCCGGTCGAAGACGCCGCCGAGGATCAGCGCCAGCACCGACAGGTGCGTCTCGGCGGGCATCCCGGCGAGCCAGCGGGCCATCCACCGGTCCAGCCGGGGGCCGCCCGGCATGTCCCACGGGTGCACGAAGACCGGCGCGCCCACCTCGGCGCAGTGCGTCAGGAACTGCACGATGCCGGCGTCGTCCAGGTCGCGGTCGCCGACGTGGTTGCCGATCTCCACCCCGGCGTGCCCGGCGGCGAGACAGCGGTCCAGCTCCGCGCAGGCCGCGTCCGGGTCCTGCAACGGCACCTGGCAGAACGGCACCAGCCGGTCGCCACCGGCGGCGGTGACCTCCAGCGTCAGGTCGTTGAAGATCCGCGCCACCCGCACCGCCTGGTCGGCGGGGCGGTCGTAGCTGAAGAAGACCGGGGTGGGCGAGACGACCTGCACGTCCACGCCGTCGGCGTCCATGTCCCCGAGGCGCGTCGGCGCGTCCCAGCACTCCGCGCCGACCGGGCGGAACTCGGTCTCCCCCACCATGATCATGGCCGCCCGCTCGGAGTCGACCCGCAGCCAGGGCCAGCCGGACCCGCCGCACGCCGCGGCGAGGTCCGGCCATCCCTTCGGTACGACGTGCGTGTGCACGTCGACCACCGGAAGCCGCGCCGGTTCGGACCCGGCGGGCATCAGCCCTTGCCCGGGTGCAGCGCGCCGCAGTTGGCACAGGTGCGGGCGGCCTCGTCGGCGTAGAACGCCTGGAAGACCGGGGGCAGGTCGGCGGCGATGTCCCGGACCTGCAACTCGACCTCGTGCACCTTGTGCCCGCACCCGGGGCAGTACCACTGGAACTTCTCCAGCGTGCCCTCCTCGCGGACCCGCTCCACGACCACGCCGATCGAGCCGGCCTCGGGGCGCTGCGGCGAGTGCGGGGTGTTGCGCGGCAGCATCCACATCTGACCCTCGCGCACGTGCACCGTACGCGGCCCCTCCGGGAGCATCAGGTTGATGTGCATGTTGCCCTTGACCTGGTAGAAGAACTCCTCGTACGGGTCGACGTGGAAGTCGGTGCGCTGGTTGGGCCCACCCACGACCATCACGATGAAGTCGTCCCCGCCCGGGAACATCTCCTTGTTGCCGACCGGCGGCTTCAGCAGGTGCTGGTTCTCCGCGATCCACCCCGGAAAGCTGAACGGCTCGGCGATCTCACTCACGACTGACCTCCTGAGGGGAGAAGGGCCACGGCCTGAATCTCGATGAGCAGGTGCGGGTGCGGCAGCTGGTGCACGGCGACCGTGGTGCGGGTCGGCCCGGTGGCGTCGAAGAACTCGGCCCACACCTCGTTGTAACCGCCGAAGTCGTTCATGTTCACCAGGTACGAGGTGACCTGCACGAGGTCGGTGAGGTCCGCGCCGACCGACCGCAGCAGGTCCCGGATGTTCTCGATCACGGCCCGGGTCTGCGCCCGGATGTCCAGGTTGGTGGTGCCGAACTCGTCCACCTCGACACCGGCGAAGCTGTTGTCCGGCCGCCGCGACGACGTACCGGAGACGAACACGAACCCGCCGGCCACCTTGACGTGCGGAAACGCCCCGCGCGGCACGGCCTTCCCCGCCACCACGCGCGCCTCGCCGCTCACCGCGAACCACCCGGCAGGGACGCGCGGACGGTGACCACGACGGGGTTCCGGGCAGCCAGCCCGGCGCAGGGATCAAGCCTGACCGCCCGGAGCCGGGTGGGCTGCCCGGAACCCCTCACCCCGCTCACGACGACGCCCGCAGCGACGCCGTGCCGAGCTTCTCGACGACGGCCCGGACGTGGGCGCCGGGACGCAGCGGCACGGCGGCGGTGGCCGCGCCGGCCAGGAACACCCACCCGGAGCGCAGCCGCACCCCGTGCCGACCGGCGAGCCGGATGCCCTCGTCGAGCGCCCGGCGCGGGTCGCCGAGGATGGCGGCGGTCGAACCGACCTGGGCCACCCGGCCGTCGACCTCCAGCAGCACGCCCAGGTTGTCCAGCCCGTCCGGCACCGGGCACCACGGCCCGACCACGAACGCGGCGGCCGACGTGTTGTCGGCGACCACGTCGGGCAGCGAGAAGGTGAAGTTCGCGTACCGGGAGTCGATCACCTCGAGGGCCGGGGCGACGGCCCGGACCGCGTCGGTGAAGTCGCCGACGGGCTCGCCGGGCTCGGGAAGCCGGTCCAGCAGGAACGCCACCTCCGGCTCGACCCGGGGGTGGATGTGGTCGCCGACGTCGACCACGCCGCCGTCGGGCACCCGCATGGCGTCGGTGAGCCGGCCCCAGATCACCTCGTCCACGCCGACCTGGGCCATCTTCGCCCGGCTGGTCAGCCCCATCTTGAGCCCGACCAGCCGCTCGCCCCGGTCGATCCGGCGCTGCAGCAGCGCGGTCTGCACCGCGTACGCGGCGTCGACGTCCAGGCCGGTCTCGACGGCCAGTTGCGGAATGGCGGTGGCGGTGCCGGCCGCCGCGTCCAGCCGCTCGGCGATCCCCGCCGTGTCCGGCCCGATCACCGTGCCACCTTCGTTCGCGACCGCGGGGCTCGCAGAACCGGCTCACTCCTCGCGCTCACAGCGATTCCCCCTTGCTGGCGAGGTCCAACGCCACGTCGACGATCATGTCCTCCTGTCCGCCGACCATCCGGCGCCGGCCCAGCTCCACCAGGATCGACCGGACGTCCACGCCGTACTTCGCCGAGGCCCGCTCGGCGTGCCGCAGGAAGCTGGAGTAGACCCCGGCGTAGCCGAGCGAGAGCGTCTCCCGGTCGACCTGCACGGGCCGGTCCTGCAACGGCCGGACGATGTCGTCGGCGGCGTCCATCAGCGCGAAGACGTCGCAGCCGTGCTTCCAGCCGTGCAGCTCGGCAACCGCGACGAAGACCTCCAGCGGCGCGTTGCCGGCCCCGGCGCCCTGCCCCGCCAGCGAGGCGTCCACCCGCACCGTCCGGCCGTGCGGCGAGCCGACCGGCCCGTCGCCGAGGATCCGGCCGTGCTCGACCGCGACCACGCTGTTGGCCACCCCCAGCGACAGGTTGTGGTGCGCGTGGATGCCGATCTGCGTCTGCGGCTCCAGCACCTGCCGGTACGCGTCGACGCGCTCCGCCACGTCGGACATCAGCAGCCGGCCGCCGGAGTCGGTGACGTAGACGCAGTGCGCGCCGTACGACTCCATGAGCTTGGCCTGCGCGGCCAGCCCGGCCGGGTCGTTCATGTGCGACATCATCAGGAAGCCGGAGACGTCCATGCCGTTCTCCCGGGCCCAGGAGATGTGCTGGGCGGAGATGTCCGCCTCGGTGCAGTGCGTGGCGATCCGCACGCTCGTCACCCCGAGCGCCTTCGCCGCCCTCAGGTCGGCGATGGTGCCGATGCCGGGCAGCAGCAGGGTGGTCAGCTTCGCGTTCGTCATCACCTCGGCCGCCGCCGAGATCCACTCGGCGTCGCTGGCCGCGCCGTGGCCGTAGTTGACGCTGGAGCCGGCGAGCCCGTCGCCGTGCGCCACCTCGACGGCGGCCACCCCGGCGGCGTCCAGCGCGGCGGCGATGGCGCGCACCTGCTCGACGGTGTAGCGGTGGGCGACGGCGTGCATGCCGTCGCGCAGCGTCACGTCCTGGATGTACAGGTCGGTCATGCGGTCACCCCCGTGGCGTCCGGCGCGGCGGCGCGGCCGGCCGCCGACCGCACGGCGACCAGACGCTCCGCGGTGCGCAGCGCGGCCGAGGTCATGATGTCCAGGTTCCCGGCGTACGCCGGCAGGTAGTGCCCGGCGCCGGAGACCTCCAGGAAGACCGAGACCTGCAACCCGAAGAGGTTCCGGCCCAGTGCCGGCACGTACGTGTCGATCCAGTCGAACTGCACGGTCTGCTTGAGCCGGTAGCCGGGGACGTACTCCTGCACGGCCGCCACCATGTCGGCCACCGAGGAGGCGATCGCGACCCGATCGGCGTCGTCGTCCGGGCAGAGGCAGTAGACGGTGTCCCGCATCAGCAGCGGCGGGTCGGCCGGGTTCAGCACGATGATCGCCTTGCCGCGCTCCGCGCCGCCGACCACCTCGATGGCCCGGGCGGTGGTCTCGGTGAACTCGTCGATGTTGGCCCGGGTCCCCGGGCCGGCCGACTTCGAGGCGATCGAGGCGACGATCTCCCCGTACGCCACCGGGGTGACCCGGGCGACCGCGGCGACGATCGGAACGGTGGCCTGGCCGCCGCAGGTCACCATGTTCACGTTGCGCTCGCGCAGGTGCTCGTCGAGGTTGACCGGCGGCACCACGTACGGGCCGATCGCGGCGGGAGTCAGGTCGACCACGGTGCGCCCGTGCGCGCGCAGCACGGCGTCGTTGTGCCGGTGCGCCCCGGCCGAGGTGGCGTCGAAGACCAGCTCCACGTCGGCGAACTCGGGCATCGCGACCAGCCCGTCGACGCCCTCGGCGGTGGTCGCCACGCCGAGACGCCGGGCCCGGGCCAGGCCGTCGGAGGCAGGGTCGATGCCGGCCATCGCCACCATGCGCAGACGGTCACTCAACCGCAGCACCTTGATCATCAGATCGGTGCCGATGTTGCCCGACCCGATCACCGCCACCCCGACACTCATGACGCCTCCTGAGAGAAACACGTCCGGACCGACCCGAGGCCGGAGATCCGCGCCTCGTACGCCGCGCCCGGGGTCACCGGCACCATCGGGCCGAGCGCCCCGGAGAGCACCACGTCGCCCGCGCGCAGCGGGTCGCCGGAGCGGGCCGTCGTCCGCGCCAGCCACTCCAGCGCGTGCAGCGGGTTGCCCAGGCAGGCCGCGCCCGCGCCGACCGACACCGGTTCCCCGGCGTGTTCGAGGACCATCCCGCACAGCCGCAGGTCCACGTCGGCGAGCCGGCGCGGCGCGGTGCCGAGCACGAACAGGCCACTGGAGGCGTTGTCGGCGACGGTGTCCACGATGGAGATGTCCCAGCCGGCGATCCGCGAGTCGACGATCTCGATCGCCGGCAGCACGTGGTCGACCGCGCGGACGAGGTCGGCGGTGGTGATCCGCTCGTCGGGCAGGTCCGCGCCGAGCACGAACGCGACCTCCGCCTCCACCCTGGGCTGGAGCAGCCGGTCGACGGCCACCTCGGCGCCGTCGGGCACCGCCATCGCGTCGGTCAGCACCCCGAAGTCGGGCTGGAAGACGCCGAAGCTCTCCTGCACCGCCCGCGACGTCAGGCCGATCTTGGCGCCGACCCGGCGGTCGCCCCGCCGCAGCCACTGTCGCACCTGGAGCTGCTGGACGACGTACGCCGAGGTGACGTCCCCCTCGGGCAGCAGCCGCCCGCGCAGCGGCGGGCAGGGCTTGCCGCTCTCCCGCGCGTCGAGAAGTTCCCTGGCCGCCGCCTCGTAGTCGACGCTCATGTCCGCTCCTCGCCGCGCGCGCAGCCGCCACGAGGCCGCCCCGCGCCGCGCCTGTCGATCCGCTCGCTCATGTCAGGTCCACGCAGACGTTCGTCAGTTCGGAATAGAAGTCGAGGGAGTGCACGCCGCCCTCGCGCCCGATCCCCGACGCCTTCACCCCGCCGAACGGGGTACGCAGGTCGCGCAGGAACCAGGTGTTGACCCAGACGATGCCGGCGTCGAGCCGGGCGCCGGCCCGGTGCGCCCGCCCGACGTCGCGGGTCCACACCGTCGCCGCGAGGCCGTACTCGGTGCCGTTGGCCAGCGCGTAAGCCTCCTCCTCGTCGTCGAACGGGGCGACGTGCACCACCGGGCCGAAGATCTCCTCGCGGTTGGTGCGGGCGTCCGGGCCCAGCCCGGTCAGCACCGTCGGCTGCACGTACGCGCCGCCGTCGCGGGCGTCGCCGAAGGCCGGCGCGCCGCCCCCGGCGAGCACCTCGGCGCCCTCGGTGCGGGCCAGCTCGTAGTGGCCGAGCACCTTGGCCCGGTGCTGGTGCGAGATCAGCGGCATGTTGACGGTGGCCTCGTCGGTCGGCCAGCCGAACGGCAGTTCCCCGGCCCGCTTCGCCAGCCGGGCGGTGAACTCCTCGAACACCGGGCGCTGCACGTAGATGCGTTCGGTGCAGAGGCACACCTGCCCGCCGTTGGTGAAGCTGGAGCGCACCGAGCCGGCCACGGCCGCGTCGAGGTCGGCGTCGGCGAAGACCAGCCCGGCGTTCTTGCCGCCCAGCTCGAAGGAGACGGCCTTCACGCCGTCGGCGGCGGCCCGCATGATGGCACCGCCGGTGGCCGACTCGCCGGTGAAGGTGATCGCGTCGACCCCGGGGTGACGGGTGAGGAACTCCCCGGCCGAGTCGGGCCCGAAGCCGTGCACCAGGTTGAACACGCCGTCGGGCACGCCGGCGGCGGCCATCACCTCGGCGAGCAGGGTCGCCGAGGCGGGGGTCTCCTCGCTGGGTTTCACCACCACCGTGTCGCCGCAGGCCAGGGCCGGGGCGACCTTCCAGGTGAGCAGCAGCAGCGGCAGGTTCCAGGGCACGATCACCGCGACCACGCCGACCGGCTTGCGGACCGCGTAGTTCAGCGCCCGGCCGCCGGTCGGGGTGACCGTGGTGAAGGACTCCGTCGGCGCGGTCGCCACGATCTCGGCGAAGGCGCGGAAGTTCGCCGCCCCGCGCGGGATGTCCAGCGTCCGCGCCTGCGAGATGGCCTTGCCGGTGTCGGCGACCTCGGCGGTGACCAGGTCGTCGAAGCGGCGCTCCAGCTCGTCGGCGACCCGGCGCAGCACCTCGGCCCGCTCGCGCTCCCCCATCCGGCCCCACGGCCCGCGCAGCGCGGCCCGCGCGGCGGCCACCGCGTCGTCCACGCACGCCCGGTCGGCCTCCGCGACCTCGAACACCGGCTCGCCGGTGACCGGGCTGCGCTTGGTGAACCGGCGCCCGGCCTCGACGAACTCGCCGCCGACGAAGTTGCGCAGCAGACCCGGGCCGTCGGGCGCCCGCCCGGCCATCAGCCGGGGGTCCCAGGTGACGGTCATCGACGCCTCCCTCGGTTGATCGCCACGCCGACCGCGCCGGCCAGCAGGGCCGCCGCGCCGCCGGCCACCGCCGCGAGCAGCCGGTGCTGCCTGCGGACGCGCCGGACCACCTCGGCGTACGGGGTGGTCGAGAAGGACACCAGCTCGTACCGGGAAACGTACCGGCCCGGCAGCGCCCGTTCCAGGGCGTGCTCGACCTTCCGGCCGGCCTGGAACAGCGGGGAGGCCACCTTGTCGCGCATCTCCACGAAGTTGGCCAGCGCCATCCGCGCGATCGCCTCGGCGTTGGCCTGCCGGCGCTCCTGGAACAGCGGCAGCGCCGCCGACCAGTCGTCGGCGCACTCCGCCAGGCACCGGTCCAGCTCGACCACGTCCTCGAACGCGCAGTTCGCGCCCTGGCCGTAGAACGGGACGATGGCGTGCGCGGCGTCGCCGAGCAGGCCGACCCGCCCGTTGGCCTGCCAGGGCGTGCAGCGGACGGTGCCGAGCACGCCCACCGGGTTGTGCTGGTAGTCGTCGACCAGGTTCGGGGCGAGCGGCGGCAGGTCCGGGTAGTGCTCGGCGAAGTGCCGCTCGATGGCCGCCGGGCTGCCCAGCGACGCGAAGCTGGCGGTGCCGTGGGTGGGCCAGAAGAGCGTGCAGGTGAACGAGCGGTCCGGGTTCGGCAGCGCGATCATCATCGAGGTGCCGCGCGGCCAGATGTGCAGCGCGTCCGGGTCGAGGGCGAAGTCCCCACCCAGCGGGGGGATCGTCAGCTCCTTGTAGCCGTAGTCGAGGAAGTCCAGGCTCTCGGTCAGCAGCCCGTACGCCAGCAACTGCCCGCGCACCGCCGAGCCGGCGCCGTCGGCGCCGAGGACGACCGACGCGGTGGCCGCGACCTTGCCCCGCGGCGTCTCGAAGGTCATCTCGCCGGTGGCCGGGTCGAGCCCGACGAGCCGGTGGTCGAAGGCGACCCGCACCCCGGGCAGGGCGGTCGCCGCGTCCAGCAGGGCGTTGTTCAGCGCGCCCCGGCTGATCGAGTTGATCGCCCGGTCGCCGGAGGCGCTGTACGACTGGAACTGCGGCTCGCCGGCGACCGGGTGGATCATCCGGCCGCGCATCGGCAGCGCGTCCGCCAGCACCTGCCCGTCGAGGCCGATGCGGCGCAACGCGTCCAGGCCCCGCTCGGAGAGCGCCAGGTTGATCGAGCGGCCCCGCTCGACGGTGCCGGTACGCGGGTCGGGCCGCCGCTCGTAGAGCGCCACCGGGTAGCCGCGGCGGGCCAGGAAGCAGGCCAGCAGGCAGCCGGCCAGGCCGGCGCCGACGACCGCGATCTCGTCGCGCTCGCCCGTCATCGGGTCACCTCCACCGTGGCGGCCAGCGCGTCGGCGACCCGCCAGCAGTCGTGGAACGTGGAGTAGAGCGGCACCGGGGCAAACCGCACGATGTCCGGCTCCCGGGCGTCGGCGATCACGCCGTGCTCGTGGCGCAGCCGCTTGGCCAGCCCGGCGGCGCTGCCCGTGCCGATGCGCACCGAGAGCTGGCAGCCCCGCCGCGCGGGGTCGCGCGGGGTGACCACGGTCAGCGGGCGGTCGGCGGTCACCTCGTCGAGCAGCCCCGCCAGGTAGCCGGTGAGCCGGAGGCTGCGCTCGCGCAGCGCCGGCATGCCGACGGAGTCGAACAGCTCCAGCGACGTCCGCACCGGGCCCATCGCGAAGATCGGCGGGTTGGACACCTGCCAGGCCTCCACCGTGGCCGGCGGCCGGGAGACCGGGGTCATCTCGAACCGGGTCGCCGCGTCGGTGCTCCACCAGCCCTCGAAGCGGGGCAGGCCCGGGTCACCGAGGTGCCGCTCGTGGACGAACACCCCGGCCAGCGCGCCCGGCCCGGAGTTGAGGTACTTGTAGGAGCACCAGGCGGCGAAGTCCACGTCCCAGTCGTGCAGCGCGAGCGGCACGTTGCCGGCGGCGTGCGCCAGGTCCCAGCCGACCACGGCGCCGGCCGCCCGGCCGGCGGCGGTGATCGTCGGGATGTCCATCAGCTCGCCGGTGAGGTAGTTGACCCCGCCGAGCAGCACCAGCGCCACGCGGTCGCCCTCGGCGGCCAGGTAGTCGGTCACGTCCTCGGTGCGCAGGGTGTCCTCGCCGTCGCGCGGGCGCAGCCGCACGACCGTGGCGTCCGGGTCGAGGCCGTGGAAGCGGGCCTGGCTGCGCACGGCGTAGCTGTCCGAGGGGAAGGCGCTGTCCTCGATGACGATCCGGGTGCGCTCCCCGGCCGGCCGGTAGAAGCTGACCATCAGCAGGTGCAGGTTGACCGTCAGGGAGTTCATCACCACGACCTCGGCCGGGGCCGCGCCGACCAGTCGCGCGGCGGGCGCCGTCAGCAGCTCGTGGTACGGCAGCCAGGGGCGTTCCGCCTCCAGGTGGCCCTCGACGCCCAGCCGGCTCCACGCGTCTAGGTCGGCGAGGAGTTCGCCGCGGGTGGCCCGCGGTTGCAGGCCGAGGGAGTTGCCGGCCAGGTACGCCGCCTCCGGGTAGCGCCCGCCGTCGGCCGACGGCACGTGGAACAGGTGGCGGTGCCCGGGGTCGGCGTCGTCGCGGCGGCGCGCCTCGGCCTCACCGGCGGCCGACCGCCACGACTCGGTTGGAGGGGTGCTCATCGGGGTGTCTCGCTCTCCGGTCACATCGCGGTCCGGGCCGACCACAGCTCGGGGAAGACCACCCGGGCCATGCTGCGCTGCAGCCACGCCAGTCCGGCGGAGCCGCCGCTGCCGACCTTCGCGCCCATTGTGCGCTGCACCGCCTTGACGTGGTGCTGCCGCCAGTCGCCGAACTGCTCGGCGACCTCGGTGAGCGCCTCGCCCAGCATCCGCAGGTGGTTGTCGGGCCCCGGCGCGGCGTAGATCCGCACCCAGGCCCCCTCGACCGCGGCGTGCGGCTCGTGCTCGACCGCGACGTCCCGGTCGAGCAGCTCGGCCGGCAGGTCGTGGCCGTGCCGGGCGAGCAGCGCGAGCACGTCGTCCCAGACGCTCGGCGCCGCCAGGGTGGCGCGCAGTTCGGCGTACACGTCGGTCTGCCGGCGGAACGGCCGGATCAGCGCGGAGTCCCGGAGGCCGAGCAGGAACTCCAGGTGCCGGTACATCGCCGACTGGAAACCGGAGCCCTCGCCCAGCAGATTGCGGAACCGGTTGAAGTCGGCCGGGGTCATCCAGCGCAGCCCCTTCCAGGCGGCGTTGAGCGCCTCCAGGTGCAGCGCGGCGCGACGCAGCGGGGCCAGCGCGTCCCAGACGCGGTCGGCGCGCAGCAGCCGCTGGGTCTCGCGCAGCTCGTGGCAGGTCAGCCCGAAGTACAGCTCCATGATCTGGCTGACCATCAGGAAGGACATCTCGCCGGGGTCGTCGCTCAGCGGCCGCTGCAACCGGTGCAGGGTGCTGGCCTGCACGTACGCGTCGTACGGCACCCGCTCGGCGAACTCCAGGGTCGGCTCGCCGCCGTTGCGGGCCGCGCGGGCCGCGCGCTGCCGTGGGGTGACCGGGCGTACCGCCGCCCGGGTGGGCGCCCGCAGGTCCGTCTGCTCCACCGCTCCTCCTCTGCTCTCATCGGGTGCGCGGCCGTCGGCCGAGCCGGGTGACCGACATGATCCCGCGGCGGAACGGCCGGATGGAATGCCGGATCAACGGCGCTGAGGGCAAACGACCTGCGCCGCGAAAGGTGTGAGCGCGATTGGGCTTCGGGAAAGTAAGGTCGCCTCATGGACGACATGGACTGGGCGCTGCTGCGGGAACTGCAGGCCGACGCGCGCCTCTCCTTCAGCGAGCTGTCCCGGCGGGTGCACCTGTCGCCGCCGGCCGTGGCCGAGCGGGTGCGCCGGCTGGAGGAGGCCGGGATCATCACGGGCTACCACGCCCACGTCGACCTGACCCGGGCCGGCCGCACGGTGGTCGCGCTGATCCGGATGTCCTGCTACGGCTCGCGCTGCATCCTGCACGACCCCGACGTGGCCGGATGGCCGGAGATCCTGGAGATCCACCGCATCACGGGCGACGCGTGCAGCATGCTGAAGGTGGCGGCCGGGTCGATCGGGGAGTTCGAGGCCGTCATCGACCGCCTCGCCCCGTACGGCCAGCCGTCGAGCACGATGGTCCTGTCCACCCCGCTGGACTGGCACCCCGTCACCCCGCTGCCCTCCTCCTCCCGCCCCCGCTGACCGCGATCCGGGTTTGCCCCCGGGCCAGCGGGAAAGCAGGCGCTGTTGCCCGGGGAGGATTCCGGTGATCGTCACCGGAAGGGGGGATCATGCCGGTGCTCACAGCGTTCACACGTGCCCTGACCAGCGTCCTGTCCGTGTTGGCCCTGGTCGGGGCGTTCGTCCTGATGACCGTCGCGCCCGCGCGGGCCGGGGAGAACACCTTCGTCGAGGTGGTGCCCAACAGCGCGCAGGCCGGCACCCGGGTCAGCATCCGTGCCAGTTGCGACAACGCCAACAACCGCCAGGCGACCGTGCAATCGGACGCGTTCGGGCGGGTGGTGCTCCGGCCCGACAACGGCTTCCTGACCGGGCAGGTCACCATCCCGGGCAGCAAGGATCCCGGGGACTACCCGGTGGACCTGCGCTGTGACAACGGCAACACCGCGACGACGACGCTCACCGTGCTGAACATGGAGCAGCCCAGCAAGGGGCCGGCCACCGGTGGCGGCGGCACCGCCGGCGGCACGGGCACCGGCTCGATGCTGCTGGTGGGCGGGCTCGCCGCGGTGGCCCTGGCCGTCGGCTTCGGATTCCTCGGCAACCGTCGTCGGACCGGTACCGGTTCCTGACCCGCCGTCGCCATGGCCGGCTCCCACAGGCGCACCGGGCGGTCCGATCCGGGCCGGTTCCGGGCGACCACCCGGCGGGCGCTGCGGGCGTCCCGCCGGGGCACGCTCGCCGCCGCCCGCCGGCTGCGCCGGGTGGCCGGGGAGGCGGTGTCGGCCAGCGTCGCCACCACCGACCCGGCGACCGGGCCGCTGCCCGCCCGGCCCCGGCGCCGGTGGGTGCCGGCCGGCCGCCGCCGGGTGGGGCCCGGCCGGGGTCCCGGGTTCCCGGTCCTCGTGATCGGGACGCTGATGGTGCTGATCATCGCGATGTTCGCGGTGGAGCGGGTCGCCGGGGTGAGCGTGCTGCCGGACCGGTTCATCGCGGGGCTGCGGCCACCGCCGAAGAAGTTCCCGGTGCTGCCCGCCAGCCGCCCCGTCGACATCGCCATCGACCCGATCGACGTCCGGGCACGCGTGCACGGCGTCGGGATCGCCCCGGACGGCAGCATCGCGGTGCCGGACGCCGCCCGCGCCCAGGAGGCCGGCTGGTACGACCAGGGCCCCACCCCCGGCCAGTACGGCCCCGCCGTCATCGTCGGGCACGTCGACACCACGACCGGGCCGGCGGTCTTCCACAAGCTGCGGGACCTGCGCGAGGGCGACCGCATCGAGGTCACCCGCTCCGACCGCTCGGTGGCGGTCTTCGAGGTGGACTCGGTCGAGCGCTTCGACAAGGAGCGGCTGCCCGTCGACGAGGTGTTCGGCGACTTCAGCCGTCCCCGGTTGCGCCTGATCACCTGCGGCGGGCGCTGGGTGGGCGGGGAGACCGGCTACGCCGACAACGTGGTGGTCTTCGCGTCCCTGGTCAAGGCCCGCACCGCGTGACCCACCCGGCGCGCCCGCTCGGCCCACGCGCGGAGCGGGGCGGCGAGGTCAGATGGTCTCGGCCGGCGCTCGCCCGGGACGGGACGGCCGCGTCGGACGGCCTCGGCGCTCGCCCGGGACGAGACAGCGGCGTCGGGCGGCCTCGGTGCTCGCGCGAGGGCGGGTCAGGCGGCCTCGGGCTCGCGCAGGTCGAGCCAGTCGGCCCAGCGCGGGTCGGGCGCGCGGTGGCCGAGCACCCGCCACGCGGCGCCCTTCGGCGCGGCCGGCAGCGCGTGCAGCCGCCAACCCAGCTCGGCGGGCGTCTTGTCGCCTTTGGTGTGGTTGCACCGGGCGCAGGCGGCGACCACGTTCTCCCAGGCGTGCCGGCCCCCACGGCTGCGGGGGAAGACGTGGTCGATGGTCTCGGCGGGCCCCCGGCAGTAGGCGCAGCGCCAGCCGTCCCGGGCGAAGATCGCCCGGCGCGAGAGGCCGACGTGGGTGCGGTAGGGCACCCGCACGAAGCGGGTGAGCCGGACGACCGACGGCACCGGCAGCGCGTTGCGCGCGCTGTGCAGGACGCCGTCGCCGTCGGCGACGCAGACCGCCTTGGCGGAGAGCACGAGGATTGCGGCACGACGCACGGACACGACACACAGCGGCTCGTAGGTGGCATTGAGGACCAGCGCACCGGAGCCCACCGTGGGTCGTATGTCAGGCATCGTGGTCACCCTTCCGGTTCAGCGGCTCCTGCCCACCACCGCCGACCGTCAACGGGCACGGCGACCCACCACGGCCGACGCCGGCCGGATCACCGACGTCCGTGCGCCCATCGTCCCTGATCGGCCCCCGGATTGCACGTACTAATCCGGGGTCCCTCCGGAAGCGGTCGTCGCGTCTGTCAGGATGACCGGTTCGCCCTCGTACGCCGGGCACGACGGCACCCCGCCGCTGGTCCGCGTCACGGCCCGGAGGGTCGGCGGGAGGGCGGCCCGCCGGGTGCGGTACGAAGACAGCGTGACCGCTGTCAGCCTGCCGCCGCCCGCCCTGCCCGCCGTCGAGGCGCCGCAGCCGGACCCGTCGCCGACCTGCCTGGACGACGCGCTCTGCAAGAGCGTCTACGACATGACCGGGTCGGTGTGGTTCGCCGAGGGCAGCTACTGGATCCTGCTCAAGCCGCTGCGGATCGTCCTGATCCTGCTGCTGGCGGTCGCCGCCCGCTGGCTGGTGCACCGGACGATCCGCCGGCTGGTGCGCACCACCAGCGACGCGGGCGTGCCCACCATGCTGCGCCCGCTGCGGGAGCGCATCCCCACCGCCGCCGCCGAGCCGGGCGAGTTCGTCCCGGAGCGACGCCGCCAGCGGGCGGAGGCGATCGGTTCCGTGCTGCGCAGCCTCAGCACGGCGTTCATCTTCGGCATCGCGGTGCTGATGGTGCTCAAGGAGTTCAGCTTCGACCTGGCGCCGCTGCTGGCCAGCGCCGGCATCGCGGGCGTGGCGCTGGGCTTCGGCGCGCAGAGCCTGGTCAAGGACCTGATCGCCGGCCTGTTCATGCTGATCGAGGACCAGTACGGCGTCGGCGACACGGTGGACCTCGGCGAGGCGACGGGCGTGGTGGAGTCGGTCGGGCTGCGGGTCACGACGGTCCGCGACGGGCGGGGCGTGCTCTGGTACATCCGCAACGGCGAGATCGTCCGGGTGGGCAACAAGAGCCAGGGCTGGGCCCTGGTCGTGGTCGACCTGCCCATCGGTTTCGCCGGCACGGAGGAGGCGACGGCGGTGCTGCGTACCGCCGCCGCCTCCCTGGCGGTGGATCCCGAACTGTCGCCGGAGATCGTCGAGCCGCCCGAGGTGCTCGGCGTCGAGCAGATGACGGTCGAGGGCGCGGTGATCCGTACGGTGGTCAAGACGACGGCCGACGGGCAGTTCGCGGTCGGCCGGGAGCTGCGCCGCCGGCTGGCCGAGGCGCTGGAGAACTCGGGCATCACCGCGAAGATCGCCGCCGCGCGGCTCTACCCCGGCCTGCCCGTCCACACCCCCGGCGAGACGGGACAGGGCGGCGCGACCTGAGCGGGGCGGTTCGACATAGGCGGGGGTCGCGGTCCGGGTGGCCCCTCGGGTATCGTCCGTTCGTTCAGTCGGGGATGCGACGATCAATCCGTTCGCCCTAGCCAGTTGTCAGACGATCGGGCAGAATCCGGTGCACGCGCTCCCCCCGGAGCGTGATCACGTCCTCGCTGATCCGTAGATCTGACGACGGTTCCCGGGCCCGTCCATCACGAGTGGCCCGCCCAGGGGAACGATGGAGGCGACGGTGCCCGACGAGCGACCATCCCCGGAAGGCCCGGCAACCTTCCGCGAGGTGTTCGCCAATCGCGAATACCGCGCCGTCTTCTCGGCGAGCGCTCTCTCCTGGATCGGCGACTACATCGCCAAGGCCGCGGTCACCCTGCTGGTCTACGAGGAGACCCGCTCGGTCGCGCTCTCCGCGGCCGCCTTCGCGGTCAGCTACCTGCCCTGGCTGGTAGGTGGTCCCCTGCTCGCCACGCTCGCGGAGCGGCACCGCTACCGGCAGGTCATGGTCGCCTGCGACCTGGTGCGGATGGTGCTGATGGTGGGCATCGCCATCCCCGGCATGCCCGTCGAGCTGGTCCTGGCGCTGCTCTTCGCCACCACCCTGGCCAATCCGCCCAGCCAGGCGGCCAAGTCCGCGCTGCTCCCCCTGATCCTCACCGGGGACCGGCTGGTGGTCGGGTTGTCGATCAACAGCAGCGTCGGCCAGGCGGCCCAGGTCGTCGGCTACCTCGCGGGCGCCGCCATCGCCGCCTTCGACCCGACGGTCGCGCTCCTGGTGAACGCCGCGACGTTCGCGCTGTCGGCCGTGCTGGTCCGCTCCGGCGTGGCCGACCGGCCGCCGGCGATGACCGCCGCGCACCGCAGCCACCTGCTGCGGGAGACCGCGCAGGGCTTCCAGATCGTGTTCGGCACCCCGGTGCTGCGGGCCATCGCCGTGCTGGTCTTCACCGCCATGCTCTTCTCGGTGGTGCCGGAGGGCCTGGCCGCCGCGTGGGCCAACGAGCACGCCGGCGGCCTGGACGCCGGGGCCGCCCAGGCCATCATCATGGCCGCCAGCCCCGTCGGCTTCATCGTCGGCGGCCTGGTCGTCAGCCGGGCCTTCGGGCCGGGTCGGCGGCTGAGCCTGATGCGGCCGCTGGCGGTGCTCTCCCCGCTGGCCCTGGTGCCCGCCCTGTTCGACCCGCCGCCGCTGGTGGTGGCGCTGCTCGCCGCGGCCAGCGGATTCGCGGTCGCCGGCATGCTCCCGGTGGCCAACGGGCTCTTCGTCCGGGCCCTGCCCACCGGCTTCCGGGCCCGCGCCTTCGGCGTGATGGCCACCGGCATCCAGGTGATCCAGGGCCTGGCCGTCCTGGTCACCGGCCTGCTGTCCGAGCGCTACCCGATCCCGGTCGTGGTCGGGGTGTGGAGCGCGGTCGGCGTCCTGCTGATGGCGCTCGCCGGCCTGCGCTGGCCGAGCCGCTCGACGGTCGACGCGGCGATCGAGGCCGCCGAGGCGGCGAACGAGGCCGCGCTGCGGGCCGGCACGGCGGGGCCGGGCCCGGCCGGGGACGACCGGCGCGGCCGGTCGGGCGATGCCGACGACGACCCGGTGGGCGGCCGGCCCGGCGGCGAGGCGGCCACCAGCGGCACGCGGTGAGCTGACCCACAGCCGCCGTCCCCCGCGCCCGGGGTGGCACCTGGCAGGATGGAACGGTGAATGCCGCAGGTGAGTCCGACCGTCCCGACGCGTCGATGACCCTCTTCGAAGCGGTAGGCGGCGAGCCCACCTTCCGCAAGCTGGTGGACGAGTTCTACGCGGGGGTGGCCACCGACCCGCTGCTGCGCCCCATGTATCCGGAGGAGGATCTGGGCCCGGCCGCCGACCGGCTGGCGCTGTTCCTCATGCAGTACTGGGGCGGCCCGCACACCTACTCGGCCCAGCGCGGGCACCCCCGGCTGCGGATGCGCCACGCGCCCTACCGGATCGGCGCCGCCGAGCGGGACGCGTGGCTGCTGCACATGCGCCGCGCCGTCGACAGTCTCGACCTGCCGCCGGAGATCGCCACCGCGTTCTGGGACTACCTGGAGCGGGCCGCGTACTTCATGGTCAACGTGATGGAGGACCCGGCCGGGCCGGCCTAACGCGCGACGGGCGCGGCGGCCGGCTCAGAGCAGGGCGCCCTCGTCGTGCAGCCAGTCCACGAAGCTGGTGGCCACGGCCGCGCCACAGTCGAGCATCTCGACCAGGAGCGCGTCGTGCGCCCCGGCGCCGAACGGCACCTGCAGCTCCGCGTAGATCGGCAGCTGGCCGCGTTCGGTCGGGTCGCCGACGTAGGCCTTGCAGAAGCGGCGGGTGTGGTTCCACTCGTTGACCACCCGGTAGGCCCGGTCGGCCCAGTCGGGCGGCACCGTGGCGTGTGGACGCGCCCGCATCACCAGGATCTCGTCCTCGGGGCCCTCCAGGGTGACCAGCACCGCGTGCCGCTCCCACATGGCCAGCAGGTTTCCGTCGCCGTCCGCCAGGTAGCGGACGTCGAGCAGGTCGAGCGCGTCGCAGACGCGACGCAGGGTGACCGGCTCGACGGTGGCCGGCACGTCCGCCATCACCGGCCGCTCGACCGGTGGGCAGTCGTCGCCCGGCTGACGGGGGGCCGGTGGTCCGACCCGGACGGTGCCCTCCACTGTGATCCCGCTCCGACTTTCCGGATCGCCGCCGCCGTTGGCGGGACCGGGGCGCCATGACCACCACGGCATCGTTCGCGCACCTCACTCCCCAGCGGATCCAGCCGCCTACGGTGCGTTGGATCCGAGGATGGACGGTACCCGGACAGCCGGGTTGAGGCACCCCCCCAACGACAGCCCCAGGACAGAAGAATGACCACGGGTCATCCGAACGGATGACCTCACAGGGGCCTTACGGCAAGATCCGTAGCCGTCTGCGACCAGGCCGCTCCGTAAGGTCCTGCAAGTCCGACCCAACGGCCGACCGTACGCACCTGGACGTCGCCCGCTCCGACGTCGTCGGGGCCGGCCTCGGCCGCGCCCAGGAAGCCCATCCTGACCACCCCCTGGACCAGCCGCTGGGTCACCTCGACCGGCTCGCCGGGCGCGTCGTCCGGGGTGACCACCACCGGCACGTGGTCGAGCAGCGCGTCGCGCAGCGCCCGCTGGCCGACGGCACGGCCGGCCACGCCGTGCGCGGCGGCGTCGCGCAGGGTGCCCGCCGCGGCGGCGGCGATGCGCCGCAGCTCCCCCGCCGGCAGCGTCTCCACCCGGCGGCCGGCCCCGGGCGGCAGCGGCCAGCGCCACCGCTCGTCCCGGCGACGGGGCAGCGCCGCGCCGCCGGCCGCCAGCTCGGCCAGCAGCTCGCCGGCCGCGACGGTGACGTCGCCGGCGCCCGCACCGGCCACGGTGCGCACGACCAGCACGCCCCACGGCAGGCGCCCCCAGAGGGCGGTACGGCCCGCCGCGTCGGTCGGCCGCAGCCGCACCGGCGCGTCCCGGTCCAGCCGGACCAGGCGGGCCAGGAAGGCGCCCGCGTCGGCCGCGTCCACGATCCCGTGCCCGCCGCCCGCGGGGACCCGCACCGGGCCGCCGGACGCGGTCACGCCGGCCCGCCCTGCGGCGCGTACGAGAGCAGGAACTCGCGCTCCTGCGGGCTGACCCGGCGCGGCGCCTGCCGGGTCAGGTCGAACGGCACCAGCACCGAGCGGGCCCGGCTGGCCAGCACGTCGCCGTCGTAGAGCTCGTAGGCGACCGTGAAGGAGGCGGCCCGGATCTCCTCCACCCACAGCTCGACGCGCACGGCCGGGGCCGCCTCCGCGCTCGCCCGGCCGAGGGCGTAGTCGACCGGGCGCAGGTAGTCGACCTCGTGCCGACGGATCACGACCCCGTCGGCGAACGAGCCCACCCCCCACGCCCGGCCGCCGGCGAACATCAGCGCCACCCGGGCCTCCTCGTAGAGGGTGAGGAAGCGCGAGTTGTTGACGTGGCCGTACGCGTCCAGGTCTGACCACCGCAGGGCGCAGTGGTAGACGAACCTGTCCGCCACGATCAGTCGCGGGTCAGCTTGCGGTAGGTCACCCGGTGCGGGCGGGCCGCCTCGGCGCCCAGCCGGTCGACCTTGTTCTTCTCGTACGCCTCGAAGTTGCCCTCGAACCAGAACCACTTCGCCGGGTTCTCGTCGTCGCCCTCCCAGGCCAGGATGTGCGTGGCGACCCGGTCGAGGAACATCCGGTCGTGGGAGATGACCACGGCGCAGCCGGGGAACTCCAGCAGCGCGTTCTCCAGGCTGGAGAGCGTCTCGACGTCCAGGTCGTTGGTCGGCTCGTCGAGCAGGATCACGTTGCCGCCGATCTTCAGCGTCAGCGCGAGGTTGAGCCGGTTGCGCTCGCCGCCGGAGAGCACCTTGGTCGGCTTCTGCTGGTCCGGCCCCTTGAAGCCGAACGCCGCGATGTACGCCCGCGACGGCATCTCGACCTTGCCGACCATCAGGTGGTCGAGCCCGTCGGAGACGACCTCCCAGACCGTCTTGTCGCCGGCCAGGCCCTGCCGGTTCTGGTCGACGTACGACAGCGAGACCGTCTCGCCGACCTTGACCTCGCCGCTCGTCGGCTGCTCCAGCCCGACGATGGTCTTGAACAGGGTGGTCTTGCCGACGCCGTTCGGGCCGATGATGCCGACGATGCCGTTGCGCGGCAGCGAGAACGACAGGTTGTCGATCAGCACGCGGTCGCCGAAGGCCTTGGTCAGGTTGTGCGCCTCGATGACCGTGTTGCCCAGGCGCGGGCCCGGCGGGATCTGGATCTCCTCGAAGTCCAGCTTGCGGGTCTTCTCCGCCTCGGTGGCCATCTCCTCGTAGCGGTCGAGGCGGGCCTTCGACTTGGTCTGCCGCGCCTTGGCGTTGGAGCGGACCCACTCCAGCTCCTCGGTGAGGCGCTTCTTCATCTTGGCGTCGCGGCGGCCCTCGACGGCCAGCCGGGCGGCCTTCTTCTCCAGATAGGTGGAGTAGTTGCCCTCGTAACCGACGGCCCGGCCCCGGTCCAGCTCCAGGATCCAGCCGGCGACGTTGTCGAGGAAGTAGCGGTCGTGGGTGATCGCCATGACGGTGCCGGCGTACTTGGCCAGGTGCTGCTCCAGCCAGGAGACGCTCTCCGCGTCCAGGTGGTTGGTGGGCTCGTCGAGCAGCAGCAGGTCGGGCGCCTCCAGCAGCAGCTTGCACAGCGCCACCCGGCGGCGCTCCCCGCCGGAGAGCTTGGTGACGTCGGCGTCCGGCGGCGGGCAGCGCAGCGCGTCCATCGCCAGTTCGAGCTTGGAGTCGATGTCCCACGCGTCGGCGTGGTCCAGCTCCTCCTGGAGCCTGCCCATCTCCTCCATCAGCTCGTCGGAGTAGTCGGTGGCCATCTGCTCGGCGATCTTGTTGAACCGCTCCAGCTTGGCCTTGGTCTCGGCGACCGCCTCCTCGACGTTGCCGAGCACGGTCTTGGCGTCGTTGAGCGGCGGCTCCTGGGCGAGCAGCCCCACGGTGTAGCCGGGCATCAGCCGGGCCTCGCCGTTGCTCGGCCGGTCCAGGCCTGCCATGATCTTGAGGAGGCTGGACTTACCGGCGCCGTTCGGGCCGACCACACCGATCTTGGCCCCCGGGAGGAAGCTCAGCGTCACGTTGTCGAGCACGACCTTGTCGCCGTGCGCCTTGCGCGCCTTTTCCAGGACGTAGATGTACTGGGCCACGGTGCGGGCTACCTCCGGTAGGTTGCGACTGGGGTCGGCGGGCGCGGGCGCGGGCTGCGACCTCCGCCCGTCGCCGCCGGCCACCGGCCGGCCGCACGCACGCCGTCGTCAATCCTGACAGGTACGCGGCGCCGCGCCCACATCACCCCGCCCCGACGCACCGGGCGCACCGCGACACCCCTGCTTCCGGACAGGGGTGTCGACAAGATCACGCCCGGGGTTGGACGATCGTGGGACGGGTAGGTGACTCCGACACGGGGCCCCAGACGCCGCAGCTACGCTCAGTACGCTCATTCGCGGTTGACCCGTCAGCACCCGGAGGTGGCCGAACGTGACCGTCCGCAGCTCCTTTGTCGTAGTGGCGAACCGGCTACCGGTCGACGAGGTGAGCACACCCGAGGGACGGCAGTGGCGCCGCAGTCCCGGGGGGTTGGTGACCGCGCTGCACCCCGTCCTCGCCGAACACAAGGGCACCTGGGTCGGCTGGGCGGGCGGCACCGGCGCCGCCCCCGAGCCGTTCGACCTGGAGGGCATCCGGCTGCACCCGGTGCCGCTGAGCGCGGAGGAGCTGGAGCGCTACTACGAGGGCCAGTCCAACGCGACGATCTGGCCGCTCTACCACGACGCCGTCGAGACGCCGGCCTACAAGCGCCGCTGGCGCGAGGCGTACCGCCTGGTCAACGCCCGCTTCGCGGAGGCCGCGGCGGAGGTCGCGGCCGAGGGGGCGACGGTCTGGGTGCAGGACTACCAGCTCCAGCTCGTCCCGGCGATGCTCCGCGAGCTGCGGCCCGACCTGCGGATCGGCTTCTTCCTGCACATCCCGTTCCCGCCGATCGAGCTGTTCATGCAGATGCCGTTCCGCACGGAGATCCTGCGCGGCCTGCTCGGCGCGGACCTGGTCGGCTTCCAGCAGCGGCTCGCCGCGCAGAACTTCGTCCGGCTGGCCCGGCACCTGCTCGGGCTGCGCTACGAGGGCCAGATGATCCAGGTCGACGGCCGCCAGGTGAAGGCCGGCGCGTTCCCCATCTCGATCGACACCAAGGAGATGGAGCGGCTGGCCGCCGACCCGGCGATCCAGGCCCGCGCCAAGGAGATCCGCGAGGAGCTGGGCAACCCGAAGACGATCATCCTGGGCGTCGACCGGCTCGACTACACCAAGGGCATCGAGCTGCGGCTCAAGGCCTTCCGCGAACTGCTCGCTGACGGGAAGTTGACAGTCCCCGACGCGGTCATGGTGCAGGTCGCCACGCCGAGCCGCGAGCGCGTGGAGCACTACCAGGCCCTCCGCGTCAAGGTGGAACGCGAAGTTGGTCGGATCAATGGCGAATTCGGCAGGGTCGGCGTGCCGGCGGTGCATTATCTGCATCAGTCGTACAGTCGCACTGAGCTGGCCGCGATGTACGCCGCCGCCGACGTGATGATGGTGACCCCGCTGCGAGACGGAATGAATCTGGTAGCCAAGGAGTACGTCGCATCGCGCGCCGACCAGGGCGGTGCACTCGTGCTCAGCGAGTTCGCCGGCGCCGCCACCGAGCTGCGTCAGGCGTTCCTGTGTAACCCGCACGACCCTGACGCGGTCAAGGACGCCCTGCTGAGGGCCGTGCACGTCGAGAAGCCGGAGGCCCGCCGCAGAATGCGGACAATGCAACGCCACCTACGCACCCACGACGTGGGGCACTGGGCGAAGTCCTTCCTCACCGAGCTCGGTGTGCCGCAAGCGGAGGACGCGTGAACGCCACCACCGACGTCGTCACCCCGGCGGCCGGCACGATGGACCCGGAACTGCGCGCGGCCATCGGCCGGATCGCCCGGGTGCCCCAGCTCCTGATCGCCTGCGACTACGACGGCACCCTGGCGCCGATCGTGGAGGACCCGAGCAAGGCGGTGCCGCTGCCGGAGTCGGTGGCCGCCGTCCGGGCGCTGGCCGCGCTGCCCCAGACCACCGTGGCGGTGGTCTCCGGGCGGGCCCTGCGCGACCTGGCGGCGCTCTCCCGGCTGCCCAGCGAGGTGCACCTCGTCGGCAGCCACGGCTCCGAGTTCGACATCGGCTTCGTCGAGCGGCTCTCCCCGGAGCTGATCGCCGTGCGCACCCGGCTGCGCGACACGCTGCGCGAGATCGCCTCGGCCCACCCCGGCATCCGGCTGGAACGCAAGCCGGCGAGCGTCGCGGTGCACACCCGCGGGGTCGACCCGCAGGTCGCCGCCGCCGCCATCGAGGCGGTCCGCAACGGCCCCGCGACCTGGGACGACGTCACCGTCACCCAGGGCAAGGAGGTCTTCGAACTTTCCGTGGTGGCCACCCACAAGGGCACCGCCGTCGACCAGCTGCGCACCCAGCTCTCCGCCAGCGCGGTGCTCTTCATCGGCGACGACGTCACCGACGAGAACGCCTTCGGCAACCTGCACGGGCCGGACGTCGGCATCAAGATCGGCCCCGGCGACACCAAAGCCGGCTACCGGGTGGCCGACCCGATCGAGGCCGCCCGCGCCCTCGGCCTGCTGCTGGAGACCCGCCGGCACTGGCTCTTCGGCGAGCGGGCGGTGCCCATCGAGCGGCACTCGATGCTGGCCAACGGGCGCACGGTGGCCCTGCTCACCCCCGAGGCCAAGGTCACCTGGCTCTGCCACCCCAAGCCCGACTCGGCGGCGATCTTCGCCGACCTGGTCGGCGGCAGCCCCGCGGGGCACTTCAGCGTCGCCCCGGAACGGGGCGGCATCCCGCTCGGCCAGCGCTACCGCTCGGGCACGATGACCGTCGAGACCCGCTGGTCGGGGCTGACCGTCACCGACTGGCTCGACAAGCCGGCCAGGGAGACCACGCCCGACGGCCCGGCCGTCATCACCGGCGACTCGACGCTGGTCCGGGTGCTCACCGGCTCCGGCCGGGCCCGGCTGGAGTTCGCGCCCCGCCCCGAGTTCGGCCAGGTCGCGGTGCAGTTGCAGCCGCTCGGCGACGGCCTGCTGGTGCTCGGCTCCAACGAGCCGGTCGCGCTCTACGCGCCCGGGGTCGAGTGGCAGGTCAGCAACGACGGCGGCTACGAGACGGCCAGGGCGGTCGTGGACCTCTCCGCCGCCGGCGGGCAGGTCGTGCTGGAGCTGCGCTTCGGCACCCACAGCCTGGAACACCACCGGCTGCCCGTCCACGAGCGGCAGGCCCTGGCCGAGCAGCCGTGGAAGGACTGGGTCGCCTCGCTGCGGCTGCCGAACACGGCGCGTGACCTGGTCGCCCGCAGCGCGCTGACGCTGCGGGGGCTCTGTCACGAGGCCACCGGCTCGATCCTCGCCGCCGCGACCACCTCGCTCCCCGAGGAGCTGGGCGGCGTCCGCAACTGGGACTACCGCTACTGCTGGCTGCGGGACGCGGCGATGACCGCGCGGGCGCTTGTCGACCTGGGGTCGACGGAGGAGGCCGAGGCGCTGCTGCGCTGGGTCGACGGCTGCGTGGAGCGCACCGGCGGGCACCCCGAGCGGCTGCACCCGCTCTACACGGTCGACGGCTACGAGCTGGGCGCCGAGGCGGTCATCGACACCCTGCCCGGCTACGCCGGCTCCCGGCCGGTCCGCGTCGGCAACCTCGCCAACCACCAGCTCCAGCTCGACGTGTTCGGCCCGATCGCGGACCTGATCGCCGCCGTGGCCGACGCCCGGGGCTCGGTCCGCGAGGACGAGTGGCGGGTGCTGGAGAACATGGTCGAGGCGGTCCGCCGCCGCTGGCACGAGCCCGACCACGGCATCTGGGAGGCCCGCCTCCCCCCGCGGCACCACATCTTCTCCAAGGTGATGTGCTGGATGACCGTCGACCGGGCGCTGCACGTGGTGCGCCAGCACGGCGGCGAGGACCGGCCGGAGTGGGTGGAGCTGCGCGACCGGATCGGCGCGAACGTGCTGGAGTACGGCTGGCACGAGAGCGTCGAGGCGTACAGCGTGGCGTACGGGGACGAGGACATGGACGCCTCGTCGCTGTGGATCGGGCTGTCGGGCCTGCTCCCCGGCGACGACCCGCGCTTCCTCTCCACCGTCCTGCGGATCGAGGCCGACCTGCGCAGCGGCCCGGTCGTCTACCGCTACCACTGGGACGACGGCCTGCCCGGGCGCGAGGGCGGCTTCCACATCTGCACGGCGTGGCTGATCGAGGCGTACCTGCGCACCGGGCGGCGCACCGACGCCGAGGAGCTGTTCCACCAGATGGTCGACACCGCCGGCCCGACAGGCCTGCTCCCCGAGCAGTACGACCCGCTGGCCGAGCGCGGGCTGGGCAACCACCCGCAGGCCTACAGCCACCTCGGGCTGATCCGCTGCGCCCTGCTGCTGGACAACATGCTCAAGCAGTGACCTGACCGGCGTCGACGGCGGCCCGGGCCACCTGGCCCGGGCCGCCGTGCGTCTCCCGCACCCACCTGACCGGCCGTGCGCTCCACGGGCCCGGGGCGGGTCACCCGGCGGGGCTGTCGAGGGCGGTGACGACGTCGCCGATCACCACGACGGCCGGCGGGCGCAGGCCGGCCGCCGCCACGTCGGCGGCGACCGCCCCGAGGGTCGTCCGCAGGTCGCGTTGCGCGCCGGTGGTGCCCTCCTGCACGACCGCGACGGGGGTGGCCGGGTCCTTGCCGTGCCCGACGAGGGTCCCGGCGATCGCGGCGAGGTTCTTCAGCCCCATCAGCACGACCAGGGTGCCGCGCAGGCCGGCGAGGGCCTCCCAGCGCACCAGGGAGGCGGGCGAGTCCGGCGCGACGTGCCCCGAGACGACGGTGAACTCGTGCGCCACCGCCCGGTGGGTGACCGGCACCCCGGCCGCCGCCGGCACGGAGATCGCGCTGGTCACGCCGGGCACCACGGTCACCGGCACGCCGGCCGCCGCGCACGCCAGCAACTCCTCGCCGCCCCGGCCGAAGACGTACGGGTCGCCGCCCTTGAGCCGGACCACGGCCTTCCCCGCCAGGGCGCGCTCCACCAGGATCCGGTTGATCTCCTCCTGGGCGCGGGAGGGGCCGTACGGGATCTTGGAGGCGTCCACCAGCTCGACGTCGGGGCGCAGCTCGTCCAGGAGCAGCCCGGGCACCAGCCGGTCGGCGACGACCACGTCCGCCCCGGTGAGCAGCCGCCAGCCCTTCACCGTGATCAACTCCGGGTCACCGGGCCCGGCCCCCACCAACGCGACCCGCCCGCCCCGCGCGTGCGGAAGGGGCCCCTCCTCCACCGCGGGCGTCGACAGGGTGCCATTCCGCAGGCTCAGCAGATCGCGGATCGCGTCGCGGACGGTCATCGCCCGGCGCGGGTCGCCGCCGCCGAGCACCGCCACGGTCACCGGCCCGTGCCGGGTCACCGCCGGGGTCCAGGCGGTGGCGGCGGCCCGGTCGTCGGCGCGTACGCAGAAGATCCGGCGCTCGGCGGCGGCGGCGCTGACCGACGCGGCGGCGACCGGGTCGTCCACCGCGACCTGCACCAGCCAGGCCCCGTCCAGGTCGTCGGGGGCGAACCGGCGGGGCTCCCAGCGCAGCCGCCGGGCGTCGACGTGGGCCCGCAGCGCCGGGGTCAGCTCCGGCGCGACGAGCAGGACGTCCGCGCCGGCGTCCAGCAACGCCGGCACCCGGCGGGTGGCCACCGCTCCCCCGCCCACCACGACCACCCGTCGGCCGGCGAGCCGCAGGCCGAGGGGGTACGGGTTGCCGGTCACGCCGTCGCCCCGCGCCGCTTCCCGGCCGGGCGGGGCGGCACGCCGGCGCGCCGGAGGGTCCGCCCGCTCACTTCTCGGCCACCCCCGCCGAGTCGAAGGTGGCGACCTCGTGCAGCACCCGGACCGCGCCGGTGACCACCGGCAGGGCGAGCAGCGCGCCGGTGCCCTCGCCGAGGCGCAGCCCCAGGTCGATCAGCGGCTCCAGCCCCAGCCGGCGCAGCGCGACCGTGGCGCCCGGCTCGGCGGAGCGGTGCCCGGCCACCATGGCGCCCACGGCGTGCGGCGCGAGGGCCGCCGCCGCGAGCGCCGCGGAGACCGCGATGACCCCGTCCAGCAGGACCGGGGTCCGCCGGGCGGCGGCGCCCAGGATCAGCCCGGCCAGGGCCGCGTGCTCCAGGCCGCCGACCGCCGCCAGCACGCCCAGCGGGTCCGCCGGGTCGGGGGCGTGCCGGGTCAGCGCGGCACGCACCACGGCCACCTTCCGCGCGTACGTCGGGTCGTCGACCCCGGTGCCCCGGCCGGTCGTCCCGGCCGGGTCGATGCCGGCGAACGCCGCGATCAGGGCGGCGGCGGGGGTGGTGTTGCCGATGCCCATGTCCCCGGTGAGCAGGATGCCCGCGCCGGCGTCGATCAGCTCGCCGGCCACCCGGATGCCGGTCTCCACCGCCGCCCGGGCCTCGTCGCGGGTGAGCGCGGCGGTGACCGCCAGGTCCCGGGTGCCGGGCCGGACGTTCGCCGCCACCAGCCGGGGCACGTCGCCGGCCGGCGGATGAGCGGCCTGGTCGCCGGGCGCGGCGAACGGCAGCGGGGTGGCCACACCGACGTCGACCACGGTGACCGAGGCGCCGGCCTGCCGGGCGAACGCGTTGACCACCGCTCCGCCGGCCAGGAAGTTCCCGATCATCTGCGCGGTGACCTCCTGCGGCCAGGGCGTCACCCCCTGGGCGTGCACGCCGTGGTCGCCGGCGAAGATCGCGACCGCCGCCGGCTCCGGCAGCGGCGGCGGGCAGTGCCCGGCCAGGCCGGCGAGGCGTACGGAGAGTTCCTCCAGCGCGCCGAGCGAACCGGCGGGCTTGGTCAACCGCCCCTGCAACTCCCGGGCGGCGGCCATCGCCGACTCGTCCGGCGGCCGGATCGCCGCGATCGTGGTCTCCAGCATCATGCCTCCAGGATCTCCGCCAGTACCTCGATGAACGCGTCGGTGGTGGCCGGGTCGCGCACGGCGACGCGCAGCCAGTCCGGGCCGAGACCGGGGAACGTGTCGCCCCGACGCACCGCCCAGCCGCGTCGGCGCAGGGCGGTGCGCACCTCGGCGGCCCCGGGCAGGTGCACGAGCACGAACGCGCTGGCGGGCCGGCCGGCGACGCGTACGCCGGGCAGGGCCGACAGGCGGGCGACCAGGTGGTCGCGGTCGGCGGCGAGCCGGGCGGCGATGGCGCGCTCGGCCTCGACCGCGACGGGCGTGGCGCAGGCCGACGCGGCGGCCAGGGCGGGGGTGGAGACGGCCCACAGCGGCTGGGCGGCGGCCAGCCGCTCCAGCAGCGGGGCCTCGCCGAGCAGGTAGCCGATCCGCAGGCCGGCGAGCCCCCAGGTCTTGGTGAGGCTGCGGACCACCAGCAGGCCGGGCAGGTCCCGCCGGGCGGCCAGCGACTCCGGCTCGCCGGGCACCCCGGGCGCCGCCGTGGTGTCGGCGAACGCCTCGTCGACCACCAGCACCCGGCCGGGCCGGGCCAGCGCGGCCAGGTCGGCGGCGGGGTGCAGCACCGACGTCGGGTTGGTCGGGTTGCCGATCACGACGAGGTCGGCGTCGGCGGGCACCCGGGCCGCATCGAGCCGGAAGTCGTCGGCCGCGTCGAGCAGCACCCGCTCCACCTGGTGCCCCGCCGCGCGCAGCGCCGCCTCCGGCTCGGTGAACTGCGGGTGCACCACCACCGGGCGGCGTACGCCCGTCAGCGCCCGCGCGATCAGCACGAAACCCTCGGCGGCGCCGGCGGTCAGCAGCACCTCGGCCGGCGGGCGGCCGTGCCGGGCGGCGACGGCGGCCCGCGCGGGGCGCGGATCGGGATAGGCGGCGAGGTCGCCGAGCGCGGCGGTGACCGGGTCGGCCAACCAGTCCGGCATGGCGTCGCGCCGCACGTTGACGGCGAGGTCGACCAGCCCTTCACCCACCTCGGCGTCACCGTGGTGGGTGAGGTCGGGGCCGGCGGGGTCGGGTCGGGAGCCGTCGGCCCCGGGCGGGGCGGGAGCGGCACGAGGACCGTCGCCGGGGGCAGGCCCGGCTGGACCGGGTGCGGCCGCCGCGCGCCCGGCTCCGGACGCCGCGTCGGGCAAGGTCTCGGTCGGCTGACCACGCATGTCCGCGATCCTGCCGGGAAGCCGGCGCACGGGACAGCGGATCGCGGCGTGGGCCGCGTCACCACGCCGGAGTTTATGAATATTTCTCAAGTACGAATCGGAAATGTCATAACTTGACCGTGTGAGCAACCGACCCCTTGCTGCCGCTGGTCGTCTCGTCCCCCTTCTCCGCGCCGGGCTGATCGCCGGCATCGTGGTCGCCGCCGTGGCCTATCCGGTGGCCGCCGCCACCGGCCTCGGCGCCAAGGTCACGGCGCACGCCCTGGAGCACAAGACCAAGATCCTCACCACCGCGCTGCCGGCCGAGACGTCGTACGTCTACGCGCCCGACGGCAAGACCGTGCTGACGATGTTCTACGAGGAGTACCGGCAGTACACCAAGCTGGCGGACATCTCGCCGAGCATGCAGCAGGCCATCGTCGCCGCCGAGGACAACCGCTTCTACCAGCACCGGGGCGTCGACCCGAAGGGCGTCGCCCGCGCCTTCGTGGCCAACGCCCGCTCCAGCGGCGTCTCCCAGGGCGCCTCCACCCTGACCATGCAGTACGTCCGGATGGCGCTGCGCGACAGCGCGAAGACGCCGAAGGAGGTGCAGGAGGCGACCCAGCAGACCAGCCTGCGCAAGGTCCGGGAGATGCGGATGGCGCTGGACCTGGAGAAGGAGATGAGCAAGGAGCAGATCCTGGAGCGCTACCTCAACTCCGCCTACTTCGGCCACCGCGCGTACGGCATCTACGCGGCCAGCGAGATCTTCTTCTCCAAGCCCCCGAAGGACCTCACCCCGGTCGAGGCGGCCACCCTCGCCGGGCTGGTGAAGTCCCCGTCCGAGTACGACCCCGCCACCTCCGACCAGAAGGACGCCACCGGCCGACGCAACTACGTGCTGGACCGGATGACCCAGCTCGGCTACCTCTCGCCGGACGAGGCGACGCGGGCCAAGACGGAGCCGATCCGGCTGAAGCTGTCCTACCCCCCGAACGACTGCGCCTCCGTGCCGGAGAAGTGGAACAGCTGGGGCTTCGCCTGCGACTACCTGAAGAACTGGTGGAGCGCCCAGCCGGCGTTCGGGGAGAACCGCCTGGAGCGGATGGACAAGCTGCGCCGGGGCGGCTACCGGATCGTGCTCAGCATGGACCCGAAGATCCAGGAAGCGGCCGAGGAGAACGTCGGCACCAAGGAGAACACGGGCAGCCCCTTCGCCAACGGCATCGTGGTCTCCGAGCCCGGCACCGGGCGGGTCAAGGCGATGGCGGTGAACCGGACGTACTCGCTGGACCTGAGCGAGAACGGGCCCAGCTCCAACCCCGAGGCCGGGCCGAACGTCAAGGCCAACTATCCCAACACGGTGGCCCCCCTGCTCGGCGGCGGCGACCTGCCGGGCTACCAGGCCGGCTCGACGTTCAAGATGTTCCCGATGCTGGCCGCGCTCAACGCGGGCATGCCGCTGTCCACCTCGTTCAACGCCCCGCACCGGTACCGCTCCGAGGTCTACGACGGCTGGGCGCCCTCCAACGCCAGCGGCGCGATGAGCGGCAACCAGACCATGTGGTCCGGCTTCGGCAAGTCCGTCAACACGTACTTCGTGTGGCTGGAGGAGCAGGTCGGCGCGGACAAGGCGGTCCGCCTCGCCGAGCAGCTCGGGCTGCGCTGGCGCACCGACGTCGACAAGGAGCAGGCGTCTCCGGCCAAGGTGAAGAAGTGGGGCGCGTTCACGCTGGGCGTCTCCGACGCCACGCCGCTGGAGATGGCCAACGCGTACGCCGCCATCGCCGCCGACGGCCGGTACTGCGAGGCGATCCCGGTGCAGGCGATCTACAACCGGGACGGCACGCCGACGACCTGGAAGACCGCCTCCGGCATCGAACGCGAGGTCGCCAAGCCGCGCTGCCGGCAGGTGGTGAACGCCGACGCCGCCCGGGCCGCCACCGACGCCGCCCGCTGCCCGACCGGCGACACCCCGGCCCGGGGCAGCTGCGGCGGCTGGTCGACCGCGGACAGCGTGCGGGGGACGGTCGGCCGGCCGGTCGCGGGCAAGACGGGCACCACCGACAGCACCCGGTCGGCCTGGTTCGTCGGCTACACCCCGGAGTTGGCGGCGGCGAGCTTCATCTCCGACCCGGACAACCCGTTCAACGCCGTCGGCGACGGCCAGTCCCAGATTCCGATCAAGGCGGTGGCGCAGACGCTCCGGGACGCCCTCAAGGGCCAGCCCACCCGCCAGTTCACCCCGCCGTCGGACCGCATGGTCGGCTGACACCGCCGGATCCCGCCGGCCGCCGTCTCAGCGGAGGTCGGCGACGACGAAGGACCAGACCTCCAGGTCGACCCGGCCGCCCCGGACGAAGCCGGCGTTGCGCAGCAGCCCCTCGTAGCTGAAGCCGGCCTTCTCGGCGACCCGCCGGGACGCCAGGTTGCCGGGGGCGACGCGCAGCTCGACGCGCTGGAAGTCGTGTTCGAGGATCAGCGCGATGGCGAGCGCGTCGACCGCCTCGACCGCCAGCCCGAAGCCCCGGGCGTGCGGCGCCATCGCGTACGAGACCTCCGTGCACCGGGCGCCCCAGTCGGTGCGCCGGGTCCACAGACAGCCGACCACCCGGTCGTCCTCCCGGCGCACCACCGCGTAGTGGTCGCCGTCGCCGCTGTCGCGCCGCTGCCGCGCCAGGTCCGTGCACCAGGCCAGCCCGTCGATCTGGCCGGACGTGTCGACCAGCGGCAGCCACCGCTGGGTCTGCCGGTCGGCGAAGACCTCGTCGGCCGCCTTCGCGTCGGCGGCGGTCAGCGCACGCACCTCGGTGCGCGGCGTGGAGACCGTCAACGACGGGAAGCGGCGCACCGCCACCTGGCCGATCACGCGGGCACCCCGCCCGGCCGGGCGGTCGCGGGGTCGGCCGCCGCCCGCGCCGCCGCGTCGACCAGCCGGGCGGCGAGCTGCGGGTACGCCGCCCAGTGCACGGTGAGCTGGGAGGCGTGCACACCCCGCCAGACGAAGCCCTCGGGCGCCCCGCCGTCCCAGCTCCAGGCCGGCCGCGCCCCGGCCCGCGGGGTGAGCACGGCGCGGTGCTCCTTGTGCCCGGTCACGACCGCGCCCGCCGAGGCCACCACGCTGTCGGTCAGCGCCGTCGCCTCCCGGTAGCCGACGACCAGGCCGTCGCGGCTGGTCCCCACCGCGTCGAGCACCCCGCACATGGGCAGCCCGTCCAGCTCCCGGGCCAGCCAGAGCAGGCCGGCCCCCTCGGCGACGACCGGCCGTCCGGTGCGGGCCAGCTCGGCGACGGCGATGCAGAGCCGGCGGTTGGCGGAGAGCTGCTCGGCGTACGCCTCGGGCAGCCCGCCGCCGACGACCAACGCGCCGACGCCGGTGGGCAGCGCCTCGTCGTGCAGCGGATCGACCGTCACCACCTCCGCGCCGGCCGCCCGGAGCAGCTCCGTGGCCTCGACGTGGCCGTAGCTGCCGCCCGCCGCCCCGGCGACCGCGACGACCGGGCGCGGGTCGGCGGCGGGCCGGTCGACCTCGGGCGTCCAGGGGGCCGCCGGCAGCGGCGGGGCGGAGCGGGCCAGCCCCAGCAGCCGGTCCAGGTCGACCGTGGCGGCGACCGCCTCGCCGAGCCGGCGGACCGCGCGGGTGGCCTCGCCGGTGCGGGCGAGCGCGGGCACCGCCCCCTGCCGGCGCGACGGCAGCACCGCCGGCAGGTCGTGGCGGCGCAGCACGCCGTAGACCGGAACGCCGATGTCGTCGAGCGCCGCGCGCAGCAACTCCTCGTGTCGCGCCGACGCCACCCGGTTGAGGACCACCCCACCGAGCCAGAGCTGCTCGTCGTACGCCCGGAAGCCGTGCACCAGGGCCGCCACCGACTGCCCCATCGCGGCGACGTCGACCACCAGCACGACGGGGCTGCGCAGCGCGGTCGCCACGGCGGCCGTCGACTCGCTCTCGGGCCGGCCGGAGAGGCTGTCGTACAGCCCCATGCTGCCCTGCACGAGCGCGAACCCGGCGCCCCGCGCCCCGCGGGCGACCAGCGGGGCGACCCGGTCGGCGCCGACCAGCCGGGGGTCGAGGGTGCGGCCGGGGCGGCCGGCGGCCAGCCCGAGGTACGCGGCGTCGACGTGGTCCGGGCCGACCTTGAACCCGGCGACGTCGACGCCCCGGTCGGCGAGCGCCGCGAGCAGCCCGATCGCCAGCGCGTTCTTGCCGTGGCCGGAGGACGGCGCGCTGAGCACCAGGCGCGGCACGTCGGTCATCATCGACTCCCTGCGGGGCGGCGGGGGAAAACCCTGCGGCGGACCGACCGCGCGGTCCGCCCGCGTGACGATAGCCCAACCCGACGGCGGGTGGCCGCCACCGAGCGGGCCTGTCGGCGCGACCCGACGCGGTAGCGGCCACGATCGATTCCGGCTCGCGCCCCGGCGGCCCGGCGTGGATCGGTCGCCGGTCGGCGCTGCGGCGCGGACCGGGGCCGCCGAGGCCGGTGGCCCGGAGCACAGGGGTAGCCTCGTGGTCGTGTACCGGTTCCTGTTGACGCCGCGCTGGCTGGGCATCCTCGCGCTGACCCTGGTCGCCTCGGCGGTGATGGTGCTGCTCGGCAACTGGCAGCTGGACCGCTACCACGGGCGCACGGAGATCAACGAGCGGATCGACGCCGGCCTGCGGATGGCCCCGGTGCCACTGCGCGACGTGCTGCCCGCCCCGACCGGGGGCAGCGGCACGGCCGGCCCCGCGCCCGCCGAGGACAAGTCGTGGACCAAGGTCACCGTGACCGGCCGCTACGACCCGGCGAACGTCGTCCTGGTCCGGGGCCGCTCGGTGGACCGCAAGGTCGGCTTCGAGGTGGTGACCCCGCTCGTCCTGGCCGACGGCACGGCGGTGCTGGTGGACCGGGGTTGGATTCCGCCGGCCCGGGGCGGCGACGCGACCGTCCAGCCGGAGGTGCCACCCGCCCCTACCGGCGAGGTCACCGTCACCGGCCGGGTGCACCTGAGCGAGAGCGGCTCGGTCGACGTCTCGCGGCGCGAGGGCAAGCTGGAGACCCGGCGGATCGGCGTGCCCCGGCTGGCGCGTGAGCTGCCCTACCCGGTGCACGGCGCGTACCTGCTGCTGGACGAGCAGACCCCGGCGGCCGATCCGGTCTTCAAGGACGTGCCGGTCGGTTACACGAACAACTGGCAGAACTTCGGCTACGTCGTACAGTGGTGGATCTTCGCCGTGATGACCCTCTTCGGCTACGGCTGGGTGGCCCGGCGGGAGGCCCGTCGGCTGGCAGGCGTGGGACGCGAGCGTCCCACCGACCGCGCCGCCGAGCCCGCCTCGCACACCGCCGCCTGACCCCGTCGCGACCAACGCCCGCCCCGACAGCCCGGAGGTCGATCAGCGGTCGGCGGTCTGTTTTTCCGGACGGCCCGTCCGGCTGTCCCGATCCGTACCCGGGTCGGTCCGCGGGGCATCGGCCCGGCCCGTCGAGGTTGTAGGGTCCGCCACATGATCAACGCGTGTGGGGGGTCGCGGTGACCCCCGATCCCACGATGCCGCCGGAGCCGGTGGCGCAGCCGGCCTCGTCGACCGACCCCTGGGCGGCCGCCCCGCCCCCGCCCACCTACGCGGAGCCGCCGGCGCACCGTCCCGCGCCGCCGGCCACCGCGGAGTTCCCCACCCCGCCGGCCGCCGGCCAGCCCTCCGCGCCGCCGGCCACCACGGAGTTCCCCGCGACGCCGTACTCCGCGCCGCCGGCCACCGCCCAGTACTCCGCCCCGCCCTACTCGGCCCCGCCCGGCGCGCCCTACTCCGCCCCGCCCGGCGCGCCCTACTCCGCCCCGCCCGGCACGGCGGTCGTCCGGCCGGGGCCGCACCCGCCGGTGATGGCGCCCGTGCCGGCGCTGCCGGGCGGCTATCCGCCGCCGCAGGGCGCGGTGGCGGTGCAGATCGGCGAGATCCTGGTGAGCCCGCCGGTGATCCGTACGCCGGCCGGCGTGCTGCCGCTCGCCGGGGCGTCCTGGCACGTCACCGACTACTGGCAGAAGGAGGAGAAGACCGCGCAGTGGGCCATCGTCTGCGCGATCGTCGGCTTCTTCTGCCTGACCATCTTCAGCCTGCTCTTCCTGCTGATCAAGGAGACCCGGCACCACGGCACCGTCCAGGTCAGCGTGATGAACGGCGCCCAGCAGTACGTGGCGCGGATCCCGGTCGCCGACCAGGCGCAGGTGCAGCACATCAACAACCAGGTCAACTACGCCCGTTCCCTGTCGACGATGTGACCCGTGCCGGCCCGGCCCCGCCGACCCGGGCCGGCACGGGAAGGGCGCGTGGCGGAGCGGCCGGTGGTCAGCCCGTGAGCCGGCCGGCGTGGATGGCGCGCACCGCGTCGATGGTGTCGGCCTCGGCCGCCGTCTTGTCGTCGCGGTAGCGCACCACCCGGGCGAAGCGCAGCGCCACCCCGCCCGGGTAGCGGGAGCTGGTCTGCACCCCGTCGAACGCGATCTCGACCACCTGCTCCGGGCGGACCCGCACCACCCAGTCGCCGCGCTCGACGGCGAGGGAGAGGAACCGCTCGGTCTGCCAGCGCAGCACCTCGTCGGTGAGGCCCTTGAACGTCTTGCCGAGCATGACGAAGTCGCCGGTGCGCGGGTCGCGCGCGCCGAGATGCAGGTTGGACAGCCAGCCCTGACGCCGGCCGCTGCCCCACTCGACCGCCAGCACCACCAGGTCGAGGGTGTGCCGCGGCTTCACCTTGACCCAGGCGGCGCCCCTGCGTCCGGCGTCGTAGGGGGCGTCGGGCGCCTTCACCACGACCCCCTCCTGGCCGGCGTCGATCGCGGCGGCGAAGGCCTCGCCGGCCCGCTCCGGGCCGTCGACCTCCATCCGGCCGACCAGCAGCGGCGGGTCGACCGCCGCGGCGAGCGCCGCCCAGCGCTCCCGGCCGGGCAGGTCGATCATGTCGTCGCCGTCGATGTGCAGCAGGTCGAAGAAGTAGGGCGTCAGCACCGGCTCGCCGGTGGTCTCGGCGGCGGCGAGCACGGCCGGGGCGACCGGGGCGCGGCCCGTGGTGCTCGGGGTGGTGCGCCGGGCCGCCCGGCTCGACGTCTCCTGGAACGGCAGCGGCCGGCCCGTCGCGTCCAGCCCGATCGCCTCGCCGTCGAGCACCAGCTCACGGGCGGGCAGCGCGCGCACGGCGGCGACCACCTCGGGCACCCGGGCGGTGATGTCGTCGAGGCTGCGCGTGAAGACCGCGATGTCGTGGCCGGAGCGGTGCACCTGGATCCGGATGCCGTCGAGCTTGACGTCGACCACGGCGGGCGTGCCGGTGGCCGCCAGCGCCTCGTCGACCGAGGGCGCGCTCTGGGCCAGCATCGGCGCGAGCGGGCGGCCGACCTGGAGGCCGAAGGCGGCCAGCGCCGACGCGCCGCCGTCGAGCGCGGCGACCGCGACCGCCCGCAGGTCGCCGGCGAGCAGCAGGGCCCGGCGTACGGCGGCGACCGGCACCTCGGCCGCCCGGGCCACCGCGTCGGCGAGCAGGCCCGCCTGGGCGCCCTGCCGCAGCTCGCCGCTGAACAGGCCGGTCAGCAGCCGCTGCTCGTCGGCGGTGGCGGCGGCGTAGAGCGCGCCGAGCAACGACCGGCGGCGCGCCTGCGAACCCGGCCCGCGCACCGCCGCGATCTCGTCGATGGCCGCGTCGACCGCGGCCACGGTCAGGGTCGGCTCCGCCGCCGGCGGCGGCAGGTCACGCAGGCTCGCCCAGCCCACCCCGGTCTGCCGCTGGCGCAGCTCGCCGGCCAGCCACCCCGCGCCGGCCGGAACCTCGTCGGGGTCGAGCGCCCGCAACGCCTCGGCCAGCAGCTCCACCTTGGCCCGGCGGGCACGGGTGGCGCCGACGGCGGCGGAGGTGGCTGCCAGGTCGAGGAACCGCACGGACCCCATCCTGCCAGCCGCCCCCGACACCACCCGGGCATTGCCGTGCCCGGGTGGTGTCAGGCCGAGACCGGTTCCTCGATGCGGAGCCCGCGGGCGCGAACCTCGTCGGCGACCCGGGAGAGCACCGTGTCGAGGGCGACCAGGGCGGCGGAGAGCTCGCCGAGCTGTTCCTTGAGCGTGTCCTCGGGCCACGCGGAGACATCGACGTCCCCCAGAGCGCTGACGGCGGCTTCGAGCCGGCTCATCACCTCGTTCGTACGCATGTTCGAGAGGCTATAACAAGCCCGCGCCCGACACACCGCAAACTCCCACATCGGTCGGGAAGTTACGGTTCCGACACCTAACGCCCGTCGGCGCCCGCCTCGGCGACCTTCTTCAGCAGCAGCGCCTCGGCGAGGCAGACCCGGGCGAACTCGCCGAGGTGCAGGCTCTCGTTCGGGCCGTGCGCCCGCGCGTGCGGGTCCTCGACGCCGGTCACCAGGATCGCCGCCTGCGGGAACATCTCCTGGAAGGTGGCGATGAACGGGATCGAGCCGCCGACCCCGATGTCCACCGGGTCGGTGTCGTCCCACGCGGTGCGGAACGCCGAGCGGGCGGCGTCGAACATGGGGCCGGACGCGTCGATGACGCACGGTTCGCCGTCGTGTTCGAAGGTGACGGTCACCTGCGCGCCCCACGGCGCGTGCTTCCCCAGGTGGGCGCGCAGGGCCGCGTACGCCCGCTTGGGGTCGTCGCCCGGGGCGAGCCGCACGCTGAGCTTGGCCTTCGCGGCCGGCACCAGGGCGTTCGGCGCCTCGCCGGTGGCCGGCGCGTCGATGCCGAGCACGGCGAGGGCCGGCTTGGTCCAGAGCCGGTCGGTGATCCGGCCGGTGCCGATGAACTGCACGCCCTCGGCCAGCCCGGCCTCGGCCCGGAACCGGCCCTCCGGGTAGTCGACGGTCGCGCCCTCCCGGCCGACCAGGCCGTCGACGGCGACGTCGCCCGCGTCGGTGTGCAGGGTGGCCAGCAGCCGCACCAGCGCGGTCAGCGCGTCGGGCACCGCGCCGCCGAACATGCCGCTGTGCACGGCGTGGTCGAGGGTGCGCACCTCGACGAAGCAGTTGACGATGCCGCGCAGCGAGGTGGTCAGCGCCGGCACGCCGACGTCCCAGTTGCCCGAGTCGGCGATGACGATGACGTCCGAGGCGATCTCGTCGCGGTGCTCGGCGAGCAGCCGCTCCAACGAGTCGGAGCCGTACTCCTCCTCACCCTCGATGAACAGGACGACGCCCACCGGCAGCGCGTCGCCGAACGCGCGCAGCGCCGCCACGTGCGCCATGATGCCCGCCTTGTCGTCGGCGGCGCCCCGGCCGTAGAGGCGGCCGTCCCGCTCCACCGGCTCGAACGGGTCCGACTCCCACAGCGACAGGTCGCCGACCGGCTGCACGTCGTGGTGGGCGTAGAGCAGCACCGTCGGCGCACCGGGCGGGGCGGGCTTCCTGCCGATGACCGCAGGCTGGCCGCCGGAGCGCACGATCTTCACGTCGAGGCCGCAGCCGCGCAGCAGCTCGGCCACCGCCTCCGCGGAGCGCTCCACGTGCGAGTGGTCGAAGCCCTCGAAGGCGATGCCGGGGATGCGGACGAGGCGTTCCAGATCGGCCCGGACGCCGGGCAGCTCCCGCTCGACGGCGGCCCGGACCTCGGACTCGGACATGATCGGTGTGGTCATGACCGGCATCGTATGCCGGCCTTACCGGGCCGCACCGCCCGAGGCCGCGACGACCCTGTTCAGGGCCGCCGCACGTAGTACCGGTCGGCGTCGTGCGGCAGCCTCGGCGCCCCGTCGACCACCACGTCGGCCCGGGCCTCGGTGCGGTCGGCGGCGAAGTGCGTCCGCTCCCCGAGGTGCCAGCGGCGCAGCTCCGGCAGGATCTCCGGGCCGTCGCGCCGCACGGCCCGGGCGAGCCGCAGCGGTGCCGGGGCGGTGACGAAGACCGCGAGGGTACGGTCGGCCGCAGCCGCGGCGCGAGCCGCGCTGACCCCCTCGACCAGCAGCACCGGCGCGACCGGCACCGGCACCGGCCGGGACAGGAACGCCCGACGGACCCAGCTGTACCGGCGGTACGCCCCCGGTCGCCCGGCGCGCAGCGGCGCGAGCACGCACTCTTCGAGGCGGGGCCAGAAGGTGAGCTGGTCGTCCCACCCGTCGAGCAGGTCGTCGGTGTGCACCACGGGCGGGCGCACGCCGCCGGGCAGCCCGGCCAGGGCGTCCGCGAGCCGGGCCGCGAAGACGCTCTTGCCCGCGCCGCTCGGCCCGTCCACCGCCACCAGCCGGGTCCGCCCCAACCGCGCCGGGCCGGCGAGCACCCGCCGGGCCAGCCGGTCGTACGCCTCGACCACCGCCACCACCACGTGGCCGACGGTAGCGGGCGGCCCGGACCGGGCCGTCGCCCCGGCCCAGCGGCTGGCCGGCGACGACGGCCGGTTCCCGGGCGACAGCCGTGCGGGCACACCGATCGGGGGTCGCCCGAACGAGCAATCGTCGGGCGGGCCGGGGCATTCGGCCAGCGGCACCCGGGACCGGGCGGGATGATCGGCTGGTGTCCCACAGCGTGATGAGTCCGGGCATCGAAGCCCTGCTGGAACAGGCCCGCGCCGGGGTACGCCGGCTGACCCCGCACCAGACCGTCGAGGCGGTCCGCACCGGGGCGTTGCTGGTCGACACCCGCACCGACGCGCAGCGCCGGGAACAGGGCGACCTCCCCGGCGCCATCGTGATCGACCGGTCGGTGCTGGAGTGGCGGCTGGACCCGGCCAGCGCCTGGCGCATTCCCGAGGCCACCGGCTACGACCTGCGGATCGTCGTGGTCTGCCGGCACGGCTACAGCTCCAGTCTCGCCGTGGCGAGCCTGCGGGCGCTCGGCCTGCACCGCGCGACGGACATGATCGGCGGCGTGCAGGCGTGGCGCGACGCGGGGCTGCCCATGTCGGACCGTCCGGCCGACATCCGCCACTGACCCCACCCGCGGCCCCGACACCTCCCCTCAGGGGGTGGTGGGGGCGCCGGGCGGGATGACGGGGAGGCCGGCCGGCGGGCCGGTCTCGACGAGGCGCCAGAGGGCGTCGGTGTCCAGGTGCTCCTCGACGAGGTCGCCGAGCAGGTCCAGGGAGCGCTCGCGGGCGGCGGCGAACGACGTGGCCGGCGCGACCCGGAAGCCGGTCCGGCCGGCCAGCCGGGCCGCCTCGGTGAGGAAGCGCCGGCGGAACCCGTCGGACTCGAAGGCCCCGTGCCAGTGGGTGCCGTGCACGGCGCCGACGACCGCTCCCTCACCAGTGCCGTCGACGTAGGTCAGCAGCGGGGTCAGCGCCGGGTCGGCGTGCGAGACGTACCCGTGGTGGATCTCGTAGCCGCGCACCTGGACGTCGCCGGCGGTGCCGACGGACTGCCGGACGGTCTTGCGCGGGTCGAAGGTGACCTCGATCGGCAGCAGGCCCAGCCCCGGCACGCTCCCCCGCCGGCTCTCCACCGGGTCGTGGATGGCCCGGCCCAGCATCTGGAAGCCGCCGCAGATGCCGAGCAGCGGCCTGCCCGCCGCCGCGTGTGCCAGCACGGCGTCGGCGAGCCCGGTCTCCCGCAGCCAGGCCAGGTCGGCCACCGTCGACTTCGACCCGGGCAGGACGACGAGGTCGGCGGCGGCGAGTTCCGCCGGCTCGACGGTCAACCGCACGCGTACGCCGGGCTCGGTGGCGAGCGCCTCGACGTCGGTGGCGTTGCTGATCCGGGGCAGCCGGACCACGGCCACGTCCAGCCACTCGGTGCCGCGCGGGGCGGCCGGTCGGCCGAGCACGCGCCCGTAGGCGAGCGAGTCCTCGGCGTCGAGCCAGAGGTCGAGCGCCCAGGGCAGCACCCCGTACGTCGGCCGCCCGGTCACCTGGCGCAGCATGTCCAGCCCGGGCTGGAGCAGCCCGAGGTCGCCCCGGAACTTGTTGATCACGAAGCCGGCGATCAGCGCCTGGTCGGCCGGCTCCAGCAGCGCGACGGTGCCGAACATCGAGGCGAACACCCCGCCCCGGTCGATGTCGCCGACGACGATCGTGGGCAGGTTGGCGTGCCGGGCCAGGCCCATGTTGACGTAGTCGCCGGCCCGCAGGTTGATCTCCGCCGGGCTGCCCGCCCCCTCGCAGATCACCACGTCGTACGCCGCCCGCAACTCGGCGAGCGCCGCGTACGCCGTCTCCGCCAGGCGGGGCCGCAGTGAACGGAAGTTGCCGGCGGTGACCGTGTCGACCGCCTCGCCGAGCAGCACCACCTGACTCGCCAGGTCGCTACCGGGCTTGAGCAGCACCGGGTTGAACCGCAGGTCGGGGGCGAGCCCGCAGGCCGCCGCCTGCATCGCCTGGGCCCGGCCGATCTCGCCGCCCCGGCCGTCCGTCCCGACGACCACTGCCGAGTTGTTCGACATGTTCTGGGCCTTGAACGGCGCCACCTTGACGCCCCGGCGGTGCAACCAGCGGCAGATGCCGGCGGTGAGCACGCTCTTGCCGGCGTCGGAGGTCGTGCCAGCGACCAGCAGCCCGCCGCTCACCAGCCGTTCCCCCGCGCCATCCGGAGGAAGACGCCACGCCCCCGCCCGGCCGGGACCGAGCCGCCACGCCCCCGGTCGGCCGGACTCCAGCCGCCGCGACCGCGCTTCGCCGGGGCCGGGCCGCCGCGGCTCGGCGCCGCCGGGTCGGCGGCGCGACGGCCAGGCCTCGCCGGGGCGAGGGCGCGGCGGACGACGGCGTTCACCAGGCGGCCGGCGGTCAGCGGATAGGCGGCGGCCAGGCCTAGCGCGGCCAGCCCGACGGCACCCGAGATCCGGGCGGCCCGCCTGAGGTGCCGCGCCTCGGGGCGGGGGCCGTCGCCGAGGAACGGACGCACCTCCGAGCGCCCGAAGTAGACGTTGCGCCCGCCGAGCCGCACGCCGAGGGCGCCCGCCATGGCCGCCTCGCACTGCCCGGCGTTCGGGCTCGGGTGGTCGTTGCGGTCCCGGCGCCACACCCGCCAGGCCCGTTCCCGGTCGCCGTGCGCGACCGGCGCCACCGCGATGGTGAGCAGCCCGGTGAGCCGCGCGGGCACCAGGTTGAGCAGGTCGTCGAGGCGGGCGGCCGGCGTGCCGAACCGCGCGTAGCGGGGCGAGCGGTGCCCGACCATCGCGTCGAGGGTGTTCGCCGCCCGGTAACCGAGCAGGCCGGGCAGGCCCGCGACCGCGCCCCACACCAGCGGGGCGACGACGGCGTCCGACGTGTTCTCGGCGACCGACTCCACGGTCGCGCGGGCCAGTTCGGGCTCGTCGAGCGCGGCCGGGTCCCGGCCGCAGAGGTGGCCGAGGCGTCGCCGCGCCGCCGGCAGGTCGCCGTCGCGCAGCGCCCGGCCCATCACGGTGGCCTCGTGCCGCAGGGTGCGCCCGCCCAGCACGGTCCAGGTGCCGGCGGCGACCAGCACCGCCCGGGCCACCGGCCGGCGTCGGGTGGCGAGGGTCGCCGCCGCACCGAGCAGCACCGGCGCGCCGACCGCCAGCGCGGCGAACGCGGCGCCGGCGCCCCGGTCCGGGCGGTGGATCCGCCGTTCCAGCGTCGCGGCGGCTCGGCCGAAGCCGGCCACTGGGTGGTACCGGCGGGGGTCACCGAGCAGCGCGTCGAGGGCGTACCCCGCGACCAGTCCCGCCGCGGTCGCCACCGACGTCGCCTGTCGCACCCGCCATCACCTCCGGCCGGCCAGCCTAGCCGAGCGGCTCCCCCGGCCCCGGCCGGAGCGCCCACGTCCGGCAGGGGCCGTCCGGCGAGGGCCGCCCCGCACGGACCGCCCTCGCACCGGCCGGCCGGCACAGGCTGCCTGGCGGCCGTCTGGTGGAGGGCCGCCCATACGGGCCGCCGGCTGCCGGCGGCGCCGACAGCGGCGTGGCCGCCGGCGCGAGGGTGGGCGGACAGCGGCGTGGCCGCCGGCGCGAGGGTGGGCCGACAGCGGCGTGGCCGCCGGCGCGAGGGTCGGCCGCGGGAGACACGCGGGGTGACGACGGCGCGGCCGGCGTCACCCCGCCCCCGTCGTGTCGCCCTCGGCCGAGGAGGTCAGGCGGGCTGTGGCACCCGCCCCCGGCCCCGGCGACCACGCCCGTTCGGGGCGGTGCCCGCCTCGGTCTCCCCGCCCAGCGGGCCCGCCGCGCCGGCCTCCTCGGACGGCGTCGGGTCGTCACCGTCGGACCCGGGGTCGTCGGGCTCGTCGTCGCCGGGCTCGTCGCGCGCGCCGTCCGCCGGGTCGTCGAAGGGATCTAGCGAGCCGTCGAACGCGGCGTCGGTCGGCAGCCCACGACCGGGCCGGGACGCCGCGAAGTCGGACAGCTCGAACTCCTCGTCGAGCGGACGGTCGTCGGGCAGGGCGGGGGCCTCTCCGTCCGGCACCGGCTCGGTGGTCTCGCCGTGCACGCGGTGTTCGGCCTCCGCGTCCTCGACGGTGCTGGTCGTCATGCTCGGCCGGTTGCGCACGAACCTGCTCCGCCCCCGGGACAGGTCGTGCCCCACGGCGACCGCCTCCAGTTCGTAGAGGGTGCGGTGGTTGCCGGCGTCGTCGGTCCAGTCGCGGGTGTAGAGCCGCCCGCAGACCACCACGGGGTCGCCGACCATCACCGAGGCGGCCACCCCCTCGGCGAGCTTGCGCCAGCAGTTGACGCGGACTCGCAGGCTGTTGCCGTCGACCCAGCGACCGCTGTCGCGGTCGAGCCGGCGGGCCGTCGAGGCGACCTTGAAGTTGGCCACCAGCGTGTTGCTCTGGGTGGTGCGGCGCCACTCCGGGGCGGTCAGCACGTTGCCCACGACCGTGATGTAGGTGTCGAACATCGTCCCTCCAGGGGGAGATCGGGCTTGCCATCGCGAGTCGACTCGGCACCGAGCCTCGGCCCCCGGGGGCGGTCCGCGCCACCTCCGGCCGCCGACCTGTGGACAACCGGACCGCCTGTGGACAAACCCCTGATCAAGGTCCCGATGTGCTAGGGCCGAGCGGCCCTGGGCCGCGTACGGCGACCGGATCATGATCGAGGTGCCGGAGAGGTCACGTTCCGGACGGAAGGCGGCGGGGTATGGATTCGATCAACCGCACCGCCGACAGCACGACGAACGAGAGGTCAGCGATCATGAAGATGACCACCACCGCAACCGCCCCCGTCTCCGGCCAGGTGCGGCGATGAGCGCCGTCGCCAACCCGGCCACCGTCGCGGAGTGCCTGCGGGTCGGCGCCGGGTTCTCCCAGGGCGACCGGAACTGGATCGCGGAGCAGTTCGCCACGCTGGACGCCCGGCTGGCCGGGTTCCACGCCGACGCCACCGAGCTGGAGGTGTCGGTCAAGGACCGGGAGGCCAAGGGCCAGAAGGTCACCCTGGAATGCTGGATCGCCGGCCGGCAGAAGATCGTCACCACCTCCGCCGAGGAGGACCTGCACGCCGCGCTCAACGACGTCCGGGACGACCTGCGGCGCCGACTCAACGACGCGAAGACCAAGCAGGAGCCGCGGCACAACAAGCACCTGCGGGACGTCAACCAGCAGGCCGCCGAGACCGAGACGCGGACCGACCCGGACACCGACCCGGCCCGCGTCGAGGCCGAGACGGTCTGAGGCGTACGCCCGAGGCCCCGTCCGCCGGGTGCGGGCGGGCGGGGCCGGGCACCCGGGGAGCCGGGCACGCGGAAAGCCGAGAGGCCGGGCACCCGGAAGGCCGGGCGACGCGAGGAGCCGGGCACGCTGGGGCTACCGTCCGGTAGCTTGCGGGCGTACGGTCGGTTCGTGGAACCCGACGTGCTGGGCCCGCCGTACGAGCGGCAGACGATCGACTTGGGCACCGACGACGAGGGACCGGTGGTCGCCACCCTGGTCCGTCGCCGGGCCGACCGCCCGACCAGGCGGGCCGTGCTCTACACGCACGGCTTCACCGACTACTTCTTCCAGGCCCACCTCGGCCACTTCTTCGCCGAGCGGGGGTGGGACTTCTACGCCCTCGACCTGCGCAAGTACGGGCGCAGCCTGCTGCCCCACCAGACGCCGAACTTCTGCCGCGACGTCAGCGACCACTTCCCCGAGCTGGACGCCGCCGCGAGGATCATTCGCGAGGACGACGGGCACGACGTCCTGCTCGCGATGGGCCACTCCACCGGCGGGCTGATCATGCCGCTCTGGGCGCACGCGCGCCGCGACGCCGGGATCATCGACGGGCTCTTCCTGAACAGCCCCTTCTTCGACATCAACGCCCCCTGGGCCGTCCGCCGGCCGCTCGCCGCCCTCGTCGCCCCCCTGGGCCGTCGCGCGCCCCGCCGCGTCCTGCCGTTCGGGCTGGGCACCGTCTACAGCCAGAGCATCCACGCCGAGCACCACGGCGAATGGGACTACGACCTGACCTGGAAGCCGCTCGCCGGGTTCCCCGTCCGGGCCGGCTGGCTGAACGCCATCCGCACCGCCCAGCGGCAGCTCCGCGCCGGGCTGGACATCCAGGTGCCGGTGCTGCTCGCCTGCTCGACCCGCTCGTTCAAGGGCAGGAGGTGGCACGAGTCGGCCGCCCTCGCCGACGCCGTCCTCGACGTCGAGCACATGGTGCGCTGGGCGCCCCGCCTCGGCCGGCACGTCACCGTCGCACGCTTCGACGGCGGCATGCACGACCTCACGCTCTCCGGCCCCGCCGTACGCGAAAGGGTCTTCGAGGAGGTCGGGCGCTGGGCCGACGCGTTCTTCGACGCCGGGCCGACGGTCCGCGACGGCGAGCGCCCACCGGCGAGCCGGCGGCCGGCCGACGACGTCGACCCGGCGGGCGCCCCCGCCCAGGGCGGCTGAGCCGGCCGTTCACGCGGCCTCACCCGGCGGCGAACGCCTCGCGGATGCGGTCGAAGGTGGCCAGCGGGTGACCGCCGTCGCGGGCCGGCAGGACCAGGCCGAGGCACCGCAGCCCCACCTCGCCGTCGCCGCCGCCGGCCTGCACGCCGAAGACGGGCGCGCCGACGTAGCCGAGGGGCAGCCCGGTGGTGACCCGGACGCCGTCGCCCACCCGCGCGACCCGCTCGATCGCCACCTCCAGCGGCCGCGCACCGCCCGCGCCGACCCCGTGGGCGAGGACGATGGCGGAACCCGGCTCCGCGCCGATGCGGGCGATCGCGTCCCGGTCGGCCGCGACGGGATCCGGCACCTGTTGGGTACGCCAGCGCCAGCCCGCCGAGTCAGCGAGCTCGTGCAGGCCGCCGGTGGGCATGATCGCGACGCCGAGGTCCGCCCGGTGCCGCCAGCGGGCGGCGAAGTCGGGCAGGGCCACGGCGTCGCCGGCCACCCCGGCCGGCTCGGTCACGCTCGCCCGCAGCCCGATCTCCCCCGCCGGGGCGTGGGTGAGGGCGTCGGCCGTCAGCAGGTACTCCCGCCCCTGCCCGGTGAAGAGGAACGCGGTGCCCTCGTCCCGGCCGCCGTCGGCGGCCCCGGCGTCGGTCCGGCGGATGGGCAGGATCGCGCGGCCGAGGAGCTGGCACAGCTCGTAGGCGACGTCGTTCTCGGTGTCCGGGTCAAGCAGCACCAGCCGAGGGTACGACCAGCCGGTCCGGCGACCGCACGGACGGCGGAACCGGGGTGACCTCCGACGGGCGTGCGTGCGACCCTGATCGACGACGTGGGACGCCACCACCCGTTCCACCGGTCACCCGGTGGGCGGCGGTACCCTTCTGGCGCGACACGTACGCCGCGCGCCCGTAGCTCAGCGGATAGAGCAGGGGACTTCTAATCCCAAGGCCGCAGGTTCGAATCCTGCCGGGCGCACAGACACCTCTCTCGGCCGAACGGCAGGCCGTACTTCGATCTCGCATGCCTGTACGCGCCGCGTGGTCCGTGGTGGCCCGTCACGGTGCCGACGGTTCGACCCGGCGCCGCCCGGCCTCGAAGCTCAGCCACCGGCCTCGACGACCCGTGCGCCGCGCTGGCGGACGGCGACGACCAGCGCCGCGGCGGCCGAGACCAGCGCGAAACCCGCCGCCATCGCGAAGGCGACCCGGGGCCCCAGGTGCTGGCTCACCCAGCCTCCCGTGGCGACCCCGATGGTGCCGCCGAGGCCGACCGCGCTCGACACCCAGGTCAGCACCTCGGTCCGGCGCGACGCGGGGGCCAGGTCGGCGGCGTGGGTGAAGCCGGTGGCGAAGCTGGGGGCGAGGAAGAGACCGGTGAGCAGCAGACCGCCGGCGAGCGCCGGGAAGGGCAGGACGGTCAGGGACGCGCAGCCCGCGAGGAGTCCGGCCGCTCCGATCGCCAGCCGGTGGCCGACCGGCGCCCGCCAGGACCGCGCGCCGTAGCCGAGCCCGGCGATCAGGCTGCCGAAGGCGAGGACCGCCAGGAGCGGTCCGGCCCACGCGCTCCGGCCCGCCTGCTCGGCCAGCGCGAGGGTCGCCACGTCTACCGCGCCCAGGAGCGCGCCGACGCCGAGGAGAGCGAGCAGCACCGGCCACACCCCCGACACGGATTCCGCCGACGCCTGGCCCGTCGCCCGTCGTACCACGGGCGGTGTGGAACTCCGGTGCGACCACAGGACCGACAGGCCGGCGGCGGCCAGCGCCGCCGCGATCAGCACGCCCGCCGATGGTGCGATCGCCGCCGCGACCGACGTGACGACGATCGGCCCCACGACGTAGATGAACTCGTCGACCACCGACTCCCAGGCGAACGCCGACTGGCGTACGGCCCCGGCGGTCAGGTGGCTCCACCGGGACCGCACGATCGCCCCGACGTTCGGCATCAGCAGCCCCGCCACGGCCGCGCATCCGATCAGGACGGCCACCGGCGCGCCACCGGCCACGGCGAGGACGAGGCCGACCAGGGCGCCCGGATAGCCGACCAGCAGGACCGGCAGGACGCGGCGCTGGCCGGCCCGGTCCATGACCCGGCCGAGGACCGGCGTCGCCGCCGCGCCCGCGAAGACGTACGCCCCGGCGACGACGCCGGCATCGGCGAATCCCGACCGGGACCGCACCAGCAGGACGATGCCGAGGGAGACCATCGCTATCGGCAGCCGCCCCACGAGTCCCGCGGCGGTGACCGTGACCGCCCCCGGGCTGCGCCACAACACGGAGTAGGCCGTCATCCCGTCGAGGGTGCTGGCATCCGCGCGACCGATCAAGCGGGTTGCGTGTCGGGCTCCGCGCCGTCGACTCCGACCCGGTGGCCGGCCCGCCTTCCGGCGAGGAGGAATGCCACGCCGAACGCGGCGACCGCGAGCAGGACGTGCGGGTAGGAGCTGACGAAGAAGATCACCCCGCGCGCGGAGTGGAAGCTGTCCCCTCCCGCGTCGAAGGCGGTCTCGAACGGGTGGGACGGCACCAGCCACTGGGCGAACCACTTCCACGCCTCGGTCCGCGGAGCGGTGGCCGAGTCGAACTGCACGAACGTGCCGGCGGTGACCGCCACCGCGGCCACTGTCACCGCGCCGAGGAACCCGAGGAGCAGGCGGCGACGGGCGGCCCCGCGCAGCAGCCCGGCGACTGCCGCGAAGCAGAGCAACCAGACGACCCAGCTCGCCACCATGCCGGCGGGCTGGCTGCCGAAGTGGTAGCCCATCGTGGGCACGGTGTAACCGCCGCCCACGGCGTCGAGCATGAAGCCGACGCCCACCCAGGCGGCGACCACGGCGATCAGGCACAGGCCCAACGACATCGGCCGTACCGCCGGCGCGGACCGCCGGCCGACCAGCCACCCGGCCAGCGCGGCCACGACGACGGGAGCCAGGGCGACGGCGCCGACGAGGAGCCGGGCGGCGAGGCCGCCGTCGTCGACGATCGGCCGGTCGCCCTCGGCCCGAACCTGGTAGACGCCGTACCAGGCCCGCTGCACCAGCGTGAGGCCGAGCAGGTACGCCGACAACGCCGCCACGACGACGACGATCCGCTTCACGCCGAACGGCGCGTACGGGACGGGGCCCGGGGTGGCCGCGAGGCTCCCGCTGAAGGCGAGCATGCGCCAGTGGCGGGCGACGGGACGGATGGTGGCGTCCCGGGCGATGGTGGCGATCTCGGCGGACCATTCGCGCATCAGGTCGGCGCGCTGCTCCGCCGGCCACCGCCGCGCCGCGAGGCGGAGCAGCCAGTGGACCAGCGGGTTGGCCACGGTCACCACGCCGGCCTCGCCTGGGCCGACGCGGTGGTGTCCGCGACCGTGGTGGTGGCGCGCAGCTCGGCCAGCACCGCCCGGGCGTGGGTGACGCCCTCGGCCGTGAGCTGGTAGTAGCGCCGGACGGGCCGGCCCGCCTCGGCCGGGTCCTCGTCCTCCCACCGGGCGGTGAGCCAGCCCGCGTCCTGGAGCCGGGCGAGGACCGGATAGAGCGTCCCGCTGGCCACCCCCGTCTGCTGCATCAGTCGCAGCCCGTAGTGCTCGCCGTCCGGCTCGTTGAGCAGCACGGCGAGCACCTTGGCCACTGGCACGGTGATCCTCACTCCCATGCTCGAAACTCTACATAGCCCTATGGCGGACGTCTACATAGGGTGGACGAACTCCCGACCCGCACAGACACCCCCGGGGCCGGCGGCGGCGACATGGGACACGGCGGTCAGGAGGGCGCGGAACCGTACAACCGGATCGCTCGATCGGCCAGCGGCCGCAGCGTGCGGGCATCGTCGCTGGCGACGTATCCCCAGCTCGGATCGGGCGCGAACGCCGTGACGCCCCGGCGGCGCCGGCCGGTCAGCCGGCCCAGCGTCGACGCCAGCCCTGGCGTGACCTCGCGCAGCCGCTCTTCCGTCGGTGCCGGAGCGTCCAAGGGGGACGGGACGTCGCCACGGACCCGCCACAGGGTCAGCAGGTCCCGGGCCCGGCGCGGGTCCTGCGGGTCCGCGCCGAGCGCCGCGGCGACGTGCAGCACGAGCAGCGCCTGGTACCAGGCCAGCTCCGACCACGCGGTCACGGCGTCGGCCGGGGTGAGCGCCGAGCGCACCCGCACCGGCCCGGCATAGAGCAGGAGGTGGCGCAGGTGCGCCCGAGCCCCGTGGGCCACGGTGAGGGCGGGCGCGCCCGGAAACGTCGCCCGTTGCCCGGCGACCCAGTCGCGGGCCACCGCGCCTGCCTCGTCGACGGCCGCGCGGGCGAGGTGACCGGCGACCGCCTCGGGCTCGGCGATGATGCGGTGCCAGGCGGCCCGCGGCAGCGGGGCGGGGCACTCGGGCAGCTCGCGCAGGGGCGGCCCGGGAGGCTGGTCGTGGGGCACGCGCGGAGGATAGGCGACGGCTACGACACGCGCCCGGCGCTCACCGGAGCCGGACCTCGATGTCAGGGAAGTCGTACCAGGTCAGCGCGAATGACGACCCGGCCGGCGGGATCGCCGGGTAGACGGCCCAGCTGTCCACCTGCTCGCCCGGCCTGATGCTGAAGGACTCACCGGCCCGGGTGGCGGCGCACCAGGTCCGCTCGGGGCGCACTGCCCGGCCGTCCGGCAGGGTGACCTGGGAGGAGACCAGGTCGACGTCGGCGGTCGGGCAGCTCACCGGCCACCCGACCGGCGAATCGTTGCGATACCTGATGTTCAGCCGCAGCTTGCCGCCGGTCGTCTCCGCGCTGACCAGCGTGACGCTCATCGAGGCCCGGTCGTAGATGACCCTGTCGAGCCGGTACGTCCGCGGCACGGGCTGCTCCCCCGACGACTTCGACGGGGTCGGCGCCCCGGACCGGGCCGGCGGCTCCGATCGGGCCGCCGACCCGGAGGGGCCCGGCCCGGCGTCACCGGATCCCGTCGCGGGGCGGCCGGTGACGGCGGTGGAGTCGGCCTGCCGGGACGCGCCGCGGTCGGCCAGGTAGGCGCCGCCGAGCGCACCCACGACGGCGAGGCCCGCTGTCACCACGACGACACCCAACAGACCCACGTACCTCTTCACGGTCGCCTCCGGCCGGTGAGTACGGCGATGGCGTGAACGTAGCACCGACGTCGAAATGGGCGGCGCCTGTCGCCTTCCCACCACCGACGCCGTTCCGGCCTCGCCATCGGGGCCGTTCGCCACCGCCATCGAGGCGGGCGGCCGAAAAATCGGTGTGACGGCGCCGCCGGAAGCGGCCAGCATCGACGGATGACGGAATCGCGGCCGGCGGAGCCGGACATCGTGCGCTACTACACGGACGTCTTCGTGGAGGCGGACCGGCTGGAGCGCACCCCGCTCGGGCGGCTGGAAGGCCTGCGTACCCGCCAGGTGCTGACCCGGCTGCTGCCGGTGGCACCCGCGACGGTACTCGACGTCGGCGGCGGCCCCGGCGCGCACGCGGGCTGGCTGGCGGCGGCCGGCCACCGGGTGCACCTGGTCGACCTGGTCCCCGCGCACGCGGCGGCGGCCCGCCGGGCTTACCCGACGGTGAGCGCGACCGTCGGCGACGCCCGGCGGCTGCCGCTGGCCGACGGCTGCGCCGACGTGGCCCTGCTGATGGGGCCGCTCTACCACCTGACCGAGCGCGCCGACCGGGTCGCGGCGCTGCGCGAGGCGGCCCGGCTGACCCGGCCCGGCGGCCTGCTGGTCACGGCGACGATCAGCCGCCACGCGCCGCTGATGGACCTGATCCGGCAGGGTCGGGTGGACGACCGGAGCCGACCCTCGGTGCTCCGCACGTACGCGACCGGCGTCAACGACACGGGCGGCTTCACCACCGCCTACTTCCACCGACCGTCCGAAGTGCTCGACGAGTTCGAAGCGGCGGGGCTGCCCCGGCCCGACCTGTACGGCGTCGAGGGTCCCCTGTGGCCGATGCTGGGCGTGGCGGGAGGCCCGGAGTCCGACGGGTCGCTGTTCGCGGAGGTGTTGCGCTGCGCCACCGTCTTCGAGCGCGACCCGGAGGTCATCGGGGCCAGCGGACACCTGCTGGCGGCGGCACGGCTCCGCGACGGCCACAGCGACAACGATGGCCACAGCCACGGCGACGGCCACAGCCACGACGACCGCGACACGACCGGGTTGACCGATCGGCGACACGGCGCGCACCGAGGGTGATCCCGGGCCGGTCCTCGTGTTATTCTCCGGCGTCGATCTCCGCCGCGCGGACCCGGACCGGGTCGTTGTCGCAGAAGGACGCCTCTTCCGATGCCGGCCGTTGCCGCCCCGAGCACGTCGCCGACCACGCTGGACACGCCGGCCGGCGGCGCGTTCACCCTCATCTTCACCCGGCTGCCGGCGCTGCTGCGCCTGACCTGCGGCCTGGTCGGCGCGGTGGTGGCCCTGTCGGTGCGCACCCCGCCGGTCGAGCCGGCGCTGCTCGTGCCGGCCGTCGCGGCGCTGACCGCCTGGTCGGTCTGGTACGCGTACCGGGCGCTGCGGCACGGCATCGGCGGCCTGCTGGTGGCCGGCGACGTGGCGGCCACCACTGCCGCGTGCCTGGCGATCCCGGTGCTGGTGGCGCCCGAGGTGCTCCCCGGCGAGGCGAGCTGGATCGCGGTGCTCGCCAGCACCACGGTGATCAACACGCAGGCCACCGCCCCGGCGCGCTGGTCGGTGCCGGCGGGGCTGCTGGTGACCGGCGCGTACGCGGTCGGGGCGCACGCCGCCGGCAACCCCGACGAGGCCACCGCCCACGCGGCGACGCTGCTGGTGCAGACCGCCTGCGCGGCTGCGATGACCGCGATCATGCGCCGGCGGATCGGCCGCGCCGACGCCGCCTTCGGCGCCGACCAGCGGCTCACCCGGGAGGCGTTGATCGCGCGTACCGCCCGGGAGGCGGAGCGGCGGCAGAACCGTGACCTGCACGACACCGTGCTGGCCACGCTGACCATGGTCGGGCTGGGCGCGGTCGCCGGCCCGTCCGCGGCGCTGCGCGATCGGTGCGCCGCCGACCTGCGCACGCTCGCCGCGCTTGCCGACGCGCGGTCGGCTCCCGCCGACGGGCCGGTGCCGCTGGACGAGCGGCTGCGGTCGGTGCGGGCGCGCCTGCCGGAGCTGCCCGTCGCCGCCGAACTGACCCCCTGCGCGGTGCCGGCGCCGGTCGCCGAGGCGCTCGCCGAGAGCGCCTACGCCGCGCTGTCCAACGTGGCCCGGCACGCGTCCGGCGCGACCGCCGCGCTGCGGCTGGTCCGGGTCGACGGCACCGTCGTGGTCGAGGTCGCCGACGACGGCCCCGGCTTCGACCCGGCGGGCGTCCCGGCGCACCGGTACGGGCTGCGCGAGTCGGTACGCGGCCGGATGTCCACGGTGGGCGGGCGGGCGGTGGTCAGCTCGCGGCCCGGGACGGGCACCCGGATCCGGCTGGAGTGGCCAGGTGGCGACTGAGACGACCGCGCCGCCGGCCACGGCGGTGCCGGCACCGCGTACCCCCGGAGACGGCATGCCCCCGGCGGACGCGGCGGCGGCCGTGGCGGACGCCTCCGACCGCGGCGCCCGGGTCGTCGCGGTGGTCATCGCGCTGGCGTGGCACGCGGCGATCGCGCTGCCCGCGGCGCTGGGGGCCCGGACGGAGTTCGCCGCGCCGGCGGTGGTCCTCGTCGGCTGGCTGCTCGTCGCGGCGACCGGCGTGCTGGCCGGGGTGCGGCTGCTGCGCGACGCGCCGCTGCCGGCCTGGCCGGTGGCCGCGCTGCTGCTGACGGTCGACGCGGCGGTCTTCGCCGCGGCCGGCGACCGGCAGCTCTTCACCGCCGCGAACTGGGTGTGGGGCACGCTCGGCTGGTTCTTCGTGCTGGCGGTCTGGGGCCGGCGGGTGGGCGGTCTGCTCGCCCTGCTGGGCGCGCACTCGGCGATCGCGCTGGTGGCGGTGCTCGCCCACGGCGCGACGGCCCCCGCCGACGTGGCCCGGTACGCGATGTACGTCTACGGCACCGCGACGCTGCCGGTGGCGGTCTTCGTCGGCGCCACGACGATCGCCGCGCTGGCCCGGCAGCGGGCGGCCGCCGCCTCGGCCGCCCACGCGGCGACCGCCGAGCGGGACGCCGCCGAGCTGGCCCGGCGGGAGCGGCGCGAGCGCCTCGCGCTGGTCAGCGGGGCCGCCGGGGAGGTGCTCGCCGAGCTGGCCGACGGGCGGGCCGACCCGGCGGACGCGGACGTGCAGCGGCGGGCCGTGCGGGCCGCGGCCCGCCTGCGCCGCCTCATCGCCGAGTCGGACGACGTGCCGGACCCGCTGCTGCACGAGCTGCGGGCCGCCGCCGACCTGGCCGAACGAAACGGCCTGCCGATCGACCTGGTCACGATCGGCGCCCCGCCGCCGCTGCCGGTCGAGGTGCGGCGCCGGCTGGCCGACCCGCTCACCGCGACGCTGGCCGACGCGCGGGGCTGGGCCCGGCTCACCGTGGTCTGCGGCCCCGACGAGGTGGTGGTCAGCCTGGTCACCCCCGACCGGGAGGACCCGGACACCGACGGCCCGCCCTCCGACGACGGCGCATCGGTGACCGACGACGGCGGGCCGACGGGCGACGACGGCGGGTGGGCCGCCGACGACGGCGGGGCGGTGGAACACCTCTACGAGCGGGACGGGGAGATCAGATGGACGCAGACGCGGTGGCGCCGGTGAGCGGCGGGCGACCGGTCGGCGTGGCGATCGTGGACGACCACCCGGTCGTCGTCGAGGGGGTGCGCGCCTGGCTGGCCACCGAGCCCCGGCTGACCGTCCTGGCGACGGGCGACGACCCGGACGCGGTGCTGCGGGCCGCCCCCGACGCCGACGTGCTCCTGCTCGACCTGCGGCTGCACGGGCGGATGGCGCTGGACAAGCTCGCCGAGCTGAGCGCGGCCGGCCGGCGGGTGGTGGTCTACTCCGAGCACACCGACCCCGAGACGATGCTCGCCGCGCTCGACGCCGGGGCGGTGGCGTTCCTCGCCAAGCACGAGGGGCGGGAGCACTGCGTGGCCACCGTGCTCGCCGCCGCCAGCGACCGCCCGTACGTGCCGCCGGCGCTGGCCGGGGCCATCGTGGGCGACCCCCGGCCGGACCGTCCCGCCCTGTCCGACAAGGAACGCGAGGCGCTGCTGCTGTGGTTCCAGTCGATGTCGAAGGCGTCGGTGGCCCGCCGGATGCGGATCAGCGAGCACACCGTCAAGCAGTACGTCGACCGGGCTCGGATCAAGTACACCCGTGCGGGTCGACCGGCCGCCACCAAGGCGGCGCTGCTCGCCCGGGCGATCGAGGACGGCCTCGTCCGCCCGGAGGAGATCGGCATCTACCGGTCACAGGCGTCGTACGACCGGCCGACCCCCTAACGGGCGTCATGACAGCCGGTCGCGGGTCGGCGACGCTCGTGCTGAGATGCCGTCTGCACCGGAGGTCATGACGATGCACGATGACGCGTCCCCCTTCTTCATCGCACCGCACCGCTTCGACGGCGCCGACGACGACGCGCCGGTGCTGGACCGGCGGCACGAACTGGTCCCCGAGACCGGCGAGCGGGTGCTCTCCCGGCACCGGCTGCACGCCTCGGGGCACCTGCTCGGGCCGACCGACGGGCGACGGCGGTGGGCGCCGCCCGCGCCCGTGGCGGTGACGGTCACCGACCGGCGCGTCGCGTACGTCGGGGGCGGGCCGCAGCTCGCCCTGGTCGGCGGCACGGGCGACGTCGCCCGGCACCGCCGGGGCGTACGGCTGCCGGGCCTGGTGAGTGGTCAGATCCGCTGGCAGTGGCCGTCCCGGCTGGAGCTGCTCCCCGCCGGGCCGGACCGGCCCTGCCGGCTGCTGGTGGTCTGCGACGCGCTGCGCACCATCCAGCAGCCGGCCCTCGGCCTCGCCGGCCCCGCCGGGGAGATCGCCGACCTGGCCCGCAGGTTGCGCCGCACGGTGGCCGCGTTCCGGCTGGCCCACCCCGAGCTGGTGGACCTCTCGCCGCCCGAACGCGACGTGCTGGCGGTACGGGCCGCGGCGGCGTTCTCCGTCGGCGACGCCCGGATCACCCTGCCGGGCTCGCTGCCGGTGGAGTTCCTCTCGCGGGACGACTACTACCAGCGGGAACACTTCGACCGTGGCTGGCACGGGCCCGCAGCCGGCGCAGCATCCGGGCATCGGTGAAGCCGACCGTGCGGGCGGCGGCCTCCACGGTGGCGCCGTGCCCGATGAGGTGCTCGGCGCGTTCCACCCGCAGCAGTTGCTGGTAGCCGAGCGGGGTCAACCCGGTGGCCTGCCGGAACAACCGGGTCAGGGTCCGCTCGGCCACCCCGCCCGCGGCGGCCAGGTCGGCCAGCGGCAGGGGCTCGGCGAAGTGGCGGTCGATCAGGTCCTGCACGCGGTGCACAGTGTCGGACGGGTGCGAGCGGTGCCGCAGCATGGCGCTGGCCTGCTGCTCGTGGCCGTTGCGTCGGGTCTGGACGACGAGCGCGCGGGCGATCCGCGCCGCGACCGCCGGGCCGTGTCGGGTCGCCACCAGGTGCAGCGCCACGTCGATGCCGCTGGCGATGCCGGCCGAGGTGACGACCCGGTCGTCGACCATGTAGAGCACGTCACGGACGATCCGCGCCGCCGGGAACCGGCGCGCCAGCTCGTCCTGCACCTCGTGGTGGGTGGTGCAGCGGCGGCCGTCGAGCAGGCCGGCCCGGCCGAGGGCGTACGCCCCGGCGCACACGCTGGCGACGGTGCCACCGGCGGCGTGGTGGTCGGCAAGCCGCCGCAGGTCGTCCGGCCCGACCGGCCCCTGCGGCCCGTGCGCGCGGGGCCGCCACCCGGGTACGACCACGAGGTCGTCCCGGGTCAGCTCGGGCCACGCCGGCACGGCCACCAGCGGTACGCCCTGCACGGTCGGCACCACCTCCCGCTCGGCGACGTAGTGCAGCCGGTAGTCGTACCCGAGGTCGGCGGCGGTGGAGAAGACCTGGGCCGGCCCGGCGAGGTCCAGCAGGTGCAGCTGCGGGACGAGCAGGAAGACGACCCGGGCCATCGGCTCAGCCCCGAGCGCCGGCCCGGACGCCGCCGGCCGGAACCGCCCCGGCGGCATCGCCGGCGGGAGCGCCGCCGGTGAGGGCGCCGCCGGCGGGAACCGCGCCGATCACCTCGGCGACCGTGCGGACGGTGGCGAAGCGGCCGGCGAGGGCGTACTCGGTGCGGGCGACGACGTCCTCGTTGGACAGGGTGCGCGGGTCGGCGAGGATCTCCGCCAGGGTGGCGGTGTCCGGCAGGTCCCGGTGCGGGATCGGGAAGGTCGCCGTCGCGTCCGTCACGAAGGTCATCTCATAGCCGAGGTCGCAACCGAGCCGGGTGGTCGTCTCGACGCACTGCTCCGTGCGCATCCCGCAGACGGTGATCTCGCGGATCCCCGCCACGGTGAGGAGCTGCTGGAGGTTGGTCGTGGAGAAGGCGTTGTGCGACGTCTTGACCAGCGTCGGCTCGCCCGGGGCCGCCGCCAACCCCTCGATCAGCCGGACGTGCCCGCCCGCCGGATCGAACACGTTGCCGGTGCCGGGCTCCGCGTGCAGGACCCAGACGACCAGGTCACCGCTCGCCCGGGCCGCGTCAACCAGCCGGCCGACCTGGCCGACGATGTCGGGATTCGAGGCGTACGCCCAGATGGGCCGCTGCCGGAAGGACTCCTGCACGTCGATGACGACGAGTGCTGCTCTGCTCATGCCGTGAAGCCTGGCCCGACGGACACCGGCGCGGCAGGCACGATCCCGCCCCGCACCGGACCAATCCAGCCACTCCCCCACCCCCACTCCCCCCGCGATCCGCCCTCCCCCTCGCTGCGGCGATCTTGCACTTTCGGCCCTTTGTTCGCGCTGGTTTGTCCGGCTTGTCGGGGCAACAAGTGCGAGATCACGGAAAGGAGGGGGGTGGGGGTGGGTGGGGGTCAGGGGGTGGGGGTGCGGCGGGTGGGGGCGTCGAGGGCGGCGGCCTCCTCCGGGGTGGGGGCGGTGCCGCCCAGGTGCGCCGGGAGCCACCAGGTGTCGTCGGGGCCGGCGGGCTGGTCCGGGTACTCCCGCTGGGCCCGGTCGACGAGCGCGCTCAGCCGCGTCTTCAGGTCGGCGGTCATCGCGTTGGCGTCCGGGTAGGCGGCCGGGTCCATCGGCTCGCCCACCAGGATGGTGATCGGGGTGTGTCGACGGGTGAGGGTGCGCGGCCGACCCTTGGTCCAGAGCCGCTGGGTGCCCCACAGGGCCACCGGGAGGACCGGCACACCCGCCTCGACGGCCATCCGCGTGGTTCCGCTCTTGAGCTCCTTCACGGTGAACGAGCGGCTGATCGTCGCCTCGGGGAAGACGCCGACCACCTCGCCGCGCTTCAGCGCGCTGACCGCCGTCGCGTACGACCCGGCGCCCGCCCGCCGGTCCACCGGGATGTGCCGCATGCCGCGCATCAGCGGGCCGGACACCTTGTGCGTGAAGACCGACTTCTTGGCCATGAACCGCACCAGCCGCTTCGCCGGGTGCGCGCCCAGCCCGCAGAAGATGAAGTCGAGGTAGCTGACGTGGTTGCTGGCCATCACCGCCCCGCCGGTACGCGGGACGTGGTGGGCGCCCTCGACGGTGATCTTCAGGTCGAGGACCCGGAACATCGTCTTGGCGGCGGCGATCACGGGCGGGTACACGAGTTCCGGCATGGCGCGAACTTACCCCGCCCACCTGGGAATCACGCCACGGCGGCCCCGTGCCCGCCGGCCCCGGCAGCCCGCCTCCCGGACTGCTGTCTGCCCACGGCAGAGCGGGCTGGCCCCGGGGCCCGGGCGGCACGACGATGGCGGGATGACGGAACGCGGAGTACTGCTCTGGATCCACGGCGGCGGATGGCGCGGCCGGTCGAGCGAGGACGGCGCGGGGCTGGCCCGGCACGGGCTGCGGGTGGTCCAGGCGACCTACCGGCTGTCCCACGAGGCGCACTGGCCGGCCCAGCTCGACGACGTACGCGAGGCGGCGCGGCGGGCCCGCGCGGCGGCCCCGGAGCTGCCGCTGCTGGTCGGCGGCGACTCGGCCGGCGCCACCCTGGCCCTGCACCTGGCCCTGCGCGGCGTCGACCGCCGCGACGACGTGGCCGCCGGGCTGGCCTGGTGGGCCCCCACCGACCCGCTCGCCGCGCAGTTCCGGCTGCGGCCCGACGGCAACCCGTGGGCGGACCTGATCGGGCACCCGCCGGCCGCCGACGACCCGGCCACCGTCGACGCGACGGTGGCCACGCACGCCGGCAACGGGGTGCCCGTGCTGCTGGTGCACGCCCTCGACGACCGGTCGGTGCCGGTCGGTCAGACCGTCGACCTGACCGCCGCGCTGCTGGCCGCCGGGCACCCGGTGCACAGCTTGATCACCCACGGCGGCCACGGGCTCGACCTGGACCGCCCGGACCTCGCGGCCGTGACCACGGCCTTCCTCGACACCGTCCTGCCGAAGGGTTGAGCCGAGGACGCCGCCACGGGCTCGGGGCGGCCGGCGCCGGCCGCCCCAACAACCCCGGGCCAGGGCGGCCTGCGCCGGGACGTAGCGCCGGAACGCCGGCGCCCACCCCGCAGACCGCCGGCCCGGAGCCGTCGCCGCCGGGACGTCGCGCCGAACCGCCGGCGCCGGCCCGCACGTGGGGGCCGGCGCCGGCGCGGGGTCATTCGGTGAGCCGGTGCATGTCGAGCCGGCCCCGGGCGAACGCGTCCACCCGGCCCCAGCGGCCCGGGATGTCCAGCACCTCGATCCGGCCCATCCCGATCGGCAGCCGGGGCTCCACCGCCAGGTGCCCCTCGTGCGGCTCCAGGCCGAGCATCGTCCGCAGCAGCAGCAGCGGCGTGCCGGTCGACCAGGCCTGCGGGCTGCACGCCGTCGGGTACTCCACCGGGAACTTGGTCAGCTCGCGCGGATAACCGCCGAACGCCTCCGGCAGCCGCCCCTCGAAGTAGGTGGCCGCGTCGAGGATGCCGCTGGCGATGACCGCCGCCTCCTCCGCGAATCCGTATCGGCGCAGGCCCCAGGCGATGAACGAGTTGTCGAACGGCCAGATCGTGCCGTTGTGGTAGCCGATGGGGTTGTAGCGGACCTCCCCCTCGGCCAGCGTCCGCACCCCCCAGCCGGTGAAGAGGCGGGGGCCGACCAGATGCTGGGCGATCTTCTCGGCGCGGTCCGCCTCGACGATGCCGCTCCAGAGCAAATGGCCGATGTTGGAGCTCAGCACGTCGCACTGGCGGCCTTCCGGGTCGAGGGCAAGCGCGTAGTACTCGCCGTCGGACACCCAGAAGTCCCGGTTGAACCGCTCCTTCAGCGCCGCCGCCTCGCGCTCGAGCCGGTCGGCGAACTCGGGGTCGCCCCAGAACTGCCGGGCCAGCCGGGCCGCCCGCAGCTTCGCGTCGTACGCGTAGCCCTGCACCTCGCAGGTGGCCCGGGGAAACGGCGGCAGCCTGCCGTCCCGGTAGGAGATGGAGTCCCAGGAGTCCTTCCAGCACTGGTTCTCCAGGCCGGTGTCGGTGTTGCGCCGCTCGTACCAGATGTAGCCGGTGCCGACCAGGTCGGCGTAGTCGTCGATCCACCTCAGCGCGGCACGGCACTCCCGCTCCAACTCCATGACCAGCGCGACGTCCCCGCTCCACTTCTCGTACTCGTCGAGCAGCACCAGGAACAGCGGGGTCGCGTCCACCGACCCGTAGTACGGCGAGTGCGGCTGCTCCTCGAAGGCGGCGGTCTCGCCGTACCGCATCTCGTGCAGGATCCGGCCCGGGTCCTCGTCGCGGAAGTCGTCGAACCGGGTGCCCTGCAGGGAGGCGAGGATCCGCAGCGTGGTCTTCGACAGATCCGGCGTGAACGGCAGCGTCTGCAGGCACGTCAGGATGCTGTCCCGGCCGAACATGGTCATGAACCAGGGCAGGCCGGCGGCCGGCAGCGTCGCCCCGCCGAGCGAGAGCGGCGAGAAGCGCAGCGCCGCCAGGTCGATCATGCTGCGCCGGTACGTCCGCGACAGGTCCTCGTGCTGGCTGTTCAACCGCGGAGCCTTGGCCAGCCACTCCTCCAGGTCGTGCTGGAGGGCGAGCCGCTCGGTGCCGTGCGCCCGCAGCCCCATCCGCAGGTCCCGGCCGCCCGGGCCGAGCGCCAGGGTCTGGACGTCGATCCGGGCCTCCCACTGCTCGTTCGGCTCCAGGTGGATCGTGTAGGCGAAGCCCTTGCGGTCGTACCGCGCCGCCGGGGACGCCGAGATCACCGTCTCCCGGGTGAAGTTGCCGCGCCGGTAGCCCAGGCGCAGCCGGTCGGCCTCGACCTCGGCGTAGATCTCGCCCTTCTTGTTCAGGATCTCGTCCTTGACCTGGAACAGGTCGGCGAAGTCGGACGCCGCGTCCATCCTGATCTCCAGGTCGACCGGCTTCTCGTCGTGGTTGAGGATGGTGAGCGTCTCACGGAAGCTGCCCCCCACCGCCCGCTCCCGGATGATCGACAGCTTGGCGTCGACGTAGTGCGTCGCCATCCCCGGCACCAGGAAGAACCGGGCCTCGTAGTACTGGAGGTCGTCGTACGAGAGCGGGTTGAGCCGCTCCCCGTTGACCTTGAGCACCCAGGTGGACAGGAAGCGGGTGTCGAGGGAGAAGAGCCCGGTCGGCTCGCTCGGCGTCGCCTCGATGTCGCCGGTGTCCTCCGACACCACGAAGGTGCTGCCGTCCAGAATCCGGATGGTGTTGCTCTGCGCCATCAGTGCACCTCCCGCTCCGCCTGGAAACGCCGGCGGGGCCCGTGGGAGTCCGGCGGGCTGGGGAAGAGCCGCTCCAACTGCAACACCAGCCGAAGGTCCCCCGTCACCGTCATGTCCCCCCGCAGCAGCGCCGCCACCCCGTCCTCCCGCCCTGAGGCGAGGTCCTCGAAGAGCGCCGGGCTGGCCCCGATCACCGTGTCGGCCTCCAGGTCCTCCTGGCTCACCCGCACCTGACCACGGTCGATGCGCAGCAGCCAGTGCGTCGTCTGCGCGCCCTCGTGCAGGTCCAGGCGCAGGGTTCCGGAGGACTTCGCCAGCAGGGGTTCGAAGTCCCGCCGGTCGAGGTCCTCGAGGAACCTCGTCGTCGCGTCCACCATCGGCTCCTCCCCGTCGGTCATGTCCCGACCCGGGGTCCCCGTCCCGTGCGGGCTCAACCTCGCCCGGATCGGGTGAGTCGCGGCGACGGACGGTCGTACCGACGCGGTAGCGTGCGGAAAGCTGGTGGCGAGGTCGGAGGTCGGGCATGGCGGGCGGCGGTCCGGAGATCGGTCGGGAGCGCGTACTCGCCTACCGGGCGTCCGCACAGGAGCTGCACCGCCCGGCGCGCCGGACGGCGGACCTGGCCGTCACAGAGCTGGGGGTGCAGGACACGCCGCACGGCTCCGCCCGGCTGGCACTGGCCGCCCGGGGCGTGACCGTGTTCGACGACGACCGGCTGGAGCTGGTCTGGTCGATGCGGGGCGCGCCGCACCTGCACCGGCGCGCCGAGCTGCCGGCGTTGGCCGCCGCGATCTGGCCGCTGGACGACGCCGACGCCGCCCGGCGGCTTCCCGACCAGATCCGCGCGGGCGCCGCCGAGCTGGGGCTCGCCGCGTTCGAGGCCGCGGCACGCGCGTTCGCCGAGGTGGTGACCGCGCCGATGGCCCGCGGCGAGGCCAGCCGCGCGGTGAGCGAACGGGTGCCGGCCGAGTTGACGTACGACTGCCGCCCGTGCGGCGCCCGGCACGTCTCCGGGGCGCTGTTCCAGCAGGCTGGCCTCGCCGGAGGCGTACGCCTGGCGGTGTCGGGGCGGGCGACGACGCTCGCGCCGCTGCCGGGCTGGCCCGGGCCGCCCGCGCGGGCGGCGGACACCACCGCCCTGGTGCGCACCTGCCTGCGGCTGCTCGGGCCCGCGACCCCGGCCCACATCGCGGGTTTCCTCGGCACCAGCGTCACCGCGCTGCGCCCCGTCTGGCCGGAAGGGCTGGTGGAGGTGCGGGTGGACGGCCGGCGGGCCTGGCTGCCGCCGGAGCGGCTCGACGCGCTGCGCGACGCGCCGCCCCTGCCGGGGGTCCGGCTGCTGCCGCCCGGCGACCCGTTCCTCCAGGCCCGCGACCGGGACGTGCTGCTCCCCGACCGGGCCCGTCAGGCGCAGCTCTGGCGGGTCATCGGCAGTCCCGGCGCGCTGCTCGTGGACGGCGAGGTGGCCGGCACCTGGCGCGCGAAGCAGGCCGGCCGGGGCGTGCTGGAGGTGACGGTCACGCCGTGGGCCGGGCTGTCGGCCCGGGCCCGCCAGGAGGTCGACACCGAGGCCGCCACCGTCGCCACGGCGCGCGGCGCCGCCGACGTGCGGGTCACCATCGCCCCGGGCTGAGCGGGCGGCGCCGGGAACGCCGCGAAGCCGGCTCCCCGGATCGAGGAGCCGGCACGCCCGCGGCGGGACGGGTCAGTTGTTCGGTTCGTCGGCGCTGATGTCGGCGAGCACCGACTGCGGCTCCCGCTCCACGGCGAGGTCGCCCATCGAGACGAGACCGACGAGCCGCCCGTCGTCGATGACCGGCAACCGGCGCACGGCGTAGGTGCGCATCAGGTCGGCGGCGGCCACCGCGTCGTCGTACTGGCTCACCGTGATCACGTCCTTGCTGGTGATCCGGTTGAGCGGGGTCGAGTTCGGGTCCAGGTTCTCCGCCACGCCCCGGACCGCGATGTCCCGGTCCGTCACGATGCCGACGACGTCGTCGCCGTCGGTCACCACCACGTCGCCGATGGCGCTGTCGCGCATCTCCTGCGCCGCGGCGGTCAGCGTGTCGTTGCCGTCCATCGTCACCAACCGGGTCGTCATGAACTCTCCGACCGTTGTCATGGTGCTCCCCTCTCGGTGTCGGCACCGGCCGTCTACCCGCCGGTCACGCGGGATAACGCGACTTCGGCGTACCCCCACAGCGGCACCCGGCCAGCCGGCGAGCGTGGCCAGCCCGCCGGGCACCACCGACCGCCGACACGGCAGGCACCACCGACCGCCGACACGGCAGGCACCACCGACCGCCGACACGGCAGGCACCACCGACCGCCGACGCGCCGGGCCCCCGCCGGTAAGCCGGCGGGGGCCCGGGAGAGGCGCGTGCGTGGGGTCAGCGGCGCTCGGCGGCGACCAGCTCGGCGATCTGCACCGCGTTCAGCGCGGCGCCCTTGCGCAGGTTGTCGTTGGAGCAGAACAGGGCCAGCCCGTGCTCGACGGTCTCGTCGGCGCGGATCCGGCCGACGTAGGTCGGGTCCTGACCGGCGGCCTCGAGCGGGGTCGGCACGTCGCTCAGCGCCACGCCGGGCGCGCCGTCGAGCAGCTCGCGGGCCCGCTGCGGGGTGACCGGGCGGGCGAACCGGGCGTTGATCTGCAGCGAGTGGCCGGTGAAGACGGGCACCCGGACGCAGGTGCCGGAGACCCTGAGCCCCGGAATCTCCAGGATCTTGCGGCTCTCGTTGCGCAGCTTCTGCTCCTCGTCGGTCTCGAAGGAGCCGTCGTCGACGATCGAGCCGGCGAGCGGGAGCACGTTGAACGCGATCGGCCGGGCGAACGACCGGGGGGCCGGGAACTCGACGGCGGCGCCGTCGAAGGCAAGCCCGGTGGCGTGCTCGGCCACCTTGCGGACCTGCTCGTCCAGCTCGGCCACGCCGGCCAGCCCAGCGCCGGAGACCGCCTGGTAGGTCGAGACGACCAGGCTGACCAGTTCCGCCTCGGCGTGCAGCGGACGCAGCACCGGCATCGCGGCCATAGTGGTGCAGTTGGGGTTCGCGATGATCCCCCTGGGGCGTACGGCGACGGCGTGCGGGTTGACCTCGGCGACGACCAGCGGCACGTCCGGGTCCGTGCGGAACGCCGAGGAGTTGTCGACGACGACGGCACCGGCCGCGGCGACCCGTGGCGCGAGCTCCCTGGCGGTGCCCTTCCCGGCCGAGAAGAGCACGATGTCGAGCCCGGAGTAGTCGGCGGTGGCCGCGTCCTCCACGGCCACCTCGCCGCCCCGGAAGGGCAGGGTGCGCCCGGCCGACCGCGCCGAGGCGAACAACCGCACCTGCTCCGCCGGGAACTCCCGCTCCGCCAGCACCTGCCGCATCACGCCACCGACCTGGCCGGTGGCCCCCACAATGCCGATCCTCATGCCCGCGAGGCTACCCAGCCCGGCCGCCCGACCGGGAACGCTTTCCCACCGCCCGGGCGCCACGGGGCCGGCCCGGACGGTGGCCCTGGTCACGCCCGAACGGTCGCGGGCCGCAACGACGCCGCCGATCGGCCCGGCGGCCCGGAAGAACCGGTCGCCCCGGGGCCGCCCCGCCGGAGCATCCGCGCCGCGCCGCCCGGGCGGCGGACGGGCCCGGTCGGGGGCGGCGCGACCCAGATCACACCGGCGGCGGGGCCGTCAGGAGGCGTGGTCGACCAGGTCACCCAGGCCGGAGGCGGCCAGCTCGTCGCGGATCACCGCGGCGTCGCCCTCCACCACCAGGGTGAGCGCCTCCGGGTGCAGGTGCGCGGCGGCCGCCGCGGAGACCTGCGCCACGTCGGCGGCGAGCAGCGATTCCCGCAGCCGGGCGTGGTAGTCGTCCGGCAGGTCGTGCACGACCAGGGTGGTCAGCGCGGAGGCGATCGCCCGAGGGCTCTGCAGCTCCACCGAGAGCTGGCCGGCCCGCCAGGAGCGCGCCACCGCCAGCTCCTCCTCGGTCACCCCGGTCTCCTGGGTACGGGTGATCTCGCCGACCGCCTCGACCAGGGCCGGCGCGGTGACCGCCGTCTGCACGCCGGAGCTGACCGCGAACCGCCCGAACCGGCGGGACGAGGCGAAGTCGCCCCGGATGCCGTACGTGTAGCCGCGCACCTCGCGGATGAGGTGGTTGAGCCGGGAGGTGAACGCCCCGCCGAGCACCGTGCCGGCGAGGGTCATCGGCACGTGGTCGGGGTGGGCGCGGTGCGGCGACGGGTGGCCCAGCCGCAGCGTGGACTGCACCGAGCCGGGACGGTCCACCAGGATGATCCGCCGGCCGGGGCGGGTCGGCACCTCGATCGGGCCGCCCCGGTCGACCGGCCCGCCGCCGGTGCCGGCGAACGCCGCCGCGCCGAGCGCGTCCAGGTCGAGCCGGTCCAGGTCGCCGGCGACGACGAGCGTGCCGGGGCGGATGAACCACTCGGAGTGGAAGACGGTGACGTCCTCGACGTCCAGCCCGGCCACCGAGTCGGGGTCGCCGTACATGGGGCGGCCCCAGCGGTTCTCGGCGCCGAACAGGTCCGCGCGCAGCGCCGCGTCGGCGCGGGGGCCGGGATTGGCCCAGTCCATCCGCAGCGCGGTGGCCTCGTCGTCGCGGACCCGCCGGACGTCGTCCGGGTCGAGCTTCGGGGTGCGGACCGCCTCGGCGAGCAGCTCCACGGCGGCGTGCAGCCGCTCCACCGGCACCTGCACGCTGACCTGGAAGGAGTCCCAGTCGAGCCCGGTCACCAGCTCGGTGCCGAGCGCCTCGATGGCCAGCGCGTACGCGGTGGCGTCCCGCTGCGCGGTCCCCTCCTCCAGGGCCTTGGCGAGCACCCCGCCGAGCCCCTCCTTGCCGGTCGGCTCGCGCCCGGCGCCCGCGTCGAGCAGCAGCAGCGCCACGGCCAGGTTCTGCCCGGGCAGGTGCGCGGCGACCACCCGGCCGCCGGCCACCGTACGGCGGACCACCTGCGGGAACCGGTAGGGGCGGGCGAGGCCCGGCCCGGGACGGTCGGTGATCAGCGTCATCAGGGCTTCTCCTCGGGCAGGTAGGTCAGGGTCACCCGGTCGTCGGCGGCGAGCACCTCGGCGGCGGCCTCGGCGATCTGCTCGGCGGTCACCGCGAGCCAGGCCGGCAGCCGCTCGGCGGCCTTCGCCGGGTCGCCGAACTGGGTGGCGTACCGCCCGAGCGTGTCCGCCCGGCCGTCCACGGTGGACATCTGCCGCCACCACATGGTGGTCAGCAGGGACTTTGCGCGGTCCAGCTCGGCGGCGGTGACCGGCACGGTGGCCAGCTCGTCGACCACCTCGGCCAGCCCGGCGGCCAGCCGCTCGCCGCTGACGCCGGGGCGGGCCGTGGCGGTGACGATCAGCGGCGCCGGGGCGTGCGCCAGGTCCACCCCGTACGCCCCGACGAGGTCGGGCTGGGCGATCCGCTCGCCGTCGGCGAGGCGCTGGTAGAGGCGGCTGCCCCGGCCGCTGCCCAGCACGGTGGCGAGCACGGTCACCACGTCGTAGCCGGGGCTGCCGAAGGCGTGGGTGCGGTGCGCGACGTAGACGCGGGGTGCCGGGACGTCGCCGGTGACCGTCTCCACGGCCGGCCGCCCGGTCGCTGGCACCACCCGGCCGTCGGGGGCGGGCGGGATGTCCTCGCGGGGCGGGATCGCGCCGAAGTACTTGTCGGCCAGCGCGAAGACCTCGGCGGCCGAGGCGTCGCCCACCACGGTCAGCACCGCGTTGTTCGGCGCGTAGTACGTGCGGTGGAACGCCTGGAAGGTGGCCAGGTCGGCGGCGTTCAGGTCGGCCATCGAGCCGATCGTGGCGTGGTGGTAGGGATGCCCCGGCGGATACAGCAGCGGCAGCAGCCGCAGCCAGGCGTCGCCGTAGGGCACGTTCTCGTAGCGCTGGCGCCGCTCGTTCTTCACCACGTCACGCTGGTTGTCCAGCGTCTCCTGGGTCAGCGCCGGGACGAGGCCGCCCATCCGGTCGGCCTCCAGCCAGAGCGCCAGCTCCAGGTGCTCGGCCGGGACGGTCTCGAAGTAGTTGGTGCGGTCCGGGTTGGTGGTGGCGTTGAGGGAGCCGCCCGAGCCCTGCACCAGCTTCATGTGCTCGGTCTTCGCCACGTTGACCGAACCCTCGAACATCAGGTGCTCGAAGAGGTGGGCGAAGCCCGTCTGCCCCGCGGGCTCGTGCCGGGAGCCGACGTCGTACCAGAGGTTCACGGCGACGGCGGGCGCGGTGCGGTCCTCGCTCACCACCACGCGCAGGCCGTTGTCCAGTCGGGTCGTCTCGATGGGCCAGGGGTAACCGCTGTCGGGCATGGCACGACGCTATCCGATCGAGCGGGCCGGACGGGGACACGCCGCCGCCGGGCGAGGCGCGGGAGCCCGCCGGCCGGGCCGCGAGCGCCCGGAGACACCGCCGCTCGGGCCGCGAGCGCGGGGACCCGGCGCGGCGCGAGGCATCGACCGCGCACGGCCGGGTACCGGGGGGAGATGCCGCCTGCCGCCACCGTGACCGACCGGGCCGCCGTCGTGGTCGATCGTGCGACCGCAGCCCTCACCCGGCTCCGCCGGGCCCGCCTGCTGCACCCCGCCGGCCGCTCCTTCGCCGGGGAGGTGACCGTGTGGGGCGTGCCGGGACCGCCGACCGGGGTCCCGCTGCTGGACGACCCGGCGCACTTCCGGGCGACCGTACGCCTGTCGAAGGGGGTGCCGACGCCGGGCGGCTGGCCCGACGTGCTGGGGCTGGCCGTGCGGCTGCACCGGGATCCCGACCGGCCGTTCGACCTGCTGGTCAGTTCCAGCGGGGCCGCGCCGGTGCTGCGGAACCTGCCGCTGCCCCGGCGGCGCTTCTCCGGGACGTACAGCACGATCATGTCCTTCCGGGCCGGGCGGCGGCGGCTGTTCCTGGCCGCGCTGGCCGACCCGGAGTCGCCCGACCTGGGCCGCAGCCTGGCCGAGGTGGCCGCCGCGGCCCGGGCGGCCGCGCCCCGGCTGGTGCTGGCGGTCGCGTCCGCGGTCGGGCCGTGGCGGCCGTTCGGTCAGGTCGGTATCGGCGACCAGCTCGGCGCCCGGGAGGACGCCGAGCTGGCCTTCGACCCGATCGGCAACCTGCCGCCGGGCCTGCGGGCGGCGGGTCCGCTCGCGTGGCTGCGGGAGCACACCTACCCGGCCTCGCAGCGGGTGCGCGGGGCCCGGGTTCAGTCCGGGGGCTCGATGGGGGTCACCGTCTGATCGGAGGTGCGCCGCTCCAGGACGGTGTCCGGGGCGGCGTTGCGGTCGGCCTCGCGGATGTCGGACTCCTCGAGGATGGCGTCCGCCTGCGCCTGCGGATCGTCGCTGCCGACCGCCGCCTCCTCGGGCAGCAGGTGGGCGCGGGACTCCACCCGTTCCTGGTCGCTCTGCTCGTGACTCATGCCCACCCACATACCCCGCCGGCGCGGCGGGCACGCCCGCACGGTCGCGTCCGACCCCGTGGCGACCGGGCCCCGTCGTCGGGGACACCGGGCGCCCGGACGCGACCGTGCGCGGCAGCGGGCCGACCGTCGGGCGGTGGCCCGACGGTCGCGGGGGCTACCCCCCGCCGCCCGTCCCGGCGCCGCCGGCCCGACGCCGGGCCCGGCGCCCGCTCAGCAGCAGCAGTACGCCGCCCAGGATCGCCAGCACCCCCGGCACCGCGACACCGCCGCCCAGCGCGAGCATCCCCTTCTCCAGGGGTTGGTTCACGTTCAGCGGCGTGCCGTCGTCGCCGGGACCGAAGTGGGCGGGGCCCTCGTAGCGGGTGGCGGGCAGCGTCGCCGGCTCGGGCTTGAGCGCCCCGGCCGCCTTCAGCGCGGCCTCGGCGTCGACGAGGCCGTACCCGCGGAACGGGTCGTGGCCCTCGTCGTAGCGGGACGCGGTCCGGATCAGCACCTGCTCGATCTGGCGCGGCGCGAGGTCCGGGTACTTCGACTTGATCAGGGCGACCACCCCGGCGGTCAGCGCCCCGGCGGAGGACGTGCCGCTGACCCTGGAGCGACCACCCCGGATGTCGGCCGCGGCGACCTGCTGACCCGGCGCGGCGACGTCGACGTAGCTGTGCACGGTCGAGAAGTCGGCACGTGCGCCGGCCTTGTTCGACGCGGCCACCGCGATCACGCCCGGGTAGTTCGCCGGATAGCTGACGCCGTTGCCCGTGTCGCCGGAGTTGCCGGCCGACGCCACCACGGGGATGCCGCGGGAGGTGGCGTACGCGATGGCGGCGGCCTGGGCCGTCGAGCGTTTGAACAACGCCAGGTCGTCGGTGCCGAGGGACAGCGAGATCACGTCGGCGTCCAGGTCGACCGCCTTGGCGATGGCCAGCGCGTACGGGTCGTTCGGTTCGCTGCCCCCCGTGGGTTGGCCGAAGCCCTCCTGGCGTTCGTCGAGCTTCGGGTCGCCGTCGTCCCGGATCGTGCGCAGGCCCAGCACCTTGGCCCCGGGGGCGACGTCGAGGACGTGCGACGCCATGGCGGTGCCGTGCCTCCCGTAGTAGGGCGCGTCCTTGTCGTTCTCGTTCAGCATGTCCGGGCCCTCCGTCGCCCGGCCCTTGAGTGCCTCGTGCCCGGTGCGGATGCCGGAGTCGATCACCGCGACGGTGACGCCGTCGCCCCGGGAGACCGCCCATGCCTCCGGCACCGACATGGCCCGCAGTTCCCACGCGGGCGCGGCCCAGGCGGCCTGAGCGGGACCGAGGAGCACGGTGCCCGCCACGACGAGGCCCACGGCCGCCTCCTTCGTCCAGAGCCGGCTCATTCCTCCTCCTCGTTCCCGCGAAGCGTCACGTCGAGGGTGTGTCTGTACTGGTCGATCAGGTACGTGGCCTCGCTGTCGAGGCTGTGCTCGTTGGCGCTGCCGGGCGCGGGCAGGGTCCACGGCTGCGGCAGCCTGGGCACGGCCCGACCGTCGGCGTAACCGAGGCTGACCGCCACCAGGTAGGGCTGGTCCGTGACGAGGGGACTCAACTGGTAGACCGCCACGCCGGCGCGGTGGGAGTTCTTCCAGCCGGCGGCGGGCGTGCCGGGCACCGGGTACGCCTCGACCAGCTCACCCGGGTCGCCGGCGGCACGGTCGAACTCCAGGTGCAGGTCCCTGGCCTGTTGGGGGGTGCTCAGCACGATGAGCGCGAGAGTGGCCACGTGGGTGGCGCTGGTGTCGACGTACGTGGCCCGCAGCACCGCCTTGCAGCCGTTGTCCCGGACCGCCTTGGCGAGGTTCGCCTTCAGCCCCGCCTTCTCGCAGGACGACGTGGTGTCGACGCCCTGCCGTGACCAGGCGTGCGCGAACTGGTGGCTGCCGAGCCGCTCCGGGAGGAGCTGCTCGGCGGGCAGGTTGTGCCAGGCCTTGGGGAGGAACTGCGGGTTGGTCATCCCCTGCCGTGAGTTGGAGAACGCGTGGGCCACGACGAACCCGCCGCCGGCCAGGGGCAGCAGGCCGAACACCATCAGCAGGACGCCGAGCACCGTACGGACCCCGCCCTTGCGCGCCGGGACGCCGGCGGGGGGCGCGGCCGCCGCTCCGGTCGGCTGCTGCCACGGCGCCGGCTGCTGCGGCGCGGGCTGTGGCTGCTGCCACGGCGCGGGCTGGGGCTGCTGCCACGGCGCGTGTTGCTGCGGCGCCGGGGGCGCCTGCTGGTGGTGGGACGGCTGCGGCGCGTACTGGTGGGGTGGCGGCTGCGGTGGCGGATAGGCCGGCCCCGGCGGACCGTACGACGGAGGTGGCACGGGAGATGACACGAGTGGACCTTCTTCGATCTGTGTCGCTGGTACCTGCGCGACGGCGTCCGCGGCGACTCGCGTCGTCACGGGCGCCAGCAGAAACTAGCGGGGGAAGAAAAGGTGTCCACTCGGTCACCCGCCGCCGGGGTGATCAGGAACTCGACTCGACGGCCGCCACCACCCCGCGCCGGAGGGCCTCCCCGGCCAGCCACGCCCTGCGGCGCTGCTCCCTGGTCCGCAGCCCGAACTTGTCGTAGAGGTGCGCGAGGTGCTTCTTGACCGCGCTCTCGCTGAGGCCCAGCTCCGTCGCCAGCGCGCGCAACGGCGGCGCCTGGGGAAACGGCGTGCCGCCGACGACGAACGGCCGGCACAGCGCCTCGATCACGTCGTGCTCCCGGCGGGTCAGCTCCGGCGGCGCCAGCGCGGGAGCCGTGGGGACGGTCTGCGTGCTGCTCTGCCCGGCCGGCACCCGGAAGACCAGCCGCGCCGGCCCCACGGTGATCCGGTCCCCGTCGCGCAGGACCCGCGCCTGCCGCAGGGGCATGCCGTTGACCTCGGTGCCGTTGGTGCTGCCCAGGTCGCGGATGCACCAGCCGGCCGGGTAGCGCTCCACCACGGCGTGCAGACGCGACACCTCCCTGCTGTCGACCCGCAGTTCGTTCTCGGGCGCACGGCCGATGGTCAGCAGGTCGCCGACGGCGGGAACGATCGCGGCGTTCTCGTCGTGGTGCAGCTCGAAGTAGCTGTGCATCCGTCCACTCCCCTGGTCAGTCGCAGTAGGGGACGGTACTCAGGGTGACCGACGAGGCCCCGCCGCCGCTGAGGGTCGCCGTCGCGGCCGCGCAGCCGCCCTCGACCGGCACCGGCTCGGTCCACAGCTCGAAGGGCTGGCCCGCCACGGAACGCCGGCCGCCCTTCCCGGCCGGCCCGGCGCCGATCTCGAGGTCGATACGCCAGGTGCCGTCGGCCCCCGCGTTGTCCCGGTACTGCTTCCACACCCACACGTAGGCCATCACGGCGTCGCACCGTTCCGACCGGTAGAGCTTCAGCGACACCGCGCGCAATCCGTCGACGTGCCCGAACGCCGACCGCCCGACCTGGCGGGCGTCCGCGTAGCAGGGGCCCGGCGGGGCGTCGTCGCGGCTGGCGGGCCGGCGCACGCCCGCCCCGACGAGGGAGACGACGTACTCGCCCCCGGAGTGCACGACCCGCAGCGCCGCCCGGCGGGCGCCGACGTCGCCCGGGATGAACGACACCGTGACGGCGCAGCTGTCACCGGCGGGCAGCGACCGCCCGGTGCAGCCGTCCTCAAAGATGGCGAAGTCGCCGTGGTGCGCCCCGTCGAGCTGGGCCCGGTCCATCCCGAGCGACCGGCCGCCGCCGTTGCGGACCACCACCCGCTCCCTGCGCGGCTCGGCGCTGAGCTCCCGCTCGCCGAAGTCGACGCCCTCGCTGACGTCGACCGCCGTCGGAGAGGGCAGGCCGTTGGAGCCCCCGGCCGTCAGCGTCGCGACCGCCGCCAGGACGACGCCGAGCGCGATCGCCACCGGCCGGCGGCGCCGCCCGGACGCCCGTCGGGGCGAGGGCCGGCGCTCGACCGTGGCGGACATCGCGCGGGCGGCCCGCGCCCGCGCGCTCAGCGACAGCGCCGGTCGCCCCGCCGGCGCGGCCCCCGGCGTCTCGTCCCACCCGACGGGCAGGTCGACGTCGCCGATCACCAGGTTGGTGACGGGCAGGCCGGCGGCGCGCTGCACCTGTTGCAGGTCGCGGGCGAAGCTCGCCGCGGTGGGGTACCGGTCCCGCGGGTGCTTGGCCATGGCCCGCTCGACGGCGGCGCACAACCGCTCGGGCAGGCCGCGAGCGCGCAGGTCCGGCACCGGGTCGGTGGTGATGGCGGCGGCCACCCGCTCCGGCGGGCGGTCGCGCGGCGGCGCGAACGCGGGCCGTCCGGCGAGCCAGGCGTACAGCGTCGAGCCGAGGCCGTACACGTCGGAGGCCACCGACGCCTCGCCGCCGTTGAGGACCTCCGGCGCGGCGTGCAGCACGGTGGCCGTCACCACCGGGCTCCGGCCGACGTCGGGGTCCCGGGGCCGGGCCAGGCCGAAGTCGGCCAGCTTGGCCTCGCCGTACCGCGAGACGAGGATGTTCTCGGGTTTGACGTCGCGGTGCAGGATGCCCGACTGGTGCGCCGTCTCCAGTGCCCCCGCGACCGCGATCACCCCGGCCACGGCCTCGCCCCACGGCGGGTCGCCCGCCGCCGGCAGGGCGCCGGTCGGGCCGGCGGCCCGGGCCAGGCGGTCCGCGACGGAGCCGCCCTCCTCGTAGGCCATCAGGATGTACGGGTTGCCCGCGTCGGTGTGCCCCGCCTCGTGCACCGTGACGATGTGTGGATGGTTGGAGAGGCGCCCCATCGCCCTGACCTCGCGCACGAACTGGGTGCGCGAGTCCGCGCTGTGGGAGTCCGTCGCGATCACCTTGACCGCCACCGTGCGTGAGAAGGCCGGCTGCCAGGCCCGGTAGACGACGCCGAAGCCGCCCCGACCGATCTCCGTGGCAGCCACGCACCCAGGAACGCCGATGTCCAGCCCGGCGCCCTCGCTGCCATCGTGACGGCTCAACTCTGGACCCTCCTGGGTCGATCTTGCGGAGAGCGATGATAGCGACTCGGCCTGTTCATCGGCCCCGTCCGCGGGCTGCACGGCCCGCTGGTGGGGGCCGCACCACGCTACCGGCACTGCGGTCACGCGGCGGACGTCGTGGCGGCCCCGGCGCCGCCGGGGTTCGTGGGGAGCGTTTCCGTCACGACGGGTGGACGTTCGCGGGCCGTCGGGTAGGCTGGGCCGCGTGACGCGTTCGTATCGATGGTTTAGGCAGCCGGCTCGCACGCCGGTGACTTCACCATGATCTGACGTCACCCCATCGAGCCGGCCGGGCAGGAGCTTTCGTTCCTGCCCTTTTGCGTACGAGCAGCCGGCTCGACCCGGGCACCGGCCCCGGGGCACGGTCGGCGGAAGGATGCCCACCGTGACGACCCCGGAGACCGATCGGGTCAGCGATCAGCGGATCGACCGCGTCGTGCCGCTGACCACCCCGGCCCTGCTGCACCACGAGCTGCCCCTGGACGACACGCTCGCCTCGGCCGTGCTGGCCGGCCGGCGCGCCGTCGGTCGGGTGCTGGACCGCGCCGACGACCGCCTGCTGGTGGTGGTCGGCCCGTGCTCGGTGCACGACCCGGCCGCCGCGCTCGACTACGCCCGCCGGCTGCGCGTCGCCGCCGACCGGGTCGCCGACGACCTGCTGGTGGTGATGCGGGTCTACTTCGAGAAGCCGCGCTCCACGGTGGGTTGGAAGGGCCTGATCAACGACCCGGGGCTGGACGGATCGGGCGACGTCAACGGCGGCCTGCGTACGGCTCGCGCGCTGCTGCTCGACGTGCTGCGCCTCGGCCTGCCGGTGGGCTGCGAGTTCCTCGACCCGATCACGCCGCAGTACATCGCCGACACCGTGGCCTGGGGGGCGATCGGCGCCCGTACGGTCGAGAGCCAGGTGCACCGGCAGCTCGCCTCCGGCCTGTCGATGCCGATCGGCATGAAGAACCGCCCGGACGGCAGCATCGGCACCGCCGTGGACGCGATCCGGGCCGCCGGGGTGCCGCACGTCTTCCCCGGCATCGACGTCTCCGGAACGCCGGCGATCATGCACACCCGGGGCAACGCCGACGGGCACCTGGTGCTGCGTGGCGGGGGCGGCCGTCCCAACTACGACGCGGAGTCGGTGGCCGGCGCGCTGGAGCTGCTGCGGGCAGCCGGCCTGCCCGAGCGCCTGGTGGTGGACGCGAGCCACGCCAACAGCGGCAAGGACCACCGCAACCAGCCGAAGGTGGCGGCGGACGTGGCCGCCCAGCTCGCCGCCGGGCAACGCGGCATCGTCGGGATCATGTTGGAGAGCTTCCTGCTCCCCGGCCGCCAGGACCTCGATCCGACCCGCGAGCTGACCTACGGCCAGTCGGTCACCGACGCCTGCATCGGCTGGGAGACGACGGAGGAGGTCCTGACCCACCTGGCCGCCGCCGTGCGTGGCCGCCGCCGCACCCCGGCACCGGCCCCCGCCTGATCTCGGCTCCGTCCCGTCCCGCCGGACGGGACGGAGGGACAGAGACAGCGCCGCCCCGGGCCTCGTGAGCCCGGGGCGGTCGCTGGTGTCGGTGTGCAGGTCGCCTCTCGGCGAGTGGCGCGACGCGGCTCCAGCCGGACGGAACTCCGCGAGGGCAATATGGTGAGGCCCGGGGACACTGGACACACCGACACCTGACTCAACCGGCCGCCCGCCGCCGGTGTTCCGTCCCCGCCCATGAGCGCCGTCACACGCCAGGGGCGGCGCGCCGGCCTCCCCATCAGCGCCGTCACACGCCCGGTCGGCTGCGCAGGCCACGCCCAAGAGCGCCGTCACACGCCAGCGGCGGCTGCGCCGGCAACGCCGACTGGCGCCTGGCCCGCCGGACGCGCCCCGAGCGCCGGCCACCGCGGCGGGGCACGGTGACGTTTGACCGATTCGGTCGCGGGTAGCTGACCCGACGTGACCGACGACGCACCCGTGACCGAAGCGCCCGCGACCGACGAGGCGGACGTCCGGCGCCTCGACGACCTGCTCGAGGACCTCTACCGCGGCCAGGAGCGGATCAGCCAGGCGGACATCTACCGCCGGGCCGTCGCCGCCGAGCTGCCCGCGCGACTGCTCACCCGGATCTCGGCGCTGCCCGAGGGCGAGTACGCGGTCGACGAGGCGGCCGACCTGCTCGGCGGATCGGTCACCTGACGCCCCCGGCCCCCGCACGGCCGGCCCACGGCGCGCCGCCGGTGGGCCGGGCGGCCTCCCGGGCGCCGGGCGGCCGACGAGCAGTGAGGAGAGCTACATGTCCCACCACGAGGAGCAGCACGAGAAGCTGCCGGCGCTCGGTCAACCTCCCGAGGGCACGGACACCCTGCCCGAGCCCGACTTCGCCAACGAGCACGACGCGACGGCAGTGGACCGTAATGTCATCACCGGCGAGGACGAGGACGAGCGCGAGCCGGAGGCGTCGCGGGGCTGGGCCGGGGAGGACCACGGCACCACCCCGACCTGACCGCGGACATTCGACGTCACGAAGGGGGGCCGGCGGTGCCGGCCCCCCTTCGTCGTCGTCCTCGCTCCCGCTCGACCTGTCCTCACTCCTCGTCGTGTCCGCCGCCCTCGGCGGCGCGCTGCGCCACCGCGTACGCCATCTGCAGGAAGTCCGAGGCGGCCACGGCGGTGAGCGCGGTGGCGACCAGTCGGGTCAGCCGGGGCGACAGCACCAGCCCGCCGGTCAGCCCGGTGGCGACCCAGACGGCCAGGCAGAAGGGGCAGCTCAGCAGCTCCCCGATCGCGTGGCGGGTGCTGCTGCCCTGGTCGCGGACCTGCTCCATCACCTCGCCGCTGCCGATCGGCCGGTCGTAGCGGGTGAACGGCGCCCGCAGCGGGCTGGTCACCGCGTCCTTGGCGAGCAGCCGGCTGAGCTTGTGGGTCGCGATGCCGAGCAGCACCACGTCGGCCGTGGCGGGCCGGTCGGGCACCTGCCGGCCCGTCACCTTGACCAGGCCGGCGAGCGCGCCCGCCACGCCGGCGTAGACGCCCATCGACACCAGGTAGCCGCCGAGCGGCCGGTGCTCGTGCGGCGCGTACGCCCGGCGTAACCGCGCCACCTTCTCCTTCACGTCGGTCACCGGGTCTCCTCGATTCCTCGGGTCGTGCGGCCCGGCTCAGCCGGCCTGCAGGTTGTCGGCCACCTCGCGGGCGAGGCTGTCCAGCGCCTCGCCGGCCAGCCGGTCGGCGTCCGGCGCGCCGGTGAGGTCGAGCCGCGTCCGGGCGCCGCCGGCCTGGGCCGGCTCCACCCGGATCTCGGCGGACCAGTCCCCGGTGGCGCTCCACCGGGCCCGCAACTCCTCCGCGCTGACCTCCTCCGCCGGGCTGCCGTCCGCGCGCAGCGCTTCGGGCAGCCACGCCGACGCCCGGTCGGGGTCGGTGGCGGTGCTGAACACCACCTCCGGCGGCGCGGACATGCCGCGCTCGGCGTGCGCCATCAGGCGTCCCGCAGACGGCTCGGGTCGACCTCGCGCCCGGGATGCCGGGCGAGGTACTCGGTCTCCAGTTCCGCCGTGCGGCGCAGGTGGTTGGCGAGCGCCGAGTCGGCCGCGTGCCGCAGCGTGTCCAGCCGCGTGCGGTGCAGGCTGTGCATCTCGCGGACGAGGTCCTCGTCGCCCAGCTCGGCGGGGTCGACGCCGAGCAGCTCACCGTCGGTGTCCGTCTCGCCGGAGGCCATGTCGTGGACGTGGTCGCCGTCCCACTCGGGCATCCGCTGCTCCGGGCTGCCGAACTCGTCCTGCCGTGTCGTTCCGGTCATCATCGCCCCCCTGGTCGTCTTGGGCTGGCGTCTACACGGATGCCCACCGGGGGTGGCACCAAACCATCCCGCCACTACGACACCGCGTCGGAGAGCCCGGCCCGCCCCGGTACTCTCGATGCCATGAGACGGCTCTGGACCCCGGCGTGGATCGCGCGCCACGTGGCCATGGTCGTGCTGGTCGCCGGGTTCCTGGGGCTGGGCTGGTGGCAGGTCAGCCGGGCCGCGGCCGGCAACGCGATCAGCTGGGGCTACGCGGTCGAGTGGCCGATCTTCGCGGGCTTCGTGGTGTTCGTCTGGTGGCGTGAGGTCCGGCACACGCTGCGCGGCCGGCCAGAGCAGGCCGCGCCGGAGCAGGCCGCGCCGGAGCAGGCCGCGCCGGAGCAGGCCACCGCCGGGACGCGGCCCGCCGACGCCCCGGCGCGTCCGGTCGTACGCCGGCCCGTGCGGGTCGCCCGGATGGTGCCGGCGGCGGTCCACGGCGGCGAGGACGCGGACCTGGCCGCCTACAACCACTACCTGCAATGGCTGAACGACAATCCGGGCGCCAAGCCCGGTGACTACCCCGGCTGAGGCCGGGCGCGGAAGGACGGACGACGGTGGGCGCAGCCCTGACCCGGTACCGCGTGATCGCCTGGATCGTCGGCGTGGCGCTGATCCTGTTGGTCGTGATCGGCATGCCGATGAAGTACGGCTTCGACAACCCGATCCTGGTGGAGACCGTGGGCCAGGCGCACGGCTTCCTCTACATGCTCTATCTGGTGGCCGCGTTCGACCTGTCCCGCCGGGCGGGCTGGCCGCTGAAGCGGATGGTCCTGGTCATGCTGGCCGGCACGGTGCCGTTCGTCTCCTTCTACGCCGAGCGCCGGGTCAGCGGCTGGGTGACCGCCGACCGGGCGGAGCGCACCCCGGAGCCGGTCGCCGGCTGAGCCGGCTACCGGTTCGGCCGCCACGGGTCGGCCGAGGCGAGCGGGTCCTCCCAGCCGCCGTGGCGGTTCATCTCCCGGGCCCGGCGCAGGGCCCGGGTGACCTGGCCGAACTGCCGTTCGTCGTCGCTGCTGAACAGCAGCACCTGCGCGCCCCGCCGGCGGCCCCACAGCTCGTACGCCGGCGGCCGCCACCGGTCCCCCACCACCGCGACCAGCACGGGCAGCAGGAACACCGCGCCCAGGATGAGGTACGCCCCGGCGGTCAGCCGTTGCAGCCCGCCGGTGAAGCCGAGCAGCAGCCCGACCCCGCCGAGCATGGCGCCCGTGACCACGACGGCGCGGACGGCGACCCGGTCGTGCGGCCCGCGGGTGGTCTCCAGGTGGGTCAGTTCCGTCACCGGCCAACTGTTGCGCCCGACGGTGAACCGGTCGACCGTCACGATGATCCCGGGCCGGGCGTAGAGCAGGGTGTTTCGTCCGGCGGTCGCCCCCGGCGACCGCGCCTGTCGTGTCGTGGCGGGCTGAGGGTCCATGGCTGCACCTCCCGCGGCTGCGTGCCGGGGTCGGCCCGCCGACGGCTCACATCCATGCCGGTCGACGGGATTCCCGGCTCCGCGGTTCATTGTGTGGCGCACGTGCCACCCGGTACGCCGGTTTCCGCCCGCCCGGTGCGACGTCCGACCTGCTGGCTCGCCAGGTCGAACCTCCATGTCCGTCTTGTCGGTCATGGCGACTCATGCTCCACCGGCATCAGTCGACAACGACGAACGGCGCGAATGACCCAAAGCGCTTGTAATCGGCGATCAGGCCCCGACGGGGCGAGCCGACCGACACGCACCGTCAACCGCCCGGACGATGCTTCCCGCCACTTTGCCAACATTCGCCCCTGCTTCAACTGCGGGTCACTCTCGCCACGGGTTACGTTGTCCGGGCCGGCCGGTCGCCCGCCGTCCACCAGGACGGCACCGGCCCGGTGCCGCCGGGGGCGTCAGCAGCCCGCGGCGGCCGATGGGAGAGGAGCCTTCCGCTCTTGTCGTCCCTCAGGAACACGCTGCGCGCCCTGCTCGTCGCCGCGGTGTCGGCCGCCCTGGTCGCGCCCGCGGTGCCCGTCCGGGCCGAACCGTCCCCCGCCGAACTGACCCGGCGGATCGAGAAGTCCTCCACGGAGCTGGAACACGTCGTCGAGGCGTACAACAAGCTCCGGGAGGAGATGAAGACCAACAAGGCGGCCGTGGCCCGGGTGCAGAGCCGGATCGGCCCGCTGGAGGAGGAGACCGAGCGGAGCCGGGCGGACGTCGGCGAGATGGCGGTGACCGCGTACAAGACCGGCAGCAACCTCACCACCGTCGAGGCGCTGCTGCGCCCGGGCGGGTCGGAGACCATGCTCGACCGGCTCGGCATGCTCGACCAGCTCACCCGGCAGCGACAGCAGAAGATCGCGAACTTCACGGGCAACCAGCGCCGGCTGCTCGACGAGAAGACCCGGTTGGACGTCACGCTGAGCCGGCAGGCCGCCCAGGCCCGCCAACTGACCGCCGCGAAGAAGCGGATCGAGGGCGACCTGGCGGAGCTCTACGAGCTGCGCCGCCAGGCGTACGGCCGGGCCACCGAGAAGCCGGCCGCCCGGCCCGACAGCGCGGACGACGCCCCGGCGATCTCCGGCCGCGCCGGCGTCGCCGTCCGGTACGCCTACGGCGCGCTCGGCAAGCCCTACGTCTGGGGCGCCGACGGGCCGAACGGCTACGACTGCTCGGGCCTGACCTCGGCGGCCTGGCGGGCGGCCGGCAAGTCGCTGCCGCACAACACCCGGATGCAGTGGGACGCCGTGGCCCACATCAGCCGTGCCGAGCTGCGCCCCGGCGACCTCGTCTTCTACAGCGGCCTCGGGCACGTGGGCCTCTACGTCGGTGGCGGCCAGGTGATCGACGCGCCCAGCGCGGGGCGCAACGTGCTCAAGCGGGGCATGAACCTGATGCCCATCCAGGGCTACGGTCGGGTCCGCTGACCCGCGGACACGGCGAACGGCCGGCGCCCCTGTCGGGCGCCGGCCGTTCGCCGTGGTCGCTACCTGCTCAGGCCGCCTGGAGCCCCTCGGCCCGGGCCAGCTCGCGGAGCCGGCCCAGCGCCTGGATCTCCAGCTGACGGATCCGCTCCCGGGAGAGCGAGAACCGCGAGGCCACCTCGGTCAGGGAGTGCTCCCGACCGTCCTCCAACCCGTAGCGGGCCCGCATGATGCCGGCCGACCGGTCGTCGAGGTGGTTGAGCAGTCCCTCGATCCGCTGCCGCTCCAGGCCGGTGAGGACGATCTCCTCCGGTGACGGGGCGTCGCTGTCGGCGACCAGGTCGCCGAGGTTGGTGTCGCCGTCGTCGCCCACCGGGGTGTCCAGCGACACGGTGTCCTGCGACCAGCGGACCAGCTCGTTGACCCGCTCGACGGTGACGCCGAGCGCCGCCGCGATCTGCTCCGGCTCCGGGTCGCTGCCCAGCTCACGGGTGAGCTGCCGGGCCACGTTGCGCATCCGGTTGACGTCCTCGACCAGGTGCACCGGCAGGCGCACCGTACGCTCCTGCTGGGCGATCGCCCGGCTGATGGCCTGACGGATCCACCAGGTCGCGTAGGTGGAGAACTTGTAGCCGCGCTCGTAGTCGAACTTCTCGACCGCCCGCACCAGGCCGGTGTTGCCCTCCTGGATCAGGTCCAGCATGGGCATGCCCGAGCGCACGTAGCGGCGGGCGATCGACACGACCAGTCGCAGGTTGGCCCGGATGAACAGGTCCTTGGCCCGCTCACCCTCGGCGACCAGTCGCTCCAGGTCCTCCCGGTCGACACCGGCGGGGACGCGGTCCTCGCCGAGCAGGTGCTCGGCGTAGAGGCCGGCCTCGATGGCCTTGGAGAGATCGACCTCCTTGGCGGCGTCCAGCAGTGGCGTCCGGGAGATCTCGTGAAGGTAGACGCCGACCAGGTCACGCTCCTCGGCAACCTCGTCGGTTCGCATGCCGATGTTCTTGTCCACGTTTCCCACGGTCCCCTCGCTCGCGCCGGTTGCCCGGTTCCTTGCCATCCCCACGTCCATCAGCCCTCCCCCGTAACTTCCGCTGTGCCCGCCGGTGCTGACACCTACACAACAGATGAGACGCGTCGGGGATTCCATGTCGTGAGTCGAAAGTGTCACGAATGCCTGATAATCCGCTGAGAGCGCGGTCCACGTTTGCTGTCAGCACTCGGTGTGGCTGCTCGCCGGTGGGCACCACGGAGGTCGGCGGCTCGACGCGTCGCCGCCGCCCCTGGTAATGGCAACACCGCCCGCCCAGGTGGCACAGCGACCCGGCTCACCGCCGCGCTGCGATCCTCGTCACTGCCGGATACGCGCCGGTGGGCCGGTCGGTTCATCCACACCCGTGGTAATACCCCACGCCCAGATGAACAATCCGCACCGCGGATCCATGCCCGGCGCGCGGCGGGGCTTCCGCGCGTGACGGGGCGACCCGGTGGGTGAGGCGGGTCTAGGACGCCAGGAGGGCCAGGGCGCCGCGGACCTGGTCGGCGGAGCGGGCGAGGGCAGCCCGGGCGGCCGACATCTCCGCCCCGGAGACGAGCGAGACGAGCGCCGTCTTCATGTCTCCGTCGGCCTCGGCGAGGGCCCGCCGGCAGACCTCCTCCGAGCAGCCGGTCGCCTCCATCAGGATCGAGATCATCCGACCGCGGAGCTTGGCGTTGGTGGCCACCATGTCGATCATGAGGTTCGAGTAGACGCGGCCCAGTCGCACCATCACGGCCGTGGAGAAGGTGTTCAGCACCAGCTTCTGCGCCGTGCCCGCCTTCATCCGGGTCGACCCGGTGACGACCTCGGGGCCGGTGTCCACCCCGATGAAGACGTCCACCGACCGGGCGGCCTCCGCCTCCGGGTTGGCACAGAGCAGCACGGCAGAGGCGCCCTTGGCCCGGGACGCGGCGAGCGCCCCGAGGACGTACGGGGTGCGCCCGCTCGCGGCGAGCCCGACCACCAGGTCCCCCGCCCGTACGCAGTCGGCGGCCTCGGCCGCACCGCCCCGGTCGTCGTCCTCGGCGTCCTCGACGGCCCGCCACATGGCGTCCGGCCCGCCCGCGATGTGCGCGCAGAACCAGTGGCGGGGCGAGTTGAAGGTCGGCGCGAGCTCGGCGGCGTCGATCACGCCGAGCCGGCCGGACGTGCCGGCGCCGAAGTAGTGCACCCGGTGGCCGCCGCGCAGCGCGGTCACCGCCAGGTCCACCGTCGCGGCGATCTCGTCCAGCACGTCGGCGACGGCGCCGGGCACCCGCCGGTCGGCATCGTTGATCACGGCGAGGACGTCCCGGGTCGACATCAGGTCGAGGTCGGCGCTGTGCGGGTTGCGCCGTTCCGTGGGGGCGCCGACCCGGATCACCGGCCGGGCCGCCACCGGGGCCGTCACGTCGTGCGGTTCGACCGCCTCGGCCGTCATGCCCGCCTCCGTCCCGAGCCGACGCGGTGCGACTGGACCGCCTCGGCGGTGGCTTCCAGGGCCTTCCTGGCCCGGGACCGGTTCCGCGCGGCCACCCCGACGAAGAGGCAGTCGACGACGGTGAGCTGGGCCAGCCGGCTCGCCATCGCGCCCGAGCGGTAGGTGGTCTCGCGGGCCGCCGTGGTGAGCACGAAGTCGGCCACCTCGGTGATCGGCGAGCGGGGGAAGTTGGTCAGCGCCACCGTGGCCGCGCCCCGGGCCCGGGCCTGCTCCAGCACCTCGATGACGTCGGAGGTGGTGCCGGTGTGCGAGATGCCGACCGCGACGTCGCCGCGGCCGAGCAGAGCGGCCGACGTCAGCGCGGTGTGCACGTCGGGGAAGTAGAAGGCGGTGCGGCCGATGCGGTGCAGCTTCTGCTGGAAGTCCGAGGCGACGAAGCCGCTGGCGCCGGCGCCGTAGACGTCGATCCGGCCGGCGCCCGCGATCGCCTCGACGACCTGCTCGCAGATCGCCGGGTCGAGCTGCTCGGCCGTCTCCTCGACGGCGCGCGCGTCGTTGAACGCGATGGTGGCGATGATCTGGGCGAGGTCGGCGCCGGGCGGGATGTCACCGCCGACGACCCGGGCGTCCGGCGGCTCGACCCGGCGGGCGGCCTCGGCGGCGAGCCGGATCCGAAGCTGTGGATAGCCGTCCATGCCGACCGACCGGCAGAACCGGATGACGGTCGCCTCGGATGTCTCGGCGGCGGTGGCGAGGTCGGTGATCGTCCGACGCGCGGCGTCGGCCGGGTCGGCGACGACCAGCCGGGCGACCCGCTGCTCGGCCGGCGACAACGACGGGAGCAGGCCGCTGATGTGGACGATCAGCCCACCCGGCTCGTGACTCGCAGAAATCTTCGGACTCTTCGCCACGGATGAAACTTACTTTCATGAGGCGTGAGCGTCAACCATGACTCCACGTGTCGAGGAAAACACTGCCCGCCCGGGATCGCCGGTTCCGCACAGCGTGCCACCCCATCGGTGCCGTCGCCTCCCCCGGGAGGGCGGCTGGGCCCTGCCGGACGGGCGCGCAAGATGGGCACCGATCCGGACAGACCACCCCACCTTCCCGCGTTTCGCGGCGCCCCGCCACCCCGACGGCACCGAGCGTCGGCGGTTCAGGGCGCTAGCGTGTGGCGCATGGCGGATCGTAGTGTGCTGGTCACCGGCGGAACGGGCGGGCTGGGCGGGGCGGTCACCGCCGCCTTTCTTGAGGCGGGTTGGCGGGTGGTCGTACCCGGGCGGGAGCGGCCGACGTCGACGGAGCCGGCGGGGGGCGGGCCGGTCCGAGTGGTCGCGGACCTGACCGACCCGGCCGGCGCGGAGCGCGCGGTCGCGGCGGCCGCCGACGACCCGGCGGCGCCGCTGCGGGCCGTGGTCAACCTGGTCGGCGGATACGCCGGCGGCGGGCTGGTGCACGAGACGCCGGTCGAGGAGTTCGACCGGATGCTGACGCTCAACCTGCGGCCGACCCTGCTCGTCACCCGTGCGGCGCTGCCGCGCCTGGTCGCGGCCGGCGGCGGCGCGGTCGTCTGCGTCTCCTCCCGCGCGGCCGTCGCGCCCTTTCCCGGCGCCGCGGGCTACGTGACCGCCAAGGCCGCCGTGCTCGCCTTCGCCAACGCGGTGGCGGTGGAGTACCGGGCGGCCGGGGTCCGCTGCAACACCGTGCTGCCGAGCGTCGTCGACACCCCCGCGAACCGCGCGGCCCAACCCACCGCCGACCACTCGCGCTGGGTCACGCCGGCCGACATCGCGCCGGTGGTCCGCTTCCTCGCCTCCGACGAGTCCGCGCCGACCAGCGGCGCCAGCATCCCGGTCTACGGTCGCGCCTGACCCGTCGCCCCCGGTCGTCAGCCGCCCGCCGCGACCGGCTCCACCCCGGGCGCGGCCACCACCGCCTGGGGAGCCGGGATCGCGGCGGCGCGGGGTCGACCCCCGTCGGCGGCGGCGAGCCAGCCCATCAGGTGGGACCGGATCTGCCGGGACACCTCCTCGGGCGGGCGCCCCGCGTCGACCACGACGAAGGTCGGATATTCCGGCAGGGCCCGGTACGCGGCGTCCGCGGCGGTCAGGTAGCGCATGCTCTCGTGGTCGGTCCCGCGCTGCTCGATCCGCCGGTACGCCTCCGCCGGGTCGACCGCCAGCAGGAAGGTCACCTGCGGCCGCGGGAAGATCCGGTAACCCAACCGGGCCAGCCGCTCCCAGCGCTGGCCCCCGTGCGCGCGGATGCTCGCGTACTGGCAGGCGGAGTAGCGGTCCATCACCGCGATCCGGCCGGTCGTCAGGCAGGCGAGCAGGGCGGCGGCGATGGCGAGCCAGCGCAGCGCGGACTCCACGGCCAGCATGCCGGTGCGCCCGACGAGGCGCTGCGCGTCCGGGCGGCCGAGGCGGTGCGCGAGGCGGCCGAGCCAGCGCCGCCCGCCGGCGTTGCGATGGTAGGTGGCGGGGTGACCCGCCGCGGTGAGCGCGTCGGCGAGTTGGTGCGCCTGGGTGGTCTTGCCCGAGCCGTCGATGCCGATCAGGGCGACGGCGCGCAATCGGGCCCTGCCGCGCCGTGCCTCCGGTGATCTGGACACCTTGCCCAGGCTATCCGACCCGCGCTCGCGTTCCCCGGAGATTTGTGCGGACTCATCCGGGTTGACCCCACCCGCGCCGCCTGCCAGGTGTGGCCCGCCGGGATGCCGGGTACCGGAGTTGGATCAGCCGCCCACCACGACGACGGGAGATGCCAATGGCCGAGCGCGGGGACGAGAGCCTGGTGCACACGCTGAAGAAGGTCGCCGCCGTGCTCAAGCAGGAAGAGATTCCCTTCGCGCTCGGCGGCAGCTTCGCCGTGTACGCCCACGGCGGCCACTCCAGCGAGCACGACGTCGACTTCCTCATCCGGGAGGTCGACGTGGAGCGCGCGCTGGAGGCCCTGGTCGCGGAGGGCTTCACGGCCGAGCGCCCGCCCGAGGACTGGCTGGTCAAGGTCTTCGACGACGGGCGGATGGTCGACCTCATCCACCGGCCCATCGAGACGCCGGTGACCGAGGAGACGTTCGCCGACACGGTCGTACGGCCGGTCGACGCGATCCACATGCCCGTGCTCTCGGCCACCCAGTTGATGGTGCACAAGCTGCTGAGCTTCTCGCAGCACTACTGCGACTTCGCCCGGGGCCTGCCGCTCGCCCGCTCGCTGCGGGAGCAGATCGACTGGGAACGGGTACGCAAGGAGACGCAGCACTCGCCGTACGCCGAGGCGTTCCTGGTGCTGCTGGACCGGCTGGACGTGGTGCCGTACGCCGGCGCCGCGCAGGGAGAGGGGACACCGTGACCGAGCACCGCGACGTCGCCACCGGGCCACCCGACGAGTACGTCGAGGCGGAGATCCACCGGCTGCTCGCCGAGGACCCGGACGTGGCAGAGCAGGGCATCACCGTGGTCCGCCGGGAGCGCGGCCTCGTGCTCTACGGCGAGGTGGAGAGCCCGCACCGGCGGGAGGAGATCCTGCGCCGGGTGGCCGAGCGTTTCCCGGACGTGCCGATCACCAGCGACATCGGGGTGATCCGCGCGCAGGCGCCCACGGAGATCGAGCAACTGCCCTGAGGAGGTTCCATGGTGATCCGGATCGCCGCCGTGGGTGACGTGCATCTGGACGAGGACGTGGTCGGCCGGTTCCGGCCGGCGCTGGAGGAGCTGCCCGAGCACGCCGACGTGCTGCTGCTCGCCGGGGACCTGACCCGGCACGGGACGGAGTCGGAGGCCCGGTGCGTGGCCACCGAGTTCGGCGGGTTGGGCGTGCCGGTGGTGACCGTGCTCGGCAACCACGACCACCAGTGCGACCAGGTGCCGCAGGTGGTCAAGGTGCTGGAGGACGCCGGGATCAGGGTGCTGGAGGGCGACGGCGTCGTGCTCGAGTGTGCCGGCGGGCGGCTGGGCGTCGCCGGCGTCAAGGGGTTCGGCGGCGGCTTCGCCGGGCGCTGCGCCAGCGACTTCGGCGAGCCGGAGATGAAGGCGTTCGTCCGGACCACCACCGAGAGCGCGGACGCGCTGGCGGCGGCGCTGCACAGCCTCGACTGCGACGTGCTGGTGGCGCTCACCCACTACTCCCCGGTGCCGGACACGCTCGCCGGGGAGCCGCTGGAGATCTACCCGTTCCTGGGGTCGTACCAGCTCGGGCAGGCGATCGACTCGGCGCCGACCGCGCTCGCGCTGCACGGGCACGCGCACGCCGGCACCGAACGGGGCACCACCCCCGGCGGGGTACGCGTCCGCAACGTCGCCCACCCCGTGATCAAGCAGGCCTACAGCGTCTTCCACCTGGGCGACCACCTCGATCAACCGGAGGTTTCCCGGGTCGGCGGCTCGGGTACTCAGCGACCATGGAGCTGATTCTCTGGATTCTCGCAGTCGTACTCGTGGTCGCCGGCATCCTCGCGCTGTTCCGCCGGCAGATCCTGTGGGGCATCGTCCTCATCGTGGTGGGCCTGCTGGTCGGGCCGGGTGGTGTCAGCATCTTCAGTTGACGTGGCGGCTCGACGCCGCCGCCCGAGGACCCGCCGGGGTCGTCGTGGCCGGAACTCCGTCCTCCCGACAGGAGCCTCCGGACGCGACGACCCCGGCGTTTCGCTGTCCGGGGGGCGGGGACGGGTTTACCGGCCGCCGGAAGGGAGATATCTCGACCATGGAGATGTCTCGGAGCGCGGGGCGGACGCACGGCGCGCGGCAGTGGTGGGCGCTGCTCGGCTTCGGGGCGGCGGTCTTCGTCGCCGCCGCCGTCGGCGGGCTGGGCGTGCGGGGCACCACGGCGGAGTACGCCAGCCTCGAACAGCCCTCCTGGGCCCCGCCGTCCTGGCTCTTCGGGCCGGTCTGGACCGTGCTCTACGCGATGATCGCGGTGGCCGGCTGGCTGGTCTGGCGGCGGATCGGCTTCGGCCCGGCCCTCTGGGCGTGGATCGCGCAACTGGTGCTCAACGCGGTCTGGACGCCGCTCTTCTTCGGCGCGGGCCGGTACGGCCTGGCGTTCGCCGAGATCCTGCTGATGTGGGTGGCGATCGGCGTGACGGTCGCCCTCTTCCGGCGGCTCTCCCGCCCGGCGACGCTGCTGATGCTCCCCTACTGGGCGTGGGTCACCTTCGCCGCCGCCCTGAACTTCACCATCTGGCGCCTGAACAGCTGACCCGCCGCGCCGGGACGGGTGACGGGCCGGGGCCCCGGCGAGACGCCGGGGCCCCGGCACCCGCTCAGCAGCGGGGCACGTTGGGGATGTAACCGTCGTGGCCGGTGTAGACGTAGGCGTCGGCGATGAAGCGGCCGCTGCCGATCCGGTCCCAGATGGTGCTGGTGCCGTAGGTGCCGGTGACGCTGGTGCCGCTGGTCTGGCAGTAGATCGTCACCCTGGTGCCGTCGGCGACGGTGCCTACCGCGGCGTACCCGGTGCCCGGGCCGGAGCGGACGGTCAGCGCGGTCCCGTTGGTGTTGACCGTGCCGGAGCCGGCGGCACTGCCGCAGCCGTTGTCGCTGGTGTAGGTCTTCGTGCCCCAGTAGAGAGCGAGCGCGCCGTTGAAGCGGACCTGGATGTCGCTGCCGTTGAGGCGCTGCTCGTAGTGCAGGTGCGGACCGGTGGAGCCGCCGGTGCTGCCGACCCAGCCGATCACCTTGCCGTAGCCGACCGTCTGGCCGACGGAGACGTTGAAGCCGTTGAGGTGGGCGTAGTAGGTGCTGTAGCCGCCGCCGTGGTTGATCCGGACGTACTTGCCGTAGCTGGTGCCGCCGAGGTCCGTGACCCGGTCGACGGTGCCGGGCGCGCTGGCCACCACCGGGTCGCCGAGGTCGTCGGTGCGGTTGAAGTCCACCGCGTACGCCGGGCTGTGGCCGGTCCTCGTCTGGCCGGACCAGGACTGCCCGCAGGGGAAGGGCACCTTGAACGTGGGAGCGGCCATCGCCGGGGCCGCCGGGAGCACCACGCCCACCGCCAACAGACCCGTCGCCAACAAGCCGAGCCATCGCTTACGCATCCACAACCTCCCATGTTGAAATCTTTCTATGACTGCCCCCAGCGTGACAGAAATCGCCACTCCTGAAAAGATGTCCGGACTCATATGGGAGCGTGCCCACGCGACGGCGGCCGGGTTTCCGGATTGTTACTCGGTCGTGTCCGGCCCGGGGTGGACCGGGCCGGATGCAAGCGCTTACATGTGGGGACGCCCATCGGACCGGCGCGGGTTCGATTCCCCCACGCGCCGGCAAGGAAGGAGAACGGCATGGCGTTTGCCAGATCACGCCAGGCTCTCGCGATCGCCGGCGTACTGGGGCTGGCGCTCAGCGCCACCGCCTGCGGCACCGGCAACGACAAGAAGAGTGACGCCGCGGGCTCCGCGGAGTGCGCCGCATACGACAAGTACGGCGACATCGAAGGCAAGAAGGTCACGATCTACTCGTCGATCCGGGACATCGAGGAGGACCGCCTCGAGGAGTCCTGGAAGCAGTTCGAGACCTGCACCGGCGTCGAGATCGACCACGAGGGCAGCGGCGAGTTCGAGGCCCAGCTCGGCGTCCGCGTCGACGGCGGCAACGCCCCCGACCTCGCGTTCATCCCGCAGCCCGGGCTGCTCAAGCGCTTCGTCGACTCGGGCAAGCTCAAGCCCGCCGGCGCCGAGACCAAGAAGACGGCCGAGGAGAACTACCCGGCCGACTGGCTGAAGTACAGCACCGTCAACGGCCAGTTCTACGGCGCCCCGCTCGGCTCCAACGTGAAGTCGTTCGTGTGGTACTCGCCGAAGACCTTCAAGGAGAAGGGCTGGACCGTCCCGACCAGCTGGGACGAGCTCATCTCCCTGAGCGACAAGATCGCGGCCAGCGGCACCAAGCCGTGGTGCGCCGGCATCGAGTCCGGTGACGCCACCGGCTGGCCGGCCACCGACTGGATCGAAGACCTGATGCTGCGCACGCAGACCCCCGAGGTCTACGACCAGTGGACCACCCACGGCATCCCGTTCAACGACCCGAAGGTCGTCGAGGCCGTCGACAAGGCCGGCACCATCCTCAAGAACGACAAGTACGTCAACGCCGGCTTCGGCGGCGTGAAGAGCATCGCCACCACCTCCTTCCAGGAGGCCGGCGTGCCGATCACCACCGGCAAGTGCGCGCTGCACCGGCAGGCGTCCTTCTACGCCAACCAGTGGCCGCAGGGCACCAAGGTGGCCGAGGACGGCGACGTCTTCGCCTTCTACTTCCCGGCCATCGACGCGGCCAAGGGCAAGCCGGTGCTGGGCGGCGGCGAGTTCGTCACGGCCTTCGCCGACCGCCCCGAGGTCCAGGCGGTGCAGACCTACCTGGCCTCCGGCGAGTACGCCAACAGCCGCGCCAAGATCGGTGACTGGGTGTCGGCGAACAACAAGCTCGACCTGGCCAACGTCGCCAACCCGATCGACAAGCTCTCCGTCCAGATCCTGCAGGACAAGAGCACGGTCTTCCGCTTCGACGGTTCCGACCTGATGCCGGCGACCGTCGGCGCGGGGACGTTCTGGAAGGGCATGGTCGACTGGATCAACGGCAAGGACACCAAGACGGTGCTCGACGGCATCGAGAGCAGCTGGAAGTGATCTGACCGGTGGGCCGGTCCGCGGACGCGGGCCGGCCCACCGGCAAATCCAGACCTGGGAGGGTCGATGGAGTTCGACTTCGCGGAGGAACAGCCGAAGTTCCTCATGCTGATGTACGGGCTGATCGCTTTCGTCGCGGTGGTGGGCGGTCTGCTCCTGCTCCTCGACGTGGTGCCGGCCTGGTTCGCCCGTCGGCGGGAGGCGCAGCTCGTCGCCGCCTCCGCGAACGGCGCGCCGCTGCCCCGCCGTCCGAAGCAGCGGGAGGGGCTCCTCGCGCTGTTCTTCCTGCTGCCGACGCTGCTGCTGCTCACCATCGGGCTGGTGGTGCCGGCCATCCGCACCACGATGCTCTCCTTCATGGACGCGAACAGCAACGGCTGGGTGGGGCTGCGCAACTACGGCTGGATGTTCTCCGAGGGCTCGATCGTCCGGGTCCTGGTCAACAGCCTGATCTGGGTGCTCCTGGTCCCGCTGGTGGCCACCGCGTTCGGCCTGATCTACGCGGTGCTGGTGGACAAGGCCCGGTTCGAGGCGGTCGCCAAGTCGCTGATCTTCCTGCCGATGGCGATCTCCTTCGTCGGCGCCAGCATCATCTGGAAGTTCGTCTACGCGTACCGGGGCGAGGGCCAGGAGCAGATCGGCCTGCTCAACCAGATCGTGGTCAGCCTCGGCGGCGAGCCGAAGCAGTGGCTGCTCGAGTCACCGCTGAACACGTTCCTGCTGATCGTCATCATGGTGTGGATCCAGGCCGGCTTCGCGATGGTGGTGCTCTCCGCCGCCATCAAGGCCATCCCCGCCGACATCGTGGAGGCCGCCCGCCTCGACGGGGTCACCCCGTGGCAGATGTTCTGGCAGATCACCATGCCGAGCATCCGGCCGGCGCTGATCGTCGTCGTGGTGACGCTGTCCATCGCCACCCTCAAGGTCTTCGACATCGTGCGGACGGCGACGAACGGCAACTACGAAACGAGCGTGATCGCGAACGAGATGTACAACCAGGCGTTCCGGTACGGCCAGAACGGGCAGGGCTCGGCGCTGGCGGTCTTCCTGTTCGTCCTGGTGGTGCCGATCGTGATCTACCAGATCCGCAACATCCGTCAGCAGCGGAAGGGCTGAGATGACCACCGCAACGCCCACCGTCGCCGCCGGCACCCAGAAGACCGACGGCCGTACGTCCACCACCGCCGCCCGGGTGCGCAAGCGCCTCAACAGCCGCACCGCGACCCTCGTGTCGATCGTCATCGCGATGCTCTGGACCATCCCGACCTTCGGCCTGTTCATCTCGTCGTTCCGGCCGGAGGACCAGATCAAGAGCACCGGGTGGTGGACCTTCTTCACCGACCCGCAGTTCACCTTCGAGAACTACCAGGAGGTGCTGTTCGGGCGCTCCTCGTCGTCCGGGCAGCTCGCCAGCTACTTCATCAACTCGCTGGCGATCACCATCCCGTCGGTGCTCTTCCCGCTCGCCTTCGCGGCCCTGGCCGCGTACGCGCTCGCCTGGATCAACTTCCGGGGGCGGGACTGGATGTACATCGCGATCTTCGCGCTGCAGATCGTGCCACTGCAGATGGCCCTGGTGCCGCTGCTGAAGTTCTTCTCCACCGGCGTCACCATCGCCGGGGTGACCGTCATGCCGGCCTGGGACCTGGTCGACGAGCAGAAGTTCGCGCAGGTGTGGTTCGCGCACACCTGCTTCGCGCTGCCGTTCGCGGTCTTCCTGCTGCACAACTTCATCTCGCAGCTCCCGGGCGACCTGATGGAGGCCGCCCGGGTCGACGGGGCCAGCCACCCGAAGATCTTCCGCTCCATCGTCCTGCCGCTGATCACCCCGGCGCTGGCCGCGTTCGGCATCTTCCAGTTCCTCTGGGTCTGGAACGACCTGCTGGTCGCGCTGATCTTCGCCGGTGGCAGCAACGAGACCGCCCCGCTCACCGTCCGGCTGGCCGAGATGGCCGGCACCCGGGGCAACGAGTGGCAGCGGCTCACCTCCGGCGCGTTCGTCTCGATCGTCGTACCGCTGATCGTCTTCCTGTCCCTGCAGCGCTACTTCGTGCGGGGCCTGCTCGCCGGCAGCGTCAAGGGCTGACGCCGCTCCGCCGCCGCCGGTCACCCGGCGGCGGCGGAGCCAGCGCGCGAAGCGGGGGTACCACCGTGACGAAGATCGATGATGTCGCACGCCTGGCCGGGGTCTCCACGGCCACCGTCTCCCGGGCGCTGCGCGGGCTCCCGACGGTCTCGGCCGCGACCCGGCGGCGCGTGCTCGCGGCGGCCGAGCAACTGGAGTACGCCGTCTCGCCGAGCGCCTCACGGCTGGCCGGCGGGCGGACCGGCGCCATCGCGGTCGTGGTCCCAAGGATCACCCGGTGGTTCTTCGGCACCGTCGTGGAGTCCGTCGAGGAGTTCGTCCACCAGTCGGGCTACGACCTGCTCCTGCACAACCTCGGCGGGCGGGAGCAGACCCGCCAGCGGGTGCTGCGCGCCGCCAACCTGCACAAGCGGGTCGACGCGATCATGCTGGTCGCCACGCCGCTGCGGTCCGCCGACCTGACCGCCCTGGCGAAGCTGAAGCTGCCCGGGGTGACCGTCAGCTCCGGCAGCGTGGTCCCCGGCTGGCCCTGCGTACGCATCGACGACGTGGACGCCGCGCGGACCGCCACCCGGCACCTGCTCGGCCTGGGCCACCGCCGCATCGCGCACATCTCCGGCGACCCCGACGACGAGCTGGCCTTCACCACCCACCTCGACCGGCGGCGGGGCTGGCGGGACGCCCTGCGCGAGGCCGGCCTCGACCCGGACCCGGCGCTGGACGTGGAGTCGCAGTTCACCATCGACGGCGGCACCCGGGCCACCGCGGAGCTGCTGCGCCGCGGCGACCCCCCGACGGCCATCTTCGCGGCCTGCGACGAGATGGCGATGGGGGCGATGACCGCGCTGCGCGACGCCGGCCTGCGGGTGCCGCAGGACGTCAGCGTCATCGGCGTGGACGACCACGATCTGGCCCGCGTCGTCGGGCTGAGCACCATCGCCCAGCCCGCCGCGGAGCAGGGCCTGCTCGCCGCGCGGATGCTGCTCGATCCGCTCGTCGGCGGCGGGCCCGGCCCGACCGGTGGCCCCGGCGACGACCGGCTCCCGGCCGGCACCGCCCCCGCCGGCGACACGCCCGGGACGCCCGTGATCCTGCCCACTCGCCTGATCGTGCGTGAATCGACCGCGCCGCCCCGGGCACACTGACGGGGACCGCCGACCTTTCCGGCACCCGCACCCGACCGTACGGCTAGACACCTGGGAGAAGGCCCTGAACAGCAACGCGAACCACCAGGACGGACCCAGCGACCCGGCCACCGGCTGGTGGACCCGGGCCGTCATCTACCAGATCTACCCGCGCTCCTTCGCCGACTCGAACGGCGACGGGATCGGCGACCTGCCCGGCATCACCGCCCGCCTCGACCACCTCGTCGAGCTGGGCGTCGACGCCGTCTGGCTGTCGCCCTTCTACCCGTCACCGCAGGCCGACGCCGGGTACGACGTGGCCGACTACCGCGACGTCGACCCGCTCTTCGGCAGCCTCGCCGACGCCGACCGGCTGATCGCCGAGGCCCACGCGCGCGGGCTGCGGGTGATCGTCGACCTGGTGCCCAACCACACGTCGTCGGCGCACGAGTGGTTCACCGCGGCGCTCGCCGCCGCCCCGGGCAGCCCGGAGCGCGACCGCTACGTCTTCCGTGACGGTCGGGGGCCGGACGGCGCGCAGCCGCCGAACGACTGGCAGAGCGTCTTCGGCGGGCCGGCCTGGACCCGGGTCACCGGGCCCGACGGCCGCCCCGGCCAGTGGTACCTGCACCTGTTCGACACCGGCCAGCCCGACCTCAACTGGGACAACCCCGAGGTGCGGGCGGAGTTCCTGGACGTGCTGCGGTTCTGGCTGGACCGCGGCGTCGACGGCTTCCGGGTCGACGTGGCGCACGGCCTGATCAAGCAGGCCGACCTGGCCGACTGGCAGGAGCCGCAGGAGATCCTCTCCGGTCAGGAGGTCGACAAGCCGCGCCCGCCGATGTGGGACCAGGACGGCGTGCACGAAATCTACCGGGACTGGCGGCGGGTGCTGGACGGCTACCCGGGCGAGCGGATCCTGGTCGCCGAGGCGTGGGTCGAGCCGGCCGAGCGGCTGGCCCGGTACGTGCGCCCCGACGAGATGCACCAGGCGTTCAACTTCGAGTACCTGCTCGCCGCGTGGACCGCGCCGGCCCAGTACGCGGTGATCACCCGCTCGCTGGAGGCCACCGACGCCGTCGACGCGCCGACCACCTGGGTGCTGTCCAACCACGACGTGGTGCGGCACGCCTCCCGGCTGGGGCTGCCCGTGGGCGGCAGGCGGCCCAACGGCATCGGCATCGGCGACCCGCAGCCGGACGCGGCGCTCGGCCTGCGCCGGGCCCGGGCGGCCACCCTGCTGATGCTCGCCCTGCCCGGCTCGGCCTACCTCTACCAGGGCGAGGAGCTGGGCCTGCCGGAGCACACCACGATGCCCGACGAGGCCCGGCAGGACCCGACCTGGGCGCGCAGCGGCCACACCGAGCGGGGCCGCGACGGCTGCCGCGTGCCGATCCCGTGGGAGGCCGACGCCCCGTCGTACGGCTTCGGGCCGACCGACGCGAGTTGGCTGCCGCAGCCGCCGGTCTGGGCGGAGCACGCCCTGGACCGACAGCGGGACGTGCCCGGCTCGACGTACGAGCTGTACCGGACGGCGCTGCGGCTGCGCCGTGCGTACCGGCTCGCCGAGGGCCCGCTGGAGTGGCTCGCCACCGGCGACGAGGTGCTCTCGTTCCGCAACGGCGCGCTGACGGTGCTGACCAACTTCGGCGACGCGGCCGTGCCGCTGCCGGCCGGCGGCGAGCTGGTGCACGCCAGCGCCCCGCTGGACGAGGACGGCGCGGTGCCCACCGACGTGACGGTCTGGGTGCGGACGGCCTGACGCCGTAGCGGTGCAGGGCGCCCCGTCGACGCGGGTCGACGGGGCGCCCTCACAGGCGCTCGGCGCGGTCGTGCAGGAGGTCGTGGACGGCGGCGATGTCCTTCGGCGAGGTCCGCGACGCCAGCCAGTACATGATCCCGGTGGGGACGAAGAAGAGCTGGAAGGCGGCCAGCCCGACCGCGTAGTTCAGCGGCGGCGGGAAGGCCGCCCGCAGCGCGTGGAAGGCCACCCCGACCAGCCCGTTGCCGGCCGCCCGGCCGACGCCGTTGACCAGGTTGCCGAGGCTGTAGACGGTGCCCCGGTGCTCGGGCGGGTTGACGTCGGCGATCAGGGCGAACCAGTTCGGCGAGTTCGCCGAGGTCAGCGCCAGCGCCACCACGGCGGTCAGCAGGCTCAGCCCGACCGTCGGCTCGGTGACCACGCTGGCCAGCACCGCGCGGACCACCGTCCCCGCGCCGGCGCCGTCGGGCACGTCGATGCGTACGGGCACGAAGAAGAGCACCAGGTAGAACGGCAGGGCGGCGAGGATGCCGACCGCCGCGACCATCGCCCGGCCCCGGGGCGTACGCCGTTGCAGCGCGTCGCCGACCAGCCCGCCGACGATGGAGAGCACCCCGCCGAGCTGGAACAGGGTGGCGAAGACGCTGCCCACGACCACGGCGGTGGCGGCGGAGTAGCCCTGGTCCTCGGCCCGCTCGGCGAAGAGCACGGGCAGCCAGACCAGCGACCCGAAGGCCGCCTGGGCGGTGAGGCCCTGCAGGATCAGCCACCGGTTGGTGCGCCTGCCGAGGATCCTCGGCAGGTCCGCCCGGCTGATCCGGTAGTCGTACTCGGCGCCGGTGGCGAGCGCGTCGGCCAGCTCCGGTTCGCTCTGGCCGCGCCGGATGTCGTAGGTGAACAGGTAGGCGGCCGTCGCCACGAGGCCGACCACGGTCAGCGCCAGGAACGGCCGCCGCCAGTCGGCCGCCCCGAGCAGCCCGCCGACCAGCGTGCCGGCCAGCGTGCCGACCCCCTGGGACAGCCCCCAGAAGCTCATCACCAGGCCCCGGCGCCGGGGCGAGATCAGGTCGGTGACGACCGAGAACCCGACCGACCCGACCGCGCCCAGCCCGACCGCCGCCACGAGCTGCGCGGCCAGGAAGGCGGGGTAGTTCGCCGCGACCGCGCTGCCGCCCGTGCCCAGCGCCCAGATCAGGGTGCCGACCATCAGCAGCGGCTTGCGGTTGGCGCGGTCGCCGACGTACGCCCAGCCCACCGCGGCCACCGCGCTGGCCAGGAAGCTCACGGCGGTGACCAGGCCGAGCAGCCGCTGCGGCACGTCGAAGGCGTCGGAGATGGGCCCGTACAGCGGTGGGACCAGGCCGATCGCCACGTTGTCCAGCGAGGCGAGCAGCACGAAGACCACGACGCTGTAGAACCGGTGCCCGGCCGACCCGCCCCAGGCCCGCGCCGGCCCGCTCCTGATCAACGCCATGTGCGGCAGCCAACCAGGGTCAGGTCACGAGCGGGTGACGGCGCGCGGGGCGCGTCGGGCGGTTCAGAGATAGCCGCCGATCGTGGGCGGGGCGGCCGGCGTGGCCGGCGTGCCCGCCCGCAGCGCGTACAGCTCGGCGAGCGTGGCGCCCTGCGGCGGCACCCCCGCCGACGTGCCGAGCCAACCGGTCGCCTCCGCGTACGACAGCGGGCCGACCTCGATCCGGGCCAGGCAGCGCCCCGGGCGGACCACCGCCGGGTGCAGCCGGGACAGGTCCTCGTTCGTGGTGATCGCGACGAGCACCTCTCGTCCCTGCCCGAGCAGCCCGTCGGTGAGGTTGAGCAGCCGGGACAGCGCCTGGCCGGCGGCCTGCTTCGCCTCGCCCCGGATCAGCTCGTCGCAGTCCTCCAGGATGAGCAGCCGCCACCGGCGACCCGTGCCGTGCTCGCCGTCCTCGTCACCGACCGCCACTTCGGACAGGTACGCCGGGTCCGCGAAGAGCACGTCCGGGTCGAGCACGGCGTCGACCTGGCACCAGTCGCGCCAGGAGCGGGCGAGAGCGCGCAGCGCCGTGGTCTTCCCCGTGCCCGGCGCCCCGTGCAGCAGCACCAGCCGGCCGGCGAGGTGCTCCGGGGCGGTCGCCATCAGCCCGTCGAGGGCGGTACGCGCCGCGGCGGCGTAGTTGGCCCGGATCTGCGCCCACTCCGGCGCGGCGATGGCCCGCACGTCCCGCTGGCTGCCCCGGCGCGGATTCTGGTGCCAGAAGCCGATCCGGCCGGCGCCCGGGTCCTCCGGTTCGGCGGCGCCGTCGACGATCCGGTCGATCGCCGCCTGACCGATCTCCTCGGTCACCGCCGTGACCGTCACCTCGGCGCCCCGCCCCTTCCAGGTCACCACCCGGGCCGTCCAGCCGTCACCGGCCAGCAGGCGGGACCGTTGCCGGTTCTCCACAGCCGTACGCAGCAGCCGCCCGTCGGGGGCGGTCAGCGGCGCGTCGGGGCGCACCCGGGAGAGCCGGACCGTGTGCGACCAGGGATGCCGTCCGGTGACGAAGTCCGCCAGGACCAGCGCGTCGATGACGTCGCAGGGGGTGTCCGCGTCGTCGTACTGGAGCATCGAGGGGATGCCGGCGCCGGGCGCCTCGTCCGCGTCGGGGGTGGTTCGCATCCGTCGATGATCGCGAGCCGGGGGCCGCCCGTACAGTCGTTTACCCGTCGTCGGCGGGGGCGCGGTCGAGCCGGTCGAGGAAGTGCTCCCGGGCGGCGGCGTACCGCTCGCGGACGGCGGGGACGGGCGCGGCGGCGTACTCCTCGGTGCCCCGGACCGACCACGTGGGGGGCGCCGCGCCGCCCAGCGCGACCCAGGCGGCCTGGCGGGCTGCGCCGTCGGCGACGTACTCCCCCGGCGGCGGAACGACCACCGGCATCCCCAGCACCTCGGGCGCGATCCGGCGCACGGCCGCCGAACGGGCTCCCCCGCCGACCAGGATCACCCGGCGCGCGGTGGCGCCCTGGGCGGTGAGCGCGTCGAGCCCGTCGGCGAGGGCGCAGAGCAGCCCCTCGACGGCGGCCCGGGCCAGGTGCGCCGGGGTCGAGGTGCGCAGGGTGAGCCCGTGCACGGCGCCCGTCGCGAGGGGGCGGTCGGGGGTCCGCTCGCCTTCCAGGTAGGGCACCACGACCAGCCCGTCCGCGCCGGTCGGGGCGGAGAGTGCCAGCTCCGCCAGCTCGTCGAGGCCGACCCGGAGCATCGCCGCGGCGGCGTCGAGCACCCGCGCGGCGTTGAGCGTGCAGACCAGCGGCAGGAAACGGCCGGTGGCGTCGGCGAAGCCGGCGACGGCGCCGGTGGGGTCGGCGGCGGGGGCGTCGGCGACGCTGAACACGGTGCCGGAGGTGCCGATCGAGACGATCACGTCGCCCGCACGCGCGCCGACGCCGAGCGCGGCGGCGGCGTTGTCGCCGGTGCCGGGGCCGAGCAGGGCCCCGTCCGGCAGCCGGCCGCCGGGGGCGCGGAAGGCGTCGGGGCGCACCGCGCCGGCCGGGTCCGCCGGGCCGAGCACGGCCGGCACGTGCGGCACCCGACCGAGGGCCCGCTCCAGCAGGTCGAGCCGGTAGTCGCCGGTGGCCGGCGACCAGTAGCCGGTGCCGCTGGCGTCGCCCCGGTCGCTGCGCAGCGCGGCCAGGCCCGGCGCGCCGGCCAGCCGCCAGGTCAGCCAGTCGTGCGGCAGGCAGACCGCCGCCACCCGGGCGGCGTGTTCCGGCTCGTGCCGGGCCAGCCAGCGCAGCTTGGTGACGGTGAAGCTGGCCACCGGCACGCTGCCCACCGCGTCCGCCCAGAACCGGCGGCCGGCCGCCCCGCCGCCGGCCTCCTCGACCAGCTCGGCGGCGGCCCCGGCGGAGCGGGTGTCGTTCCACAGCAGCGCGGGCCGGACGACGGCGCCGCTCTCGTCGAGGCAGACCATGCCGTGCTGCTGGCCGGCGACGGAGACCGCCGCGACGTCGGCCAGCCCGCCGGCGGCGTCGACCGCCCCGGCCAGCGCGGACCACCACGCCGACGGGTCGACCTCGGTGCCGTCGGGGTGCGGCGCCCGGCCCTGCCGGAGCAGGGCGCCGGTCTCCGCGTCCCGCACGACGACCTTGCACGACTGGGTGGAGGAGTCGACCCCCGCGACGAGCGGCACGGCCGGCCGCCTCAGCGGGCGCCGAGCAGGTGCTCGACGGCGAGCTGGTTGAGCCGGACGAAGCCGAAGCCCTTCGCGGCGGCCCCGTCGACGTCGAACTCCTCGAACGCGGACCGGTCGGCGAGCAGGTCGGCGTAGGTCTCGCCGGGGGCGAGCGTCGGGGTGCCCAGCTCGGCGACCTGCGCGGCGGCCAGCGCCTCGGCGACCTCCGGGTCGGCCCGGAAGGCCGCCGCCCGCTCCCTGAGCAGCAGATAGGTGCGCATGTTCGCCTCCGCCGACGCCCAGACGCCGGCCATGTCCTCGGTGCGCGAGGGCTTGTAGTCGAAGTGGCGGGTGCCGTCGTAGGCGGGCGCGCCGCCGGGGCCGCCGTGCTCCAGCAGGTCGACCAGGGCGAACGCGTTGAGCAGGTCGCCGTGGCCGAAGACCAGGTCCTGGTCGTACTTGACGCCGCGCTGGCCGTTGAGGTCGATGTGGAACAGCTTGCCCTGCCAGAGCGCCTGGGCGATGCCGTGGGCGAAGTTGAGCCCCGCCATCTGCTCGTGGCCCACCTCGGGGTTGAGCCCCACCAGGTCGGGATGGGCCAGGGTGGAGATGAAGGCCAGGGCGTGCCCGATCGTCGGCAGGAGGATGTCGCCGCGCGGCTCGTTCGGCTTGGGTTCGAGGGCGAAGCGCAGGTCGTAGCCGCGATCGACCACGTACTGGCAGAGCAGGTCGACGGCCTCCCGGTAGCGGTCCAGCGCGGCACGGACGTCCTTGGCGACGTCGTACTCGGCGCCCTCCCGGCCGCCCCACATGACGAAGGTGCGGGCGCCCAGTTCTGCGGCGAGGTCGACGTTGCGCAGCACCTTGCGCAGCGCGTAGCGCCGGACGCCCCGGTCGTTGCTGGTGAAGCCGCCGTCCTTGAAGACGGGGTGGTTGAAGAGGTTGGTGGTCACCATGGGCACGACCAGGCCGGTCTCGTCGAGGGCCTTGCGGAACCGGGCCACGTGCCGGTCGCGGGTGGCGGCGTCCGCGCCGAAGGGCACCAGGTCGTCGTCGTGCAGCGTGATCCCGTACGCCCCGAGGCCGGCGAGCCGGTGCGCCGTCTCGACCGGGTCCAGCGCGGGCCGGGTGGCGTCGCCGAACGGGTCGCGGCCCGGCCAGCCCACCGTCCAGAGGCCGAAGGAGAACTTGTCGGCGGGGGTGGGACGGGGCGCCATGGCGGTTCCTCCGGGGGTGTCGTCCGCTATTTGTTCAGTGGTTGAATTATTTGACGGGCCTGTGGCAGTGTCAAGGGGTGACCCGTCCCGACGCCCCGCCCGGTGCGGTCCGGCAGGGCAGCCTGCGCGAGTGGAACCTCGCCGTGGTGCTCGGCCGGATCGCCGCCGCCGACCGCCCGCCCTCCCGGGCCGAGCTGGCCGCCGGGACCGGCCTGACCCGGGCCACCGTCTCGGCCGTGGTGGAGGACCTGCTGGCCGGCCGGCTGGTCCGCGAGGCGGAGCCCACGCCACGCACCGGCGCCGGCAGGCCGTCCCGGGGCCTGGTGCTCGCCGCCGACGGCCCGGCCGGGCTCGGGCTGGAGGTCAACGTCGACTACCTGGCCGCCTGCGTGGTCGACCTCACCGGCCGGGTCCGCCACCACACCGTGCACCGCGCCGACCTGCGGCCGGTCTCCCCCGCCGAGGCGCTCGCCCGGCTCGCGGGCCTCGCCGCACGCGCCCGCGCCGACGCCGCCCGCCAGGGGCTCACCCTGGTCGGCGCGGCCCTCGCGGTGCCCGGGCTGGTCGACGACGCCGGGCTGGTCCGCCTCGCGCCGAACCTCGGCTGGCGCGACGTGCCCGTCCCCGCGCTCCTCGCCGGGCAGCCACCGCTGACCGCGCGCGTCGACGGCGTCCCACCGCTGGTCGTCGACAACGAGGCCAACCTCGCCGCGCTGGGCGAGCTGCACGCCGGGCCGGGCGTTCCCGCCAGCTTCCTGCACATCTCCGGCGAGGTCGGCATCGGCGCCGGCATCGTCCTGGACGGGTCCCTGTTCCGCGGCGCCCGCGGCTGGAGCGGCGAGATCGGCCACGTCCCGGTCCGCCCCGAGGGGCGGCCGTGCCGGTGCGGCGGGCAGGGCTGCCTGGAGACGTACGCCGGGCAGGAGGCGATCCTCGCGGCGGCCGGCCTGGCCGGCGCGGACCTCCCGGCGGACACCGCGACGACCCGCCTCGCCGAGCTGGCCGCGGCCGACGACCCGGCCGCGTCGCGCGCCCTGGCCGACGCCGGGACCGCGCTCGGCATCGCGGTCGCGGGCGTGGTGAACCTGCTGGACCTCGACACCGTGGTGCTCGGCGGCGGCTACGCCCCGCTGACGCCCTGGCTCCGCCCGCCGGTGCTCGCCGAGGTCTCGCGTCGGGTGCTCACCGCGGCCTGGTCGCCGGTCACCGTGCGTCCCGCGGCGCTCGGCGGCGCCGCCGCGGCCGTCGGCGGCGCCGGTTCCGTGGTAGGCCGGATCCTCGCCCGGCCGGCCGGCTGGCTGGGCCGTCGGCCCTGATCCCGGCTTCTCCGATGGGCGGGCGGCGACCGCCTCGGTACGCTTGCCCCGAGGCAACGACCCCCCACGCGAGGAGTGCACGACCAGCATGCGCACAGGTCGACGGACCGGGGCGCCCGGCGAGCGACGGTGACCACCACCCCTCGCGACGGCGCCCCCGAGGGCCCCGCCCACTCCCCCGCCCGGCACTCCGCCGGCAACCTCCTGCCGACCGACCCCCGGCTCGCCCGCGAGCTGCTCGACGGGCTCACCGAGGCGGTCGTGACGACCGACGGGGCGGGACGGGTGGCGCTGGTCAACGCGGTCGCGGCCCGGCTCCTCCCCGAGGTCGTGGCCGGCGCGGAGCTGTCGACGTGCGCCGTGGCGGCGTTCGCCCACGCGGCCCGGGGCGGCGCGGACTCCTTCGAGGCCGAGCACCGGGGCCGCCGGCTGCGCGGCGTCCGGCAGGACCTGGGCGCCGGGCGGCACGCCTGGTACGTGCGGGACGTCACCGAGGAGCACGCGCGCGCCGAGGCACTGCGCACCGAGCGCTCCCGGACGGCGTTCCTCGCCCAGGCGGGCAGCCGCCTCGGGCTGTCCCTGCACCGCGACCAGACGGTACGGGCGGCGGCGACGCTCCCCGTCCCCTACCTCGCCGACCTGGCCGTGGTGGTCCACCTGCCGCCCTCGCCCGCCGAGAACCTGCCGCACTGGGTCCGGTACGCCGAGGGCGACCCCGCGCCGTCGACCGGGCTCGCCCCGTGGTCGCTGACCGGCGCGCTGCCCGGCCTCGCCGAGGCGCTCCGCGGTCACGCCACCGAGCCGGGCCCCTGGCCCACCCCGGAGCCCGGCGAGCTGGCCGCCGTGCTGCCGCCCGACTTCGGCCGCCCCGCCGCGGTGCTGGTCAGCCCGATGCGCGCACCCGGCCGACCCGCCGGCGCCCTGGTCCTGGCCCGCCGCGCCGGGCGCCCCGACTTCGACCGGCGCGACGTCGAGCTGGCCCGGGAGTTCGCCAACCGGGCCGGGGCCGCCCTCGGCGCGGCCGAGCTCTACGGCGAGCAGGTCCACCTCGCCCGGGTGTTGCAGAACAGCCTGCTCCCGCCCGAGCTGCCGGCCGTGCCCGGCGCCACCCTCGCCGGCGGATACCGGGCGGCCGGCGACCGGCTGCGCATCGGCGGCGACTTCTACGACGTGTTCCGGATCAGCGGCGGAGCGCTGTTCGCCCTCGGCGACGTGTGCGGCAAGGGCGTCGGGGCGGCCGTCCTGACCGGGCGGGTCCGGCAGTCCCTGCAGACCCTGCGGCTGGTCGAGCAGCGGCCGCTGGAGTTGATGGAGCTGCTCAACCGCGCGCTGCTCGACGCGCCGGAGGCGGCCCGGCGCAGCCAGTTCACCACCCTGCTGCTCGGCACGCTCTGCGGCGCCGCCCGCGGCGGGCTGACGGTCCGGATCGCCGGCGGCGGCCACCCGTCCCCGCTGGTCGTACGCGCCGACGGCACGGTCGCCCCGGTCGCGGTCGGCGGGATGCCGGTGGGCGCGCTGGCCGCCGCCCGGTTCGCCCGGGCCGAGGTCCGGCTCGCCCCCGGCGAGCTGCTGCTCGCGTACACCAACGGGGTGACCGAGGCGCGCGGCGGCCGCCGCGACGGCGAGATGTTCGGCGAGGAGCGGCTGCGCGCCGCGCTGGCCTCGGCGGCCGGGCTGCCCCCCACGGCGCTGGTCGACCGCCTCCTGCACCTCGTCGACGAGTGGTTGGACGGGCAGAGCCAGGACGATGTCGCGATGCTCGCGGTCGCCGCGGCACCCACCGCCTGACGGCGGACGGCGGACGGCGGACGGCGGACGGCGGACGGCGGACGGCGGACGGCGGACGGCGGACGGGACCACGCCGACAGACCGGACCACGCCGGGAGGGCGGGCCACGCCGGGAGGGCGGGCCACCTCGGAGGGGCAGGTCGCGGCGGCGGGCGCGGGCCGACCGGCGGGTCAGGCCGTCCTGGCCACCCGGGGCTCGTCCGCCTGCCACTCCTGCCGGGGTGGCCCGACCGGGTGCTCCGCCCGCCCGCCGGACCAGGGGCCGGCCGGCTCGACGGACTCGACGGACGCGTTCCGGCGGCGCGCCGCCTCGTCGAACTCCCGCATCCCCCGCAGCAGGGCCTGCCGCCCCTCGGCGGTCATGTCGGCGAGGATCGCCGAGAGCTGCTGGCGCCGGTCGTCACGCAGCTCGGCGAGGAGCCGGTGTGCCTCCGGGGTGAGGTGCAGCGAGATCTCCCGCCGGTCGAGCCGGCCCGGCTCGCGTTCCAACATGCCCGCGGCGACCAGCCGGTCGCAGAGCCGGCTGGCGGAGGAGAGCAGCATGTCGAGGCCGGTGGCCAGGCGGCGCAGGTTGATCCCGTCGTGCTGCTCGACGAGCATGACCGCGCGAAGCTGGGCGCCGGAGACGCGGCTGGTCGTCCGCTCCCGCGCCGCCTCCCACACGGTCAGCAGGGCACCGGCCGCCTCGTCGAGCTCGACCGCCATACTCGTATCTGGCCCCGGGGGACCGTGCACTTCCGCCATGGTGCGCCCGAGACTACTCCGAAACCACTGCTGCGGGCTCGCGACCAAGGAGCGACGATGAGCGAACCGGTCAATCGGGCACGGCGCGCCCTCACCGAGGCGCCCGCCGATCTCCTGCTGGACCGGATCGCCGACGTCCTGGCCGAGACCCACCGCGTCGAGCGGGTGGAACTGCTCCAGGTCGACTACCGGCTGTCGGCCCTGCTGCCCCTCGCCGACGGGGAGCCGGTGACCGGCCCGGGGCACCCCGCCTGGCGCTGCTTCGACCACCAGACCCCGATCGTGTCCGACGGCGCCGGCTACCTCCCGGTCTCCATGCGCGGGGAACGCCGGGGGGTGCTGCGGGTGACCCCGGTCCCGGACGATCCGACGGCCCTGGGCGAGCTGACGGAGATCGCCACCGCACTGGCACACGAGATCGCCGCGGTCACCGCCGGCACGGACGTGTACCGGACGGCCCGGCGCAGTCGGCGGCTCACCCTCGCCGCCGAGATGCAGTGGGAGATGCTGCCCGGGCGCAGCCGCATCCGGCCGTCGTTCAGCCTCGCCGGGCAGCTCGAACCGGCGTACGCGGTGCGCGGCGACAGCTTCGACTGGTCCGACGACGGGCAGCGGCTGTGGCTGTGCACCATCAACGGCACGGGCGAGGGGGTGGCCGCCTCGATGCTCACCTCGCTCGGCACGTACGCGCTGCGCAACGCCCGCCGCGGCGGCCTCAGGCTCGCCGACCAGGCGGCCCTCGCCGACCAGGCGATCTTCGACCTGCACCGCGGCGACCGGCACCTCGCCGCGCTGCTGATGGAACTCGACCTGCGCTCCGGCACGCTGACCGCGGTCGACGCCGGGTCGCCCCGCCTGGTGCTGCTGCGCGACGGTGAGGTGCGGGAGCTGCCGCTGGAGGCGCAGTTCCCGCTCGGCATGTTCGAGGCCACCGACTACCGCGAGCAGCGCTTCGAGCTGTGCCGGGGCGACCGGCTCTTCGTGGTCAGTGACGGCGTCGTCGACGCCACCGGGAAGGACGTCCGGTACGGCGAGACGGCGCTGGACCGGTTCCTGCGCCGGACCGGGCCGATGGAGCCGCTGGACGCGGTGCGCTCGCTGATCGGCGACCTGCGCGCGTTCGTCGCCGGCGACCTGGTCGACGACGCGGTGGTGGTGTGCCTGGACTGGACCGGCCCGCAGGACCGACCCGGCATCAGTACGCCCCGCGGCTGTTGACCACGGCGCCGAAGGTCTTCCAGAGGATCGTCAGGTCGGCCGCGAGCGACCAGTTCTCCACGTAGTAGAGGTCGAGCCGGATGCCGTCCTCCCAACTCAGGTCGGACCGGCCGCTGACCTGCCAGAGCCCCGTCATGCCGGGCTTGACCAGCAGCCGGCGGGCCACGTCCCCGTCGTAGCGGGCCACCTCGGAGGGCAGCGGCGGGCGGGGGCCGACCAGGCTCATCTGCCCGAGCAGGACGTTGACCAGTTGCGGCAGCTCGTCCAGCGACCACCTGCGCAGCAGCCGCCCGACCCGGGTCACCCGGGGGTCGTCGCGCATCTTGAACATCAGGCCGTCGGTCTCGTTGCGGGAGGCCAGCTCCGCCAGCAGGGCGTCGGCGTTGACCACCATGGTGCGGAACTTGTAGACGCCGAACTCCCGGCCGCCCTGCCCGACCCGGGTCTGGCGGAACAGCACCGGCCCCCGGCTGTCGAGCTTGATGGCCAGCGCGATGACGGCCAGCAGGGGCAGCAGCAGCGTCAGGGCCAGCGAGGAGACCGACCGGTCGACCAAGCCCTTGACCAGCTTGCGGGCCCCGCGGAACTCCGGCGCCTCGACGTGGATCAGGGGCAGGCCGGCGACCGGCCGGGTGTGGATGCGTGGGCCGGCGACGTCGGTCAGCGCCGGCGCCACCACCAGGTCGACGCCGGTGCCCTCCAACTGCCAGCCGAGCCGGCGCAGTCGGGTGGCGGTCAGCTCGCCGGACGCCGTCACCGCCACGGTGTCCGCGCCGATGGCGGTGACCGCCTCGGGGATGCCCCGGAACGAACCGACCACGGGCACGTCGCCCAGCCGCTGCGCGACCGGGGCCAGCAGCGCGTCCGGGATGCAGGCGCCGACCACCTGGTAGCCCGCGTACGGCTCGCGTCGCAGGGTGTGCACCAGCTCCAGCACGTGCGCGGTGTCGCCGACCACCAGCACCTTCCGCGACCAGCCCGCGCCCCGGGAACGCGCCCGGTGCAGCCGCTTGCGGGCTGCGAACCGGGCCACTTCCAGGCCGACCGTGCCCACCGCGAACGAGATGGCCAGGAAGCCCCGGGAGACGCCCACCTCGGCGATGTAGCCGGCGATCGCGACGCCGCCGGCGAGGCGCAGGCTGGCGGCGTTGACCCGGCGGTACTCGTCCGCGCCGTAGCCGAGGACCCGGTCGTCGTAGCAGCGCAGCACCCGCAGCGAGACCAGCCAGGCGAGGACCAGCCCCGGCGCCACGACGACGTAGGGGATCTTCGAGCCGCCCGGGGTGTCGCCGCCGAAGCGGGCCACGTAACCGATGAGCACGGCGATGGTCAGGATCGTGGTGTCCAGCACCACCAGGTTACGGACGTAGGCGCGCTCGTCCGTGCGGGCCGTCGGGCCGGACCAGGTCTCGTCCGGTCGCGACGCCGCTCTGGCGGGGGTCAACAGCGTCGCCGAGGTCACCGGCCCTCCCCACTTCGCACGCCGACCGCCCCTGTCGGCCGGTCCGGATCGCGGGCCGGCCGCGGAGCACTACGACATCCTGCCCCGCCAACCGTGGTGGACGATTGCTTCCGACGTATTGCCGTCACTTTGCCGAACGGACCCGGTTGCGGAAAAGGGCCCGCCATACCGGATTCGACGGTACGACGGGCCCTTCGCGCCCTGCGTCACCACTCAGGCCGGGGCCTTGCGCAGCGCGATCGCCTTGAGGAAGATGTCGCCGATCTTGGTCGGGTCCTCGGTGACGAAGGCGCCGCCGCCGGTGACGTCGGTGATCGACTTCAGTTCGGCCTTGCTGACGTCGCCGCCGATGCCGATGATCACGACCTGCACCGGCCGCTCCGGGTCCTTGATCTTGTTGAGCTCGACCAGCAGCCGCTGCTGGGTGACGCCGTCGGAGTCCTCGTTCTTGCCGTCGGTGAACAGCACGATCGAGTTGACCCGTCCGGGCTCCCAGTTGTCCTGCACCTCCTGGTAGGCGGCCAGCACCGTGTCGTAGAGGCCGGTGCTGCCGCTGGAGGAGCGGATGGAGCCGAGCGCCTGCTCCAGCCTGCCGCGCTGCCTCGACAGCGGCCCGATCGGCACCAGCTCCTGGTGGTCGCGGGAGCCGACCAGCTCGGTGGAGAACGTCCAGAGGCCGATCGACCAGGAGTCGTCGAAGAGGTTCAGCCCGCGCCGGGCCGCCTCCACGGTGACCTGCTGCCGGGTGGCGTTGCCGGCGTTGGCCACCTTCTCCTTCATCGAGCCGGAGACGTCGATGACGGCGAGCATCCGGCCGGACTGGGTCGCGATCGACCAGCTGGAGATCGCGCGGTCCATGTTCTGCGGGTCGAGGCCGCCGGTCGCCGCCGTACCGCCGTTCGCCGGCGGCGCCGACGCGCCGCCCGCCGGGCTGGGCGCGCCCTGCGGCGCGTCGAAGCCCTTGCCCCAGTTGCCGTCCGGCGCCCGCAGCGACCGGGCCGCCAGCTTGTCGCGGAAGTCGTCGGTGGTGAGCGCGTCGTAGAGCACCCGCGCCGCCGACGCCTTGGCCGGCTCGATGCCGGGCAGCACCGCGTACGGGTAGTCCAGCGGCGCGGGCGCCGGCTCCAGGTAGAGCGCGGCCAGCGGCACCGGCGGCTTCTTGCTGTTGTACTGGATGACGTCCTCTTCGGAGAGCGCCGCCGCGCCGAGGCTGCTGGCGATCGTCGTCGGATCCGAGGCGGTGGGGAACCGGGCGAGCAGGTCCGGCCGCAGCGCCGAGCGGTCGGTGGCCAGCGCCCGCAGCGCGGCGACCTTGTCCTTCTCGGCGTCCGGGCCGCCGGGGGCGCCGGCGACGGCGGTCAGCGAGAGCAGGCCGGACAGGCCGGCCGCGTCCCGGGTCGGCTCGACGATCCCGGTGCGCAGCGGCTTGTCGCTCTGCACCTGCTGGAGGAGCTGGGCCCAGCTGAACTTCTTCTGCGGCCAGCCCAGCCGGGAGGCCACCGGCTCCGGCATCGCCACGACCACCGGGCTGCGGGCGATGGACGCCCCGTTGCCCGGGTCGAAGGCGGTGGCGCCGCCGGTCTTGAGCCGCAGCAGCCAGGTCGAGGAGTCGGGCACCCAGACGTCCGGGCTGACCGCCGTGCCACTGGCCTGCCCGACGCCGGCCAGGGTGACGCCGTGCTTGGCGGCGACCGTGGCGGCCACGTCGACCGGGTCGGTCGCCGAGACGTTCACCGCGATGCAGGTACCGCCGACGGCGGCCCCCTCCTTCACCCACTGCGCGGCGGCCTCGTCGACGGCCGGGGCCAGCTCGGCGGCGACGGCGACCGACAGCTCGATCCTGCCGGTGCAGTCGGGCTGCGCCAGCTGCTGGTAGCCGAACCAGCCGCCCGCCGTTACGGCGAGCACGCCGACGGCAGCAGCGGCGGTAGCTGCGTGAACGTTGGAGCGCATGCGATGGCGGCCTGCTGACACGCTGACCATAGTGCGTACCTGCCAGGGTGGCTGCCACAACCGTTCGGACGAAAGTTACTCAGAAGAAACAGTTGACCACCAAATTGTTGACGACTAGTGACCACTTCGATCCGCTACGTCGATCCTGGCTGGTCAGGGCAGGACACAGGTGGGGCTCGGCACCGGCACCGGCTCGCCGACCGGGGCCGGGACGCCGGTCTCCGGGTCGACCCGGAAGACCCGGACCATGTCGGCCCGCTCGTCGGCGACGTAGAGGTGCTCGCCCGCCCGGGCGAAGTGCCGCGGCCACTCGCCGCCCGTGTCCACCTCGGCGACCAGCTCCGGCAGCTCGCCGGCCAGGGCGAAGACAGCGACGGTGCCCACCCCGCGGTTGGCCACGTAGAGGAAGCGCCCGTCCGGGCCGACCGCGATCTCCGACGGCTGGACGTGCCCCGGCCGGTCGCTGGCGTCGACCCGGCCCCGCTGGTGCAGCGCGCCGTCGGTCATCTCGTACGCGGTGACCGAGGCGTCCAGTTCCCCCGCCACCCAGCACCGCCGGCCGTCGGGGTGCCGGGCCAGGTGCCGGGGACCGGAGCCGGCGGCCGTACGCACCCGGGGCGCCCGGGGCACCAACCGCCCGGAGGCGGCGTCCAGGTCGTAGCGGTAGACCGAGTCGGTGCCGAGGTCGACCGCGAGCAGGGGGCCCCGGCCCGGGGCGGGGTTCACCATGTGGGCGTGCGCGTGCTCCTGCCGCTCCGGATCCGGCCCGTGCCCCTCGTGCGCCACCAGGTCGCTCCGGTCGCCGGGAACCCCGTCGGGGTCGAGCGGGAACACCGCCACGCTGCCGCCGCCGTAGTTGGCCACGACGAGATGGCCGCCATCCGGGACGACGGCCAGGTGACAGGGCTCCGCACCGCCGGTGGGCCGGGTGCCGAGCGGGGTCAGGTCGCCGTCGGACCCGACCCGGAAGGCGCTGACCTCGCCGTGGGGCAGCTCGTTGACCGCGTACAGCACCGGCAGCCGCGGGTGCCGGACGAGGAAGGAGGGCGACGGGGTGACCGCGACGGTGCCGAGCGGCGACAGCGCGCCGGAGAGCGGGTCCCGCCGCGCCGCGACGATGCCCGTGGCCCGGCCCCCGCTGTGCGCCGTGTAGCCGCCGATGTGGACGATCCCGCCCTGCTCCGTCACCGTATCCACCCTCCGCCGATTCCTCCGTCGATCTCACCAGAGGACTTCCCCGCGCGCCGTCCGCTTAGCCCCCGAGGGCCGCGCCGATCTCCACCCGGCCGGTCGGGCTCAGGCCGCCGGCACCGGCTCGCCGCGCTGGCGGGCCACGTGCTCGACCAGGGCGATGAGCACCTCCTTGCCGGACTGCCGGTCCCGGGCGTCGCAGAGCACCAGCGGCACGTCGGGGTCGAGGTCCAGCGCCTGGCGTACGGACTCCAGGTCGAACCGGCGGGCGCCGTCGAAGCAGTTCACGCCCACCACGAACGGGACACCCCGCTGCTCGAAGTAGTCGATCGACGGGAAGCAGTCGGCCAGCCGACGGGTGTCGGCGAGCACCACCGCGCCGAGCGCCCCGAAGGCCAGCTCGTCCCAGAGGAACCAGAACCGGTCCTGGCCCGGCGTGCCGAACAGGTAGACCTGGAGGTCGTCGTTGATCGTGATCCGGCCGAAGTCCATCGCCACCGTCGTGGTCGACTTCGCCTCGACGCCCGACAGGTCGTCGGTGCCGACCCCGGCCCCGGTCAGGACCTCCTCGGTCTGCAGCGGCCGGACCTCGCTGAGCGCGCTCACCAGCGTCGTCTTGCCGGCGCCGAAGCCCCCGGCGATGAGGATCTTCAGTGCGAGCGGGATCCGGGTGCCGGATCCGGGCCGGTCATAGCGCACGGAGTCCACTGACCACCGCCTTCAGGATGTCGTCGTCGGGCAGGTAGGCGGCGGCGGTGGGCTGGTGCACCGCGATGAGCCCCTTGGCCAGCAGGTCGCCGAGGAGGACGCGGACCACGCCCAGCGCGAGGTCGAGTTCGGCCGCCAGCTCGGCGACGGGGACCGGGCGGGCCGCCAGCGACACCAGCCGCCGGTGCTCCGGGTGCAGCTCGGGATGGGCGTCGGGGTCGGCGGCCGGTTCGGCCAGCACGTACGCGACCACGTCGAAGCCGTCCGCGGACGACCGGACCCGGCCACCGGTGAGGGTGTAGGGGCGCACCACGGGGCCGGCGTCGTCGTCGAGCCACTCGTGCTGGGGACCGGGGGACTCAGCCCGCATCGGCGGCCCCCGCCGTCGACCGGGCCGGGGCGCTCAGGTACTCCCCCACTCGGGTGACCAGCATCGCCATCTCGTACGCCACCAGGCCGATGTCCGCGTCCGCGTCGCTGACCACGGCCAGGCAGGCGCCCTGCCCGGCGGCGGTGACGAAGAGGTACGCCGACTCCATCTCGACCACCGTCTGCCGGACCGCCCCGCCGGCCACGTGCCGGCTCGCGCCCCGGGCCAGGCTGGAGAAGCCGGACGCAAGCGCGCACAGGTGCTCGGCGTCGGCGCGGTCCAGGCCGCGGGAGGAGCCGAGCAGCAGCCCGTCGGCCGACAGCACCACCGCCTGCCGGGCGGGTGGCACCCGTTCCACCAGATCGTCGAGCAACCAGTCGAGATCGGCGCTCTGCCTCGTCGGATGCAGCATCAGGCGTCCCTCTCAGTCACGGTCACGGGGTCGGGGTCCGCCGGCGACCCGGCCGGCGTCGGGTTCGTGGTGGCGTCGGCGCCCGGGGGGCGTCCCGCGGCCCGCTCCGGCGCGGCGTCACCGGCGGCGGCCGCGCGGCCCCGGGCGGTGCCCGCCTGGAGGGCGGACATGGCCCGTCGCGCCTCCTCCGGGGTGCGCGGGGCCGGGCTGTCGATCACCGGCTGTCGCAGCGTCGGGCCGTCCACCGGCCGCCGGGCCGCCGTGTCCCCGGCGAGCCGGCCACCCGGCGCGCCCGGGCTCGACTGCCCGGGCCGGCCGGCCGACCCACGACGCCGTACCCGGCGGGGCAGCCCGTCCACCTCGCCGGCGGTCTGGGCGGGGCCGGGCCCGCCGGGCGCCGCCGGGGCGGGGTCGCCGGGAGCGTCCTCGTGCTGCCCGACGCCACGGACCGGGCCGGCGGCGACGTCGGTCGCCTGGCCGGCGGCGGAGTCGGCGGGCCGGGCCGGGCGGGGCCGGGGCAGCGTGCTCAGCCGGCCCGCCCGGGTCAGCCGCCGCTCCTCCGGGGCGCCCCCGGACGGATGCTCGGCCGGCCCGGCGGCCGCCGGCACCAGGGCCGGCTCGTCGGTGACGAGGTCGGTGGGGATGAGCACCACGGCGGTCAGCCCGCCGCCACCGTCGGACGGGCGCAGCCGCACCCGGACGCCGTGCCGCGCGGCCAGCCGGGCCACCACGAAGTGACCGAGCCGGGCCGTCTCGGTGGGCTCGAAGTCGGGCGACCGGGCCAGCCGCCGGTTCGCGTCCTCCAGGGCGGCGGTGGACATGCCGAGGCCATGGTCGGTCACCTCCACCGCGTAGCCGTTCGCGACGTACTGCCCGGAGATCTCCACCCGGGTGTGCGGCGGGGAGAACGCCGTCGCGTTCTCGATCAGCTCGGCGAGCAGGTGGATCACGTCGCCGACGGCCCGTCCCAGCGTGCCGCCGGGCTGCACGGCGCCGATGTCGACGCGGTCGTACGACTCCACCTCGGAGATGGCGCCCCGGATCAGGTCGACCATCGCGACCGGGTTGCGCCAGCCCCGCCCCGGCGCCGCACCGGCGAGGATGACCAGGTCCTCCGCGTGCCGCCGCAGCCGGGTGGCGAGGTGGTCGACGCGGAACAGCTCGGCCAGCTCGTCCGGATCCTCCGTGTGCCGCTCCATCCGATCGAGCAGGGCGAGCTGCCGGTGCACCAGCCCCTGGCTGCGCCGGGCGATGTTGAGGAAGACCTCGTTGAGCCCCCGGCGCAGGGTGACCTCGTCGACGGCCGACCGGACCGCCGTCCGCTGCACCTCGGTGAACGCCCGCGCCACCTGGCCGATCTCGTCGGCGCCGTACTCCAGCGGGGGCGCCTCCCGGGCGACGTCGACCTGCTCGCCCCGACGCAGCCGGGCCACCACGTCGGGCAGCCGATGCTCGGCCATGTCGAGCGCGGCCGTGCGTACGCCGGTGAGCCGGTGCGCGAGGGAACGGCCGACCCGCAGCGCCACCACGACCGACACCACGACGGCGACCAGGCCGAGCACTCCGGCGGCGCCGAGCCGGACCAGGATGCGGACGGCCGACGGCACCGACCGTTCGGCGAGGCCCTCGGCCTGGGCCAGCTCGAACTCGCGCAGCGCCTGCTGCACCGTCTCGTGATCGGCCTGCCAACGCGCCGGGTCGACGGCCGGCCTGGCCGACGACCGGGGGTCGACCAGGGTGTCCTGCATCGTCCGCAGCCGGCTGAAGGCCTCGCCCTCGGTCAGCCGCTGGAACGCGACGCGTTCCGCGTCGGGCAGGTCCGCGACCGCCCCCTCGACGAGGAAGCGCTGGTTGGCGACGCTCTGCACCAGCTGGATGTGCTCCCCCTCGCCGAACCGACCGGCCGTGAACGCCCCGGCCAGCAGGGCGTCGGTCCGGCCGAGCAGCTCGCGGGAGCGCCCGAGCGCGGTGACGGCGAGCGCCTCGCGGTTCAGGTCGCGGTCGGGCAGGTTGGCCATGGCGGAGAACGCCAGGAAGGCCGAATTGATCATGCCGCTGTAGAGCCCGACGGCGCCGACCCGGTCGACCTCGCGCCGGTCGATGAACCCGCGCCCGGCGGGCAGCGCCTCCAGCGCGGTGACCAGTTGGTCGATCCGGGCGTCGAGGATGTCGTCGGCGGCGTCGCGCAGTTCCTCCCCGCCGACCCGGCGGCGCAGTTCGGCGACCGCCCGGTCGGTCCGCTGGCGCTGCTCGGCGAGCCCGGGGGCGACACCCGGCCCGGCCAGTTGCACCACGGAGAGGCGACGCTCCCGTTGCAGCTCGGCCACCACCGCCTCGCCGGGGCGACCGAGGTCGTAGAGGAGGGTCCGGGCGGAGAGCAGGTCGAGGGCCGGCCCGAAGGTCAGCGTGGTGGCGAAGATCCACAGTGCCAGCAGCGCGGTGACCGGGACGACGACCAGCGCGGTCAGCTTGGAGCGGATCGGCCAGTCGCGGGTGTTCAATCAGACCTCGCCCGGAAGGTGTGGCTGCGGGGGCGCCGGCGCCGGCCGGGCAGCGTCGAGGTCGGACGGTCCCGACCCACGGTGCCGGCACTCCGGCTGACGCCTTGGGCAGGATACGTAAATACCGCCCGATGCACTACCGTCCGTCGCGTCGGGCCCACCGGACGGACGTCCACACCGGACGAGCACCCCGCCGGAACCCGGTGGGACGTTCGTAGCTGTTTCGCCTCGCACCGCGCAGCCGCGCGGGTCGTGCGCTCCGGGATCCGCTCCCGGTCGACATGGCGATCCTTCCCCGGAAGCGGCGGCCCTCCGCCCGCGCCGGGCACCCGCCCCACCCAGGCGCGCTCTCTGGAACGAGTCAAGCTTGCGGGAGGTGGCGACGACGAGTCGGTCCGGGTGACTTGCCATGGCGGTACCGGGGAATCCCCACCCGTCGGGTTCGTCAGGAAAGTGCGCCGGAACGGGATTGGCGATCACCGAGCGGAGGGAATACCTCTGGCGAAGGAGGAGCCATGTCGCCCACGCAGGTAATCGTCATAGTTCTCGTCGTGCTGGTGATCGCGGCGCTGGCCGTGGCCGCCCGGTCATACGCGCGCCGCCGGGCGCTGCGGTCTCGGTTCGGTCCCGAGTACGACCGCGCCGTCGCCGAGCAGGACAGCCGTACCGCCGCCGAGCGGGAGCTGCGGGAGCGGGAGCGCCGGCACGCCGAGCTCGCGCTCACCCCGCTCGCGCCCGAGTCCCGCGCCCGCTACGCCGCCGCCTGGGAGGAGTTGCAGGTCCGCTTCGTGGACTCGCCCGCCGAAACCGTGGGCGACGCGGACGAACTCGTCACGCGGCTCATCGCCGAACGCGGCTACCCGACCGGTGACTTCTCCGACCAGATCGCCCATCTTTCCGTGGAACACGCCCGGACGCTGGGCCACTACCGCGACGCCCACGAGATCCACCTGCGCAACTCGCGCGGCGAGGCCAGCACCGAGGAGCTCCGCCAGGCGGTCGTCCACTACCGCGCCCTCTTCGCCGACCTGCTCGGCGAGGAGCCGGTGGGACACCGGCCGCCCGAGCAGCGCAGTCCGGACAGTCAGCACGACGTCACGAGCCGCTGAGGAGACCGCGATGCGACAGGAAGAGCAGCGGGTGGAGAACACGCACCCCGAGGCCGTCCGCTCCGCGCCGGTACCGGTGCCGCCGCCCGGCGACCAGGCCAGCCGGTCCGAGGTGCCCGAGGACGCCCTCGACGACCGGGGCACCTTCGACGACCCGGCGGTCGCCGGCGAGCGCGCCCCGGACCGCGCCACCGACGGCGGGCGGTCCGGCGGCCGGGACGCCGACGCGGCGCGATCCCGCGGCCGGGACACCGACGGTGGCCGGCCGGAGTTCCACGAGCCGGGTCCGGTGCCCACGGCCTTCGGCGCCACCACGGTCGGTGGGGCGGTGGCCGCGTCCGCCCTGGCGAACCCGAGTCCGGAGAACGAGCCCGACCCGCGCGCCGAGTGGACCGCCCGGCCCGGCGACGGGGCCGTGGACGGCGAGCGCGAGGGCCGTCGGGCCGACCCGACGGCGGAGTTCCACCGCGCCGGCGGTCACGGCGCGAGCGGGCACGGGGAGGACCGCCTCGGCGGGCAGGGGGAGGACGGGCGCGGGGAGGGCCGGCGCGGCACGACCGTGCTGCCGCCGGACGCCACCGACGGCCGACCGGAGCGCCGGGCCGACGTGACCGGGCGGACCGGCGACCCGGAGACGGCCGCCGCCGGCGGGGCCGGGTACGGCAGCGCCACCCCCGCGATGGTGGACCCGGACACCGAACACACCTCGCCCGGGCGCGCCGGCACCCCGGGCACGCTGGAGGACGCCGGGACGTCCCGGCCGGCCGGGTCGACGGTGGCCGCCGAGCCGGCCTCGCTCCTGGACCCGGCGACCGCGCAGGGCTTCCGGGACCGCTGGCGGGACGTCCAGCTGCGGTTCGTGGACGACCCGCGGGCGGCGGCCGGGGAGGCGCAGTCGCTGGTCGACGAGGCCATCCAGGCGCTCGCCTCGGCGCTGTCCGCGCAGAAGAACAAGCTGGGCGGCTGGCAGGACGCCGGCTCGGCCGACACCGAGCAACTGCGGATGGCGGTCCGCCACTACCGCGACTTCCTGGACCGCGTCCTCGGCCGCTGACCGCTCGACGGGGCGCCCCGGCAGGCACCGGCCGGGGCGCCCCGTCGTGTCCACCCGGCGGCGCGCGAATCCCCGTCGCACGTCCGGGCCGCTCCAGGCATCTAACTTCGCGTACCGGGTAACTGGACACGCACGCACTCATCCGGCGCGGCCGGTCGAGGAAAGGGTGACGGGATGGACGACGGTGGCCTCCGGCTGAGCATGAACGCCCTGGACTACGGAATCCTGGCGCTCTACTTCGTCACGGTGCTCGGCGTCGGCTTCGCCGCCCGGCGGGCCATCAGGACCAGCGTCGACTTCTTCCTCTCCGGCCGCTCCCTGCCCGCCTGGGTGACCGGGCTGGCCTTCGTCTCCGCCAACCTGGGCGCGTTGGAGATCATCGGCATGGCCGCCAACGGCGCCCAGTACGGCGCGATGACGCTGCACTACTACTGGATCGGCGCCGTGCCGGCCATGGTCTTCCTCGGCATCGTGATGATGCCCTTCTACTACGGTTCCAAGGTCCGCAGCGTGCCCGAGTACCTGCGGCTGCGCTTCAACCGCCCCACCCACCTGCTGAACGCGCTCAGCTTCGCCGCCGCCCAGGTGCTCATCGCCGGGGTGAACCTCTACGCGCTGGCGCTGATCATGCAGGCGCTGCTCGGCTGGCCGCTCTGGGTCGCCATCGTGGTCGGCGCGCTGATCGTGCTGGCGTACATCACGGTGGGCGGGCTCTCCGGGGCGATCTACAACGAGGTGCTCCAGTTCTTCGTGATCATCGCGGGCCTGCTGCCGATCACGATCCTGGGCCTGGTCAAGGTGGGCGGCGTCGGCGGCCTGATGGACGCGGTGCGCGAGTCGAAGCTGGGCGAGGCGGGGCTGCACACCTGGCAGGACACGGGCGGCACCGCCAACCCGCTCGGCGCGCACTGGATCGGCATCGTCTTCGGCCTCGGCTTCGTGCTCTCCTTCGGCTACTGGACGACCAACTTCGCCGAGGTGCAGCGCGCCCTGTCGGCCAAGAACATGAGCGCCGCCCGGCGGACGCCGATCATCGCCGCGTACCCGAAGCTGCTCATCCCGGTGGTCACGGTGATCCCCGGCCTGGTCGCCCTGGTGACGGTGCAGGGGCTCGGCGCGGAGAGCGGCGACCTGGTCTACAACAACGCGATCCCGCTGCTGATGCGCGACCTGCTGCCCAACGGCGTGCTCGGGATCGCGGTGACCGGCCTGGTCGCGTCGTTCATGGCCGGCATGGCGGCGAACGTCAGCGGCTTCAACACCGTGTTCACCTACGACATCTGGCAGCAGTACGTACGCCGGGACCGCCCCGACGACCACTACATCCGCATCGGCCGGTGGGCGACGGTCGGCGGCGTGCTGGTCGGCATCGGCACGGCGTTCATCGCCGCCGGCTTCAGCAACATCATGAACTACATCCAGGCGCTCTTCTCGCTGTTCAACGCGCCGCTGTTCGCCACCTTCATCATCGGCATGTTCTGGCGGCGGATGAGCGCGGCGGCCGGCTTCCTCTCCCTGCTCTTCGGCACCCTGGCCGCGCTGGCCACCTACCTGCTCTACAAGGCCGGGGTGATCCACTTCAACTCCGACCTGGAGGAGAGCTTCTGGGGCGCCGGCATCGCGTTCGTCACGGCGGCCGTCGTCGCCGCCGTGGTCACCCCGTTCACCGCGCCGAAGCGGGACGAGGACCTGCGCGGGCTGGTCTACGGCGCGGGCGACGTCGACCTGACGGGCGACGTGCTGGCCGGCGACCGGGTCTGGTGGCGGTCGCCGGTGCTGCTCGGCCTGATCGCGGTGGTGCTCTCCCTCCTGCTCTACCTGCCGGTCTTCTAGAAAGGGGTGCGCGACCATGTCGATGGAGAACCTCAACCCCCGGGGGCACGACCACATGGTGCGGGCCACCGAGGAGGCCCGCCGGCGGTCCGCCGCCGCGCGGCTGTTCGACATCCGTCGGGTGATCGGCGGTCTCTTCACGGTGTACGGGGTGATCGTCACCCTGGTCGGCGTCTTCGACGGCGCCACCGCCGTGGAGAAGGCGCAGGGGGTGCGGATCAACCTCTGGGCGGGCCTCGGCATGCTGGCGTTCGGCGTGCTGATGCTGCTGTGGCAGTGGCGCAACCCGGCGCAGCCGCCGGAGTCCCCGGCCCCGTCGTCGGAGCCGCCCGGCGAGGGTCGCTGACCGGCCCGCCGTTCCGGGCATGGGCGCCGCCACGTGGGGTACGCGAGGAGGATCAGGACACCACCTGGCGGCAGGAGGGCAGCGATATGACGGATCGTGACCGTGACCGACCGCTGGAGGAGAGCCCCGAGGTGGCCGCGGCGGTCGAGGACGACACCGGCGTCCCCCAGCTGATGACCGGCGGCGGCGCCGACCGGGACACCCCGTCGTTCACGGAGCCCGGCGACCGGCCGGCGGGCGGAGCACCCACCGACGAGCTGATCGGCGACCCGTACGCCGCCGGCACGGGAGCCACCGGCACCGGCACGGGGGCGGCCCCGGACAACATCCGCACCGGCGCGGAGCAGCCCTGGGAGCCGGAGGACCTGGTCGCGGCCCGGGGCCAGGACCTGACGCCGGAGAACGTCGAGCGGGCCCGGCGCGACCTGGCGGAGATGGGCCGGGCGGCGATCGAGAAGACGGTCCCCTGACCGGGGTACGCGAGTGGGCCCCTGGCCCGACCGCCGAGCGGTCGGACCAGGGGCCCGGGGAACCTGCCGCTGGAGTGCCTCACCTACTGCCAGCGGCGGGTGGGCGCCGGGGTCAGGACAGCGGCGGGTACGCGTTCTGCATGAGCTGGGTGAACTGCGCGGGGAACCAGGCGCCCGAGATCGGGGCGTCCGGCAGGGCGCCGCTCATGTTGTTGCCGTTGCGGGCGTTGCCGGTGTAGGTCGGGTCGCACATCCGGTCGAAGCCCTTGCCCTCGTTGTTGGGGATCTCCTTGCTGGAGCCGTCCGACTCGCCCGGGGGCTTCACCCAGACGTACGCGTCGATGCCCGGCTCCGGGGCGGCCTTGGGGCGCTCGCCCAGGCCGGCGCCGGCCTGGTTGCACCAGTTGCCGGCGTGGATCCGCCGGTCCACCCGGCCGCCGTTGACGTAGGTGTCCACGCTGGTCGTCGCGCCCGGGCCGGTGGGCCGGGCGGAGCCGCCCCAGCCGTTGCGGGAGGTGTCGATCAGCATGCCGATGTTGCTGTCGAAGCCGACGGAGACCAGCTTCTGCCGGAACGCCTGGGCGAACGACAGCTCGTCGACGTACTGGTTCCAGTCGATCCACTTGGACTGCCGCACCGTCTGGCCGTTGACCGTGTCGGTGATCTTGACGTACGGCTCCCGCAGGGCGGAGTAGTTGGCCGTGTTGACGATGAAGCCGTGCACGTTGGCCACCGTGCTGCCGGACGCCACGGCGGCGGCCTTCAGCTGGTCGGCGGTCGGGCCGAAGTTGCTGTCCCAGCCGATCCAGCCGTGGTGGGCGGCGTCGATGTAGTTGTAGACGTTGCCGATGGCGCCGAGCTTCGCCAGGGCGTACCCGACGCCGTTGACGTACGCGCCGTTGGCCTTGACCGTGTCGCACATCGCGGTGCCGCCGGGGTTGCCCGAGGTGTTGGTCACCAGGTTCGGCAGCGAGTCGATCTCGATGATGTTGATGATCCGCAGGCCGGCGTACTTCGGGTCGCCCTGGATCGCGGCGATCGGGTCGATGTACTCGGCCTTGTAGCGGGGCAGCTCGTTCGGGCCCAGCTCACCGTTGGAGGCCAGCGCCGAGCAGTCCCGGCCGGGCAGGTTGTAGATGACGAACTGGATGTACTTCGCGCCCTGCTCCAGCGCCTCGTCCAGGTGGTCCCGGACGCCCATCGCGCCGTTGGAGCTGCTGTCGGGGGTGCCGTTGATGGCGGCGATCCGGTCCAGCCACACGGCGGTCGGGTTGTTCGACACCCGGTTGCCGCCCGGCACGGACTCGGCTTTCGCCTTCCACTCCGGGTTCACGTACCCCTGGGCGTTCAGGTACGGGTTGTCGACGCGCTGCCCGGGCGGGGGCGTGGTGGGCGGCGGGGTCGTCGGCGGCGGCGTGGTGGGCGGCGGGGTCGTCGGCGGCGGCGTGGTGGGCGGCGGGGTCGTGGGGGTGGTGCCGCCGTTGCAGGTCACCCCGTTGAGGGTGAACGACGTGGGCTTCGGGTTGCTGCCGCTCCACGAGCCGTTGAAGCCGATGCTGACGGTGGCCCCGCTGGCCACCGATCCGTTCCAGGACTCGCTCTGCGCGGTGACGTTCTGGCCCGTCTGCGACCACCGGGCCGACCAGCCCTGCTGCACCCGCTGGTTGCCGTCGGGGAAGGTGAAGCCCAGCGTCCAGCCGTTGAGGGCGTCGCCGACGTTCTTGATGTTGACGGTGGCGGTGAACCCGCCCTGCCAGTCGCTGGTCGTGTACGACACGTCGCACTGGGTGGCGGCGTGCGCCACGGTGACCGGAAGGGTCACCAGTCCGCCCGCGACCAGGGCGCCCGCGCCGCCGAGCGCGAGGGCCCGGCGTGGACCGGACAGCCTTCTCCACACATTCATGCCACTGATCTCCTTGGGCGAGACCGGATCCGCGAACGGCCCGGCGATACGGCCCGATGGGCGTCCTGCGCGGACGACCGCCGGCACCAACGGGATTCTTCGGGGGCGCCCGACCCGGACGGGCGTGGTGGTGGTGCGACCGGCGACGACGGCCGGCCGGGGCGGGAGGTCGTCCCGGCGGACCGGTTGCCCTCGAACTCCTGCCTGCGCGGTGTGGCTCCGTGAAGAACCGCGTGCGGAGATTCTTGCATGGGAGCGCTTCCATGGCAATGCCTCGATGCGATGAGGCGGCAGGGCGGGGGCGCCGACCGGACGACGGCGGCCGCGGCGGCCCGGGGGGCGCGGGGAGGGCGTCGCGGCGCCCGAGGGCCGCAACCGCGCGGCCGGCCACCGAGAGCGACTTAACCGGCTTAACTCGTCTATCGCCCTGCTGCACAACAAAGGTCAAAACACGAATCTTTCCCTGCATAGCTCGTGAAACGGTCTAACGTCGTTCCTAGCTCGGTTGTCGACCGAGCCCAGGACAACAGGGATGGAGTGACGCAGGTCATGGCAAACAAGATGCTCGGGAAGATGGTTGCGGGCGCTGCCCTCGGCGGCGCGTCGCTGCTCGTGTTCACGCCGGGGATCGCGTTCGCGGACGGCAACCACGGCGAGGAGGGCAAGGTCTACGCCAAGCCCCACGTCGTCAAGGCGGGCGACACGGTCAAGCTGCTCGAGATCTGCACGGAGCGCCAGGAGCACGCCTACGTGTGGTCCAAGGTCACCGGCAAGGTCAAGCTCAAGCCGGCCGAGGACCGCGGTGACCGGCGTGGGGAGGAGGGCTCCCGCGACCACGACAAGGGGCGCGACCACGACAAGGGGCGCGACCACGACAAGGGCCACGACCAGGACAAGGGGCGCGACCAGGACAAGGGCCGCGACCACGACGGCAAGGACGAGACCCCGAAGCCGCAGCCGACGGACGACGGCACCGGGAAGCCGCAGCCGCCGGCCGCCGACGGCCGGGGCGGGGGCGCCGCCGACGCCGCCGCCGACGAGGGCGGACGGGACTGGAAGGGCTACGAGCACGGCCAGGACGCCGAGGGCGGCCGCGAGGACCGCAAGGACCACAAGGGGTACGGCTCGGACGAGCGCGGCTCGGAGCGCGGTGACTACAGCCGCGAGGACCACGAGGGCTACGGCTCGGACAAGTGGGACTCGGAGCGTGGCGACTACGGCCGCGAGGACCACGCGGGCAGCGGCTCGGACGAGTGGGGCTCGGACGAGCGCGACCGCAAGGGCCACGAGAACGGCTGGTCCGACGAGGAGTCCGAGGGCTACGGCAAGGACAAGGGCTGGGAGCACAAGCGGGACTTCGTCTACTACGGCGAGGCCGAGGTCTCCGAGCACGCCAAGCCGGGCCGCTACAAGCTCAAGGGCTCGTGCGGCGAGGGCGAACTGGTCGTCCTGCCCCGCGGCGGGGTCGACGGCGGTGACGGTGGCGTCGGCGCCGGCACCGACCGGGGCCTGGCCGCCGGTGGGGCGAGCCTGCTCGGCGCGGCCGCCCTGGGTGGCCTCGTGCTGATGCGTCGGCGCCGGACCGATGAGTCCTTCGTCTGACGTGACGGCGACACCGGCCGGCGGCCGTCACGGGAGACCGTGGCGCGCCGCCGGCGCGGCCGTCGTCGTCCTGCTCGCGATGGTGGGCGCCGGCATGATCGGCGCCTCGCTCAAGACCACGTCCGCGCCCCGCCCTCCCCAGCCCCTGGCCCAGGCCGCGCCGGCCGGCAGCGGGCCGGCGGCCGCCGACGTGCCGGGCTCCGACGGCGCGGACCCGGACGTCGTCCGCGGGGCCGCCACCGGGCTCGCCCGTTCCACCCCCACCACGATCACCATTCCCCGCATCGGGGTCGACGCTTCGATCATGTCGCTCGGCACCAACCCCGACGGCACCGTCCAGGTGCCCCCGCTGGAGCAGGCGCAGCTCGCGGGCTGGTACGAGCCGGGGCCCAGCCCGGGCGAGGTCGGCAACGCGGTCATCGTCGGGCACGTCGACTCGGCGGCGATGGGGCCGGCGGTCTTCTTCTCCCTCGGCGCCCTGCAACCCGGGGACACGATCACGGTCACCCGCGAGGACGGCCAGCGGGCCACCTTCACGGTCGAGTCGGTGAAGGCGTACCCGAAGAACGAGTTCCCGACCGAGCAGGTCTACGGCCCCAGCGACCGGCCCGGCCTGCGCGTGGTCACCTGCGGCGGGGTCTTCGACCAGGCCGCCCGCAGCTACCCGGACAACGTGGTCGTCTTCGCCTCCATGCCTGCCTGACCTCGGGCCGTCCACCGGGTTCCGGCCGGCACGTCCGGCACTCGCCGGCCCGGGCGCCGCACGCCGGCGGCGCGGCGACGGCTCCCACGACGGAAGCGGTCCGGCCGGTCGGTTCCCCCGACCGGCCGGACCGCTTCGCTGTCCGGCGTCAGGCGGCGGCGGAGGTCCGCACCAGGGTGCGGATCTGGCGCAGCAGCACCGACAGGGCGGCGAGGTCCGCCCGGGACTCGTCGAACTCCCCCATCGCCCGCTCGGCCCGGTGGATCGACGTGGCGTTCGACTGCTCCCACTGGAGCACCCGCTCCTGCGGCGACTCGCTGGCGGGCGTGGAGTCGAGCACCTCCGCGGTCAGCGCGGCCAGCGCGGCGTACAGGTCGTAGCGCAGCGCCATCCGGGCCAGCGTCTGCCAGCGGTCCTCCCGCGGCAGCAGCGAGATCTTCGACAGCAGCGAGTCGACCCGGAACCGGTCGGAGAGCACGAAGTAGACCGAGGCCACCTCGCCCACGTCCCGCCCGCTGCTCGCCGCGGTCTCCACCACGTCGAGCAGGCCGAAGCTGTACATCAGCCGGGTCGCCTGCTCGGCCAGGTCACGCGGCAGCCCCCGCTCGGTCAGCGAGTCGATGTGGGCCGCCAGCGACTCCCGCTCGCTGCCGTGGAAACGCTCCTCCAGGTCGGGCAGGAGCCGGGCCACCCCGTCGCGCAACCGGGCGATCTCCGCCGGCACGTCGATCGGCGAGCGGCGGTTGGTGACCAGCCACCGCACCGCCCGGTCCAGCAGCCGCCGGGTGTCGAGGTAGACGCTCGTCTGCAGCTCCGGGGCGATCCTGTTGTCCAGGGCCTCCACCGCGTCCCACAGCTCGCCCAGCCCGAACACCTCGCGGACCACCACGTACGCCCGGATCACGTCCGCCGCCGAGGCGGCCGTCTCCTCGACGACCCGGAAGACGAACGAGATGCCGCCCCGGTTGATCGCCTCGTTGACCAGGACGGTGGTGACGATGTCCCGGCGCAGCCGGTGCTGGCCCATCCGGTCGGCGAACCGCTCGCGCATCGGCGTCGGGAAGTAGTCGACCAGGACGCCGGTCGTCCACTCCTCGTCCGCGAGCCCGTCGGCCAGGATCTCCGTCTCAAGGACGATCTTGACGTACGCGAGCAGCACCGCGAACTCCGGCGCGGTCAGCCCGGACTCGGTCCGCACCGCCAGCTCCTCGTCCGACGGCAGCGCCTCCAGGGACCGGTCCAGCGCCCCCGACCGCTCCAGCTCGGTGATCATCCGCCGGTGCACCGGCAGCAGCGACGCCGCCTGCGCCTGCGCGTTGTTGATCGCCCGGGCCTGGTCGTAGTTGTCCCGCAGCACCAGCTCGGCGACCTCGTCGGTCATCTCGGCGAGCAGCTCGTCCCGCTCGGGGAGCGTCAGCGCGCCGTCGGCGACCGCCGTGTTCAGCAGGATCTTGATGTTCACCTCGTGGTCGGAGCAGTCCACCCCGGCCGCGTTGTCGATGAAGTCCGTGTAGATCCGGCCGCCGGTCTGGGCGTACTCGATCCGGCCGAGCTGGGTCCAGCCCAGGTTGCCGCCCTCGCCGGCCACCCGGCAGCGCAGGTTCCTGCCGTCCACCCGGATCGAGTCGTTGGACTTGTCGCCCACCTCGGCGTTGCTCTGGCTGGAGGCCTTCACGTACGTGCCGATGCCGCCGTTCCAGAACAGGTCGACCGGCGCCGTCAGGATCGCCTTCATCAACTCCTGCGGGGAGAGCTGCTCGGTGCCGGCGTCCAGGCCGAGCCGCTCGCGCACCTGCGGCGAGATCGGCACCGACTTGGCCGTACGCGGATACACCCCGCCGCCGGCCGAGATCAGCTTCCGGTCGTAGTCCTCCCACGACGACCGGGGCAGCTCGAACAGCCGCTTCCGCTCGGCGTACGACGTGGCGGCGTCCGGATCCGGGTCGAGGAAGATGTGCCGGTGGTCGAAGGCGGCCACCAGCCGGATGTGCTCCGACAGCAGCATCCCGTTGCCGAACACGTCGCCGGACATGTCGCCGACGCCGACCACGGTGAAGTCCTGGGTCTGGGTGTCGTGGCCCATCTCGCGGAAGTGCCGCTTCACCGACTCCCAGGCGCCCCGGGCGGTGATGCCCATCTTCTTGTGGTCGTACCCGGCGGAGCCGCCGGAGGCGAACGCGTCGCCGAGCCAGAAGTTGTGCGCCGTGGAGATCTCGTTGGCGATGTCGGAGAACGTCGCCGTGCCCTTGTCGGCCGCGACCACCATGTACGGGTCGTCGCCGTCGTGCCGGACCACGTCCTCCGGCGGCACGATCTCGCCGCTGACGATGTTGTCCGTGACGTCGAGCAGCGCCGAGATGAACTCCTTGTAGCAGACGACCGCCTCGTCGCGGTCCCCCGGCTTCTGCTTGAGCACGAAGCCGCCCTTGGCGCCGACCGGCACGATGACGGCGTTCTTCACCATCTGCGCCTTGACCAGGCCCAGCACCTCGGTGCGGAAGTCCTCGCGGCGGTCCGACCAGCGCAGCCCGCCCCGGGCCACCGGCCCGAACCGCAGGTGCACGCCCTCGAAACGCGGCGAGTAGACGAAGATCTCGAACTTCGGGCGGGGCGCCGGCAGGTCCGGGATCGCCTGCGGGTCCAGCTTGAGCGCGACGTACGACTTCGGCCGCCCGTCGGAGCGCTTCTGGTAGAAGCTGGTGCGCAGGGTGGCCTGGATCAGCGTCAGGTAGGCGCGCAGGATCCGGTCCTGGTCGAGGCTGGCCACGTCGTCCAGCGCGCCCCGGATCTCGGCGACCAGCGTCTCGCTGCGCCGCCGCCGCTCCTCCTGGTCCGTCGCGCCGGGCGCGAACCGGGCCTCGAAGAGCTGCACCAGCAGCGCGGCGATCCTCGGGTACGCGATGAAGGTCGACTCCATGTACTCCTGGGAGAAGACCGTGCCGGCCTGGCGCAGGTACTTCGCGTACGCGCGCAGCACCACCACCTGCCGCCAGGTGAGCCCGCCGCGCAGCACCAGCTCGTTGAAGCCGTCCACCTCGGCCTCGCCCCGCCACGCCGCGGCGAAGGCGTTCTCCACGTGCGGGCGCACCTCGGCCAGCTCCTGGTGCCCCTCGGGCAGGCGCAGGCCGAAGTCGTAGAGGTAGACCCGGCCGTCGACCCGGTCCACCTCGTGCGGGTGCTCGTCGACCACCCGGACGCCGAGCGAGTGCAGCACCGGCAGCACGGCGGAGAGCATCATCGGCTCGCCGTAGCGGTAGACCTTGAAGCGGACGTCCATCGCCTCGTCGACGTCCGGGCCCCGCCCGCCGGCCCGCGGCGCGAGCTGCTTGCGGAACAGGTGCATCTCCAGCTGGCCGGGTTCCTCCAGCAGCTCCAGCTTGGCCAGGTCCTTCATCGCCTCGTACGGCGTGTGGCCGTCCTTGTAGCCCTCGGGGAAGGCGTCGGCGTACCGGGCGAAGAGGTGCTTGGCCTGCTCGTCGCCGAGCTTGCGCTCCAGCACCAGCCGGTAGTCGTCGTCCCACAGCCGGGTGGCGTCGGCCAGCTCCTCGGCGAGCAGGTCGGCGTCGATGTCGCCCGGGGGCCTGGTCGGGTCGGTCCGCACGATGAAGTGCACCCGGGCCAGCATCGACTCGGTGACCCGGGTCGTGTAGTCGACCCCGACACCGTTCAGCTCGCGCAGCAGGATGTCCTGCATGCGCAGCCGGTTCTGGGTGGTGAACCGGTCCCGGGGCAGGTAGATCAGGCAGGAGATGAACCGCCCGTACGCGTCCCGGCGCAGGAACACCCGCAGCTGCCGGCGGCCCGCCATCCGCAGCACGCCGATCACCGCGTGGTAGAGGTCGTCGGTCTTGATCTGGAACAGCTCGTCGCGCGGGTAGGTCTCCAGGATCTGGAGCAGGTCCTTGCCGGAGTGGCTGCGCTGGCTCAGGCCGGAGCGGTCCAGCACCTCGGCCACCTTGCGGCGCACCACCGGCAGTTCCTGCACGCTGGTCCGGTACGCGGCGGTGGAGAACAGGCCCAGGAAGCGCCGCTCGCCGACCACCTCACCGGCGGAGTTGAAGACCTTGAAGCCGATGTAGTCCAGGTAGGCGGAGCGGTGCACGGTGGCCCGGGAGTTCGCCTTCGTGATGATCAGCAGGCGCTTCTCGGTGACCCTGTCGTGCGCCTCGGGCGTCATGGACGACAGCGGCCGGGCCTCGGGCGAGTCCTGCCGCAGGATGCCGAGCCCGGTGCCGAGCGCGGCCTCCAGCGCCTTGCCGCCGTCGCTCGTGTCGACCAGGCGGTACTCCCGGTAGCCGAGGAACGTGAAGTGGTCGTGGGCGAGCCAGCGGAGCAGCTCCACCGAGTCGGTGATGTCCTTCTCCGGCACCGGCGGGCGATTGTCCGACGTCCGCGCGGCGGCCAGCTCGTCGGCGAGGGCGAGGGCCCGCTGGCGCATCTTGGGCCAGTCCTCGACCGCCTCCCGCACGTCGGTCAGCACCCGCTGCAGCTCCCGGCGCAGCTTCTCCCGCTCGTCGGCGTCGCGGACCGGGTCGACCTCGATGTGCATCCAGCTCTCGACCAGGTCGCCCGCGATGGCGTCGTCGGGCTCGACGTCGGCGGCGACCTCCAGCAGCCGGCCCAACGGCTCGCGCCGCACCACCACCAGCGGGTGCACCAGCAGGTGCACGTCCAGGTGGTGCGAGTTGAGCAGGGCGGTCACCGAGTCGACCAGGAACGGCATGTCGTCCGTGACGATCTCGATGACGCTGTGGTGCTGGTCGGCGTCGGGCTCGTGGATGCGCAACTTCAGCTCGCCCGGCACCCGCTGCTGCGCGAGGTCCCGGTGCGCCCGGGCGGCGTCGAGCATCTCCTCGGCGGTGAAGCCGATCAACTCCTCGTCGGGCGCGAACCGCCAGAAGCGGCCGACCAGGGTCGCCGCGTCGTGGTCGTCACCCGCGAGCGCCACGGCCTGGGCCACCAGGCGCTCCGCGTTGGGTACCGGCTCGTCGAGTTCGTTGTCCTCCACGTCGTCGGCCAGCGCGTCCGCAGGCAGGCCCAGGTCGTAGATGGTGTCGATACTCGTACCGGTCATCCCGGTCACTCCTGTGTCGAGCCGGCCGAAGCCGTCCCCGTCGGTTGCCGAATCGAAGCTGTCGTCCCGGCTGGTGTCAGCCTGCCGGAGGTCGGGTCCCGGTTTGATCGCCGGACGCCGGTCCATCGGTGCCACTCCCCTCGACCCACCGCGTTGTGGGTCACTCTGCCGCCCAGCCTAGGCCCTGCCGTTCCGCCCCTTCGTCGGCGGACCACGGTGCGGACGTCCGGTTCCGGACTTCGTCCTTTCACCCGTTGCGGGTACGAGGTTGGCCGGTCGGGGAGTACCCCGCCTCCGGTTGTTCATCACACCGTCACCGCTTTGTCTTTGCGCACGTCGCGGCCGGGAGGGGCCGTGCGGCCGGCGCGCGCGTACTAGCGTGCAGGAGCAGTTCCGAGACCCGGAGGGACCCGCTCCATGCACCTCTCGTACCCCACCCGTCACCGCCGCAACCGGCGCCGCCCGTCGCTGGCGCTGCTCGCCGCGACCACTCTCGCGGCCGGCGCGCTCACCGCGTGTTCGGGCGGCGACGGACCGGAGCGCAGCGTCGACGCGTTCCTGGCCGGCTGGCGCTCCGGCGACCTCCAGGCCGTCGGCTTCGTCGACCCGGCGGGCGCGAAGGTGCCGGCCGCCGACGTCTCCCGCGAGATCAAGCAGCTCTCCGGCGAGCTGGCGGCCACGCCGCCGGCACTGACCCGGCAGGGCGACGCGAAGATCACCGCGAACGTCGCGACGGCGACGGTCCGGATCGAGTGGACCCTGCCCGGGCAGACCCGCTGGGCGTACGACCGGCAGGTCCGGCTCAGCCGGGGCGGCGACGACGGGTGGCGGGTGATCTGGGAGCCGCAGGTGGTGCAGGAGCAGCTCGGCCGGGGCGACCGGCTCGCGCTGCGCCGCGACGCCGGCCCTCGGGCCGCGGTGCTCGACGGCGCCGGCAAGCCGATCGTGGCGCCCCGCCCGGTGGTGCGGGTCGGGCTGCAGCCGGGCGAGGTCACCGACCTGCCCGGTCTGACCCGGAAGCTGGACGCCGCCTTCCGGGCCGTCCGGCCGGCGATCACCCCGCCGGTGGACCTCTCCGGCCTGCCCAAGCGGCTCGCCGAGGCCGACCCCGGGGCGTTCGTCGAGGTGGTGACGCTGCGCGAGGAGGCGTACCGGCAGATCAAGCCGCGCATCTACGACCTGCCGGGCACCAAGTTCCGCGGCGACAAGCTCGACCTCGCGCCCACCCGCGAGTTCGCCCGGGCGGTGCTCGGTTCCGTCGACCAGGCCCAGGCCGACGACCTCGCCAAGCACCCGGACCGGTACGCGGCCGGCGACCTGGTCGGCCACGGCGGCCTCCAGGGCCGCTACGACGAGCGGCTGCGGGGCACGCCCGGACTGAAAGTGATCGCCGAGCGCCCCGGCCCGGACGGCACGCTGGTGCCCACCGGCACCGAGGTGTTCCGCCACGAGCCACAGCCGGGGCAGCCGCTGAGGACGACCCTCGACGTCGCCACCCAGAACGCCGCCGACGCCGCCCTGCGCGGCGAGAAGCGCCGCTCGGCCCTGGTGGCGGTACGGATCAGCGACGGCGCGGTGCTCGCCGCCGCCAACGGTCCCGGCGCCGCCGGCGAGAACCTGGCCTTCACCGCGCAGGTTCCCCCGGGCTCCACCTTCAAGATGGTCAGTGCCCTCGGCCTGCTCGACCGGGGGGCGGTGACGCCGGACGCGACGGTCCCCTGTCCGAAGACGTTCACGGTGGACGGCCGGTCGTTCAAGAACTCCGACAACTTCGAACTGGGCGCGGTGCCGTTCCGCACCGACTTCGCCAGGTCCTGCAACACGGCGTTCACCGCGCTGGCGCCGAAGCTCGGCCCCGACGGGCTGGCCGTGACCGGCCGCTCCCTGGGGCTGGAGGGGCAGTGGGACCTCGGCCTGGACGCCTTCACCGGCAAGGTCTCGGCGAACGGCGGCGCGACCGAGCAGGCCGCCGCCGCGATCGGGCAGGGCACCACGGTGGTCAGCCCGCTGGCCATGGCGTCGGCCACCGCGGCGGTCGCCCGGGGCCGCTTCGAGCAGCCGAAACTGGTGCTGGACCCGGCCCCGGCGCAGCCCGCCGCGCCCGGCCCGCAGCTCAGGCCGGAGTCGGTCGAGGCCGTCCGGGCGATGATGCGCGAGGTGGTCACGGCTGGCAGCGGCAGCGCCCTCAAGGACGTGCCGGGGGCGCCCGTGCACGGCAAGACCGGCACCGCCGAGTACGACAACAACCCCGCCCACACCCACGCGTGGTTCGTCGGCTGGCAGGGCGACGTCGCGTTCGCGGTCTTCGTCGAGCAGGGCGGCGCCAGCACCGCCACCGCCGTACCGGCCGTCGAACGGTTCCTACGCGCCCTCCCCCGCTGACCCGACCCAGCCGGCGCCCCGCCATCCCCGCACCCGCACCCGCACCCGGCGTCAAGATCCGCACAACTTACGGGAAGTAGTGGCCTCCGGCGCGCCAGCGGCCACTATTTCCGGGAGGTAGCGCGGATCTTGACATCGATGTGCGGACGGGAGTCCGCGGCATGGGGCGCTACCGGGTAGCCCGAGCGGTCTGGTCGCGGGCGCACGCAGGCGACTTGGCCGCCGCGGCCCTGTGCCGGCGGCAGGTCGATCGGAGCGGCCAGCACGGCCGAGGCAGCCGGCCCGGCCCGGTACGGCAGGTTGGGTGGGTCAGGCGATGCCCGCGCCGGACGACGAGGAGCCGCCGTCGGGCGCGGGCGGCCCGTCCTCCGGGCCGAGGCCCACGAGCGGCACCCTGCGCAGCCGGCCCGGACCTGCCGAGGCGGGCGGACCGACCGGCTCCGGCCCTGCCAGCTCGGGCCGCGCCAATTCCGGTCCCAACGATTCCGGTACCACCCGCTCGGGCCGCGCCGACCCCGTCCCCTCCGGCTCGGTCCCGCCTGCCCCGCCGTTCCCGACAGCAGCGAGCGGAGCATCCTGATCGACCGAGGCGACCGGAACGACAGGAGCCACCGGAACGACAGGAGCCACCGGCCCGAGCGGAGCCGGCGGAGCGTCCCCGGTGCGCTCCCCGGCGCGCCCCGGATGCCGGTCGTCGCCGTCACCGGCGCCGTCGGCGACAGCAGCAGCGTAGGCGGGGAGAGTGCCGGCATCGGGAGCCAAGCCAGGGCCGAGTGCCGACGCGGCCGTGGCCGGCCCATCTGGACGACTGTCACCCCGCCGGGCGGACGGCACCGGCGAGTCCGCCGCCGACGAGGACGCAGCCGGCGAGGGCACCGACGAGGACGCTGCCGACGGTGCCGCCCCCGACGAGGACGCAGCCGACGGGGCCGCCGCCGACGAGGACGTTGCGGACGATCGGACCGACGAGGCTGGGCCCGACGAACGGACCGACGAGGACGTTGCGGACGAACGGGCCGACGAGGCGGTCGGCGCAGGCCGGGCCGACGGGGCGGCAGCCGACGGACGGACCGACGGGGCGGTCGTCCCGTCCGGCAGCAGCCGGGGCGGCATCGCGCCGGGCGCGGAGACCGGACGCAGCCCGGCGACCACCGTGTTGACGATCTCGGCCGCGTACGCGCCGTCGGGGTCGTAGTCGGGGTCGAAGACGGTCAGCTCGACGCCGAGGCAGTGCGGCGTGTCGACCAGACCGGCGAGCAGGATCTCCAGCTCGGCGAAGGCGATGCCACCCGGGTCGGGGGCGTCGACCGCGGGCATCACGGCCGGGTCGAGCACGTCGACGTCGATGTGCACCCAGTAGCCGGCGCAGTCGGCGAGCTGCTCGTGCGCCCACTGCGCCGTACGCGCGGCGCCCTCGGCGCGCAGCGCCGGCACGGGCCGGGTGGTGATCCCGGCGGCCTGCAGGTCGAGGCGGTACTCGTCCTGCGCCCGGATGCCGAGCACCACCACGTCGATGTCCCGGAAGTACGGCCGACGCCCCTCGATGGCGGCCAGGTCCGCCTGCCCGCGCCCGGTCACCAGCGCGAGGTCCTCACCGGCCGCCGCGCCGACGTACGAGGCGTTGCCGGGGTGCCGGAAGTCGGAGTGGCCGTCGACGAAGACGAGCCCGATGCGCCCGCCGACTGCCTCGCCGAGCCGGTGCATGGCCAGCGCCGAGCCGAGCAGGATCGAGCAGTCCCCGCCGAGGACCAGCGGGAACTCCCCGCGGTCGATGATCGCGCCGATCCGCTCGGCGAGCACCACCGAGTAGTCGGCGATCTCCCGGGCGTGGCAGACCCCGTCGCCCGGCCGCCAGTCGCCGGGGTCGTAGCGGGGCGCGGTGAGGCATCCGGCGTCCCGGGCCCGCAGCCGGGCGAGCAGCCCCTGGTCGCGCAGCGCGCCGGGGGCCTTGGCGCAGCCGGGCACCGAGGTGGGCGTGGGTGGGCGCAGGCCGAGGTTGCTGGGCGCGTCGAGGACGGCGATCCGGCGCATCATGGGCTCCCGTCCTCGAAGAATCGGGCGGGCCGGCCGGAACGCCGGCCCGCGCTGGCGTGCTACAGGTGCGGAGACCGGGCGTCCCCAGGAACGGGCGCGCCCGGGTCGAGGGTGCTCAGAACAGGGCGCTGGCCAACGCCCGGCGGGCCGAGGCGACGGCGGGGTCCTCCGGCCCGGCGACCGCGAAGAGTCCGACGAGGTGCCGGCGTACCTTCTCCCGGTCGTCGCCGGCGGTGCGGCGGACCAGGCCCACCAGGCGGGCGTACGCCGCCTCGGCCTGACCGCTGAGGACCTCGATGTCGGCGGCCAGGAGCTGGGCCTCGACGTCGTCGGGGTTGGCCTGCGCGGCGGCGATCGCCGCGCCCGGGTCGGCCCCCGCCACCCGGCGCGCCAGCCCGACCTGGGCCAGGCCCGCCTCCGCCGCGGCGTCCGCCGGGGACTCGGCGAGGATCTTCTTGTACGCCTGCTCGGCGGCGTCGAGGTCGCCGCTCATCAGGGCGTCGTCGGCCTCGTCGAGCCGGGGGTCCTCCGGCTCGGCGACGGTGACGCCACCGGCCTTGAGCACGGCCTGGATCCACTGCCGCAGCTGCGCCTCGGGCACCACGCCGGAGAAGGCGTCGATCGGCTGGCCGCCGACCACCGCGTAGACCATGGGGATGCCCTGCACCCGGAACATCTGCGCGATCCGCGGGTTGGCGTCCACGTCGACCTTGGCGAGCACCCAGGCGCCGCCGCCCTCGGTGGCCAACCGCTCCAGCACCGGCGAGAGCTGCTTGCACGGCTCGCACCACTCGGCCCAGAAGTCCACGATCACCGGCGTGGTCAGCGAGCGTTCGAGAACCTCGGACTGGAACGTCGCCTCGCTGACGTCGATGACGCTGACGCCGCCGCCGGCTGTGGCGCCGGGCAGGCCGCCCGAGGGGCCGGGCTGGGTGGGGGCGGGGGTCGGTGCGGGGGTGCGCAGCGCGCTGAGGTCGACCGCGCCGCGGGTGAAGATCGACGAGGTGATCCGTGGGTCGCTCATGGTTACCTAGTCTCGCACGCGACGCGCCGAACTCAGATCAACCGCGACGGCGACAGTTGCAACTGTCACGCCTGCTCCCGCCCTCCCGCCCGGCCCTCCGCGATCTTGCACTTTCGGCCCCCGGTACGCGGCGTACGCGGCATTCGCCGGGGCAGCAAGTGCAAGATCGCGGGAGAGGGCGGGGGCGGGGGCGGGTGGGTAGGGGGTGGGTGGGTGGGTGGGTTAGAAGCGGGCGGGTTCGCGGTAGATGCCCCACTCGGCGCGCAGGGCGTCGCAGATCTCGCCGAGGGTGGCCTCGGCACGCACCGCGTCCAGCATGGCGGGGATCATGTTCCCGTCGGTCCGGCCGACGGCGACCATCCGCTCGATGGCGGCCTTGACGGCTGCCTCGTCGCGGCCGGCCTTCCGCTCGGCCAGCACCCGGCGCTGCTCCAGTTCCACCTCGTGCGAGATCCGCAGGATCTCCAGGTCCTTGGCGACCGTGCCCGTGTGACAGTTGACCCCGACGATCTTCTTCTCGCCCTTCTCCAGCGCCTGCTGGTAGACGAAGGCGGACTCGGCGATGTGACCGGTGAACCAGCCGTCCTCGATGCCGCGCAGGATGCCGGAGGTCATCGGGCCGATCTGGTGCGGGCCCTCCCCGCCGAGCTGGCGGATCCGGGCGAAGATCTCCTCCGCCTCGGCCTCGATCTTGTCGGTGAGCGCCTCCACGTACCACGACCCGCCGAGCGGGTCGGCCACGTTGGTCACCCCGGTCTCCTCCATCAGCACCTGCTGGGTACGCAGGGCGATCTCGGCGGACTCGTCGGTGGGCAGGGCCAGGGTCTCGTCCAGGGCGTTGGTGTGCAGCGAGTTGGTCCCGCCGAGCACCGCGGCGAGCGCCTCCACGGCGGTACGCACCACGTTGTTGACCGGCTGCTGGGCGGTCAGCGACACCCCGGCGGTCTGCGTGTGGAACCGCAGCCAGAGCGCCTTCTCGCTGGTGGCCCCGTAGACGTCGCGTAGCCAGCGCGCCCAGATCCGCCGGGCCGCCCGGAACTTGGCGATCTCCTCGAAGAAGTCGACGTGCGAGTCGAAGAAGAAGCTCAGGCCGGGGGCGAAGACGTTGACGTCGAGCCCGCGCGAGAGCCCCAGCTCGACGTAGCCGAAGCCGTCGGCGAGGGTGTACGCCAGCTCCTGCGCGGCGGTCGCGCCGGCCTCGCGGATGTGGTAGCCGGAGACCGAGAGCGGCTTGTAGCGCGGGATCTCCCGGGCGCAGTACTCCATCAGGTCGCCGATGAGGCGCAGGTGCGGCTCCGGGTCGAAGAGCCACTCCTTCTGCGCGATGTACTCCTTGAAGATGTCGGTCTGCAGCGTGCCGTCCAGCCGGGACAGGTCGGCGCCCTGCCGCTCGGCGGCCACCAGGTACATGCAGAAGACCGGCACGGCCGGGCCGGAGATGGTCATCGAGGTGGTCACGCCGGCCAGGTCGATGCCGTCGAAGAGCGTCTCCATGTCGGCGGCCGAGTCGATGGCGACGCCGCAGTGGCCCACCTCGCCGAGCGACTGCGGGTCGTCGGAGTCCCGGCCCATCAGCGTGGGCATGTCGAAGGCGACCGAGAGGCCGCCGCCGCCGGCGCCCAGGATCATCTTGTAGCGCTCGTTGGTCTGCTGGGCGTTGCCGAAGCCCGCGAACTGCCGGATGGTCCAGGTCCGCCCGCGGTAGCCGGTCGGGTAGAGGCCCCGGGTGTACGGGTACTCGCCCGGCCAGCCGATCCGCTCGAAGCCCGGGTAGGCGACGCCCTCCGGCGGCCCGTAGACCGGGTCGACGGGCATCCCGGAGAGCGTGGTGAAGTCGGCGTCCCGCTTGCGCGCGGCGTCGTAGCGGGCCTGCCAGCGTGCCCGTCCGGCTGCGATCTCGTCGGCGTTCATCCGCGGGGCTCCTCCTCGAGTCCTCGACTGCACGTCGAGTGTAGAGCCGGAGCCTGAACGATCGCTAAGGGAAGTCGTACCGGCCGGTAACCTGGGCGGCCCTCACGTCAGGCGGTCGGCGCGACCGGGTCGCCCATGGCCACGTCGTCGACCCGGATGTTGATCTCGTCGACCCGCAGCCCGTACGCCTCGACGGCCTCGGTCACCTTCGCCCGGACCGCGTCGGTCACCTGCGGCACCGGCCGGCCCGCCTCGATCACGATGACCAGGTTGACCACGGCCGCGCCGTTGGTGACGTGCGCCGAGCAGCCCCGCCGGGCGTCGCCGACCTGGTCGAGGCCGACCCTGTCGAGCACCGCGTTGAAGAACCGGGCCACGTCGCCGCCCAGCTCGGCCACCCCCGGCACCGATCGGGTGGCGGCCACCGCGATCTTCTCCACCACCTCGTCGGAGACGTGCGTGCTCCCGCCCGCCACCGCCTCCGGCGTCACCGACAGCTCCTGCGTCGCCTCGTCGCCCATGGTCTCCCCCACTCGGCCGCGCACCGCCCCACGGGGTCGTGGAGCGGTGCGAGCGTACTAGTTCGGCGGGTCGCCGGGTGGGCTCCTCAGGAGCCGAGCTGGGCGAGCAGCTCGTCGGCGGCCGCGTACGGGTCCATGGCGCCCTCGGCCACCTTCGCGGCGAGCGCCGGCAGCTCCGTACCGTCGCGCAGGGAGCCGATCCGGTCGCGGAGCACGCCCAGCGCGATCGCCTCGATCTCGGCGGCGGCCCGCGCCTCCTGGCGGCGGCGCAGCTCGCCGTGCTCGACGAGCCAGCCACGGTGCTTGTCGATCGCGGCGGCGATGTCGTCGATCCCCTCGCCCCGCGCGGCGATCGCGCGCACCACCTGCGGGCGCCAGTCGCCCGGGCCGCGCTCGCCCAGGGCGATCATGCCCTGGATGTCGCGGTAGGTCGCGTCGGCGCCGTCCCGGTCGGCCTTGTTGACCACGAAGACGTCGGCGATCTCCAGGATGCCGGCCTTGACCGCCTGGATCGCGTCACCCATGCCCGGGGCGAGCAGCACCAGCGTGGTGTCGGCCAGCGAGGCGACCTCCACCTCCGCCTGGCCGACGCCGACGGTCTCCACCAGCACCACGTCGCAGCCGGCGCCCTCCAGCACCCGGACCGCCTGCGGCGTGGCCGCCGACAGCCCGCCGAGGTGGCCCCGGCTGGACATCGAGCGGATGTAGACACCCGGGTCGGTGGCGTGGTCCTGCATCCGGACCCGGTCGCCGAGGATCGCCCCACCGGTGAACGGGCTGGACGGGTCGATGGCCAGCACGCCGACCCGGTGCCCCCGGGCACGCAGCGCCCGGACCAGCTCGTTGGTGGTGGTGGACTTGCCCACGCCGGGCGAGCCGGTCAGGCCGACCACCTGGGCCTGCCCGGCGTACGGCGCGAGCGCCGCCGCGATCCGCGGCAGCGTCTCGTCGCCCGACTCGACCAGGGTGATCAGCCGGGCCACCGCGCGGGGATCCCCCGCGCGGGCCCGCTCGACCAGCATCGGCACGTCCCGGCTGCGGCGCACCGGGGGTGCGCCCGCAGCCGGGCCGTTGTCGACGATCTCGCTCACTGTGCTGCCTCTGTTCGCGACTGCGGGGCTCGCAAGACCAGCTCGCTCCTCCCGCTCACCGTGCTGCCTCTGTTCGCGGCCGCGGGGCTCGCAAGACCAGCTCGCTCCTCCCGCTCACCGTGCTGCCTTCGTTTTCTCGGCGACCGTGACCGGTCAGCGCGACGCGCTCACTGGTCGCTCTCGTCGGCGCCCGGGACGTGGATGATCAGGGCGTCGCCCTGGCCGCCGCCGCCGCAGAGCGCCGCCGCGCCGGTCCCGCCACCGCGGCGCTTGAGCTCCAGCGCCAGCGTGAGCACGAGCCGGGCGCCGGACATGCCGATCGGGTGGCCCAGCGCGATCGCCCCGCCGTTGACGTTGACCTTGTCGGGGCTGATCCCGAGGTCACGGGTGGACTGGATGCCGACCTGGGCGAACGCCTCGTTGATCTCGATGAGGTCGAGGTCGGAGACGCTCAGCCCGCCCTTGCGCAGGGCGTGCTGGATGGCGTTGGAGGGCTGCGAGTGCAGGGAGTTGTCCGGCCCCGCCACGTTGCCGTGCGCGCCGATCTCGGCCAGCCAGGTCAGGCCCAGCTCCTTGGCCTTGGCCTTGCTCATCACGACCACGGCCGCGGCGCCGTCGGAGATCGGCGAGGAGCTGCCGGCGGTGATGGTGCCGTCCTTGGTGAAGGCCGGACGCAGCTTGGCCAGCCCTTCGGCGGTGGTGTCCGGGCGGATGCCCTCGTCCTCGCTGATCACCAGGGGGTCGCCCTTGCGCTGCGGGATGACCACCGGGGTGATCTCGTCGGCGAAGTGGCCGTTCTTCTGCGCGGCGGCGGCCCGCTGGTGGCTGGCCGCGGCGAACGCGTCCTGCTCCTCGCGGGTGATGCCGTGCTTCGCGCCGAGCCGCTCGGTCGACTCGCCCATCGAGCAGCAGTCCCAGGCGTCGGTGAGCCCGTCCAGCGCCATGTGGTCCTTGATCACCACGTCGCCGTACTTGTAGCCGCCGCGCTGGCCCAGCAGCAGGTGCGGGGCGTTGGTCATCGACTCCATGCCGCCGGCCACCACGATGTCGAACTCGCCGGCCCGGATGAGCTGGTCGGCCAGGGCGATCGCGTCCAGGCCGGAGAGGCAGACCTTGTTGATGGTCAGGGCCGGCACGGACATCGGGATGCCCGCCTCGACCGCCGCCTGCCGGGCCGGGATCTGCCCGGCGCCGGCCTGGAGCACCTGCCCCATGATCACGTACTGGACCTGCTCGGGGGCGACGCCGGCGCGCTCCAGCGCCGCCTTGATCGCCACGCCACCGAGCTTGGTCGCGGAGAGGTCCTTGAGGTTGCCCAGCAGGCGCCCCATGGGGGTCCGCGCGCCGCTGACGATCACCGAAGCCATTACCTGCCTCCGAGGGGGTGCCGACCTGTACGCCTTAACGATTGTTCGGTCAGACTAGCGCCATGGCTGAGAACTCCCCCGTCGAGACCGCTGCCGACTATGTCACAGACATCGGCCTGCGCCGCATCGACCACGTCGGGGTCGCGGTGCCCGACCTGGACGCCGCGATCGACTTCTACCAGCGCACCTTCGGGATGCGCTGCGTGCACACCGAGACCAACGCCGAGCAGGGCGTCCGGGAGGCGATGCTGGCCGTCGGCCCGACCGCCGAGGGGGGCTGCGTGCAGCTGCTCGCCCCGCTGACGCCCGAGTCGACCATCGCGAAGTTCCTGGACCGCAAGGGCCCGGGCGTGCAGCAGGTGGCGTACGAGGTGGCGGACATCGACGCCGCCTGCGCGACGCTGCGCGAGCGGGGCGTGCAGCTGCTCTACGACACCCCGAAGCGCGGCACGTCGAACTCCCGGGTCAACTTCGTCCACCCGAAGCACGCCGGCGGCGTGCTTGTCGAGCTGGTCGAGCCCGCCGCGCACTGACGCCACGGTCGGCCCCCGCCCACGGGTGGGGGCCGGCGGCGCCCGCGTGCCGAGCACGGCACTGCGCGATACGTCGCCTGCCCGGACACCTCCACGCATCGGCCAATGCAGTTTTTCACAGAGGACTTCCGACCCTAGCTACCGTTCAGTAACGTCCCGCCCCAACAGGAGCGCGGTCGGTCCGCGGATGTGTCGGATGCCGACATGGCGGTCGGCCGCACTCGCGCCGACGATGGCAGCACCCAGGCCCGCGTGCGCGGGTGCGGACGAACGGGAGGTCGACGTGCAGGACATCCTCGAAGCGATCATGGCGGCGGAGGGATCCGACCAACCGGAGCGGGAACTCGCCGGCATCGCCGGCCTGCCGGTGCCGGAGTCGTACCGGGGCGTGGTGGTGCGCGCCGAAGAGACCCGGATGTTCGACGGGATGGCGACCCGGGACAAGGACCCGCGCAAGGCGCTGCACGTGCAGGAGGTGCCGACCCCGGAACTCGGGCCGGGCGAGGCGCTGGTTGCCGTGATGGCCAGCGCGATCAACTACAACACGGTCTGGACCAGCATCTTCGAGCCGCTGCCGACCTTCAAGTTCCTCCAGCGCTACGGCCGGCTCTCCGAGCTGACCAGGCGGCACGACCTGCCGTACCACGTGGTCGGCTCGGACGCCGCGGGCGTGGTGCTGCGCACCGGGCCCGGCGTGACGAAGTGGAAGACCGGCGACGAGGTGGTCGCGCACTGCCTGTCGGTGGAGCTGGAGGACGCGGCCGGGCACGACGACACCATGCTCGACCCGCAGCAGCGGATCTGGGGCTTCGAGACCAACTTCGGCGGCCTCGCCGAGCTGGCCGTGGTCAAGGCCAACCAGCTGATGCCCAAGCCGCGCCACCTGAGCTGGGAGGAGGCGGCCAGCCCGGGGTTGGTCAACTCGACGGCGTACCGGCAGCTCGTGTCCCACCACGGCGCGAACATGAAGCAGGGCGACGTGGTGCTGATCTGGGGCGCCTCCGGCGGCCTCGGCGGGTACGCCACCCAGATGGCGCTCAACGGCGGCGCGATCCCCGTCTGCGTGGTCTCCTCCCCGGAGAAGGCGGAGCTGTGCCGGAAGATGGGCGCCGAGCTGGTCATCGACCGCACGGCCGAGGGCTTCCGCTTCTGGAAGGACGAGGAGACCCAGGACCAGGACGAGTGGCGCCGCTTCGGCGAGCGGATCCGCGAGCTGACCGGCGGCGACGACCCGGACATCGTCTTCGAGCACCCCGGCCGGGAGACCTTCGGCGCGAGCGTGTTCGTCGCCAAGAAGGGCGGCACGATCGTCACCTGCGCCTCCACCAGCGGCTACCAGCACCAGTACGACAACCGCTACCTGTGGATGCACCTCAAGCGGATCGTCGGCAGCCACTTCGCCAACTACCGGGAGGCGTGGGAGGCCAACCGCCTGGTGGCCCTCGGCAAGATCCACCCCACCGTGTCGAAGACGTACGCGCTGGAGCAGACGGGCCAGGCCGCGTACGAGGTGCACCGCAACGCCCACCAGGGCAAGGTGGGGGTGCGTTGCCTCGCGCCCGCCGACGGGCTCGGCGTGCGCGACCGCGAGCTGCGCTCCCGCCACGAGGACGCGATCAACCGGTTCCGCGGCCACTGACCCGACGGACGATCCGCCGTCGACCATTGCGACGAACGGCGATCGCCTTTTCACCACCGGCGCGCCGGCGCTCATTCGAGTGACCCGGACCATGACGCGACAAAGGGCCGCGGGGTTCCCCCGCGGCCCTTTTCCACAGTCACTCTCCGTACCGTCCGACCCGCCCGGGACCTGCCAAGATCGCCGATTGGTCCGGCGTGCCGGCGCGCCCGCAGTTGACCATGTAAAGAGGACACGAAAGCTCGGGACCGCTCTTGCGAAGCACCCTGGGGGGTCTGCGAGTATGTCCCAATGCCCCAGCAGTCCTCCCCTCTTGCGTTCTTCGATAACGCGAACTCACAGCCCGATTTCACCGTCGGCCTGCGCGGCTACAACACCCACCAGGTCGATGACTTCATCGGCCGGATGACGGCCGCGCTGACCCAGTCCGAGCAGGCCCGCGCCGAGGCCGAGCAGCGCATGAACGACGCTCAGCGCCGGCTCCGCCAGGCCGAACAGCGCATGAGCACGCTGGAGCAGAAGCTCGCCGACACCAACAAGCAGCTCGAGGAGAACAGCCGGCCCACCCTCTCCGGCCTCGGCACCCGCGTCGAGCAGATCCTCCGGCTGGCCGAGGAGCAGGCCAACGACCACCGCAACGAGGCCAAGCGCGAGTCGGAGGGCATCCTCTCCGCCGCACGCCTCGAGGCCCGCGAGATCACCGACAAGGCGCGGGCCGAGGCGGCGGCGATGAAGGCCACCGCCGAGCGCGAGGCGGGCAGCGTCCGCACCGCCGCCGAGCGGGAGGCCGCCGAGGTCCGCGTCCAGGCCCGGCGCGAGGCCGACACGCTGCGCGCCGACGCCGAGCGGGAGACCAAGCAGCTGCGCACGGTCACGGCGCACGAGGTCGCCGAGCTGAAGTCCACCGTCGAGCGCGAGGTCGCCACGCTCCGGGCCACCGCCGAGCGGGAGATCACCCAGCAGCGGGCGAAGGCCGCCCGGGAGGCCGAGGAGAAGCGCGCCGAGGCGACCAAGCTGCTCACCGACGCGCGGGACAAGCGCGACAAGGACCTGCAGGCCCTGGAGCTCCAGCTCGCCGAGCGCCGGGAGAAGGCCGAGCGCGAGGAGTCGGAGCGGCACGCGGCGCAGGTCGCGCAGACCCAGAAGCTGGTAAGCGAGGCCGAGCAGCGGGCCCACGCCGCGCAGGAGCGGGCCAAGGAGATCGAGCAGCGCGCCGAGGCCCGCCGGGTCGAGTCGGAGCGCACCGCCAACGAGACGGTCGACAAGGCCAAGGCGCTGGCCGACAAGACGCTGACCGAGGCGAAGGCCGAGGCGAAGCGGCTGCTCACCGAGGCGCGCACCGAGGCCGAGCTGACCACCCAGGCGGCCCGCCGCGAGGTCGAGGACCTCACCCGGCAGAAGGACGCCGTCACCTCCCAGCTCGGCCAGATGCTCTCCGGCCTCGCCGGGATCGTGCCGGGCGTCCCGGCGGCGCCGGCCGCCCAGGCCGCGCCCGCCAAGCCGGAGGCCAAGAAGGCCGACGGCGCGGACGAGCGGGTGGCCGCCGAGACGTCCAACTGACCGAGCCGACCGGGGCATGACCACGGCGCGGGGTGACACCGGGTGACCGGTGTGCCCCGCGCCGTATGCGTTTGCCCGTCAGGGAAATGCCCGGGCGTCAACCCAGTGAAGTAGGTCCCATCAGGGGCGTCCGTATCGCCCCAGCCGGCCCGGAGGCGTGTGAGGATGGGGGCATGTCGCACGGCGAGGAACTGTTCGCTCTCGGCGGGGACGTGACCACGGAGCCCAGCTTCGAGTCCGCTCTGCGGGGGTACGAGAAACGACAGGTCGACCGGTACGTCGCTCGTGCGGAGCACGAGATCGCGGCCCTCGCGGCCGAACGGGAGCAGGCCTACACACAGATCCACAAGCTGGCCGGCCAGGTCGAGGTGCTCCAACGGGATCTCGCCCAGGCGCGCAAGTCGTCCGGTGCGCTGGAGAACGTCTCCTTCCGGCACCTCGGCCCGCGCGTGGAGCAGATCCTCACGATCGCCGAGGAGCAGGCCGACGCGATCCTGGCCGCCGCCAACGAGGAGATCGAGGCGCGCCGGGCCGCCGCCGAGCACATCGTCGAGGAGGCCCGAGAACAGGCCGCCACCGCGCTCAAGGACTTCGAGATCGCGCTGGCCGCCCGACGCGCCGAGGAGGAGCGGCACACCGCGGCCCGCCGGGCCGAGGCGGACGCCGCGGTCAAGGCCGCCAAGGAGGAGGCCGCCCGGCTGCGCAAGGCCGCCCAGGAGGCGCTGGCGAAGGCCCAGCAGGAGGCCACCCAGCTGCGGGACGCGGCCAAGGAGATCCACCACCGGGCCCAGCAGGAGGCGACCCGGCTCCGGGAGGCCGCCAAGGAGGTGCACGCCACGGCGCAGCAGGAGGCCACCCAGCTCCGGGAGGCCGCCAAGGAGGTGCACGCCAAGGCCCAGCAGGAGGCCAAGCGCCTGATCGACCAGGCCACCGAGGCGGGTCGGGCCACCCACGCCAAGGCCCAACGGGACGCGAAGCAGATCATCGACGACGCCGCCGAGGCTGGTCGGGCGACCCGCAACAAGGCCCGGCAGGAGGCGGAGCGGCTCACCACCCAGGCGGCCGAGACGGCCAAGCGCAGCCGGGCCGAGACCGAGGCGTACGTGCAGCGGATGCGCACCGAGACCGAGGCGTACGTGCAGCAGGCCCGGGCGCAGACGCAGCAGGAGCTCGGCGCGTGGCGGGCGGGGGTGGAGCAGGAGGTCAACAGCCGCCGCGAGGCCGCGGACCGCGAGCTGGCCCAGCGCCGGGCGACCACCGAGCAGGAGTTCGCCAGGCGCCGCGACGAACTGGAGAAGCAGTACAAGGCGCGCCTGACCGAACTGGAGACGAAGCACAAGAGCCGGCACGACGAGCTGGAGTCGGGCTTCGAGACGCGCCGCGCCGCGCTGGAGTCGGAGTACACCGCCCGCAGGAACGAGATCGAGCAGGGCGCCGCCGCCGTGCGCGAGGCCGCCGAGCGGGACGCGCTGACGATGCGTCGGCAGGCCGAGGAGGAGGCTGCGGCGCTGCTCAGCCGTGCCGAGTCGGAGGCGGCCGACAAGCGCCGCAAGGCCGACGAGCACGTCGCGACGTCACGCCGCCAGTTCGAGGAGTACGCGGCCACCACGCAGCAGCACCTCGCCACGACCCAGCAGCACCTCGCCGCCACCCAGCAGGAGGCCGCCGTCAGCCGTCAGCAGCTCGCCCAGGTGATGCTGGAGATCGCCCAGGCCCAGCAGCAGCTCGCCGACCTGCGGCAGGAGACCTGGAAGTCGCGGCAGGAGTCCGACGAGCTCCAGCGCCAGGTGGCCGAGCTCCGGCTGGGGCTGCTCGCTGCGGGCGACCGGCCGGCCGGGACGGACGGCGCCGCCGCGACCGCCCCGGCGGGGGCCGACGGCAGGCCGGCGTCGACCGGCACGGCCGGGGCGAACGGCGGGAAGGCGTCGACCGCCGGGGCGGCCACGTCCCCGGTCGACGGGACGCCGACCGGACCGGGCGCGGGGAAGAAGGACACCGCCGAGCCGGGCGCCGGAAAGAAGGAAGCCGCACCGGCCGGAGCGGGCGCGACGTCGGTGGGCGGCGCGGCGAAGGAGGCCGCGCCAGCCGGAGCGGGCACGACACCGGCGGGCGGCGCGGGGAAGAAGGACGCCGCACCGGCCGGAGCCGGCGCGGCGCCGACGGGCGGCACGGCGAAGGGCACCACCGCCTCGGACGGCAGGCCCGCCAAGGTCGAGCCGGCGGCGGCCGGGCAGCCGGCCAAGGGCCGGATCGAACCCGCCGACACCAAGCAGCCGGGCGACGCCGACGTCGCGGCCGTGACCACGGTCGACGGCGACACCGCGAGCGCGGGCGTGGACGGGGAGCCGACCGTGGCGGCCGTGCCGGGCGAGGGTGGCCGGGGTGCCACCCCGACGAAGATCACCAGCACCGGCGAGAACGGCAAGCGACCGGCGAAGCCGACCACCGACGAGCGCAGCGCCAAGCCGAGCAAGGTCGTCGTCGAGAAGGACTGACCCGGACCAGCCCTTCCGCCCGACGACCCAGGTCGTCGGGCGGATCTTGGTTGGAAACGGCCCCCTGAGGGGCACCTTCCTACCAGGATCTCTCAAGTCTCTGGCCCGGTCGGACTGCGCGGATCCGCTCAGGCTGCGCGGATCCGCTCGGGGTGCGCGGATCCGCTCGGGGTGCGTGGTCGGGCAGGCTGGCGGCGTACGCTCCCGGGTGGGATCCGCCCGACGCGGACCGAGGTCGGACCCTCGGCGGGAATCGATCAGGGGAGGTCCGATGGCAGACGACGGACCGAGGGAGTCGAGCGGCGACCGGGAGCCCGGTAGCGCCCCGGGACCGGGCGGCGGAAGCCCGAGGCCCGAGCACGCCACCGCACCTCGGCACGCCGACCGAGCCGGCCCCACCCACCGCGAGGACCAGGCCACGGGCCACACGCCCGGCGGCCAGCCCGCGCCGGGCACCACGGACCGCGACGAGCCGGCCACGGGCACCACGGGCGGCGGTCAGCAGCCGGGCGCGAACGGGTCGAGCCGGTTCGGTACGCCGGGACGACCGCTGCGGCGCAGCAGCTTCCTGGTCGGCTTCTCCGGGGCGGCCGGGGTGCTGCTGGCGTACGCCCTCTATCTGGGGCTGCGCAACGCGGCCGGAATCCTGGTCCTGGTGCTCATCGCGCTCTTCCTCGCCGTCGGCCTGCACCCGGCCGTGGTCCGCCTGCGGTCCTGGGGGCTGCCGCACGGCGCTGCCGTGGCGGCGGTCGCGCTGACGGTCGTGCTGCTGCTCTGCGGTGGCCTGTTCGCCCTGGTGCCACCGATCGTCACGCAGACCGGGCAGTTCATCGACCAGCTGCCGAACTACGTCGAGGAGCTGCGCCGCAACCGTACGGTCAACGACCTCGTCGAGCGGTACGACCTGATGGACCGGGTGCGGAGCGCGGCGAACGTCGACACGGTCGGCCAGGCCCTCGGCGGGGTGCTCGGCGGGGCTCAGATGATCTTCGGCACGGTGTTCCGGGGACTGACCGTGCTGGTGCTGACGATCTACTTCCTGGTCCACTTCGACCGGATCCGCGACCTGGGCTACGCACTGGTGCCCCGCTCCCGCCGGGACCGGGTGCGGCTGATCGGCGACGAGATCCTGACCAAGGTCGGCGCGTACATGGTGGGCGCGATCAGCATCGCCGTGCTGGCCGGGGCGGCCACGTTCGTCTTCGCGCTGGCCGTCGGGCTGCCGTACCCGTTCGCGCTGGCCGTGGTGGTCGCGGTGACCGACCTGATCCCGCAGATCGGCGCGACCCTGGGCGCGGTGATCGTCAGCCTGGTGGCCTTCGCCACCGACCTGCGGGTGGGCATCGCCTGCGTGGTGTTCTTCCTGATCTATCAACAGGTGGAGAACTACCTGATCTACCCCAAGATCATGCGCCGATCGGTGGCGGTCAACGAGGTGGCCGCCCTGGTCGCCGCGCTGCTCGGCGCGTCCCTGCTGGGCGTGGTGGGCGCGCTCATCGCGATTCCGGCGGTGGCCGCGTTCCAGCTCATCCTGCGGGAGGTGCTGCTGCCCCGGCAGGAGTCCCGCTGACTCCGCCCCGAGGGCGGACGCAGGGGCCGGCGTCGAGGCGGACGTCGGGGCCGGGCCCAAGCAGACGCAGGGCCCGGGTCCAAACGGACGCCGGGGCCAAGCAGACGCAGGGCCCGGGTCCAAACGGACGCCGGGGCCAAGCAGACGCAGGGCCCGGGGGCCAAGCGGACGCCGGGGCCGGCAGGGCGGCCCCGGGGCGCCGGCCGACCGCCCGGGTCAGCCGGCCTGACCGGCGGGCGGGCCGGGCACCGGACGGTCGGCGAAGGAGGCGACCGTGCGGTCGGCGTACGCGCTGACGTCCCCGGTCTCCACGGGGCCGTCCCAGGTGGTCGGCAACGGCACGGCGGCGGCCGGACTGACCCGGCGGACCACCTCGTCCAGCACGGTCTCGGCGTCGCCGACCCAGAGGTGCTTCGCGCCGGGCACCCCGACCACCTCGGCCTGCGGCACCGCCGCGAAGCGCTCCCGCGCCTCGTCGGGACGCAGGTAGTCGTCGAACTCGGGCACCAGCGCGGTGAGCGGCTTGCCGGAGGCGGCCCAGTGGTCGAGGTCCGCCGGGGCGGAGAAGCGCAGCGGCGGGGAGAGCAGGATCGCCCCGGTGACCGCCGGGTCGCAGCCGTACTTCAGGGTCAGGTCGGTGCCGAACGACCACCCGACCAGCCAGATGTCCGGCAGCTCGTGGAACTCGGCGTACTCGATCGCGGCGGCGACGTCGAAGCGCTCCCCGACCGCGTTGTCGAAGGCGCCCTCGCTGGTGCCGCGCAGGCTGCTGGTGCCCCGGGTGTTGAAGCGGAGCACCGCCAGGTCGGCCAGGGCGGGCAGCCGCCACGCCGCCTTGCGGAACACGTGGCTGTCCATCATCCCGCCGTGCGTCGGCAGCGGGTGCAGGCAGACGAGGGTGGCCACCGGCTCCCGGTCCAGCGGCCGGGCCAGCTCGCCGACCAGCCGCAGGCCGTCCGCGGTGTGCAGCTCGATGTCCTCGCGGCGCCCGGGCAGGATGGTGGACGCGCGGATCGGTGTGCTCACCCCTCCAGTCTCACCCGTGCGGTCGGGCAGCGCCGGGCGGGGCGGAAACAGGGTGATCCAGATCGCTCAACCGTAGCGGGGCGCGCCGCGCCCCCGCTGGACGACCGGGCCGCGCCGGTCCCGGGCCCGCCAGCATCCGCTGTGCCAGTGCCGCCGGTCCGTCAGGTCGCCCCGGCCGTCCGCCGGCCACGCCACCAGGTGCGCCACCCCGGGGCGGATCTCCTGGTCGCAGCCCGGACAGCGGTACGTCTTGGTGGACGCGCCGCCGCTGATTCCGCGTACCTGCCACTCGCCGTCGCGCCACTGCTGCACCGAGGCGACGCCCTGGCGGACCCGGTCGGAGTCGAGGTGCGCGGTGTCATCGCGGCGGGGTCGGTTGCGACGGGGGCTCACGCTTGCCAAGCGTACGGGCCGCCGGCCGGACCGGCCCGGGTCGGGCGGCCCGGCCGGCGACGCCCGTCACTCCCAGGTGCCGGGGTCGGTCAGGTCCGTCGCGATCCGCGCCCCGGCCAGCACGACCGTCGCGTCGGCCTCCGTGAGAGTCGGGTAGCCCGCGGGCGGGGCCGTCCCGGGCAACGGCGAGCCGAACTCGGCGGTCACGCGCGCCTTCGGGATGCCGAGCAGTTCCAGCGTCCTGCCGTCCCGGTGCAGGTGCGCCGGACGCCCACCCACCGTGCGCCGCCGAACTGCCGGACTGAGCCGTCGATGGTCAGCCCGGTCACGGACTGCTGGAGGGGTACGCCGTCGAGCAGCGGCCCAGCGCAGGTAGCGGGGCCCGGCCGGGGTCCACGCCCAGGTGGTCCCCGGCCAGCAGCCGGGCCAGGCGCGACAGGGCCGGACCGCGGCTGCCGACGTACTCCTCGAAGGTCACACCCTCAGGACGCCGTCACCGACGCAGTCTGTCGACCGCCGATCAGCGGCGGGTGTGGTCGCGGAAGCCGCGACCGCTCTTGCGGCCGAGGTAGCCGGCCGTGACGAGGTGCTCCAGCAGCGGCGCGGGCGCGAAGCCCGGCTCCCGCAGCTCCAGGTAGAGCTCCCGCTGGATGGCCAGCGAGACGTCCAGCCCGACGACGTCGAGCAGCTCGAACGGGCCCATCGGGTAGCCGCAGCCGAGCTTCATCGCGTGGTCGATGTCGTCGGCGGTGGAGTAGCTCGCCTCCAGCATCTTGACCGCGTCGTTGAGGTACGGGAAGAGCAGCGCGTTCACGATGAAGCCGGAGCGGTCGCCGCAGACCACGCCCGTCTTGCCCAGGGCGGCGCAGACCGCGCGGGCGGTGGCGACGGTCTCCGCGGAGGTACGGATGGTCTGCACGACCTCGACCAGCGGCATGATCGGGGCCGGGTTGAAGAAGTGCAGCCCGACCACGTCGGCGGGGCGCTGGGTGGCCATCGCGACGTCGATCACCGGCAGCGACGAGGTGGTGGTGGCGAGCACCACGCCCGGCTTGCAGATCTCGTCGAGGCTGGCGAAGAGGGCCTTCTTGACGCTCAGCTCCTCCACCACGGCCTCGACCACGAGGTCGACGTCCGCGAGGTGCTCCAGGGTGGCCGACCAGTTGATCCGGCCGAGCGCCGCGTCCCGGTCGGCCTCGCTGAGCTTGCCGCGCACCACGCCCTTGTTGAGCGAGGTCTTGACCGTCTCGAAGACCTTGGCGGACTTCTCCGCGCCCCGGGTCACGGAGACGACCTCGTAGCCGGCCTTGGCGAAGACCTCGATGATGCCGGTGGCCATCGTCCCGGAGCCGACCACGCCGACCTTCGCGATCGCGCGGGCGCCGTCGGCGAGCGCCGACTCCGCCGCCTGCGGCGTCTGCTCGTCGGGTACGACCACCGGGGAGCCCGGCCGCTCGTAGGTGTAGAAGCCCCGGCCGGACTTGCGGCCGAGCAGCCCGGCGGTGACCATCTGCTTGATCAGCGGCACGGGGGCGTGCCGGCGGTCGCGGCCGCCGCGCCGGTACATGGTGTCGAGGATCTCGTACGCGGTGTCCAGGCCGATCAGGTCCATCAGCGCCAGCGGGCCCATCGGCAACCCGCAGCCGAGCTTCATGGCGGCGTCGATGTCTTCCCGGGTCGCGTAGTGCGACTCGAACATGCCGACGGCGTGGTTGAGGTAGCCGAAGAGCAGCGCGTTGGCGATGAACCCGGCCCGGTCGTTGATGGTGACGTCGACCTTGCCCAGCCGCTCGCAGAGCGCCTCGACGTCGGCGACCACGTCGGCGGAGGTGACCACCGTCCGGACCACCTCGACCAGCTTCATGACCGGCGCCGGGTTGAAGAAGTGGATGCCGATCACCTGGTTGGGCCGGCTGGTCGCGACTGAGATCTCGGTGACGCTCAGCGACGAGGTGTTGGTGGCCAGGATCGCCTCGGGCTTGCAGACCCGGTCCAGCTCGGCGAAGATCCGCTGCTTCAGGTCCAGGTGCTCGGGCACCGCCTCGATGACGAGGTCGACGGAGTGCAGCGCGCCGAGCCCGACCTGCCAGTCGACCCGGGCGAGCAGCGCGTCCCGGTCGGCCTCGGCGAGCTTGCCCTTGGCCACGGCCCGGTCCGTCGAGCCGGTCAGGGTGGCCCGACCGCGCTCCAGCGCCGCCTCGGAGATCTCGACCGCGACGACGTCGACGCCGTTGCGCGCGAATACCTCGACGATGCCGGCACCCATGGTGCCCAGACCCACAACGCCCACGCTGGTGAACTCGCGCGCCACGACCGGCCTCCCCAATGCTCCGCACGGCCGCATGAACGGCCACTAAGGTTATGCGCGCGAGTCTGCCACGTGACGTGCTGTTGTCGAGACGCGGTGGGATATTTCACGAGCCGCCCGGGCAGCCCGCTAGGCGACCGTCCCGTCGGTCAGCCGCAGCAGCTCGGCGACGAACTCGGCCGGCCGCTCCAGGTGCGGGCTGTGCCCGCAGCCCGGCAGCAGCACCTCCCGGTACGTGCCGCCCGCCGCCGCGTAGCGCTCCAGCACCGCCCGCGTCTGCCCCACCATCGGCTGCGCCGGGCAGGCGTCCGCCCCCGGCCAGCCGGGCACCACGCCCAGCGAGCCCAGGTGGGCCAGGTCGAACAGCGAGGTGTCCGAGACGATCACGTCGGCGTCCCCGTGGATCCAGGTGACCGGCGGCTTGCCGGCCACGGCCACGAGTTCGTCGGCGATCCGGAAGTACGCCGGGGAGAGCGCGTTGAGCACGCCGCGCCGGCCCGGGGCGGTGCCGGGCCAGTGCGCCGAGTCCACCGCCGTGCCCGGGTAGTTGTCGTCGCCCGTCGCCGTGCTGAGAAGGGTGTCCAGCAGCAGTTCCTCGTCCGCGCCGAGCGAGGCCGGGTCGGCCACGTAGGTGGCCCGCAGCACGTTGCGCGGGCTGGCCTGGCTGTCCGTGCCCCGGTCGCCGGCGGCCAGCCGCTTGACGAACTCCGCGTTGGCGGTGCCCGCGCCGGTGCCGGCGAAGTCGGGCGTGGTGGGCGTGCCGGTCAGGTCGCGGGTGCCCCCGTAGCCGTACGGCGAGACCGGCGCGGCGAGCAGCAGCGCGGCCACCCGCTCGGGGTGGTCGACCAGCAGCCGCATGGCCACTCCCCCGCCGAGCGAGTGCCCGACCACCACCGGCCGGGCGGCGGACGAGAACAGGGACGGCTCGTCGAGCAGCGCGGCGACGTCGTCGGAGAAGTCGGTGAGCCCCCGGGTGGCGTCCACCGGCGCGGTGTCGGTGTCCCCGTAGCCGCGCAGGTCGGGCGCGACGACCCGGAGGGTGTCGGGCAGCCGGCGCACCAGCGGCTCCCAGAAGGCCGCCGACGAGCAGTTGCCGTGGATCAGCAGCACGGGTACGCCGTCCGGCGGCCCGGCCACCCGCACCGCCTGGGTGACGCCGTTCGCCGACACGAGCTGCTGTCCGGTCTCCATCCGCGGCATGCTGCCACGACGACCCGGCCGCGTCCATGGGTGCGTCCGCCATGTCTGCTGGTCGGAGGGTGTGTGGCGGATCAGGACGGGACGGTGCCCGCCGTCGCGTCGGCGGCCGGGAGGGCGGGGGTGGCGACCGGCAGCGGCAGCGTCGGGCGGTGGTCGCGGCGCGGCCGGCCGAAGCTCAGCCCCACCGGATCGGTCCGTGCCACACCCGGGTCGAAGAGGCGCAGCTCGGTGCGCCCGACCCGGATCACGTCCCCGTCGGCCAACCGTTCCACGCCGGTGATCCGCCGATCGTTGAGCCAGGTGCCGTTGGTCGAGCCCAGGTCCGCCAGGCAGGCGCCCTCGTCGGTCAACCAGACCTCGGCGTGCCGGCGGCTCAGGTGCGCGTCGTGCACGACGATGTCGGCCGTCGGCGCGCGGCCGATGACCTGCCGCGTGGGGCCGATCCGGGCGCTCAGGCCCCGCATCGCCCCGCCGGCGACCGTCAACAACGGCATCAGTTCCGGATGTTCCTCCATGGACAGTCGGCCCTCCGCCCACACGTGATCACTCCGCGCGTCAGCCTGCCACCACACCGTAGTCGTCCTCGACCGCCGGGCGGTCACCTCCGCGACGCCGGGCGGACACCTCCCGTTCGCCGGTTCGGCGTCCGACGGCCGGCGCAGGCCGCGGATCCGGCGGGTCCGGCGCCCGGAACGGCAGGTCGCGGGGCTACCGGCGAGTAATCCTCGGGTCTAGACTTCCGCCATGACGGCTGTGCATGTCCCGGGCGCCCCGGTGATCGAGGACGGTCGACTGGTGTCGACGAGCCCGGCGAGCGGCGCCGAGGTCGGCCGCCTGCCCGTCGCGACCCCCGAGGACGTCGGGCGGGCCGTCGACCGGGCCCGCCGGGCCGGCGAGTGGTGGGCCGGGCTCGGCTTCGCCGGCCGCAGACAGCGGCTGCTGCGCTGGCGCGCGCTGCTCGCCCGGCGCATCGAGGAACTCGCCGACCTGGTGCACGCCGAGGGGGGCAAGCCCGTCGCCGACGCCGTCGTGGAGATCGTCACCGCCGTCGAGCACGTCGACTGGGCGGCCCGCAACGCGCGCCGGGTGCTGGGCCCCCGCCGGGTCCGCTCGCGGCTCGTGCTGGCCGAGTTCTCGGCCCACCTCGAATACCAGCCGCACGGCGTGGTCGGCGTGATCGGCCCGTGGAACTATCCCGTCTTCACGCCGATCGGCTCCGTCGCGTACGCGCTGGCGGCGGGGAACGCGGTGGTGTTCAAGCCGAGCGAATACACCCCCGCCGTCGGCCAGTGGCTCGTCGACACGTTCGCCGAGGTGGTGCCGGAGCAGCCGGTGTTCACCGCGGTGCACGGGCTGGGCGACGTCGGGGCGGCGCTCTGCCGTTCCGGGGTGGGCAAGGTGGCCTTCACCGGCTCGTCCGCCACCGCGCGCAAGGTGATGGCGGCCTGCGCCGAGTCGCTGACCCCGGTGCTGCTGGAGGCCGGCGGCAAGGACGCGATGATCGTCGACGCGGACGCCGACCTGGACGCCGCCGCCGAGGCATGTGTCTGGGGCGCGCTGACCAACGCCGGCCAGACCTGCATCGGCATCGAACGGGTCTACGCGGTCGAGCCGGTCTTCGACGCCTTCGTCGGCAAGGTGGTGGAGCGGGCCGGCCGGTTGACCGTCGGCCCGGACGACGCCGACATCGGCCCGATCACCATGCCGAGCCAACTCGACGTCATCCGTCGACACATCGACGACGCGCTGGCCCGGGGCGGCCGGGCGGTGCTCGGCGGCGCGGACGCCGTGCAGCCCCCGTACGTGCGGCCGACCGTGCTGGTGGACGTGCCGGAGGACTCGATCGCCGTACGCGAGGAGACCTTCGGCCCGACCCTGACCGTCAACCGGGTCCGCGACGTCGACGAGGCCGTCGCCCGGGCCAACGCCCTGTCGTACGGCCTGGGGGGTTCGGTCTTCGGCCGGCGCCGCGCGGTGGCGATCGCCCGGCGGCTGCGCTCGGGGATGGCGTCGGTCAACTCGACGCTGACCTTCGCCGGGATGTCCACGCTGCCGTTCGGCGGCGTCGGCGACTCCGGCTTCGGCCGCATCCACGGCGAGGACGGGCTGCGCGAGTTCAGCCGGGCCAAGGCGATCACCCGCCGCCGGGCCCGGTCGTTGCTGGCCTCCACGACCTTCGAGCGGACGGCCGCCGACGTCGCCCGGCTCGTCAAGGCCATCAAGACGATGTACGGTAGGTGACTGTCGGATAACCGATCATGACGACGCCCGCGTATGTCCACCGTGGTGGGAGCGGTACATTGCGTTAAATGCGCCCCCATCGATTGCGCTTCCACCTCGTCGACAGCGAACGCTCGTGGAGCGCCCGGCAGCGACGTCGGCGCGCCGACTGGCTGGTCCGGACGTTTCCCGACCTCGGGCGGATGCACGTCGTCGACCTGGGTGGCCGGCTCGGCACCTGGGCGCGGGCCGACGTGCGGCCGGCCCACGTGCACGTGGTCAACCTGGAGCGGCCGCCGGTGGACGTGCCGGAATGGGCGCAGGTCGACCAGGCCGACGCCTGCGACCTGCCGGCCCGGATCGCCGCCCGCCGCTACGACCTGGTCTTCTCCAACTCCGTGCTGGAGCACGTCGGCGGGCACGAGCGGCGGCTGCGCTTCGCCGACGCGGTACGCGGCCTGGCCGACCGGCACTGGGTGCAGACGCCCTACCGCTACTTCCCCATCGAGCCGCACTGGATCGCGCCGGGGATGCAGTTCCTGCCGGTACGGCTGCGCACCGCGTTCGCCCGCCGTTGGCCGCTCGGGCACAAGCCCACCCGCACCCACGAGGCCGCCATCCACCAGGTGCTCTGGACCGAGTTGCTGGACCGGTCGCAGATGCGGCACTACTTCCCCGACTCGCGCATCCTCGTCGAGCGGATCGCCGGCCTGCCCAAGTCGCTGATCGCCGTCCGCGCGGACGGGCTCGGCCACCGGGCGGAGGACGTCAGAAGAGCGTGAGCTCGTCGCGTTCGATGCCGCGCAGCTTGTCGTAGTCCACGACCACGCACCGGATGCCCCGGTCGGTGGCGAGCACCCGGGCCTGCGGCTTGATCTCCTGCGCGGCGAAGACGCCGGTCACCGGCGCGAGCAGCGGGTCCCGGTTCATCAGCTCCAGGTAGCGGGTGAGCTGCTCCACGCCGTCGATCTCGCCGCGCCGCTTCACCTCCACCGCCACCGCGCCCTGGTTGGCGTCGCGGCAGAGCAGGTCGACCGGCCCGATGGCCGTCATGTACTCCCGGCGGACCAGCGTGAACCCCTCGCCGAGCGTCTCCGGGTTGGCCGCCAGCAGCTCCTGCAGGTGCGCCTCCACCCCGTCCTTGCGCAGGCCGGGGTCGACGCCCAACTCGTACGAGGTGTCCTGGAAGATCTCCTCCAGGGTGATCCGCAGCTCCTCGCCGGCCTTGTTGACCACCCGCCAGACGCCGGGAGCCTCCTCCAGCCGGCAGGGCGGGCTCATCCAGTTCAGCGGCTTGTACGCCCGGTCGTCGGCGTGGATCGACACCGAGCCGTCCGCCTTCACCATCAGCAACCGGGTGGCCAACGGCAGGTGGGCCGAGAGCCGTCCGACGTAGTCCACCGAGCACTTCGCAATGACCAACCGCACCCGACGAGGGTAGCCGAGGCACCGGCCCGCGCCACCGAGCGGCACTGGCGTGCCGGTGCGATGCTGAGACGGTGCTCGAAGTTCTGACCGGTACCGGCCTCGCCGCCTCGGCGGGGTTGAACGCCTACATCCCCCTGCTCACCATGGGTTTGCTGGCCCGCTACACCGACGTGATCGACCTGCCCGCCGGGTGGCAGTGGCTCGGCAACGGCTGGGTGGTCGCCATCCTGGCGGTGCTGCTGGTGATCGAGGTGGTGGCCGACAAGGTGCCCGTCGTCGACCACGTCAACGACGTGGTGCAGACCGTGGTCCGGCCGACCGCCGGCGGCCTGGCCTTCGGGGCGGGAGCCTCGTCGGAGACGGTGACCGTGAGCGACCCCGCGAGCTTCTTCTCCTCGAACCAGTGGGTGCCGGTGGTGACCGGGGTGCTGATCGCCCTCGGCGTGCACCTGTTGAAGTCGGCCGCCCGACCCGTCATCAACGCGACCACCGCCGGCGTGGGCGCCCCCGTGGCCAGCACCGCCGAGGACGCCACCAGCGTCGTCGTGTCGGTGGCGGCCATCCTCCTGCCCGTGCTGGTGCTGGCGTTCCTGGCCGGGCTGGTCCTGTTCGTCTTCTGGTTCCTGCGCCGCCGGTCCGACCGCCGCCGGGAACGTCAGGCGGCGCGGGCCGCCGGCTTCCGGGTCTGACCGCGTACGCGCCGCCACCCGGCTTCCGCGTGCGCCGGGTGGCCCAGCGGATCGTCGACGGCCGGCACCCCGCGCGTGGGGGTGCCGGCCGTGACGTTTGTGGATGTGCCGTCGGCCGGCACCCGTGTTCGGGTGCCGGCCGACGGTCCCCCTTGTGGTGGAAGGTCTGTGTCAGCTGTTCCAGTGCTCGGTGACGAGGTCGGCGGCCTGCTGCTCCCACTGCGCGTAGTGGTCGGGGTAGGCCGACACCTGCACCGTCTGCGCCGCCTTCGTCAGCGGCATGTCCTGCCACCCGTCGACCTGCTTGAGACCCTTCAGGAACGCCATGGTCGAGTACTCCGGGTCGGTGATCTGCTCCACCGTGCCCCAACCCGAGGACGGGCGCTGCTGGAACAGGCCCTGCGAGTCATGGTCGTTGCGCTCACCCAGATGACCCAGGTTCTCCAGCTTCGACTCCTGCAACGCCGTCGCGATCGCCACCACGGCGGCACGCTCGTCCATCCCGGCCTTCTTCGTCGCCGCGACGATCGCCTTCACGTTGCCGACCTGCTCGTCCGACAGATCGATGCGCGACTGCGCACCCTGCACACCGTGCGGAACCAGCTTGCCCTTGTCCACGGCCGGCTTGTCGGCCTGCACCGCCACCGCGGTGACCGGAGCGGCCTCGGCCGGGGCGGCGTGAGCGGTGGCCGGACCGGCGAACACACCACCGGCGAAGGCCAGACCAGCGACACCCAGGACGCTCTTACGCATGATCGTGTTCACGATGGGCTCCATTCGGGGGAAGGCACCCACGAGCCGAAGGGGGTCGGCAGCAGGGGTGCAAGCACCGTCCGGCGCTCAAAAGGGAACTGGGGGGATCCGGCACGGGTGCCGGGAAGAATCAGACCGGCCTCGCGTGGGCCGGATCGTGGCCCGTGTCGCGGGGGCGGGGGGACGCCCTCGTCGGCCGGACCATGTCCAACGACCGCCGGCCCGCCGTCATTCCGGGCCCGGCACCCCCGCCCGCAGGCGGCGACGTGCCCTCACTCGGCCGTACGCAGGGTGTAACGACCCCGACCCCGCCACGATTCCGCGCCCACGATGCCCCCGGCCACACCCCGAAACCGGACACCCGACCCGACACCCGACACCGTCGAACACCAGGCGGCCCAGAACGCCGGGCACACGCCGGGCACAACGCCGCAGACCGAACGCTCGGACGCACACCGGATCGTCAGCGCAGACCGGAGCGGCGCCGACGAACAGGGCGGCACGGACGACGCGCAACCACCGACGGGGTGTGGCCCGCCGTGCCCGGCGCAGGGATCAAGCCTGACCGCCCGGAGCCGGGCACGGCGGGCCACACCCCACACCCCCACCACGACGCACCGCACACCAGAGAACGCACGGCAACCACACCCACACCCACGCGGGCACACGTCAGCCACCGACCGCTGGCATCATCTCCCGGTGCCCGTGAAGATCTCCCACGTTTCGTTGGCCGCGACCGTCACCGCCGTGATCGCGGCCGCGGCGCTCCTCGCCGGCCCGGCTCCGCTGCGTACACCGGCCAACGCCGGCATCCTCCGGCTCCCGGACGCGGGGCCCGCGGCCACGCCGACGGCCCCGGGACGGCCGGCGACACAACCGGGGCCGGCGCGGACACCCGCCGGGACCGTCCCGGGCGCGACCCCACCAGGGACCAGGCCACCCGTCGTCGACCACGGACCGCGTACGGGGAACAAGGTGGCGCTCACCTTCGACGCGGACATGACGGACGCGATGCGATACCAGCTACGCAGCGGGGCGGTGCGGTCGTACGCGAACCTGAAGATCATCGACCTGCTGGAACGGGAGCAGGTCCCGGCCACCTTCTTCCTGACCGGCAAGTGGGTCGAGCAGTACCCGGCGGTGACCCGGCGGCTCGCCGCGAACCCGCGATTCGAGTTGGCCAACCACACGTACGGGCACCTGGCGTTCACCCCGGACTGCTACGGCCTGCCCCGCATCGCCGAGCGGGAGATGACCGCCGACGTGGCGCGGACCTTCGACGTGGTGGCCGCGTACGGCGGACGGCAGACCAGGTACTTCCGCTTCCCGGGACTGTGCCACGACCGGAAGGCGCTGGCCGCGCTGGCGCCGCTGGGGCTCACGGTGGTGGACGGCGACGTGGTGAGCGGGGATCCGTTCGCGAAGTCCTGGCGGCCGGTGGTGCGGGCGGCGCTGGACGGCGTACGTCCCGGCTCGGTCATCGTGCTGCACGTGACGGAGGCGAACGCGCCGATGACGGACGAGGCGCTGCCGCACATCCTGGCGGGGCTGGCGGAGCGCGGGCTGGAGCCGGCTCCGCTGTCGGAGGTGCTCGGAGCGGGCTGAACCCGCATCGCGAACCACTCCAAAAGCCTAAAATCGGGGCAAGAATCTAGAGGAGGTCTCATGACCGCAGCAGTGGAGATGCCCCGCGTCCAGGAGTGTGTGGTCGCGGCCTGCTCGTACAACCACACCAACGACTGCCACGCCTTCGCCATCACGATCGGCAGCCCGGACCACGCGCACTGCCACACCTTCGTCGAGATGCCGTCGGTCCGGGGCGGCGTGGACGGCGGGATGACCGCGCAGGTGGGCGCCTGCCAGCGGGCCGACTGCCGGCACAACGACCAGTTGGAGTGCCGTGCGCCGGGGATCAAGGTCGGCCCGGACAACGACATGGCCGACTGCATGACGTACAGCAGCCGCTGACGAGACGGAGAAGAGGCCCTCGTCGACCCGTTGCGTCGGCGAGGGCCTCTTCTCGTCACTGGAGCCCGTTGGCCTCGCGGACGACGGTGACCAGCTCGTCGATGATGCCCGTGAGGGCGAAGTCCTTCGGCGTGAAGACCCGGGCCACCCCGGCGGCCCGGAGCCGCTGGGCGTCGCCGGCCGGGATGATGCCGCCGACCACCACGGGCAGGTCCGGCCGGCCGGCGGCGCGCAGCCCGTCCAGCACCGCCGGCACCGCGGCCAGGTGCGATCCGGAGAGCACGGAGAGGCCGACCAGGTCCACGTCCTCCTCCACGGCGGCGGCGACGATCTGCCCGGCGGTCAGCCGGATGCCCTGGTAGACCACCTCGAAGCCGGCGTCGCGGGCGCGCACCGCGATCTGCTCCGCGCCGTTGGAGTGCCCGTCCAGGCCGGGCTTGCCGACCAGCAGGCGCAGCCGGCCGCTGCCCAGCTCGCGGGCGGTGGCGGCGACCCGCTCCCGGACGCCGGACAGGGTGGCGTCGCCGCCGGCCCCGGCAGCGCCCGCCAGTCCGGTGGGCGCGCGGTACTCGCCGAAGACCTGGCGCAGCGCGCCGGCCCACTCGCCGGTGGTGACCCCGGCCCGCACGCACTCCAGCGTCGCGTCCATCAGGTTCGCCGTGGTCGCGGCGTCCGCGCGGAGCCGGGCCAGCGCCGCGTCCACGGCCGCCTCGTCCCGACCGGCACGCCACTGTCGTACGGACGCCACGGCGGCCGCCTCGACGGCGGGGTCGACCTGCTCGACGGCCTCGGCGCCGGCCGCGGTCAGCGGCGACGGCTCGGTCTCGGCGAACCGGTTGACGCCGACCACCACGTCGGCGCCGGACTCCATCCGGCGGCGCCGCTCGGCCAGCGAGGCGACCAGCGCGCTCTTGAGGTAGCCGGTCTCCACGGCGGCGACCACGCCGCCCATCTCCAGCACCTTCTCCAGCTCGACCCGGGCGCCGCTGACGATCTCGTCGACGAGCGCGGTCATCACGTGCGAGCCGGCGAAGAGGTCCGGGTACTCCAGTAGGTCCGACTCGTACGCGAGCACCTGCTGCATCCGCAGCGACCACTGCTGGTCCCACGGCCGGGGCAGGCCGAGCGCCTCGTTCCAGGCGGGCAGCTGGACGGCGCGGGCCCGGGCATCCCGGGACAGGGTCACGCCGAGCATCTCCAGCACGATGCGCTGGATGTTGTTCTCCGGCTGCGCCTCGGTCAGGCCCAGCGAGTTGACCTGCACGCCGTAGCGGAAGCGGCGCTGCTTCGGGTTCTCCACCCCGTAGCGCTCGCGGGTGATCTCGTCCCAGAGCGCACCGAACGCGCGCATCTTGGCGATCTCCTCGACGAAGCGCACCCCGGCGTTGACGAAGAAAGAGATCCGCTGCACGACGTCGCCCATCCGCTCGGCGGGCACCTGGCCCGAGTCGCGGACCGCGTCGAGCACCGCGACGGCGGTGGAGAGCGCGAAGCCGACCTCCTGCACCGGCGTCGCGCCGGCCTCCTGCAGGTGGTACGAACAGATGTTGACCGGGTTCCACCGGGGCATCTCGCGCAGCGTGTACGCGACGACGTCGGCGGTCAGCCGCAGCGACGCCGCCGGCGGGAAGATGTACGTCCCCCGGGACAGGTACTCCTTGATGATGTCGTTCTGCGTGGTGCCGGCGCAGCGGGACAGCTCCGCGCCCTGCTCCGCGCCGACGGTGCCGTAGAGGGCGAGCAGCCACATCGCGGGCGCGTTGATGGTCATGGACGTGTTCATCTCGGCCAGCGGGATGCCCTCGAAGAGGGCCCGCATGTCACCGAGGTGCGCCACCGGCACGCCCACCCGGCCCACCTCGCCGGCGGCGAGCTCGTGGTCGGGGTCGTAGCCGGTCTGGGTCGGCAGATCGAAGGCGACCGAAAGGCCGGTCTGCCCCTTCGCCAGGTTCCGGCGGAAGAGCGCGTTGCTGGCGGTGGCCGAGCTGTGCCCGGCGTACGTGCGCATCACCCACGGGCGGTCGCGTTCGGGCAGCCGACCCGGGAGAGCCTTCTCGTCCATGGCGGGAGTCTAAGTTACCGTTCAGTCACCGGGGCTGTGGAAAACCACACAGCTCCATGGAGCGGACGCCGGGGTGCGAAGCCCTCGACATGGGCCGGAGCACCACACCCCGGCCGGGTCACGGCCCGGGCCAGGTCGCACACTTGACGGCATGGATGACGAGCTCGCGATCTCCGTCCGGGGGCTGCGCAAGGCGTACGGCGACACCGTCGCGGTGGCGGGGGTGGACCTCGACGTCCGCCGGGGCGAGGTGTTCGCCCTGCTCGGCCCGAACGGCGCCGGCAAGACCACCACGGTGGAGATCCTGGAGGGCTACCGGCGGCGCGACGCCGGCGAGGTCCGTGTCCTCGGCAGCGACCCGGCCCAGCCCGACGCCGACTGGCGTTCCCGGGTGGGCATCGTGCTCCAGGGCACGGGCGAGTTCGACGAGCTGACCGTCGCCGAGGTGGTGCGGCACTTCTCCGGCTTCTATCCGGGCGCCGACGACCCGGACAAGGTCATCGAGCGGGTCGGGCTGGCCGGCAAGGCGAAGGCCCGCACCCACACCCTCTCCGGCGGGCAGAAGCGGCGGCTCGACGTGGCGCTCGGCATCATCGGCCGTCCCGAGCTGCTCTTCCTCGACGAGCCGACCACCGGCTTCGACCCGGAGGCCCGCCGAGAGTTCTGGGAGCTGATCCGGGACCTGGCCGCCGCCGGCACCACCATCGTGCTGACGACGCACTACCTCGACGAGGCCGAGTCGCTGGCCGACCGGGTCGGCGTGATCGCCGGCGGCCGGGTGGTCGAGGTCGCCGCGCCCGACCGGCTCGGCAACCGGCAGGCGGCCCTGGCGACGGTCTCCTGGCGTACGCCGGACGGGACGCTGGACACGGCGGAGAGCGCGACGCCGACGGCGCTGGTGGCGGAGCTCGCCGCGCGCTTCGGCGGCGAGGTCCCGGGCCTGACGGTGACCCGACCGACCCTGGAGGACATCTACCTGCGCATGATCGGACACCGATGACCACCACGACGAAGCCCGCCCCGCCGGCCACCGCCGCACCGGCCCGCCGACCCGGCCCGGTCGCCCTCACCCTGCGCCAGGGCCGGTTGGAGATCACCCAGTTCCTGCGCAGCCGGGAGTCCGTCGTCTTCACGATGGGCTTCCCGATCATCATGATCCTGATCTTCGCGGCGATCTTCAGCGACGAGATCGCCCCCGGCGTGAGCTACACCCAGTACTTCATCACCGGCATGATCGCCACCGGCCTGATGACGGTCAGCTTCCAGAACCTCGGCATCTGGATCCCCATCGAGCGGGACCGGGGGGTGCTCAAGCGCTACCGGGGCACGCCGATGCCGAAGTGGGTCTGGTTCGCCGGCAAGGTGCTGATGGTCGTCGCCATCGGCATCGCCGAGACCGCGCTGCTGCTCGCCGTCTCGGTCGCGCTGTTCGACCTGGAGCTGCCCGGCACCGCCGCGAAGTGGCTGACCTTCGGTTGGGTGTCGGTGCTCGGCGTCACCGCCTGCACGCTGTGCGGCATCGCCATCTCGTCCCTGGCCCGCACCGCCCGCAGCGGTTCGGCGGTGGTGACCCCGGTCGCGCTGGTGCTCCAGTTCATCTCCGGGGTCTTCTTCGTCTTCACCCAGCTGCCGAGCTGGATGCAGCAGGTGGCGGCGATCTTCCCGCTGAAGTGGATGTGCCAGGGCCTGCGCGCGGTCTTCCTGCCGGAGAGCTTCGGCGCGCGGGAGCCGGGGGGCTCGTTCGAGCTGGACCGGGTCGCCCTGGTGCTCGTCGCCTGGTGCGTGATCGGCCTGGTGCTCTGCCTGACCACCTTCCGCTGGACCACCAGGCGCGACGGCTGATCCGCTGAGGCGTTCCGGCGCCGGCCGGGCGGCCCCGCTCACCCACCGCCGACGAGCGTCGCACCGAGCGGCGTACGCCAGTAGAGCACCTCGCGCCCGGACCGCCGTTTGCTGACGGCGCCCGCCTCGAGCAGCACCCGCAGGTGGTCACTCACCGTCCCGAGGGACAGCCCCGTCACCACCACCAGCTGCGAGGTGCTCAGCGGCGCGTCCAGCCGGGCCAGGATGTTGGCCCGGTTCGCGCCGATCAGCCGGGCGAGCCCGTCGGGCGCCGGTGAGGTGGGATCGACCAGGATCCCGCGCGCCGGATACACCATCCCGAACCGGATCGGCTTGTCCCAGACCACCCAGCCGCGACGGCAGTGCGCCGGGATGAAGACCAGCTGCTCGGCCTCGTCGAGCGACAGCGGCGGCTCCGGGTAGTCGTTGACCTGGAGACGACCGTCGCCCAGCCAGCGCATGCCGCGGTTGAGGCCGGCGAACACCCCGGCCCAGCCGCTCGTGCTCAACGCGGTGGTGCGGGCCACGATGTCCGCGCGGAGCCGGCGTTCCCGCTCCGGCCACTCCGGCTCGACGGCGTGCGTCCAGACCCAGTCGAGAAGCTCCGTCACCTGCCCGGTGAGACCGTCCGCCAGCAGCTCGGCGGCGAGCGGCGCCGGGCGGGTGGCCCGCAGGTCGGTCCGGATCCGCTCGTCGGACAACCGCGCGACGGCCGCCAGCTCCGCCGGGAACGTCGGTTCGGGCGAGGTTGGCGCGATGGTGAGGAAATCCGCGGTCCACCTGGGGTTGAACGACGCGGACAGCAGCGCCCGGGCCACGGGCCGGGCGGCCAGCATCCGCCGGAACGCCTCGACGTGGGGCCTTCGCCAGGCCCGCTGCCAGGGAGTACGCGGGTCGTGCAGCGCGCGCAGCGCCGCGACCGTGTCGACCATCGGCGAGACCGTGAAGCGGCTCCGCGCGAGTAGATCCGATGACATCTGCCAGACGCCCACGTTTCGCCTCCAGACGTAACTCTACGAGTTCCACCCGGCGCCCCACACGATCGTGCCCGTGAGAACGTACGCAGACCTGTTCGCGGCCCGTGAGTTCCGCAACCTGTTCCTCGCCAACTGCGCGGGGATCGCAGCGCACACCACGTCGGCGCTGGCGCTGGGCGCGTTGACCTACACGTCGACCGGCTCGGCGCTGCTCACCGCGCTGAGCATGTTCGGCGCACCGCTGGCCGGCGTCCTCGGCAGCCTGACGTTGCTGTCGGCCGCGGACAGCCTGCCACCTCGCCGGGCGCTGACCCTCGCCGCGGTGCTGGTCACCGTCGGAGCGGCGGTGCAGGCCGTGCCCGGGCTGCCGCTGTGGGCCCGGTTCACGATCATCTTCGCCAGCGCGTACGTGAGCTCGATCACCGGCGGGGCCAGGTGGGCGCTGCTCACCGACATCCTGCCGACCGACGCCTACGTGCTGGGCCGGGCCACCATGAACACGAGCGTCGGCGTGATGCAGATCGCCGGATTCGGACTGGCCGGTGCCCTGCTCGTCCTACTGAGCCCGTACCAGGTGTTCCTGCTCGCCGCGGTGCTCCGGGCGGTGGCCGCCGCGGTGGGCTGGTTCGGGCTGTCCGAACGCCCGGTCCGGGTCACCGAGCGGACGACGATCGCACGCACCGTGCGGGTGAACAAGGAACTCTGGGCGGACCCGGGCCGCCGGTCACTCTTCCTGAACCTGTGGGTACCCGGCGGTCTGATCGTCGGGTGCGAAGCGCTCTTCGTCCCGTACGCCGGTGATCGCGCCGGCTTCCTGTTCGCCGCTGCCGCCCTCGGCATGCTGATCGGCGACGTGGTGATGGGGCGGTTCCTGACCGGGGCCCGCCGGGAGCGGTGGGTGCCCACGCTGCGGTTGCTGCTCGCAGTTCCCTATCTGGTCTTCCTGCTGTCGCCGCCGCTACCGCTGGCCATGGTCGTCGCACTGGTCGCCTCGGTCGGCTTCGCCGCCGGACTGCCGTTGCAGGAGCGGCTGATCACCCACTCGCCACCCGAGGCCCGGGGCCAGGTGCTCGGCCTGCACCACAACGGCATGCTGGCCGGGCAGGCGGTGTGCGCCGCGCTCGCCGGCGCGATCGCAGACCTGGTCCCGGCGTACTGGGCCGTCGCGCTGCTGGCCGGAGCGGCGCTGACCGCCACCGTCGCGCTCACCCCGGGGCTGCGACGCACCGCAGCCGAACCGGTCACGGCGATGCCGACGCCGTCGGCGTGAGCAGGCTCCCGGCGAGGGCACCGGGGCGACGGTCCGGCACAGGACGGAGGCGTCGGCGGGTGCCGGCGCCTCCGTCGGTGTCGGCTCAGTACGTGTAGAAGCCCTTGCCGGACTTGCGGCCCAGGTCGCCGGCGGTGGCCATGCGCTGGAGCAGCTCCGGCGGGAAGAACTTCTCGTCCGCCGTGTCCGTGTAGATGTTCTTCGTGGCGTTGAGCAGCACGTCCACGCCGGTCAGGTCGATCGTGGCCAGCGGGCCCATGGCGTGGCCGAAGCCCAGCTTGCACGCGGTGTCCAGGTCCTCGGCGGAGACCACCCCGGACTCGACCAGCTTGACCGCCTCCATGGCGAGCGCGCTGATCAGCCGGGTGGTGACGAAGCCGGCGATGTCCCGGTTGACCACCACCACGGTCTTGCCGATCTCCTCGGCGAACGACTTCGCCGTCGCCAGGGTCTCGTCGCTGGTCTTGTAGCCGCGCACCAGCTCGCAGAGCTTCATCATCGGCACCGGCGAGAAGAAGTGCGTGCCGACGACCGCCTCCGGCCGCTCGGTCGCCGTGGCGATCTGGGTGACCGGGATGGCCGAGGTGTTGGTGGCCAGGATCGCGTCGGACTTGCAGATCTTGTCGAGCGCCCGGAACACCTCGTGCTTGATCTCGAGCTTCTCGAAGACCGCCTCGACGACGATGTCCGCGTCCGCCGCCGCCTCCAGGTCGGTGGTCGGGGTGATCCGGCCCAGCGCCGCCTCGACGTCGGCCGCCGCGATCTTGCCCTTCTCGGCGAACCTCTCCAGCGACTTCCGGATGCCGTCGACGCCCCGCCGGGTGGCCGCGTCGTCCAGGTCCCGCAGCGTCACCTGCCAGCCCGCCTGCGCCGCCACCTGGGCGATGCCCGAGCCCATCAGCCCGGCCCCGACGACCGCGAGTCGACCCGCCATCTGCTTCTCCCTCGCCTGATTGAGTGTTCTGCCAGCACCCTAGTCAGGACGGAACGCACCGAGCGCAGCGAGGGCCGTGACGGCATGACCAGCCAGCCCAAGTCAGGACGGAACGCACCGAGCGCAGCGAGGGCCGTGACGGCATGACCAGCCAGCCCTGCAGGACGGAACGCACCGAGCGCAGCGAGGGCATGACGGGGCCGGCCCGGCCGGCGAGACCGAACGACTGCCAAGTCCCTCAGATGGAGAGGTCCGGCTCCTCCGGGGTGGTGCCCCGCTCCACCTCGACGCCGAGCGCCCGCAGGTCGGCGGCGAAGTCCGGATAGCCCCGGTCCACGTGGTGCACGTGGGAGACCTCGGTGACTCCCTCCGCGCAGAGCCCCGCGATGATCAGCCCCGCGCCGGCCCGGATGTCGGTGGCGCGTACGGGGGCGCCGGAGAGCCGCTCCCGGCCCCGGACCACCGCGTGGTGCCCGTCGGTCTTGATGTCGGCGCCAAGCCGCATCATCTCGTTGGCGAACATGAACCGGCCGTCGAAGATGTTCTCGGTGATCAGCGACGCCCCGTCGCTGACGGCGGCCAGGCCGATCGCCATCGGCAGCAGGTCGGTGGCGAAGCCCGGGTACGGCAGGGTGACCACGTCCACGGCCTTCGGCCGGTCGTCCATCCGGATCCGGAACGCGCCGCCCCTGGTCTCCACCAGGCCTCCGGCGGAGACCAGCTTGTCGAGCGCGACCTCCAGGAAGCCCGGCTCCACCCCGGTGACGGTGACGTCCCCCCGGGTCATCGCCGCGCCGAACGCCCAGGTGCCGGCCACGATCCGGTCCCCCACCGTGGCGTGCCGCACCGGCCGCAGCCCGGGCACCCCCTCGATGTGCAGCGTCGACGTGCCGGCGCCGGAGATGCGCGCGCCCATCTGGTTGAGCATGGTGCAGATGTCGACGATCTCGGGCTCGCGGGCGGCGTTGTCGATGACGCTGGCGCCGCGGGCCAGCACCGCCGCCATGACCAGGTTCTCCGTGGCCCCCACGCTGGGGAAGTCGAGCACGATCTCCGCGCCGTGCAGCCCGTGCGGCGCCGAGGCGATGACGAAGCCGTGCTCGCCGGAGATCTCGGCACCCAGCCGGGTCAGCCCGGAGATGTGCATGTCCAGCCCTCGCGAGCCGATGGCGTCCCCGCCGGGGTGGGCCACCCGCACGTACCCCCGGCGGGCCAGCAGCGGACCGAGCACGCAGATCGAGGCGCGCAGCCGGCGGACGAGGTCGTAGTCGGCCTCGGTGCCGGGGTGCTCGGGAACGTCGATGACGACCGACCGGGACCGGGCCACCCCGCCGTGCGCGACCATCGGGTCGACCGGGTCGTCGGCGGCGAAGCGGATGCCGCAGCCGAGCCGGCGCAGCACCTCCCCCATGATCGCGATGTCGGTGATCCGCGGGACGTTGGTGATCACGCTGCGCCCCGGGGCGAGCAGCGCGGCGGCCATCAGCTTCAACGCCGAGTTCTTGGCGCCGACGACGTGCACCGTGCCCGCCAGCCGGGCGTCGCCGCGCACCCGGATGACGTCCACGTCGTTGACCGCCGGGTCACCGGCGTCGCCGGGGCCCGTTCCACCCGCCCGAAGGGCGGCGCCGCCCGGGCGCGCCGGGATCGTCAGGTCCGGTATCCGTAGGCTGTGCGTCATGGCCGTCCACCTCACGCGCATCTACACCAAGGCCGGCGACGCCGGCATGACCAGGCTGAGCAACAACGAGCAGGTGCCGAAGACCGATCCGCGCATCGCCGCGTACGCGGACGTCGACGAGTGCAACGCCGCGATCGGCGTGGCGCTCGCCCTGGGGCAGCTCGACGACGAGCTGCGGGGCGTCCTGGCGGCGATCCAGAACGACATGTTCGACGTGGGGGCCGACCTGGCCACCCCCGTGGAGCCGGACCCGAAGTATCCGCCGCTGCGGGTCACCGAGGAGTACGTCGAGCGACTCGAGGGTTGGTGCGACGAATACAACGCACGCCTGAGCAAGCTCGACTCCTTCATCCTCCCCGGCGGCACCGCTGGCGCGGCGCTGCTGCACGTGGCGCGGACGGTGGCCCGACGCGCCGAGCGGGCGGCGTGGGCCCTGGTCGCGCACGACCCCGATCGGACCAGCTCGCTCCCGGCAAAGTATCTCAACCGGCTCTCCGACCTGCTGTTCATCCTGTCAAGAACGGCCAACCCGGGCGGAGATGTGCTATGGGTGCCGGGCGGCAGGCGCTGACCGTCGGCGGGTTGCACCACGTCGAGATCTGGGTACCCGACCTGGCCGCCGCCGTACGCGGCTGGGGCTGGCTCCTCGGCGAGTTGGGCTGGACGCCGTTCCAGGAGTGGCCGGCCGGCCGCTCCTGGCGGCTCGGCCCGACGTACCTGGTCCTGGAGCGGTCTCCGGCGTTGCGCGGGTCGCGCCACGACCGGCTCGCTCCCGGCCTGAACCACCTGGCCTTCCACGCCGGCCCGCCCGGAGCCGTGGACCGGCTGGTCGCGGCCGCGCCGGCACACGGCTGGACGCTGCTCTTCCCGGACCGCCATCCCCGGGCCGGCGGCCCGGACACCTACGCCGCCTACCTCACCGACAACCAGGGGTACGAGGTCGAACTCGTCGCCGCACCACCCGGCTAGTTCGGCGGGTCACCTGGCGGAACCGGTGATGGTGCGGGTGGTGTGAGGTGGGCGCCGGACTGCGGACAGCGCGACGGCAGGGGTTTCCGGGGAGCCCGCCCGCGGAGGGATCAAGCCTGACCGCCCGGAGCGGGTGTGCTCCCCGGAGACCCCCGAGGACGAGGGGACGTCAGGCGGCGGGCCAGTCCTGGGAGGCCAGACGCGGCGAGACCGCCCCCGGAGGGGCGGCCTCGAGCCAGGAGAGGAACCCGGTGACGGTGGACCGCGCCATGGCGATCTCGACCGGAGTGTGGTCGCTGGTGCAGCGAAGGATCACCCAGTCGGCGGGCATGGAGAGGCGTTCCTGCCCCTCGGGCAGCCGCCGCCGCTCCACCGCCAGCTTCTTGCGGGACAGCACCCGGGTGGGGCGTACGGCGAAGCTGAACATGCGGTACCACCGGAGTTCGTCGCCGACGAACCGGCCGAAGCCGGGGGACCAGCCGCGGCCGTCGAGCATCGTGGAGGTCCGGACGCCGAGCCGGATGATGCCTCCGCTGCGGGTGACGACCGCCCGACGGGCGAAGAGGATCAGGAGCGCGCCGAGGATGACGGCGAAGCCGATTCCGATCCCTTCGACGATCCCCATCGGCGGTGCGACTCAGCGGCTCTGCGCGGCGGAAACCGGGGTGGCGCTCTCGGCCAGAATGGTGACGCCCTCCGCGCTCACCGAGAGGAAGCCCCCGGCGACCTCGTAGGAGACCTGCTCGCCGCCGGCGAGCTTGATGCGCACCTGACCGGGCTCAGCGAGCTGGCCGAGCAGGGGCGCGTGCCCCGGCAGCACACCCAGCTCACCCTCGGTCGTCCGGGCGACGACCATCTCGGCGTCACCGGACCAGACCTTCTCCTCGACGGCTACGAGCTCGACGTGAAGCTGCTGTGCCACGCTGTCTCCTTGCTGCGGCGGCGGATTGTCGAAAGTCTAGTCTTGCCGCCGGCGCGCCCCCAACGCGGGTGGCGAGACCTGCGCCACGGCTACCTGGTCTTGTTCTGGAAGTCGGGGTGCTCCAGCAGGAACGCGTCGAGCTGCTCGTTGTGCAGGGCGGCGAAGAAGTCGTCGACCTCCGGGTCGAAGCGCTCCCCCCGGTACCTCCCGTTCTCGGTGACACCACCGCCGGGCAGCTTGACCATGTGGATGCTCTCCGGGCGGAGGTTCTTCAGCGCCAGACCGAAGTCGATCACGCTGTTGCCCCGGCCGCTGAAGACCAGCGACTGGCCGGCTGCCCGCAGCACCCGGTCCAGCTTGATCGGGTTGGTGACCACGTCGGCGCTGAGCGCCTGGCCCGCCATGGCCTTGACGAACTGCTGCTGGTGGCGCTGGCGGCCGTAGTCGCCGTCCGGCACACCGTTCTTCGGGTAGCGCTGGCGGACGTAGTCGAGCGCCTGCCACCCGTTGAGGTGCTGGGTGCCCTTCTTGTAGACCGCCTGCGGGCCGACGTAGCCCTCGCCGTACGGGTTGCCCTTGCGGTGCTTGCCGTCCGGCTCCCGGTGCTCGGAGCGCACCTCGCGCTCGATGTAGAGGTCGACGCCGCCCATCGCGTCGACGATCTTCTGGAATCCGTTGAAGTTGATGATGGCGCCGGCGTCGAAGCGCTTGATCCCGGTGACCCGCTGCACGGTCTGGGCGAGCAGCTCGAAGCCCTGCGCCGCGCTCGGGTTCTGCCCCTGCACCAGGCTGCCGCGCGACATGGCCGCGTTGATCCTGTCCCGGCCACCGTCGTAGCCGGCCTTCTCGAACCGCGGGATCTCCACGATCAGGTCGCGGGGCATGGAGAAGAGGTACGCCCGGTCCATCGCCTCCGGGACGTGCAGCACCATGATCGAATCGGCCAGCGGGGGCGTCTCCGGCTTGCGTGGATCGATGCCGACCAGCAGGATGTTGAGTGGGCCCTTGATGTCGCTCTTGCGCTCCTTAGCCCCGGCCGCCTGGTCGCCGAAGAGGTCGGCCTTGCCCACCGCGCCCTCGTAGCGGGCCATCAGCGCCTCGGCCCCGACCAGGACCACGCCGCTGAGCAGCATGAGGACGGCACCGAAGACGGTGCAGACCCGGGCCCAGCGCGGCACCCCAGACCACATGGACGACTTGCCGCCGCCCTTGCCGGCCTTACCCACGATCATCTCCGTTCGTCACGCCCACGATCAGGAGACGGGCGCACGCAGCCGATTGGTTGCACAGATCGACGCCCGCGACAGCTCGGGCGCGCGGATCGACGGTACCTCGCGTCCGGCTTGATCGCCGAGCACGCGGAACCGGTCAGCGGCGATCATAGGGCCCGAAGATGAACGAAAGGCCGCCCCGGCATTGCCGGGACGGCCTTCGTCAGGACCGACAGGTCAGCCCTTCATCAGCTCCGCCGCCTTGCGCTCCAGGTCCTCCAGACCACCGCACATGAAGAAGGCCTGCTCGGGGAAGTGGTCGTACTCGCCCTCGCTGATCTTCTTGAAGGCCTCGATGGTCTCCTTGATCGGGACCGTCGAGCCCGGCACGCCGGTGAACTGCTCGGCCGCATAGGTGTTCTGCGACAGGAAGCGCTCGATCCGGCGGGCCCGACCCACCGTGACCTTGTCCTCCTCGGAGAGCTCCTCGATACCGAGGATCGCGATGATGTCCTGCAGGTCCTTGTACTTCTGCAGGATCCGCTTCACCTCGGTCGCCACCGCGAAGTGCTCGGCGCCGACGAACTCCGGGGCGAGGATCCGGGACGAGGACGCCAGCGGGTCCACGGCCGGGTAGATGCCCTTGTCGGAGATCGACCGCTCCAGGTTGGTGGTCGCGTCGAGGTGGGCGAACGTGGTGGCCGGGGCGGGGTCGGTGTAGTCGTCCGCCGGCACGTAGATCGCCTGCATCGAGGTGATGGCCTGGCCCCGGACGGAGGTGATCCGCTCCTGGAGCTCGCCCATCTCGTCGGCCAGGGTCGGCTGGTAACCCACGGCGCTCGGCATGCGGCCGAGCAGGGTGGAGACCTCCGAGCCCGCCTGGGTGAAGCGGAAGATGTTGTCGATGAAGAGCAGCACCTCCTGCTTCTTCACGTCGCGGAAGTACTCGGCCATGGTCAGCGCGGAGAGCGCCACCCGCAGCCGGGTGCCCGGCGGCTCGTCCATCTGGCCGTAGACCAGCGCGGTCTTGTCGATGACGCCGGACTCGGTCATCTCGGCGATGAGGTCGTTGCCCTCGCGGGTGCGCTCACCCACGCCGGCGAAGACCGAGGTACCACCGAAGTTCCGGGCGACACGGGTGATCATCTCCTGGATGAGCACCGTCTTGCCCACGCCCGCGCCGCCGAACAGGCCGATCTTGCCACCCTTGACGTACGGGGCGAGCAGGTCGATGACCTTGATGCCGGTCTCCAGCATCTCGGTCTTCGGCTCCAGGTCCGCGAAGGCCGGGGCCTTGCGGTGGATCTGCCAGTGGTCGTCCGGGCTGAGCGTCTCGCCCTCGGTGAGGTTGAGGCACTCGCCGATCGCGTTGAAGACGTGGCCCTTGACCGCGTCGCCCACCGGCACGGTGATCGGCGAGCCGGTGTCGCGCACCTCGGTGCCGCGGACCAGGCCGTCGGTCGGCTGCATCGAGATGGCGCGGACCATGTTGTCACCCAGGTGCTGGGCGACCTCCAGGGTCAGCGTCTTCTCGCCACCCGCGAGCGTCACGTTCACGTGCAGGGCGTTGAACAGGGCCGGCATGGCGTCGCGCGGGAACTCGGCGTCGACGACCGGGCCGATGACCCGGACCACGCGACCGGTGGCCGTCTTGGTCTCCGCTGGTCCCCCAGCGGCAGTCGATACAGTCATCACACTTCACTTCCCGACGCGGCCAGCGCGTTCGCGCCGCCGACGATCTCGCTGATCTCCTGGGTGATCCCGGCCTGACGGGCCGAGTTCATCTCACGCGTGTACTTCTCGATCATCTCTTCGGCGTTGTCGGTGGCGCTCTTCATCGCCCGCCGACGGGCCGCCGACTCGCTCGCCGCCGACTCCAGCAACGCCGCGTAGATCCGCGTGTTGATGTACTTCGGCAGCAGCGCGTCGAGCAGCGCCTCCGCCTCCGGCTCGAACTCGTACGCCGGCAGCAGGCCCTCGGACCGGGGCCGGTCCTCGACCTGCATCGGCCCGATGATCTTCGCGACCGGGGTCTGGGTCATCAGAGAGTGGAACTCGGTGTAGACGATGTGCAACTCGTCGATGCCGAGCACCCCGTCCGCCCCCGGGCCGCCGTCGACGTCGTCCGCGCCGGCCGTGAACGCCTTGATCAGCGTCTCGCCCACGGCGCGGGCGTCGCTGAACGCCGGCTGCTCCGAGAACCCGGTCCAGTTCGCCTCGATCGGCCGGTCCCGGAAGCGGAAGAAGCCCACGCCCTTACGCCCGATGACGTAGAGCACCGGCTCCTTGCCGTCGGCGCGGAGCCGCGCCAGCAGCGACTCCGCCATCCTGATCGCGTTGGAGCTGTAACCGCCGGCGAGACCACGGTCGGCGGTCACCAGCAGGACGCCCGCCCGCCGCACCCGCGGACGCGGGGTGAGCAGCGGGTGGTCGATCCGCGCGTTGGACGCCAGCGCCGTGAGCACACCGGTGATGGCCTGGGCGTACGGCAGGGACGCCTCCACCCGGGCCTGGGCCTTGGCGATCCGGCTCGTCGCCACGAGCTCCATCGCCTTGGTGATCTTCTTCATCCCCTTCGCCGAGCGGATCCGTTGACGAAGAACGCGTACCTGGGCCGCCATGGATCAGCCCTTACTGGTTCTCGGCCGGGCGGTCGCCCGCGCCGTCCCGGTAGCGGGTCACCGTCTCGCGGTTCTCGTCGCCCTCCAGCGGCGAGGCCGGGGCCTCGTTGATCCGACGCTCGTCGGCCTTGCCGAGGAAGACCTGCTTGAAGTCGGCGATGGCGGCGTCGAGCGAGCCGATGATGTCGTCGTTCCACTGGTTGTCGGCGATCGAGGCCAGTACGCCCTCGTGCTTGTGGCGCAGGTACTGGAGGAACTCCGACTCGAAGCGGCGGACCTCGCCCACCGGGATGTCGTCGAGCTTGCCCTCGGTGCCGGCCCAGACCGAGACGACCTGCTCCTGCACCGGGTACGGCGAGTAGTTCGCCTGCTTGAGCAGCTCGACCAGGCGGGAACCGCGCTCCAACTGGGCCCGGGAGGCCTTGTCCAGGTCGGAGGCGAAGGCGGCGAACGCCTCCAGCTCGCGGTACTGGGCCAGGTTGAGCCGCAGCGAACCGGCGACCTTCCGCATCGGCTTCACCTGCGCGGCGCCACCGACCCGGGAGACCGAGGTGCCGACGTTGATGGCCGGCCGGACGCCCTGGTTGAACAGGTCGGTCTCCAGGAAGATCTGGCCGTCGGTGATGGAGATGACGTTGGTCGGGATGAAGGCCGAGATGTCGTTGGCCTTCGTCTCGATGATCGGCAGGCCGGTCATCGAGCCGCCGCCCAGCTCGTCGGAGAGCTTCGCGCAGCGCTCCAGCAGACGGGAGTGCAGGTAGAAGACGTCACCCGGGTACGCCTCGCGGCCCGGCGGGCGACGCAGCAGCAGCGACACGGCGCGGTACGCCTCGGCCTGCTTGCTCAGGTCGTCGAAGACGATCAGGACGTGCTTGCCGCCGTACATCCAGTGCTGCCCGATGGACGAGCCGGTGTAGGGGGCGAGGTACTTGAAGCCGGCCGGGTCGGAGGCCGGGGAGGCGACGATCGTCGTGTACTCCATCGCGCCCGCCTCCTCCAGGACGCCCTTGATCGAGGCGACCGTGGAGGCCTTCTGGCCGATGGCGACGTAGATGCAGCGGACCTGCTTCTTCGGGTCGCCGGAGCGCCAGTTGTCCCGCTGGTTGAGGATGGTGTCCAGCGCGACGGTGGTCTTGCCGGTCTTCCGGTCGCCGATGATCAGCTGACGCTGACCGCGGCCGATCGGGGTCATGGCGTCGACGGCCTTGAGACCGGTCTGCAGCGGCTCGTCGACGGACTGCCGGGACATCACGTTCGGGGCCTGGAGCTCCAGCTCGCGGAAGCCCTCGTTGGCGATGTCGCCGAGCCCGTCGATCGGCTGGCCGAGCGCGTTGACCACGCGGCCGAGGAAGGCGTCGCCGACCGGCACCGAGAGCACCCGGCCGGTGCGCTTGACGCGCTGGCCCTCTTCGAGCTTGGCGGAGTCACCGAGAACGACGACACCGATCTCCCGGACGTCGAGGTTCAGCGCCACACCCAGGGTGCCGTCCTCGAACTCCAGGAGCTCGTTGGTCATGGTCGAGGGAAGACCCTCGACGTGGGCGATGCCGTCGCCGGTGTCGGCGACGGTGCCGACCTCCTCGCGGGAGAGTTCGGACGAGTAGGAGGAGACGTAGCGCTCCAGGGCGCCGCGGATCTCCTCCGTCGAGATGGTCAGCTCGGCCATCCTCTGCTTCCTTAAGTATCAGGGGCCCGGGATACCTAGTACCGACCGGTCCGAATGGCGTCTATCAGGGCGCTGGGCGGCAGTGCCGCCTCAGCGCTTCGCGAGCGCGTTGCGGCTCTCGTTGAGGCGGCGCAGGACGGTGCCGTCGTACAGGTCGGAGCCGACCCGCACGCTGACGCCACCGAGGATTCCAGGGTCCACCGTCTGCTTGACGGAAACCTCTCGACCGTATATCGCGGAGAGGCTGGCGCCCAGCCGGCGCTCCTCCTCCTCACTCAACGGGGCCGCGACGGTCACGTACGCCACCTGCCGGTCCCGCCGGTCGGCGGCGAGTTCGACCAGCCGGCTGAGCGCCCCGGCGAAGTTGCGTCCGCCGAAGCCGGCGAGCGCGACCCCGACGAGGTAGCCGGTGACCGGCCGGGCCTTGTCGGCGAGCAGCTGGTCCACCAGCGTGGCCCGCCGGGTGGCCGGGACGGTCGGGTCGGCCAGCGCGCTGGACAGCTCCGGCGAGCCGGAGACGACCTGCCCGAAGCGGAACAGCTCGTCCTCGACCTCGCCCAGCTCGCCCGCGGAGTCGGCACTCGCCAGGAGCGCGTCGATGCCCAGCCGCTCGACGGCGTCGAGCAGCTCCGACGGCGCCGACCAACGGCCGGAGACCACCGAGGCCAGCAGATCCAGCGCCTCGGCACCGATCTTGCCCCGGAGCACCTCGCCGAGCAGGGCGGAACGGTCCGCACCCGAGCGGGCCGGGTCGGAGAGCGCCCGGCGCAGCCGCGGCTCGCGCCGCAGCAGGTCGGCGACGGAGAGGAGTTCGTCGGCGGTGGTGGCCACCGCCGACGGCTCCGCGCCGCGGACGTACGCGTCGAGGCGTTCGGCCGCGACCTTGTACGACTCCCGGCTGGCGGCCTGCATCAGCGGGCCCCCGCGCTCTCGAGACCGCTCAGGAACCGGTCGACGGTGCCCTTGCGACGCGCCTCGTCGGCGAGCGACTCCCCGACGATCTTGCTGGCCAGGTCCACCGCGATCGTGCCGACCTCGGTGCGCAGCTCGCGCACGATGGTCGCCCGCTCGGCGGCGAGCTGCTCCTTGCCGGCCGCGATGATGCGGTCGGACTCCTCCCGCGCCTTGGCGAGGATGTCCTGCCGGATGCCCTCGGCGTCGGCCCGGGCGTCGTCCCGGATCTTCGCGGCGTCGGTCCGCGCCTCGGCGAGCTGGGCGCGGTACTGCTCGAGGAGCTGGTTGGCCTCGGCCTGGGCGGCCTCGGCCCGCTTGATGCCACCCTCGATCGCGTCGACCCGGGCCTGGAACGTCTGCTCCATGCGGGGGAAGACGAACTTCATCAGCACGATGCAGAGCAGGGCGAAGGCGATGCCACCGACCACGATCTCCTGCCAGATCGGGATGATCGGGTTGTGGCCTTCACCGCCCTCAGCGGCGAGCAGGAACATGGGAAACCTCCCGGTCGAAGGGCGGGATTAGAGGTTGCCCTGCCAGATGAAGCCGAAGGCGATGCCCAGCAGCGCGAGCGCCTCGATGACGGCGAAGCCGATCCAGACGTACGGCAGGGTCATCTTGGACGACTCCGGCTGGCGGGCGGTCGACTGGATGTAGGCGGCGAAGACCAGGCCGACGCCGATACCCGGGCCGATGGCGGCGAGGCCGTAGCCGATGGCGGCGGTGCTGCCCTCTACCGCGGCGACGATGTCCATTAGTGGGTTCCTCCTGGTTATCACGCGTGACGGTCACGCGGGACGACAACGGTTGGTGCGGGATGGATCAGTGCTCGTCGGCGAGCGCGCCCTGCACGTAGCTCGCGGTCAGGACCGTGAAGACGTACGCCTGCAGGCAGATCACCAGGAACTCGAGGAAGGTGAGCGCGATGGTCATCACCCAGGACAGCACCGAGACGGGCGCCAGCCAGGCGTTCGCGTTGAGCATCGCGAAGCCGCCGAGCGTGAAGACCAGCAGGAGCATGTGGCCGGCGAACATGTTCGCGAAGAGACGCACGGCGAGCGAGAAGGGCCGGACGAGGAAGGTCGAGAAGAACTCGATCGGGATCAGCAGCGGCAGGATGTACCAGGGTGCCGGCGGGATGAGCGAGTTCTTGATGAACTTGCCGGCGCCGTGGTGCTTGATGCCCGCGTAGATGAAGAGCACGTAGCTGATCACCGCGAGGAACGCCGGGAAGGCGATGTGCGAGTTCGGCGAGATCTGGAACAGCGGCACGATCGCGAAGAAGTTGGTCAGCAGGATGAAGCAGAACAGCGTGGTGAAGTACGGCGCGAACCGCACACCCGCGTGCCCGATCATGTCGACCGCGATGTTGTTGCGCACGAAGCCGTAGATGGACTCGGCGATCCACTGCTTCTTCGTCGGCACCAGCTGCGGCTTGCGGTAGGTGGCCAGGAAGAAGATGATCAGGACGCCGACGGCCAGCCAGACCATCGCCGTGATCTTGGTGAACCAGTAGGAGTTCTCCGCACCCCACGGGAGGATGCTGGGCAGGTAGAAATCCTCCACGCTGGGTGGGAATGCTGCCTCGCCCTGTGCCAGGACGTTCGCCTGTCCGAACACCGCGTCCCTTCCTAAGTAGGCGTGCCGAGCTTGCGGACGACCAGGATGATCCCCCCGGCCATGCCGAGCACGACGCCGATCCCGGTGGCGATGCCCCCGGAGTCGAGCCACTGGTCGACCAGCCAGCCGATGAAGCCCCACACGAGCATGCCCGCGATCAGATAGCTGAGCGCGGTCCAACCCTGGCCGGCTCCGGTCGGAACGTCGTCCGGGCCGCCGGTGGGTCGGGGGGTTTGGTCACCAGCCATGACGGGGCGAACGATATCAGTCGGGATTACGAGGCTGTGCCTCGCCCCCCGCACAACCGTCGTTGTGTGGGCCGGAGCGGGCAGCGTCGTCTGGAGGCACGCTACTCCCCTTCCGCCGCCGTGGAAATGACCGGTCGGCGACAGCTTCCCGTGCCGTTCCGAGTGGTGGGACGACGCAGCTCAGGAGCGGGACCGGCGGGCGTGCACCGTGGTGAGCCACCAGATGTGCACGCCGGTCCACACCACCACCCCGGCGGCGATGCCCAGGCAGAGCGGGATCAGCCCCGCCCAGCCGGTCGACGCCACGGCCACCATCACGACGCCGAGCAGGGTCATCTTGACCGCGTACAGGCCGAGGCCGAGCGGCAGCACGAGCTGCGGGTTCACCGAGTCGGCCCAGGCCAGCACGACGGTCGTCAGGGTGAAGCTGGCCGCCGTGACACCGACCCCGGCCGCCGCGCCCAGCGCCGCGTCCGCGCCGCCGGTCAGCGCGCCGACCAGCGCGGCCACCGCGACCAGCGCGCCGCTGGCGCCCAGCAGGACCGGCAGGTGCCGCAGCCGCCACCGCCGGTCGGCCGGCGTGGTCGCCGCCGGCTCGCGCACCCCGGGCTCAGCCACGGGGGTACGCCGGGAAGTCGGCGACCAGCGCGGTCACCTCGGACGCGATCCGGGCCAGCTCGTCGGCGCCCCCCGGGGCGGCGGGGTCGGTGCGCACCGCGCGGGCGATCAGACCCGCGATCCGGTGCATCTCCCCCTCCCGCATCCCCTGCGTGGTCACGCTCGGGGTGCCGACGCGGATGCCGGAGGCGACCATCGGCTTCTGCGGGTCGTACGGGATGGCGTTCTTGTTCAGGGTGATGCCGGCGGCGTCGCAGCGAGCCTCGGCGTCCGCGCCGGTCACGCCCGTCTCGCGCAGGTCGATCAGGGCGAGGTGGGTGTCGGTGCCGCCGGAGACCGGGCGCATGCCCTCGGCGGCCAGCCCGACGGCGAGCGCCTGGGCGTTGCCCACCACCTGCGCCGCGTACGCCCGGAACTCGGGCTGGGCGGCCTCGCGCAGCGCGACGGCCTTCGCCGCGACGGCGTGCATCAGCGGCCCGCCCTGGGTGAACGGGAAGACCGCCTTGTCGATCCGCTGGGCCAGCGACTCCCGGCAGAGGATCATGCCGCCGCGCGGCCCGCGCAGCACCTTGTGGGTGGTGGCGCAGACGACGTCGGCGTGCGGCACCGGCGACGGGATCGCCTTCCCCGCGACCAGCCCGATGAAGTGCGCCGCGTCCACCATCAGGTAGGCGCCGACCTCGTCGGCGATCTCGCGGAACCGCGAGAATTCAATCAACCGGGGATACGCCGTGGCCCCGCATATGATCATCTTGGGGCGATGGGCGCGGGCGAGGTCTCGCACCTCGTCGTAGTCGATCAGCTCGGTGTCCCGCCGGACGGTGTAGCCGACGGTGTGGAACCACTTGCCGGAGAAGTTGACCCGGCTGCCGTGGGTGAGGTGACCGCCGTGCGGCAGGTCCATGGCGAGCACCGTGTCGCCCGGCTGCACCAGCGCCGCGTACGCGGCCAGGTTGGCGCTCGCCCCCGAGTGCGGCTGGAGGTTGGCGTGCTCCGCGCCGAAGAGCTCCCTGGCCCGGGCGATGCCGATCTCCTCGGCCCGGTCGACCTCGGCGCAGCCACCGTAGTAGCGCCGGCCCGGATAGCCCTCGGCGTACTTGTTGGTCAGGGTCGAGCCGAGCGCCGCGAGCACCGCCGGGGAGGTGAGGTTCTCACTGGCGATCAGTTGCAGGCCGCCCCGCAACCGGTCCAGCTCGCCGAGCACCACCCCGGCGATCTCCGGATCGGTCGCGCGGAGCTGCTCGAAGTCCGGCCCCCAGAAGGTGCTCGTCTCGATAGTCACAGCGCCAGAGTCTATTGGGCCGCAGACTGGAAGCCGTGAGATGCCTGGTGACCGGAGCGACGGGTTACATCGGTGGGCGGCTCGCACCCCGGCTGCTGGCCGAGGGGCACGCGGTGCGCTGCCTCGCCCGCCGGGCCGGCCGGCTGCGGGACGTCCCCTGGGCGGCGCGGGCCGAGATCGCCGAGGGCGACCTGCGCAAGCCGGAGACGCTGTCGGCCGCGTTCGAGGGCGTGGACGTCGCCTACTACCTCGTCCACTCGCTCGGGCAGGCCGGCTTCGAGGCCGCCGACCGGGAGGCCGCGGCGAACTTCGTGACCGCGGCCCGCGCCGCCGGCGTACGCCGGATCGTCTACCTCGGCGGGCCGGAGCCGGCAAAGGGGAGCCACGTCCCGTCGGCGCACCTGCGCTCTCGGGCCGAGGTGGGGCGGATCCTGCTCGGCAGCGGGGTGCCGACGGCGGTGCTGCGGGCGGCCGTGATCATCGGCTCCGGGTCGGCGTCGTTCGAGATGCTGCGCTACCTCACCGAGCGGTTGCCGGGCATGGTCACCCCGCGCTGGGTACGCAACCGGATCCAGCCGATCGCCGTCCGCGACGTGCTGCGCTACCTGGTCGGCTGCGCGACCCTGCCGCCCGAGGTCAACCGCGCCTTCGACATCGGCGGGCCGGACGTCCTCACCTTCCAGGACATGATGCAGCGCTACGCGCGGGTGGCCGGGCTGCGCCGGCGGATCATCGTGCCGGTGCGGCCGCTGACCCCGTCGCTCTCCTCGTACTGGGTCGGGCTGGTCACCCCGGTGCCGAACAAGATCGCCCGGCCGCTGGTGGAGAGCCTGGTCCACGAGGCCGTCGCCCGCGAGCACGACATCGCCGCGTACGTCCCGGAGCCGCCGGAAGGGCTGACCGGCTTCGACGAGGCGGTCGCCCTGGCCCTGGCGAAGGTACGCGACGGGGAGGTGGAGACCCGCTGGTCGACGGCGAGCGGCCCGGACGCGCCTGCCGAACCGCTGCCCAGCGACCCGCAGTGGTCCGGCGGCACCGCCTACACCGACGTCCGCGAACGGGCCGTCCACGCGCCGCCGGCCGCCCTGTGGCGGGTCGTCGAAGGCGTCGGCGGCGAGCACGGCTGGTATTCGTTCCCGCTGGCCTGGTCGGCCCGGGGCTGGCTGGACCGGCTGGTCGGCGGCGTGGGCCTGCGCCGCGGCCGGCGCGACCCGCACCGCCTCCGGGTCGGCGAGGCGCTCGACTTCTGGCGGGTGGAGGAGATCGTGCCGGGCGAGCTGCTGCGGCTGCGCGCCGAGATGCGGCTGCCCGGCCGGGCCTGGCTGGAGATGCGGGTGACCCCGCTGGACGGCGGCCGCAGCCGCTACCACCAGCGGGCCGTGTTCCTGCCCCGCGGCCTGGCCGGGCACGCCTACTGGGGGGCCGTCGCGCCCTTCCACGCGGTGGTCTTCGGTGGGATGGCCCGCAACATCGCCCGGGGCGCGGAGCAGGCGGCCCGCCGACCGGGCCCGGAGCCCGGCCCGCGCTGACGTCCGGCCGCTGCGGCGCGAAACGGCTGTCAGTCGCCGGTGCGGGCGCCGGTGACCCGGAAGGCGATCACCTCGCTGGGCGGCACGAAGTCCCGCACGGGTTGGTCGCGCAGGGCGAACGAGAGCACCTCGCCCACCGCCTCGACCAGTTGCCGCTGCACCCGCTGGCCGACGGCGTCGCGCGGGTCGTCGGGGTTGGCGGCGATCGAGGCGACCGCCAGCTGCGGGGTGAAGGCGACCACCGTCTCGGTCGCGTACCCGTCCGAGCTGCCGGTCTTGCCGGCCACCGGGCGGCCGAGCTGCCGGCGCAGCCCCTCGGCGGTGCCGCGGTCGCACTCCCGGTACATCGACTGGTCGCCGACCGGGCAGCGGGCCGCGTCCGCCGCCGCCCGCGCCACGTCCGCGTCGACCGCCCGCCGGCAGTCCGGCGCGGCGGCGGCCACCGGGCGTCCGGCGGCGTCGGTGACCGAGACGACGGGCAGCGGCGCGCACCACGTCCCCTCGGCCGCCACCGCCGCGTACGCGCCGGCCAGGTCGAGCGGGGTGGTGGCGGAGACGCCGAGGGTGAACGGCCCCCACTCGCGGGCGCCGTGGCGGGCCAGCCGCGCGTCGTCCCCGGCCCGGAAGACGATGCCCAGCCGCTCGGCCATCTCCACCACCCGGTCCGCGCCGACCCGCTCGGCCAGCCAGGCGAAGTAGGTGTTGACCGACTCGCCGAAGGCGGTCCACATGGTGTGCCGCCCGTCCATCGCGGCGCTGGCGTTCTCCGGGCACCAGTACCCGTCGCAGCTCGCCGCCCCGGTCACCGGGAAGTCGGTCACGATCCGTCCCGGCGCGTCGAACTCCGTGCTCAGCGGCAGCCCGGCCTCCAGCGCGGCCAGCATGGTGAAGAGCTTGAACGTCGAGCCGGCCTGGTAGCCGTCGATCGCCCCGCCCCCGGCGACCAACTGGTTGACCGTGTTCGGGTGGTTCTTCTGCCCGGCCGGGTTGCCGGCCACGCTGTAGTTCCGGTTCACCGCCATGGCGAGCACCCGGCCCGTGCCGGGCTGGACCACCGCCGTCGGCGCCGCCCGGCGGTCGTCCATCTGGTAGACCCGGCGGACCTGCTCGGTGGCGGCGCGCTGCACCGCCGGGTCGAGCGACGAGACGATGGAGAAGCCGCCCCGGCGCAGCGTGAGCTGCCGCTCGTCGACGGTCGCGCCGAACGCCGGCTGGGCGTTCCACCAGCGGGTGAACCAGTCGCAGAAGAAGCCCCAGTCGTTGTGCTCCGCCGGCACCGCCGTGCAGTCGTTCGGCGTCTGGCTGGGCCGCAGCCGCAACTGCTCGGCCCCGGCCAGGGCCGCCGCGTCGGCGGCGACGTGCCCCGACTCGACCAGTTGGTCGAGCACGTACGCCCGGCGGGCGAGCGCCGCGTCCGCGTCGCCGTTGATCGGGTCGTCGGTGTGCGGGGAGCGGACCAGTCCGGCCAGCAGCGCGGCCTCGGCCAGGGTGAGGTCGGCCGGCGTCTTGGAGAAGTAGCGCTTGCTCGCGGCGGCCACCCCGTACGCCCCGGCGCCGAAGTAGGCGATGTTGAGGTAGCGGGTGAGGATCTCGTCCTTGGTCAGCTCCCGCTCCAGGGCCAGCGCGTACCGCATCTCCTGGATCTTGCGGGCGGTGCTGATCTCGGTGGCGGCGGCGCGCTGCCGCTCGCTGAGCCGGGGGTCGCTGCTGAGCACGTTGCGCACGTACTGCATGGTCAGCGTCGACGCGCCCTGCCGGGTCGTCCCGTCGCGCCGGTTGGCCGTGAAGGCCCGCACCACGCCGCGCAGGTCGACACCGCTGTGCTCGTGGAACCGGGCGTCCTCGGCGGCGATGATCGCGTGCCGCATCACCGGCGCGACCTCGGCCAGCGGCACGTCCACCCGGTCCTCCTGGTAGAAGGACGTGATCAGGGTGGTGCCGTCGTTGGCGTAGAGGTTGGACCGCTGGGCCGTCGGCGGCGTGCGCAGCGTGTTGGGCAGTTCCGAGTACGGCGCGGCGAGCGCCGTGAACCCGATCCCGAACACCAGCGCGGCCGGCAGGGCCGCCACCGCGAGCGCCAGCCCGGCCAGCACGCCGGCGATCAGCACGGTGAACAGTTTGTCGAGGCGTGCCCGGGTCATCAGCTCTCCCCGCAGGAGCCGGTCAGGACCAACCCAGAATGACCCGAAAAGCCCTCTTCACCGCCCCTTTCTCCCAAACCCGCAGGAAACTCACGCGCGGGGGTACCTCGGGCGGGTTACGGCAGCAGCGCGGCGGCCAGGGGGTGGACGGTCTCCTCGATCTCGTCGGCCACCCGGCCGAAGCACTGGTCGCCGCGCCCCCACGGGTCGTCGAGATCGTCGGTGGGCAGGGCGGTGGTGCCCTCCCGCGCGGCGTGGGCGGCGGCCACCAGGGCCACGCCCCGCGCGTACACCCCCTCCGGGGTGGCCTCGGCCGGGGGCAGCCCCGCCGCGTCGACGGCGGCGAGCAGCCGACCGAACTCGCCCAGCACGAAGGTGCGCGCCGCGGCGTCGGGACGCAGCGCCACCACGTACTCCTGCTGGTCGGCGGTGGCGGTGAGCACCAGGTCGGCGGCGTCGATGTGGTCCGAGCGGAGCTTGCGCGCGGCGAAGCCGGCGACGCTGCCGCCCCGGCCGGTGACCTGCCGGGCGGCCGGCGGGTTCATCTCCTCGCCGGCATGCCAGCCGCCGGTGCCGGCGCTGTGGCTGTGCACCAGCTCGTCGGCGCGGCCCGGGTCGGCCTCCCGGCGGGCCAGCCGCTCCCGCACGGCGAGGGCCAGCAGCCGCTCCGCCATCGGGGACCGGCAGATGTTGCCCATGCAGACGTGCAACACGGTGAACGGCGGCACTCAGACCCCCTGGCCGGCGAGGATGTCCGGCACCACGTCGCGCAGCTTCTCCAGCGCAACGGCGCCCTGGCGCAGCACCCGCGGCGCGTCGCCGGTGAGGTCGACGATCGTGCTCGGCACCGGATCCGGGCACGGCCCGGCCTCCAGGTAGGCCCGCACCGAGTAGGCGAGCTGGTCGCGGGCCGCCTCGGCGGTGAGCGCGGCCGGCTGGCCGGTCTTGTTGGCCGAGGCGACCGCCATCGGGCCGGTCTCGCGCAGCACCTCCAGCGCCACCGGGTGCAGCGGCATCCGCACCGCCACCGTCCCGGACGTGTCACCGAGGTCCCAGCGCAGGCTCGGCGAGTGCTCGACGACGATCGTCAGCGCGCCGGGCCAGAACGCCTCCACCAGGTCGCGCGCCGCCTGCGGCAGCGAGTAGACCAGGCCGTCGAGGGTGTGCCGGGAGCCGATCAGCACCGGCGGCGGCACGTGCCGACCGCCCTTGGCGTCCAGCAGGGCCTTGACCGCGTACGGGGTGAACGCGTCCGCGCCGATCCCGTAGACCGTGTCGGTCGGCAGGACGACCAGCTCGCCGTTCTTGACCGCCTCGATGGCAGCGGCGATGCCGCGGTCCCGGTCGGCGGGCGACCGGCAGTCGTAGAGCATCACGAGGAGTCAGTCTGCCACGCCGGGCCCGCGCCGGCGTGCGGGCCGTCCGCCCGGCGGGACGCGGTCGCGAAGCGGGGCCGCCCGGCCAGGTCCGGGTGCGCGGCGACCGCCTCGAACCGGCCGTCCGCGGCCAGCAGGCCGGGCACCGCCGCGCCGTGCGTGTCGTCGTGCTCGACGCCGAACACCCCGCCGGGGCGCAGCAGTACCGCCGCCCGGGCGACCACGGGACGGATCACCGCCAGACCGTCGGCGCCGCCGAAGACCGCGCCGGCCGGGTCGTGCCGGCCCACCTCCGGTGGCACGGCGACGGCGGACGGCACGTACGGCGGGTTGCAGAGCAGCACGTCGACCCGGCCGGCGAGATCGGCCAGCAGGTCCGGGGCGGTCACGTCCGCCGCCACCACCTCGATGGGCCGGTCCCCCGCCGCGGCGCGGGCCGCCGCGTTGCGCCGCAGCCAGGGCAGCGCCTCGGCCGAGCGTTCCACCGCCACCACCCGGGCCGCCGGCAGCTCCTGGGCGACCGACAGCGCGATGGCGCCGGAGCCGCTGCACAGGTCCACCACCAGCGGGGCGGCCATGTCCCGGCCCCGCGCGATCCCCCAGCCGGCGAGCAGCTCGGTCTCCGGGCGGGGCACGAAGACGCCCGGCCCGACGGCCAGCTCCAGGTGCCGGAAGCCGGCGACGCCGGTGAGGTGCTGCAGCGGCTCCCGGTCGGCCCGCCGGGCGACCAGCCCGTCGAGGCGCTCGAGCTGCTCGGCGGTGAACCCGTCGGCCAGCGCCAGCCGCCCCCGGGGCACCCCCAGCACGTACGCGGCCAACTGCTCGGCCTCGGCGCGGGCCGCCTCCACCCCGGCGTCGGCCAGGGCTCGGGCCGCCCGGGCCACCGTCACGGAGGGGCGTTGCCGTCTCGTCCCTTCGGACGGCTGTTGCGGCGCGGTCGTCACGCGATAATCATGAGGCGTCGCGGCCGACATCACGAGCGGATGCGTCCGGGCGCACACCGACAGGAGGTCGCGGGGTGGGTTGGCTCGACCGGGTCACCGACCAGGTTGACGCCCTGACGCGGTCCCGGGCGTTGCAGGAGTCCAGCCGTTCCGCCGAGGCGTACGCGATCCTCGACCCGGTCATCCGCACCACCACCGACCCGTACGCGCGGGCCGACGCCCTGGTGCAGCGCCTCTCGGCGGTGATCAACCTCGGGCGGACGGCCGAATACACGCGGGCCATCGAGGAGGCCTCCACGGCCGTCCGCGACCTCGCCGAGCCCTACCTGCACGGGCACCTCAACGCGCTCGCCGCGCTCGCCGCGCACCACCAGGGCGCGCTGGACCGCTGCGTCACCCACCTGGTGAGGGCCGCCCGGGCGCTGGGCGCGGTGCCCGATCCCGACCGGGACACCGCGTGGGGCTGGCACGACCTGGCGATGGCGTACTCCTACCTCAGCTTCCACGGCTACGCCCTCGGCGCGATCGAGCGGGCCCGGCAGCTCGGCACGGCCGCCGGGATCCCGGAGGAGACCTTCGCCGCCCCGGGCATCCGACTGCGCAACGCCGTGGCGCTGGACCACAACGGCGACAGCGACGGCTGCCTGCGGGTGCTGCGGGACGTCGCCGCCGACCTGGACCGGTTCCTGCGCAGCGGCCGGGCCGGGAAGCTGCGCCCGAGCAGCCTGGCCGCCTACGGCTACGCCGCCGCCCGGCGGGGCGCCCTCGGCGACCGGCTGGAGGTCGGCACGGAGGCGGCTCCGGCGCGGCTGCTCGGTCACGGCGGGGACAGCGCCCGGGCCCGCGACATGCGCCTGCTCGGCCAGGTCTGTCTGGCCGTCGCCGAGGGCCGCCCGATCGAGGCGGCCACCCGGCTGGACACCGTCCAGGTCTCCAGCGAGACGCTGGGCGCCGCCGAGCCGGCGCGGCTGCGCAGCATCGCCCTCGCCCGCTCCGGCGACCACGCGGGCGCGCACCGGGCCGACCGGCTGGCGTTCCGGCTGGCCGCCCAGCGCAACGACCGGCTCCGCGACGTCTACATCGACGGCATCGCCGCCCGCATCGACCACGAGGAGATGCGCCGCGAGGCGGCCCGCTTCGAGGGCGAGGCGCTGACCGACCCGCTGACCGGGCTGCCCAACCGGCGCCGGCTGGAGCGCTACATCGCCACGGTGGTCGCCGGCGGCGACCGGGTGGTGATCGGCGTGTGCGACCTGGACGGCTTCAAGGCGGTCAACACCCGGCACGGCCACCACTCCGGCGACCTGGTGCTCCAGCGCGTCGCCGGGGTGATCAACCGGGTGATGCGCCGCGGCGACTTCGTGGCCCGCTACGGCGGCGACGAGTTCGTCGTGGTGCTCCCGCACGCCGGGATGACCGAGGCGGCCGAGGTGGGTCGCCGCATCGACGCGGCGGTACGCGCGGAGGACTGGGAGTCCCTGGTGCCCGGCACGCCGGTCGGGGTCAGCGTCGGCTTCGCCGAGGTGGGCGCCTCCGGCCCCGGCCTGCGCGACGCCCTCAGCGCCGCCTTCGAGGCGGCCGACCGCGAGATGCTCCGGGCGAAGGCCCGCCCCCGCGCCTCCTGACCCCGCCGCCCGCACCGGTCCCGGGCCGGCGGCGTGTGCGGGGCGCGGACCGTCGGGCCGGGTGGTGGGTGCCCGGCCGGGGTCAGCGGCGGGTCAGCTCGGTGTCGCCGGCCAGGCGGGCGGCGCGGTCGGCCTCCGCGAGGGCGTCGAGGACGCCGTCCAGGTCGCCGGCGAGCGCCAGGTCCAGGTTGTACGCGGTGTAGCCGATCCGGTGGTCGGTGATCCGGTTCTGCGGGAAGTTGTAGGTGCGGATCCGCTCCGAGCGGTCCACGGTGCGCACCTGCGCCTTGCGGGCGTCCGAGGCGGCCGCGTCGGCCTGCTCCTGGGCAGCCGCCAGCAGCCGGGCGCGCAGGATCCGCATCGCCTGCTCGCGGTTCTGCAACTGGGACTTCTCGTTCTGGCAGGAGACCACGATGCCGGTCGGGACGTGGGTGATCCGCACCGCCGAGTCGGTGGTGTTCACCGACTGTCCGCCCGGCCCCGACGAGCGAAACACGTCGATGCGCAGGTCGTTCGGGTCGATGGTGACGTCCACGTCCTCGGCCTCGGGCAGCACCAGCACGCCGGCGGCGCTGGTGTGGATGCGGCCCTGCGACTCGGTGACCGGGACGCGCTGCACCCGGTGAACGCCGCCCTCCCACTTGAGCCGCGACCAGACGCCGTTGCCGCCCTCGGGCACGCCCTTGGTCTTGATCGCCAGCGAGACGTCCTTCACCCCGCCCAGGTCCGACTCCTGGGCGTCGATGACCTCGGTGAGCCAGCCGCGCCGCTCGGCGTAGCGGGTGTACATCCGCAGCAGGTCGCCGGCGAAGAGCGCCGATTCCTCCCCGCCCTCGCCGGCCTTGATCTCGACGATCACGTCCTTGGCGTCGTGCGGGTCGCGCGGGATGAGCAGCTCGGCCAGCCGCTCCTCGAGGGCCGGCAGGGTCGCCGCGATGGACTCCGCCTCCGCCGCGAAGGACGCGTCCTCGGCGGCCAGCTCCCGGGCGGCGGCGAGGTCGGCGCGGGCCTGCTCCAGCTCCCCGGCCGCCTTGTGCAGTCCGACCAGCTCGGCGTAGCGCCGGCCGACCCGGCGGGCGGTGTTCTGGTCGGCGTGGATCGCCGGGTCCGCCAGCCGCTTCTCCAGCTCGGCGTACTCGTCGAGGAGGGCGGCCAGGCGCTCGCTGCTCATGCTGGGGAGGCTCCTTCGACGACGGGACGGGCGGAGGACGAAACGGGGTGGATACGGACGACGCCCGCGTCCGGCACGAAACCGGGCGCGGGCGCCGAACGAGGAGTTACTTGGCCTTCTTGGCCTGAACCTTGGCGTACTTCTGCTGGAACTTCGCGACCCGCCCGGCGGTGTCCAGGACGCGCTGCTTGCCGGTGTAGAACGGGTGGCAGGCGCTGCAGGTCTCGACGTGGATCGAGCCGCCCTTGGCGGTGCTGCGGGTGGTGAAGGTGTTGCCGCAGGAGCAGGTGACGTCGGTGGTCACGTACTCCGGGTGGATGTTGGGCTTCATGTCGCCTCGGTCCTTTCGTGGATGGTCGCCGGGTCGCCTTCGGTGTCCGTCGCCACGTGCGACGGGCTCGGGCGTGAACCGGAACCGGTGGCCGATTGACCAGTGTGCCATGGGCGCGGGCCGACCCGGCACCCGGGCCGCACGGCTGGTCCGGCATCGACAACGCACGCCTCTCCGTCTGCATTCCCGCCGCCTGGACGGGCATTCATCCCGGCACGGCCGCCGCCCGCGACGGTGCCGCCTCGGGCACGAGCGCCGCCGCCCGCGGCCGTGCCCCGGCCGGGGCACGGTGGGGCGCCGCCCCCACGTCCGGACGCACACACGACACGGAGGAGCGATGACCCGCCTGATCGCCACCCGGGGACTGCCCGCCTCCGGCAAGACCACCTTCGCCCGGACGCTGCAACCGTCCGTGGTCCGGGTCAACCGCGACGACCTGCGCCGGATGCTGCACGGCGAGCGGCTGTTCACCCAGTGGGCCGAGTGGCAGGTGACCGTGGTGCAGCGGGCGCAGGTCGAGGCGCTGCTGCGGGCCCGGGCGGACGTCTGCGTCGACGACACCAACCTGCGGTCGCGGACCCTGCGGGACTGGGCGGACCTGGCCGCCCGGCACGGCGCCGAGTTCGAGGTGCACGACTTCACCGACGTGCCGCTGGCGGAGTGCCTGCGCCGCGACGCCGCCCGCCCGGAGGCCGACCGGGTCGGCGAGGCGTGGATCCGCCGGCTGCACGAGCGCTACCTGGAGGGGCGCGCCCTGCCGCTGCCGGTGCCGCAGGCCCGGACGGGACGGCCGGCCACGGTGCACGCCCCGTCGACCGAGCCGCCGGAGATCGTGCTGGTCGACATCGACGGCACGGTCGCGCTGAACGTCTCGCGCAGCCCGTACGACATGACCCGGGTCGGCGAGGACGAACCGAACCCGGCGGTGATCGCGGCGGTCCGGGCGATGCACGCGGCCGGGTACGGCGTGGTCTTCTGCTCCGGCCGGGACGCCACCGCCCGGCCCGCCACCGAGGCGTGGCTGGCCCGGCACGTCCGCGTCCCCTACCTCGGGCTGCACCTGCGCGCCGTCGGCGACAACCGGAAGGACTCCGTGGTCAAGCGGGAGATCTACGAGCGCGAGGTCGCCGGCCGCTACCGGGTGGTCGGCGTCTTCGACGACCGCCAGCAGGTGGTGCGGATGTGGCGCGCCCTCGGCCTCACCGTCTTCCAGGTGGCCGAGGGCGACTTCTGAGTGCTTCCGTGGTGGCCGAGGGCGACCGCCGAGTGGCAGGAAGGGCACCGCGGCGGTGCCCTTCCTGCCGGCCTCAGCTCAGGCGGCGGGAGCCGCGGCGGCCGCCGTCAGGGTGACGGTCGCCTCGGCGCGTACGCCGTTGACGTCGACGGCCAGCTTGACCTGGGCGCCGGGGCGCAGGGCGGTGAGCTTGCCGGTGGCCGGGTCGAAGCGGGCCACGTGCCAGGGCTTCAGCCCGAGGACCGAGCCGACGTGCAGGTTCGGCGAGGCGGACCAGTCCGCGCTCACCGGCGCCGCCACCGGCACCGTACGGCCGCCCGGCTGGGTCACCGTGGCGGTGACCGTGGCCGGGGCGCCGACCGCGACGCTGGCCGGGGCGGCCAACTCGAGCCGGTCGACGTGCGCGTGGAACTCGGCGGCGACCCAGCGTGGGCCCTCGACGAGCGGGTTCCGCCGGGCCAGGTCGGCCTCGGCCGGGCTCACCGGATCCACCCCGAACTCGGTCCACCCGGTGAAGCCGCCCTGCTCGGCGGGGGTGGACGGGTTCTTGCCCGCGTTGCCGTTGATCAGGTAGGGCACCCCGTCGACCCGGTCGGCGTGGAAGGTGCCGACGTGCCCGCCGACGAAGACCGCCCCCTTGCCGGTGCGGTGCTGGAAGTCGGCCAGCCACTGCTCCAGCAGCGCCGCCTCCTTCCGGTCGGTGAGCTGGCTGGCCTTGGCCGGGCTCGGGTCGCGCGGCGGGTGGTGGTGCAGCACGGCCACCGAGCCGACGGCCGGGTCGCCGGAAGCCGAGTCGAGCGCCTCGCGCAGCATCCGCACCTGGTCGAAGCCGCCGCCGCGCAGCGAGCCGGTCGACGAGTTCAGCGTGACGAACCTGGTGCCCTTGTGGTCGAAGACCCGCTGGGTGTCGCCGAACGCGGCCCGGAAGTTGGCGATCGGGGCGCCCATGATCTCGTGGTTGCCGGGCACGTAGTAGTACGGCAGCTCGCCGCCGAGTTCCTCGTCCAGGATCCGCTTCGCCAGCGCGAAGTCGGCCGGGTACGCGGTGTCCACGAAGTCGCCGTTGATCACCAGGAAGTCCGGCTTCGCGGCCTTGACCTCGCGCAGCGTACGGCGGGCCTGGGCGACCAGGTCGCTGTCCGGGTTCGCCGCGACGAACTGCGCGTCGGACATGACCGCGAAGCGCCAGGGAGCGCCGTCGACCGTGCCGTCGCGCAGCACCACCCGGTCGGTGCGCGGCGCCTCGGCCGGCGCGTCGACCGTCGGCGGCACCTTCGCCACCAGGTCGTCGATGATCACCTCGCTGCGGTACTGCGCGGCGGCGTTGGTCTCCGCCACGTAGAACCGGCGGATCCGCACCGGGTACTGCACCCCGGCCGGCACGGCGAACTCGACGTACTTCCAGCCCTTCCAGGTGATCAGCGGGCCACGCAGGACGTGCTGGGTGTTCTGCGCGTCGTGCAGGTGCAGGCTGGGCCACTCCCCGGTGCCGTTGCCGTGGATCCACATGCCGAACGCCTGCGGCTGGCCGGCCACCTCGATCCAGGCCGGCGGGTCGGCGTACGCGGCCCGGGTGCCGGTGGACTGGCTGAAGTCGTACGTCATCTTCAGGCCGGTGCCGGTGCGGCCCGGCGCGGGCGCGACGGCACCACTGGCCCGGGCCTGGCTGAACTTCCAGGCCGCCGCGTCGTCGAAGTTCGCGACCGGCACGTCGGTGAGGCCGACGGTTACGGGCAGGACGGTGCTGCTGCGACCGACCGTGACGGTGACCAGCGCCGAGCCGGTGTCCCGCAGCGCGGTGACGGCGAGGTTGCCGTCGGCGGTCGGGGCGATCCTCAGCAGGTCCCGGTCGTAGTCGAGCTTGAGGTCGGCGGGCTCGATCGGGGCGGTGTTGCCCTCGGCGTCGTAGCCGACCACGCCGAACAGCGCGCTGCCCTCCGCGCCGTCGAGGCCGACGCGGTCCACCGTGGAGTCGATCCGGGCCAGCGGGCCGAGCACGGTGAGGTCGAGGGTGCCCCGGGCCTCGTTGCGCCACGCGGTGACGGTGGTGCGGCCGGGCAGTCCGGCCCGGAAGACGCCCTTGCTGTCGACGACGCCGTGCGCCGCCGGGTTGGCCCGCCACAGCGGCGCGCCGGCCGCGGGGCCGTACGTCTCGTCGTGGCCGGCGGCGGTGAGCCGGCGGGTCAGGCCGGGGAAGACCCGGTCGGGACGGCCGCCGCGCACCGGCGCGACGCCGGGCGCGCTGGTCGGGTCGCTGGCGGTCTCCAGCCAGAAGCCGGTGAGCCGGCCGCTGCCCTCGGGCGCGTAGAGGGCGAGGCCGTTGGGCACCGCGCGCTCCGTGCCGTCGGAGGGGCTGTTCTCCACCTGCACGGCCGCCGCTCCCGGCTCGCGGGCGAGCAGCGTGGACGACCCACCGCCGTCGAGGTTGAGCGCGTGGTGCGCGCCGAGTTCGGCCATCATCCGGCCCATCTCGGTCTGGGTGACGCCCCGGCTGTCGACCTGCCGGCCGTCCACCGTCAGCAGGATCATGCGCCGGCCGTCGGCGGAGAAGCCGACCGACGTGCGCGGGGCCAGCGACGCGTCGGCGATGTTCTGCACCACGCCGTCGCGGACCAGCACGTTGCCGCCGCCGACCGCCGCGCGCAGCTTGCTGCCGTCGGCGGGCTTGGGCTGCCAGGCGGCCGTCACCGGGTCGCCGGGACGCAGCCCGGCGAGGGCGTCCGCGCCGGCGTCGCGGCCGAGCAGCACGGTGGTGCCGGCCGGGATCGGCCCGGTGCCGGCAGTCGTGGCCACCGTGGCGACGCGGCCGTCGACCACGGTGACCTCCGTGACGCGGGCGGCGCCGGCCACCGCGCGCTCCCGGGTGTACGACCCCCAGAGCGCGGTGAACACGCCGATCCCGTTCGCCTGGATCATGTTGTTGAACTGGGTCAGCGGCACCGCACCGGTGGGCAGCGTCGCCGTCCCGTCGAAGTTCACCTCGATCACCCGGCCGAGCCCTTCGGTGGTGATCGCGACGGCGTTGCGGTGCCCGCTGACGGCGGACTGGACCAGCTCGCCGTTGCGGATGCCCACGCCCTGGGCCGCGCCGGAGTTGTTGATGTCGAAGAAGTCGCCGTTGACGGCGGCGACCGCGCGGGAGGCGTCCACCGCGCGGCGCAGCGGCTCGGCCCGACTGACCGCGCCGGAGTTCACGTAGTCGACGGTGACGCCGCCGGTGAGGTCGGCCGTCAGCGCGTCGGCACGCAGCCAGCCGTCGGCGTCGTACCGGTCGAAGGAGGTGAGCTGGAGGCCCGGGGCGACCGGGCGGGTGGTCTTGGCGGTCTCCAGACCGCCGGCCGGCGCCACGCCGGTCGGCGTCCCGGCGGCGGACGCGCTCGCCGCCGGGTCGCCGGCGAGCGTCACGGAGTTCGTGGGGTACGAGGAGGCGCGGGGGGCGTCCTCGGCCGCGGTGAGGAAGGGGTCGGTGGCCGGATCCGGCGCACCGGCGGTCGCCGGCACGGTGCCGGCCATGGTGAGCAGCGGCGTCAGCAGCAGGACGCCGGCAAGACGGGCGGATCGTCTGCGGGTACGCATGGACGACAGTCAACCGGACTGTGAATAGAAGTTTCAATACCTGTCAACCAAACCGAAGGAAAACTCCACCCTTCCGGGACGGTTCCGCCCGAGACAATCCTCCTGACGCCAGCTCGCCCCGCCGGCGTTGCCCGGCCCACGCCGGCGTTGCCCGGCCCACGCCGGCGTTGCCCGACCGCGCCGGCGCGCCGCACACTCCGGGCCCGGGCCCGGACGCGCGCCGCCGTGACGCAGGGTGATTTCATCCGGGGTCTCGCCACCCCTCCGTCCGTCCCCTTTGCTCTGCACCCGAATCCGCACCGGCCACGCTGCGTGCGCGGTGCGCATGCGGGTGCAGAGCAAAGGGAGCGTGGGGGGAGGCCGGAGAAGCGGCACACTTTTCGGCAAGCCGCTGCTCAGCGGCGGTACCCTCGCTCGAAGCGGCGGCACCGGTCACGGCCGGGGCGAAAATCGGCTACCGAGCGTCACCTGAGACGCCGGACGGCGCAGGATGACGGATCGTAACCGTCCTGGGCGGACGGACGGCGCAAGGTGGCGCGGGGCACGGGGCGCGGGGCACGGGGCGCGGGGCGCGGGGCACACGGGAACGCCAGAAGGGCACGGCCGCGACGGCCGTGCCCTTCTCACCTGCCTCGTCCGGGAGAGGTCACTCCCCCGGCGTCGACTTGGCGATCTGCATCAGGAACTCGATGTTGGTCCGGGTCTGCTTGAGCTTGTCGAGCAGCAGGTCCAGCGCCGCCTGCGAGTCCAGCGAGTGCAGGACCTTGCGGAGCTTGTGGATGATGGCAAGCTCCTCCGGCGCGAGCAGGATCTCCTCCTTGCGCGTGCCGGACGGGTGGATGTCGATGGCCGGGAAGGTGCGCTTGTCGGCGATCTTCCGGTCCAGCTTCAGCTCCGCGTTACCGGTGCCCTTGAACTCCTCGAAGATGACCGTGTCCGCCATGGACCCGGTCTCCACCAGCGCGGTGGCGAGGATGGTCAGCGAGCCGCCGTTCTCGATGTTGCGGGCCGCACCCAGGAAGCGCTTCGGCGGGTAGAGCGCGGTGGAGTCGATACCACCCGACATGATCCGGCCGCTGGCCGGCGCCGCCAGGTTGTACGACCGACCGAGCCGGGTCACCGAGTCGAGCAGCACGACCACGTCGTGGCCGAGCTCGACCAGGCGCTTCGCCCGCTCGATCGCCAGCTCCGCCACCGTGGTGTGGTCCTGCGGCGGACGGTCGAACGTCGCCGCGATGACCTCACCCTTCACCGACCGCTGCATGTCGGTGACCTCTTCGGGTCGCTCGTCCACCAGCACCACCATCAGGTGGCATTCCGGGTTGTTGTGCGTGATCGCGTTCGCGATGGCCTGCAGCACCATCGTCTTGCCCGCCTTCGGCGGCGACACGATCAGCGCCCGCTGGCCCTTGCCGAGCGGCATGACCAGGTCGATCACCCGGGTGGTGAGGATGTGCGGCTCGGTCTCCAGCCGCAGCCGCTCCTGCGGGTACAGCGGCGTGAGCTTGTAGAACTCCGGCCGGCGCTTCGCCTCGTCGGGCTCCATCCCGTTGATGGTGTCCAGCCGTACCAACGGGTTGTACTTGTCCCGCCGCTGCTCGCCGTCGCGCGAGGCACGCACCGCGCCGGTGATGGCGTCACCGCGCCGCAGGCCGTACTTCTTGATCTGCGACATCGAGACGTAGACGTCGTTCGGGCCGGCCAGGTAGCCGGTGGTCCGCACGAACGCGTAGTTGTCGAGCACGTCGATGATGCCGGCCACCGGCACGAGGACGTCGTCCTCGCTCACCTGCGGCTCGCGCCCGCCGCCGCCCTCGCCCTCGCCGCGCTCGCCGCGGCCACGGCGACGGTCCCGGAAGCGACTGCGCCGGCCCCGCCGGCCGCCGCCCTCGCCGTCGTCGTCGCCCTCGTCGGCGCGGTCCCGCTCGGCGCGCTGGCCCCGGTCGCCCCGCTCGTTGCGGTCGCCCCGGTCGGCCCGCTCGCCGCGCTCGTTACGGTCGCCGCGCTCGGCACGCTCGGCCCGCTCGTTCCGCTCGCCGCGCTCGGCACGGTCACCGCGCTCGGCACGCTCGCCGCGCTCGGCACGCTCGCCGCGCTCGGCACGGTCACCGCGCTCGCGCTCGGCACGCTCGCCGCGCTCGGCACGCTCACCGCGCTCGGCACGCTCACCGCGCTCACCGCGCTCACCGCGCTCCGCACGGTCGGCACGCTCCGCACGGTCGGCACGCTCCGCACGGTCGCGGCCACGGCCCTCGCCACGGTCGGCACGCTCGCCGGCCTCGGCCTCCTCCGTGCGGGCCTCCGCGGGTCGAGCCTCGCCGGCCCGCACCTCGGCGGGACGGGCCTCGGCGCCCCTTGCCTCGGCGGCGGCGGCCCGGCTGCGCCGGGTCCGGCCGCGAGTCGTCTCGGTCTCGACGGCCGCCGGAGCCTGCTCCGCGGTCCGCCGCTCGGCCTCCGGCCGCTCGGCGGTCTCGCGGACCTCCGCGTGGACCTCCTCGCGGGCGGGGGCGGCGGCGGCCGCGACCTCGGCCCGCGGTCGAGGGGTCCCGGCGGCGGCGCCGCCCTGCCGCTCGGAGATCGCGCTGATCAGCTCGCCCTTACGCATGCGAGCCGTGCCCGAGATGCCGAGCGACGCGGCCAGGCTCTGCAGCTCCGGCAGCAGCATGGCCGACAGGCCGGTGCCGCTGCGCCGACGACGGGCGGGGGCGGCGGCGGTGGTGGCATCGCCAGCGACGTTGGAAACATCCGACGTCACGTCGGTGGTGTCGCTCAATGGATTCCTTCCCTCGATAGGCCGGGACTGCCCGGAGTCGAAAAGCAAGGTGGCCGGGCGGCCTCGGTGCACCCGCCTCGCATGGACGCGTCGCGGGAGTCTGTAACACAGCAGCCGGTCGGTTTCCCGACTCACCGACATCGGTGAGCAGGTCTCGCCCTCTGCGGCGACCTGTGCAGACTGCGGTGCGGCGTGGGCCTAGGCAGGGGTGACGGGCTGACCGCCGAAAGCTTCGGGGGTGCGCCGACCCGCAGGGAGATCGCATGCTTCGCGGCTGTGCTAAGTCTAGAGCGTAATCAACTCTTCCGACCTGCGGCAACAGGGTCCCGCTCCGCGTGTCCCAGTCTACCCCGGGCAACCCGTGCACCGCGCCCGTCCGGTTCCAACCGCCAGACCTGCCATCCTGTTCCCGGATCGAATCCCTCGGGCGGCCCGTCCAGGGCCAGGACGGTGGGGCCCGCCCCACTGACCACGGCGGCCACACCGGTCGCACGCAACCCTCTGACCAGGGCGGCAGTGCCGGGCATGCCGTCAGCGCGGTAGTCCTGGTGCAGCCGGTCGACGGTGGCCGGCAGCAGCAACGCCGGATCGGCGGTCATCGCGTGCACCAGCAGCGCGGCCCGGCCGGCGTTGAGCGCCGCGTCCCCGTGCGGCACGGTGGCCGGCAGCGCGGCCCGTGCCGCCGCCGTCAGCCCGCGCTCCTCGGGCACGAAGACCGTCGGCCGTACGCCGGGGGCGACCGGCAGCGACACCGCCCGGGCCCCGGACGGCTCCGTCCAGGCCAGCGTGAACCCGCCGAGCAGGCAGGGCGCCACATTGTCCGGATGGCCCTCGATCTCGGCGGCCAGCCGCAGGGCGGCCGCGTCGTCCAGGCGGGCCGCCCCGTCGGCCACCAACGCCCGGGCCAGCAGCACGCCGGCCACGATCGCGGCCGACGAGGAGCCGAGCCCTCTGGCCTGCGGGATGCGGTTGACGCACTCCACCGCCAGGCCCGGCGGCTGACCGCCCAGCGCGTCGAAGGTGGCCCGCATCGCGCGGACCACCAGGTGGCGGTCGTCGGCCGGCAGCTCCCCGGCGCCCTGCCCCGTCACGGCCACCGTGACGCCCCCGGCCGTGACCTCGGCGGCCACGTCGTCGTGGAGCGTCAGGGCGAGCCCCAGCGCGTCGAAACCCGGCCCCAGGTTGGCGCTGGTGGCGGGGACCCGGACCCGCACCGGGTCGGAGACGAATGTCGTCGGCACGCGCTCATGTTATGGCTCCACGCCGACGTCGCGGCCCTTCGCCCGGCGGGTGGGACGGATCCGCCGGTCCCGAGCGGACGGTCGGAAGTGGCGCCGCTCCGCTAGCCTGACCCGACCGACGACCGGTGGGAGGCAGAGTGCGGGATCTCGGGTACGTGGCGACGGTGGGCGCGGTCCAGGTGCCCACGGTGCTGGTGCTGCTGGTCGGCCTCGTGCTGACCGCGACGGCCGGGCGCCGGCTGCCCAGGCGCCCTCGGCTGCTGGCCCTGTTCGGGCTGGGCGTGCTGCTCGTCACGTCGGTGCTCAACCTCGCCTGGGTCGTGCTGCTTCCCCGCCTGATCCACGCCGACTTCGGCTGGTCGGAGTTCCAGGCCGTGAGCACGACGTACAGCGGGGTGGTCGCCCTGGCGTACCCCGTCGGGACGGGCCTGCTGATCGCGGCGGTGCTGGCCGGGCGGCGGGCAACCGGCGCGACGGCCGGCCCCTCGGGCGGCTGGCCTCCCGGCCCGCCCGCGCCGCCCCTCGCCGGGCCGCCCGCGCCTCCCGCCGGACCGCCCGTGCCTTCTCCCGCCGGGTGGGCCGCGGACGCTCCCGCCGGGCCGCCGGCGCAGTGGGGTGGCCGGACGAGGCCGGACGGCGCGGACGAGGCGGCGCGCCCCTGACCAGCGGACGGCCGGACGGGGCGGACGAGGCGGCGCGCCCCTGACCGGCGGACGACCGCGAGGGCGGTGAGCGGATGTACCGACGGGTCAGCGGGCGGGGGCCGGTTCCGGCACCGGGTCGGTGAGGGAGAGCCGGCGGGTCGCGATCCGCCAACCGACCGCGTAGACGAGCGTGACCAGGCCGCAGCCGGCCAGCACCACCCGCTCGTCGACGGCGTCCACCACGGCTGCCACGGCGAGCTGGCTGACCGAGATGGCCAGGGTCGCCAGCATCATGTCGGTGGCGAAGACCCGGCCGCGCAACCGGTCGGGCACCTCGCCCTGCAGCGCGAAGTTCGACATCACCCAGTTGCTGCCGCCGGCGAAGTGGGCGACGAAGACCAGGACCAGCACCAGCGGGAACCAGTTGACGACCGACGTGCCGAGATAGGACAGGCCGTAGAGGGACATGGACAGCGCCAGCCCCGGCAGCAGCCAGGCCCGTCTGGTCAGCACCCGGCGCATCAGCATCGGCCCGACCAGCGCCCCCGCCCCCCGTACCGCGAAGAGCAGCCCGGTACCGACGGGCCCGGCGCCGTACACGGCGGCGAGCAGCGGGAAGACCGTCAGCACCCCGTTGCCCAGACCGACCGCGGACTTCACGGTCACCAGCGCCAGCACCCTCGGCCGGTGCCCGATGTAGCCGAGCGCCTCGCGGATCGCCGCCCAGGTCTGCTGCGCCGGCCGGTCGGCGTCGCGGGGGGCCTGCAACGGCCGGCGGATCAGCGTGGCCAGGCCCGCGGCGACCACCAGGCCGACCGCCGCCACCCAGAAGCAGGCGTACGGGCCGACGGCGGCGCTGAGCATGCCGCCGAGCGAGGCGCCGACGATCGTCATCGTGCCCCACGCCGAACCGGCGACGGCGTTGCCCGCCGCCAGCTCGTCGGAGTCGAGCACGTTGGGCAGGGCGGCCTGCGCCGCCGGCGAGTAGAACGCCTTGGCGACCGCCATCACGCCGATCCCGACCATCGCCAGCCAGGCGGTGCCGGCGTCGCGTACGCCGAGGAGCAGCAGCACGCCGAGCAGGGCCGCGACGTTGGCGGCAATCATGATCTTGCGTCGGTCGAACCGGTCGGCGACGGTGCCCGTGTACGGCAGCAGCAGCGCCACGATGCCGGTGTCCACGGTGAGCACCAGGGCACCCCACACACCGCTGCCGGTCAGGTCGGGCAGGAGCACCAGCAGCGGCACCATGACGAACCAGTCGGCGCCGAAGACGACAAGTTCCGCCAGGACGAGGCTGCGAAAACTCCGGTTGCGGACGAGGACCGAGAGGGTGGACGGCACGTCCGGACCCTACCCGGCGGGGGCCGACGCGCCACGGCCTCCGGCGGGTACCTGACCGAACGCGAACGCCCCCGGCGGGCGGAACCCGTCGGGGGCGTTCGTGGACGTGCCGGCCGCTACTCCGCTGGCGGCAGCGGGGACTTCCGGCTCTTCGGCAGCCGCAGCACCTCGAACTGGTCGGTGCCGTCGACCAGGGCGGCCGACGGAGCCGGCCGGGACGCCGTCGAGGCCGGCGCCTCCGCGCCGGCCGGCGAGGTCACCGGGGCCGGCGACGCGGACGCCTCCGCCCCGGCAGCCGGGGCGTCGGCTGCCGGCGCGGCGCTGGCGCCCGGCGTGGCGGTGGCGCCCGGGGTGGCGGTGGCGGCCGGCGTGACCGGCGCGGCGCCGGACCGGCGGGTCCGGCGGGAGCGCAGGCTCTCCTTGGTGTTCTCCGCCATCGTGTAGAGCGTCGGCACCAGGATCAGGGTGAGCAGCGTCGAGCTGAGCAGACCGCCGATCACCACGATCGCCAGCGGCTTGGAGATGAAGCCGCCCTCCCCGGTGAGGCCGAGTGCCATCGGCAGCAGCGCGAAGATCGTGGCGACCGCGGTCATCAGGATCGGCCGCAGCCGGCGCCGGCCGCCCTCGACCACCGCCTCCCGGACGCCCATGCCCTGGGTCCGGTACTGGTTGATCAGGTCGAGCAGCACGATCGCGTTGGTCACCACGATGCCGACCAGCATGAGCACGCCGATCAGCGCCGGCACGCCCAGCGGGGTGCCGGTGACCAGCAGCAGGCCGATCGCGCCGGTCGCCGCGAACGGAACGGAGATCAGCAGGATCAGCGCCTGGACCAGGCTGCGGAACGTGGCCACCATGATCAGGAAGACGATCGCGATGGCCGCGAGCACCGCCAGGCCCAGGTCGGCGAAGGCCTCCTCCTGGTCGGCGCTGACGCCGCCGATGGCGAACGTCGCATTCGGCACGTCGATGGCGTCCAGCTTCTTCTGCAGCTCCTGGGTGGTGGCGCCGAGGTTGGAGCCGGTGGCCGTACCGGTGACGGAGACGCTGCGCTCGCCGTCGATCCGGGTCACCTGCTGCGGCCCCTCGGCCACGGTGACCTCGGCGATGTCGTCCAGCTTCACCGGCCCCACCGGCAGCGCGCGCAGCTCCTCGACGGAGACCGGCGGCTTGCCGGCGAACCGCAGCACCACGTCTCGCTGCCCGCCGTCCAGGGTCACCTGGCCCAGCGGCGCGCCCCGGAACGCCTGCGCCACGAACTGGCCGACGGCGGCCTCGGTGAGCCCGGCCCGCCCGGCGGCGACCCGGTCGACGGTGACGTCGACGCGCGGCACCCGGGTGGCGAGGCTGGTGGAGACGTCCTCCACGTCCGGCACCCCGGCCATGGCGGCCCGGACCTCGTCGGCGGCCCGCGCCAGCGTCTGCGGGTCGGTGGCCTGGACGACCACCTCCAGCTGGTTGGCGGCGGCCCCGCCCTGCCCGGAACCGAAGCTGACCTCACCCACGGCCGCGCCCAGCGCGTCGATCTCCTTGCGCAGGACCTTCCGCATCTCCTTGGCGTCGGTCTCGTCGCCGAGGGCCAGCGACCAGGTGGCGACGTTGTTGCCGCCGCCGGCGAACGGGTTGTCGCCGCCGCCCGCGGTGACCTGGTACGTCTCGACGCCGTCGGTGCGCTCCAGCACCGCCTCGATCTGGCGGGCCGCCGCGTCCGTGCCTGCCAGCCCGGTGCCCGCCGGCAGCTCCTGCGTCATGCTCAGCGTGTCCTGGCCGGAGTCGTCGATGAAGTTGGTCTCCAGCTGGCGGGACAGGCCGAACGTGCCGAACAGCACGAGCACGCCGAGCCCGAGCGTGATCCAGCGGGTGGCCCGCTTGCGGGTCGCGAAACCGATCACCGGCAGGTACGCCCGCTGCAACGGGCTGCGCAGCTCCTTCTCCTCGGCCGCCCGCCGCACCGCGGCGTCGTCCGCCGTGCCGCCGGACGGCTTGAGGAACCAGTACGCGAGCACCGGGATGACGGTCAGCGAGACCAGCAGCGAGGCGAGCAGGGCCACGGTGACGGTGATCGCGAACGGCGCGAAGAGCTGCCCGACGAAGCCGCCCACCAGCGCGATGGGCGCGAAGACGGCGACCGTGGTGAGGGTCGACGCGGTCACCGCGCCGGCCACCTCGCGGACGGCGGCGAGGATCGCCTCGCGCTTCGGCTCGCCGTACTCCAGGTGGCGCTTGATGTTCTCCAGCACGACGATCGAGTCGTCGACGACCCGGCCGACCGCGATGGTGAGCGCGCCGAGGGTGAGCAGGTTCAGCGAGTAGTCGCCGATCCAGAGCGCGATCAGGGCGACCACCACCGACAGCGGGATGGAGACCGCGGTGACCACGGTGGAGCGGACCGACAGCAGGAAGACCAGGATGACGACGACGGCCATGACCAGGCCCAGCAGGCCCTCGGTGGTCAGGCTCTCGATCGACTTCTCGACGAACGGCGCCTGGTCGAAGACCACGGTCAGTTCGGTGCCGGAGGCCTCGCGCAGCTCGGCCAGCCGGTCCCGGATCTCGTGGGAGATCTCCACCGCGTTGCCGTCCGGGGCGGCGGTGATCGCGATGCCGAGGCTGTCCTTGCCGTTGGTCCGGGTGATCGCGGTGGCCGGGGCGAGCTGCTGCTCGACGGTGGCCACGTCGCCGAGGCGGACCGGGGCGCGCTTGCCCGCCGCCGGCGCGACGACGATGCCGCGCAGGTCGTCCAGCGTGGCGAGCGGGGTGCCCACCTGCACGGGCAGCGCCTGGCCGCCGTCGGCCACCGCACCGGCCGGCACGGTCACGCCGTTGGTCTTCAACGCGGTGCCGATCTCGGTCGGCGCCACCTTCGCCGCCGCCAGCTTGGCCGGGTTCGGGTTGACGACCACGACGTCGTCGCGGGTGCCGGTCAGGTCGACCGAACGCACCCCCTCGATCGCCTCCAGCTCCGGCACGACCGCGCCGCGCAGCTTCTCGGCGAGTGCGCGCGGGTCGTCGCCGCCGGACGCGGCGAGCACCACGGCGGGCAGGTCGTCGGTGCTACCGGCGATGACCTGGGGGTCGACGCCCTCCGGCAGTTGCGTGTCGATCCGGTTGAGCGCGGTCTCCATCTTGTTGACCACGTCGTCCAGGTCGGTGCCGAACTCGTACTGCACCTGGACCGTCGCCGCGCCCTCGCGCGACGTCGAGGTGATCTTGTCCAGGCCGGGGATGGCCTGGAGGCTGTTCTCGATCGGCTCGGTGACCTGCGACTCGACGATCTCCGGGCCGGCACCCGGGTAGGTCGCCACGATGAACGCGGCCGGGAACTCCAACGACGGCAGGAGTTGCTGCTTCAGCGACGGTACGGCGAACGCTCCGAACGCCGTGATCACCACCGCGATGAGGGCGACCAGCCCTCGGTTGGCGAGGCTGAATCTGGCGAGCAGCGACATCGGCGTGGCTCACTCCTGGAGAGGACGGGTTGCGGGAGTTGAAGTCTCCCGCACCCGGCCCGCCGCTCCCCGGGCACCCCCGCCCGGGTCCCGCACACGGGACCGCTCCCAGCGGCCCGCCCGCTGGGAGCCGGACACCTTCCGGGGTCGCCCCACGGAAACCGGACACCCTCCCGCCCGGCCGACCCGGCGCCCGGACGCCGGGTCGGCCGGGCGGAAGACCGCAGACGCCCTTCGCGCCGTGACGGGCGACCGGACCGCGCCGCGTCGCGCGAGGGCAGGGTGACGGCTCCGGCCGCGCCGGCAGGGACGCGGGCGGGCCGCTCCCGACCCGTCGGTACGACCGGGTCGCGGCTCAGGCCAGGTCGAGGGAGCGGGCCGCGGCCAGCGGGTCGTTGGCGATGGTGATCGGGGCCGGGGCGGTGGAGATGGCCCACTCCGGGTCCTTCAGGCCGTGGCCGGTCACCGTGCAGACCACCGTCGAGCCGGCGGGCACCCTGCCGGCGGCGGCCTGCTGGAGCAGGCCGGCCACGCTGGCCGCGCTGCCCAGCTCGACGAAGACCCCGATCTCGCGGGCCAGCAGTCGGTACGCGGCCAGGATCTCCCGGTCGGTGACGGCGGCGATCAGCCCGCCCGAGGAGTCCCGGGCGTCGAGGGCCCTGGTCCAGCTGGCCGGGTTGCCGATCCGGATGGCGGTGGCGATCGTGGACGGCTCGCGGACCACCTGCCCGCTGACGATCGGGGCGGCGCCGGCCGCCTGGAAGCCGTACATCTTCGGGGCGCGGGTGGCGTTGCCGTCGCGCAGCTCCTCCGAGTAGCCCATCCAGTAGGCCGAGACGTTGCCGGCGTTGCCGACCGGCAGGCAGTGGATGTCGGGCGCGTCGCCGAGCGCCTCGACGATCTCGAACGCGGCCGTCTTCTGACCGTGCAGCCGGTCGACGTTCACGGAGTTGACCAGGGCGACCGGGTAGTCCTGGGCGAGCTTCGCGGCCAGCGCCAGGCAGTCGTCGAAGTTGCCGGAGACCTGGAGCAGCCTGGCGCCGTGCACCAGGGCCTGGGCCAGCTTGCCCAGCGCGATCTTGCCCTGCGGCACGAGCACCGCGCAGGTCAGCCCGGCGCGGGCCGCGTACGCCGCCGCGGAGGCGCTGGTGTTGCCGGTGGAGGCGCAGATGATCGCCTTGTTGCCGGCCTCGACCGCCTTGGACACCGCGAGCGTCATGCCCCGGTCCTTGAACGAGCCGGTCGGGTTGGCCCCCTCCACCTTCAGGTGCACGTCGCAGCCGAGCCGGGCGGAGAGCACGGGCGCGGGCAGCAGCGGGGTGTTCCCCTCGTGCAGGGTCACGACGGGCGTGGCCTCGGTGACCGGCAGACGGTCCCGGTACGCGTCGATCAGACCCCGCCACATGTCGCTCTCCCTCGCCTCTACCGTCCCGCCGGGTACGCCTCCAGCCTGGACCAGCATCGTCAAGTCGCCGCCGGCGCACCCGCAGTTAACCACCAGGCGAGACGCGAAGGCACCCGCCCCGCCGGGCGGGACGGCGAGCGGCACGGCCACCCGCCGACGGGAATGTCGGTCGGCCGATCGGAGCCCGCCCCTCGGGAATGTCGGTCGGCCGATCAGAGCCCGCGCCCCGGGGATGCGGGTCGACCGGTCAGAGCCCGCCCTCGACCCGCAGCACGCTCGCCACGGAACGGACGATGTCCAGCCCGCGCAGCTCGCGCACGGTGGCGGCGAGCGCCGCGTCCGGCGCCACGTGGGTGACGATGACCAGGTCGGCGTCCTCGCCGCGGCCGGCCGCCTCGCCGCCCGCCGGGCCCTGCCGCACCGTGGCGATGGAGACGTCGTGCCGGGCGAAGACCCCGGCGACGGCCGCCAGGACGCCGGGACGGTCGGCCACGTCCAGGCTGATGTGGTAGCGGGTGAGCGCCTCCCCCATCGGCCGCACCGGCAGGTCCGCGTACGCGGACTCGCTGGCCGAGCGCACCCCGGCGAGCCGGTTGCGGGAGACCGCCACCACGTCGCCCAGCACGGCGCTGGCCGTCGGCGCGCCGCCCGCGCCCCGGCCGTAGAACATCAGCGGCCCGGCCGCCTCGGCCTCGACGAAGACCGCGTTGAACGCGTCGCCGACGCTGGCCAGCGGGTGGGCCAGCGGGATCATCGCCGGGTGCACCCGCACGCTGACCGTCTCCCGGCCGGCGGCGTCGGCGCCCCGGGCGGCGATGCAGAGCAGCTTGATGGTGCAGCCCATCGCCTTGGCGCTGGCCACGTCGGCCGCCGTGACCTCGGTAATGCCCTCCCGGTGCACGTCGGCCGCGCCGACCCGGGTGTGGAAGGCCAGCGAGGCGAGGATCGCGGCCTTGGCCGCCGCGTCGAAGCCCTCCACGTCGGCGGTCGGGTCGGCCTCCGCGTACCCCAGCTCGGTGGCCTCCTCCAGCGCCTCGGCGAAGCCGGCGCCGGTCGCGTCCATGGCGGAGAGGATGAAGTTGGTGGTGCCGTTGACGATGCCGGTGACCCGGTTGATCCGGTCGCCGTGCAGCGACTCGCGCAGCGGGCGCAGCAGCGGGATCGCCCCGGCCACGGACGCCTCGTAGTAGAGGTCGCCGCCGCCCTCGGCCGCCGCGTCGTGCAGGCTGGCGCCGTCCTCGGCGAGCAGCGCCTTGTTGGCGGTCACGACGCTCTTGCCGGCCCGCAGCGCCTCGACGAGCCAGCTCCGCGCCGGCTCGATGCCGCCGACCACCTCGACCACCACGTCCACGTCGTCGCGCTTGATCAGACCGAGCGCGTCGGTGGTGAACAGCGCGGGGTCGACCGGCAGGTCGCCCCGGTCACGGCCGAGACGGCGTACGGCGATGCCGGCGATCTCCAGCGGGGCGCCGATCCGGGCCGCGAGGTCGGCCGACTGCTCGTGCAGCAGCCGGACCACCTCGCTGCCGACCGTGCCGCAGCCGAGCAGCGCCAGGCGCACAGGTGACGTCATCCCACATCCAATGCGAGCAGGTCCTCTTCGGTCTCCCGCCGGACGATCAGGCGCGCCTGGCCGTCCCGTACCGCGACCACGGGGGGCCGGGGCACGTGGTTGTAGTTGCTGGCCATGCTCCGGCAGTAGGCACCCGTGCCGGGCACCGCGACAAGATCTCCGGGCTGCACGTCGGCGGGCAGGAATTCATCCTTCACCACGATGTCCCCGGACTCACAGTGCTTTCCCACCACGCGGGCGAGCATCGGCTCGGCGGCCGACGCCCGGGAGGCCAGCGTCGCGGAGTAGGACGCGTCGTAGAGCGCGGTGCGGATGTTGTCACTCATCCCGCCGTCGACGCTGACGTAGGCACGACGCCCCTCCGCTCCGTCACCACCAGTGCCTACCGGTACGGACTTCACCGTGCCGACCTCGTAGAGGGTGAACACGGCCGGCCCGACGATCGCCCGGCCCGGCTCGATCGACAGGTGCGGCACGCTCAGCCGCTCGGCGGCGCACTCGGACTCGACGATCCGGCGCATCCGCTTCGCCAGGTCCTGCGGGGCCGACGGGTCGTCCTGCGTCGTGTACGCGATGCCGAAGCCGCCGCCGAGGTCCAGCTCGGGCAGCTCCACCCCGCGCGCGTCGCGGATCTGCGCCTGCAGGGCGAGCACCCGGCGGGCGGAGACCTCGAAGCCGCTGGCGTCGAAGATCTGCGAGCCGATGTGCGAGTGCAGGCCGCGCAGCTCCAGCACGCCCTCGTCGAGCACCCGGAACGCGGCCTCGGCCGCCGCCCCGCCCGCGAGGGAGAAGCCGAACTTCTGGTCCTCGTGGGCGGTGGCGATGAACTCGTGGGTGTGCGCCTCGACGCCGACGGTGACCCGGATCATCACCTTCGGCCGCACGCCCCGCTCCCGGGCCAGCGCGGTGAGCCGGTCGATCTCGGTGAACGAGTCGAGGATGATCCGGCCGACCCCGGCGTCCAGCGCCCGGGTGAGTTCGCGTACCGACTTGTTGTTGCCGTGGAAGCCGATCCGCTCGGGCGGCATCCCGGCCGACAGCGCGGTGGCCAGCTCGCCGCCGGTGCACACGTCGAGGTGCAGGCCCTCCTCGGCGATCATCCGCACCACGGCGCGACACAGGAACGCCTTGCCCGCGTAGTAGACGTCGACGCCGTCGAAGGCGTCGCGGAAGTCGCGGCAGCGCGAGCGCAGGTCGTCCTCGTCGAGGACGTACACCGGGGTGCCGAACTCGGCCGCGACGTCGCGGACGCCGAGCCCGGCCACCGCGAGCGCGCCGTCCGCGCCGCGCGTCACGTTGCGTGGCCACAGCGCCGGCACCAGGGCGTTGACGTCGACCGGCGTACGCAGCCACGCCGGCCCCCGGCTGCCGATGTCACCGTGCAGGGCGCCGGCCTCGTGCGCGCGCATCAGCGATCTCCGTTTCGTGCCGACCGGGCCCGCATGCTCACTCCTCGCGCTCCCATGTCACATCCGCTCCGGGGCGGAGACGCCGAGCAGGCGCAGCCCGTTGGCGATCACGGTGCGGGTGGCGTCGTTCAGCCAGAGCCGGGCCCGGTGCAGGTCGCTGATCTCCTCGTCGCCGCGCGGCAGGATCCGGCACTCGTCGTAGAACCGGTGGTAGGCCCCGGCCAGCTCCTCCAGGTAGCGCGCCACCCGGTGCGGCCCCCGCAGCTCGGCCGCCGTGGCGACCACGGCGGGGAACTCGGCGAGCGCCTTGAGCAGCTCGTTCTCCTTCTCGTGCCCGAGCAGCTCCGGGCGGAACGCCTCGGCGTCGCCCCGGGTCAGCCCCACCTCGGCGGCGTTGCGGCCGACGCTGGCCGTGCGGGCCGCCACGTACTGCACGTAGTAGACCGGGTTGTCGCGGGTGGCCCGGGTCCACAGCTCGACGTCGATGTCGATCGGGGAGTCGCTGGAGTAGCGGGCCAGCGCGTACCGGGCGGCGTCCACGCCGATCGCGTCGACCAGGTCCTCCAGCGTCACCACGGTGCCGGCCCGCTTGCTCATCCGGACCGGGGCCCCGTCGCGGACCAGGTTGACCAGCTGGCCGATCAGGATCTCCAGGTTGCGCTCCGGGTCGTCGCCGAAGCACGCCGCCATCGCCTTCATCCGGCCGATGTAGCCGTGGTGGTCGGCGCCCAGCATGATCACGACCCGCTCGAAGCCGCGCTCGCGCTTGTCGAGGTAGTAGGCGCAGTCGGCGGCGAAGTAGGTCCACTCGCCGTTGGACTTGCGCAGCACCCGGTCCTTGTCGTCGCCGAAGTCGGTGGTGCGCAGCCAGGTCGCGCCGTCGGCCTCGAACGTGTGGCCCTGCTCGCGCAGCCGGTCGAGCGCGTGGTCCAGCTCGCCCCGGTCGTGCAGGTCCTTCTCGTTGAAGTAGGTGTCGAACTCGACCCCGAAGCCGCGCAGCGAGGACTTGATCTCGGCGAACATGAGCTGCACGCCCTCGACCCGGAAGACCTCCTGGGCGGCGGCGTCGTCCAGCTCCAGCACATCCGGCCGGGCGCTGCGGACGGCGTCGGCGATCTCGGTGATGTACGCCCCGGCGTAGCCGTCCTCGGGGGCCGGCTCGCCCCGGGCGGCGGCGAGCAGCGAGCGGGCGAACCGGTCGATCTGGGAGCCGGCGTCGTTGAAGTAGTATTCCGTGCCCACGTCGGCGCCGGTGGCGCGCAGCAGCCGGCTGAGCGCGTCGCCGACGGCCGCCCAGCGGACGCCGCCGATGTGCACCGGGCCGGTCGGGTTCGCCGAGACGAACTCCAGGTTGATCCGCTGACCGGCGAGCCGGTCGCTGCGGCCGTACTCCTCGCCGGCCTCGACGATCGTCCGGGCGAGCTGGCCGGCGGCGGCCGCGTCGAGCCGGATGTTGAGGAAGCCCGGGCCGGCGATCTCGACCGACTTGACCCCCGGGGCCCGGCCGAGCTGCTCGGCGAGGGCGGCGGCGAGCTCGCGCGGCGGGACGCCCACCTTCTTGCTGAGCTGGAGTGCCAGCGTCGAGGCGTAGTCGCCGTGCTCGGGGTTGCGGGGTCGCTCCACCGCCGTGGAGTCCGGCAGGGCGGAACGGTCCAGGCCCCGCTCGGTGAAGACGGCGTGGGCTGCGGAGAGGACGACCTCGGCGAGTTCTGCGGGAGTCACCGATCCATGTTATCGGGGGTAGACTCGGCACCCGCGGCGGCGACCCAGAGTGTGAAACCGGCCCGCCGGATCCCCTGACCGACCGACCTGACGAGGCACGATGAGCATCAGCACACCGGGTGGCGGCCCCGAGCGCCGTCCGTCCGTGGTCAGCACCGGCAAGAAGCCGGCGGCGGGACGGCCGGCCGCCGGCGCCAAGCCCGGGTCCGCCAAGGCCGGCGCCGGCAAGCCGACGGGCCCTCGCCCTGGCGCCGGCGGCAAGGGCCGCAAGCCGGTCACGCCGGTCAAGGTGAGCCAGGGCCGCTCCTGGGGCCCGATCGCCCTCTTCGTCGCCGTGGGCGTGCTCGCCGTGTCGATCATCGGCTACGGCGCCTGGGCGGCGTTCCAGGGCTCCAAGCCGTGGGAGGACCGGGCGGCCGCGATCGACGGCATCGTCAACTTCCGCGAGAAGGACAAGAAGCTCGTCGAGGGCGGCAACCACCAGCGGGGTTCCATCACCTACTCGGTGCTCCCGCCCGTGGCCGGCCCGCACAACGACGCCTGGCAGAACTGCATGGGTGACGTCTACGACGCCCAGATCGCCAACGAGCACGCGGTGCACAGCCTGGAGCACGGCACGGTGTGGATCACCCACCGGCCCGACCTGCCCGCCGACCAGGTGGCGAAGCTCAAGGAGAAGGTGCAGGGCAAGGAGAAGCTGATGCTCAGCCCGTTCGAGGGGCTGGACAAGCCGATCTCCCTGCAGGCCTGGGGCTACCAGCTCAAGGTCGACAGCGCCGACGACGGCCGGATCGACGAGTTCATCAAGACGCTGCGGGTCAACGCCTCCGTCGAGGGCCCGAACGCGCTGTGCAGCGGCGGCATCACCGCCACCGGCACCGCCCCGCGCGACGGCAACCAGATGCCGCAGGGCTGAGGAGACCGATGAGCACCCCGACCATGATCGAGACCGGCGGGCCGACCGGGTCGGCCCCGGAGGAGCGGCGGCGGCCGTCCGGGCGCCGCTGGGGCACCGTAACGCTGGCGCTCGCCGTCGCGGTCGGGCTGCTCCTCGGGTACGCCGGCGGCGTGCTGACGCCCCGGCTGACCCGGCCGGGTGACGCCTCGGCCGAGGCGGGGTTCGCCCGCGACATGGCGACCCACCACGCGCAGGCGGTGGAGATGGGCATGATCGCCTTCGACCGGGGCACCGACCCCGAGGTGCGCAACATCGGCAGCGACATCGCCGCCGCGCAGCAGGGCGAGATCGGCACGATGCAGACGTGGCTGCGCTCGTGGGGGCTCGACCCCACGGGCAGCCAGCCGTCGATGTCGTGGATGTCCGACGGGGCCGGGCTGGTCAGGGACGGGCTCATGCCGGGCATGGCCACCCCCGAGGAGATGGCGAAGCTGCGCGCGGCCGAGGGCCGGGAACTCGACACCCTCTTCCTGCGAATGATGATCAAGCATCACCTGGGCGGCATCCACATGATCGACGGCATCCTCGACGCCAGCGACGAGCCCGACGTCGTCCGGACGGCCCAGACCATGAAGAACACCCAGCGCAACGACCTGACCAACCTTCAGAACGCGCTCGAGCGCCTGGGCGGCTGACCGCCGCGTCACGTCGCCTGACGGCCCGTCGCAGAGGCCCGCGTCACCGCCGGTACCCCGGCCGACGCGGGCCTCTCGCGTCTCCGCGCGACGGGCGAGGCGCGGCCTCGACCGGTGGACTACGACCGCTTTGACCGATTAGTGGTTTGCTGTGCGGTCCGACCGATTGCGACACTTAGAGAGTTTTCTCCACACATATCGTGACCAGTTGCGATTCGGGCTCGTTGCGCAGGACGTGGGGGTTGCACTGAGAGACGCACGGCGTTCGGTCACCAGCTGGTGCCGGCGCCACACCATCGGCGGTGACGGGGCGGTGGCAGCCGTCCGTCGCGGACATCGGCAGGGCGAGCCGGGAACGCTCAGCCGCGAACAGGAACTCGAACTGATCGACGTCCTGCGGGGCGTCTACCCGGACGACCTGGGCCTCGACGAGGAGCTGTGGACGCGGCAGAGCCTGCACACGCTCATCCAGAGCCGCTTCGAGGCGCCCATGGACGCCGGGGCGGTCGGGGCGTACCTGCGGGCCTGGGGGTTGGGTCCGCGGGAGCCCCGGGAGCGCGCCTGCGGGCTCTGCGTCGGCGCGGTGGAACGCTGGGTACGCAGCGAGTATCCGACCATCACCCGGGCGGCGCAGGAGCACCTCGCCGAGGTCTACTGGATCGGCCGGGTACGCCTGCGCGGCACGATGCCGGCGGCGGACGTGATCTCCGCCGTCTCGTCCCGCGGCCGGGTCCGCTTCATGATCACCACACCGTCGGTCGACCCGCCGCTCCCCCGCGACTTCGTGCTGCGGCTCAGCGGCGAGGAGCAGCGGACGGTGCACCTGATCGTCGACGGGTCCTGGCCCCGCAACGAGTGGCCCCGCCGCCTGCCGCGCCGCATCGTGCTGCACCCGCTGCCCAGCTGCGGCCGCGCCGTCGCCGCCTGACCGCCCCGCCCCCGAACGCCGGCGACCGCGTCGGCCGCCCGGGCCGGGCACGACAGCCAACGCGCCGCAGACGGCCGGCACCCGCGGGCAACCAACGCTCCGCGACCGGCCCGCACCTCGCGAGCGGTCAGTGCCCCGCGTGCCGGCCCACACCCCGCATGACGGCCAACGCCCCGGGAGCGGCCCGCGCCCCACGTGCCGGCCAGCGCCCCGCGTGCCGGCCAGCGCCCCGACGGCCGGCGGCATCGACGAGTGGAACGTCATGGGTGTGTCCTGCGCCGGGAGACAACCGCGAGGTTCCACTCGTGCCGCGCGAGGCCCGGGCCAGCGGCGACGGGCGGCATCCGGCCCAGTCCGACAGCGGCCTGGGCGACACGAGGGCGGGCACCGCATACCGATTCGGCAATCCGTGGCGGCGTTTGCTAGTCTTCTCCAGTCGCTGAGCCCCCGTAGCTCAGGGGATAGAGCACCGCCCTCCGGAGGCGGGGGCGCAGGTTCGAATCCTGCCGGGGGCACACTTGCTAAGAAGGCTTGACCAGCACGTTGAGGCCCCTGACCAGGGAGATCCGGTCAGGGGCCTTCATCGTTTGTCCATCGTCAGTGGCCTGTGGCAGGCGTCACCGCCGAGGACCCGGCCCGCCTCGTCGAACTGCCGTTGATCGGCGCGGGATCACTGGCGATCGGATGGCGTCGGTGGAGGTCCGTAGGGTACGCCACAGGCACGATGATCGAATGGTCCCCGGCCCGTCCGGCCACTTTCACCCCCGCACCCAACGAGCGGCCGGTCGCCCGGCGGCGCGTGGCGCGTACGTCAGCCGGCGGCGCGGCGGGCGCGGGCCCGGCGCTTTCCCTCGTGCATGGCCTGCACGCGGGCGATGGGGATGGTGTGCCCCTCCGCGACCAGATCCGCCGGGAGCCGCTGCGGCGCGGGCATCCTCTCGGCCCACGGGTCACGGTCGGCGACCAGCGCCGGCACGGTGCGGATCGTGAAGTCCGCCGGGGCGACGTCGCCCAGGTCGGCCCAGTCGACCGGGAACGAGACCGGCACGCCCGGCCGCAGCCGGGGGCTGTAGGCGGCCACCACGGTCGCCCCGCCGGCACGGGTCGAGTCCACGAACACCTTGCCGCCCCGGTCCTCGCGGATGAAGGCGGTGGTGGCCAGCGCCGGATCCAGCCGTTCGGCGCGGGCCGCGACCGCGCGGGTCGCGGCGGCCATGTCCTCCACGGCGGTGCCCGCCGCCACCGGCACGAAGACGTGTACGCCCTTCGCCCCGCTGGTCTTCACCGCACCGGCGAGCCCCGCGTCGGCGAGCGCCTGCCGGACGAGCAGGGCGGCGGCGACCGCCAGCCCGAACGAGTCTCCCTCGGGCGGATCGAGGTCGAGCACCAGGTGGGTGGGGCGGTGCAGGTCCTCGACCGTGGCGAGGGTGGGGTGGTATTCCACCGCCCGCTGGTTGGCGAACCAGAGCAGGGTGCGCCGGTCGTCGCAGAGCGCGTACGAGACCTCGCGGTGGGACGCCTCGGCCCAGACCGAGGTGCGGCGCACCCACTCCGGGGTGTACTTCGGCAGGTTCTTCTGCATGAACGAGGGCTGGCCGGGCCGGACCCGGATCACCGAGAGCGGTCGGCCGCGCAGCGCCGGCAGGATCCGCTCGTGCACGGCGTCGAGGTAGTCGACCAGGTCCCGCTTGGTCGCGTCGTCGCCGTCGGACAGCGGCTGGTCGAGGTTGGTCAGCGACACCCCGTCGCGGGTCTCGTCAGCGCGACTCATCCGACCACCTTCGCGGCCCGGCGGCCGGCGGTCAACCGGACGCGGCGGATCGATTCCCGGCAAACGGGTCACCGCCGGCCCGTACGACGTCGAGCAGCCGGTCCGTGTGCGCGCGGGCGGCGGCGTACAGGCCGCCGCCGTAGCTGACCCGGGCCACCCCGAGCGCGGCCAACTCCGGCACCGTCGGCGCGCCGGGCCGGGCGAGCGCGTTCACCGGCCCCGGCACGGCCCGCACCAGGGCGGAGAGCGCCGCCGGATCGGCGAGCAGGATCGGGTAGACGCAGTCCGCGCCGGCGGCCAGGTAGCGGGTGGCCCGGCGGATGGCCTCGGACAGCCGCGCGGCGGAATCGCCGTCGGCCCGGACGAAGACGTCGACCCGGGCGTTGAGCACCACCGGGACCCCCGCCGCCTCGGCCGCCGCCCGGATCCCGGCCAGCAGGTCGGCCTGCACCCCGGCGTCCACCAGCCCGCCCGTACGCGGATCGGAGTCCTCCAGGTTCAGGCCCACCGCCCCGGCGCCGAGCAGCCGCTCGACCAGCTCGGCGGGGCCCAGCCCGTACCCCCGCTCCAGGTCGGCGGTGACCGGGACGGCGACCGCGCGGGCGACGCGGGCCACCGCGGCGAACATCTCCCCCGGCGGGGTGGCCTCGCCGTCGGCGTGGCCCAGCGACTCGGCGACGGCGCTGCTGCTGGTGGCGACCGCCGGGAAGCCGGCCGCGGCGACGCGGCGGGCGGAGCCGGCGTCCCAGGCGTTGGGCAGGACCAGCGGGTCACCGGGCCGGTGCAGCTCGCGCAGCGCCTCCGCCCGGGTTGCGAGCATGTCAGTCATGCGCCGATTCTCGGTCGGCGGCGGCACCCCTCTAAGCTCCAATCCCGTGCCGATGGACTGGGCCGCTTTCGGCGTCGACCTGCACCTGGAGCTGGACGCCTCGACCGGCCGCCGGGCCGGACTGGAACGGGCGCTGCGGCACGCCATCCGCGACGGGCGGCTGGCCCCGTCGACCCGGCTGCCCGCCACCCGGGCGCTCGCCGCGCAGCTCGGCCTCTCCAGGGGCACGGTCAGCGCCGCGTACGACCAACTGGTCGCCGAGGGATGGCTGGTGGCCCGGATCGGCTCCGGCACCGAGGTGAGCCCCCTGCGCCGCACCGCGCCGGCGCCGGCCGCCCCGCCGCCCGGCCCGGCCCCGCCCCGGTACGACCTGCGTCCCGGCAGCCCCGACCTCGGTACCTTCCCGGTCACCGCCTGGCTGCGCGCGACCCGCCGGGCGCTGGCCGCCGCCCCGCCGGCCGCCTACGGCTACGGCGATCCGCGCGGACGGATCGAGCTGCGCACCGCGCTCGCCGGCTACCTGGGCCGCGCCCGGGGTGTGCTGGCCGACCCCGACCGGATCGTGGTCACCACCGGGTACGTGCAGGCGCTCGTGCTGCTGGTCAGCGTGCTGCGGGACGAGGGCCGGCCGGTGCTGGCGATGGAGGACCCGGGGCTGGCGTTCCACCGGGAGGTGGTCCGCCGCCAGGGCGGCACGGTGCTGCCGCTGCCGGTGGACGCCCACGGCGCCCGGACCGACCTGCTCGGCACGGGCGCGCTCGCCGACGTGGCCGCCGCGGTGCTGACGCCGGCGCACCAGTACCCGACGGGGGTGACCCTGGCCCCCGAGCGCCGCCGCGCGCTGATCCGCTGGGCCCGGGACCGGGACGCGCTGGTGGTCGAGGACGACTACGACGGCGAGTTCCGCTACGACCGGCAGCCCGTCGGCGCCGTCCAGGGCACCGCGCCGGAGCAGGTCGCCTACGTCGGCACCGCCGCCAAGACCCTCGGTCCCGCGCTGCGCCTGGCCTGGCTGGTGCTGCCCGCCCGGCTGGTCGAGCCGGTGGTGGCGGCGAAGCGTCACCTGGACCTGCACTCGGAGACGATCGGGCAGCTCGCGCTCGCCGACCTGATCGTCACCCACGGCTACGACCGCCAGGTCCGCGCGGTCCGCCGGCACTACCGCCGCCGGCGCGACCTGCTGCTGGGCCGGCTGGACGCGGCCGGCGGGCGATATGCCATGGACGGCGTCGCGGCCGGCGGACGGCATGTCGTGGGCAGTGTCGCGGCCGGCGGACGGTATGTCGTGGGCGGCGTCGCGGCCGGCCTGCACGCCCTGGTCGAGCTGCCGCCCGGCGGGCCGACCGAGGCGGAGGTGCTGGCCGAGGCCGCCCGTCAGGGGCTGGCCCTGGGCTCCCTCGACCGGCTCCGGCACGCCCCCGGCGGGGAACCGCAGGGCCTGGTCGTCGGCTACGCCACCCCGCCCTCGCACGCGTACCCGGCCGCCCTCGACGCGCTGACGCGCGTCCTCCGCACGACAACCCCCTGACCCACCCGCCCCTCCCCCGCACCCCGTCCCCGCTCCGCCCCGCCCGCGACGCCTCGCCCTCGCCCGCGCCGCCCCGCCTCGCCCGCGACGCCTCGCCCTCGCCCGCGCCCGCGCCCGCGCCCGCGCCCGCGCCCGCGCCCGCGATCATGCAGTTTCTGCCCCGGCGAAGGGGGCGAACCCACACATGTCGGGGGCCGAAAGTGCAAGATCGCGGGCGGCGGGGCGGGCGGCGGGCAGCACGGGGCGGCGCAGAGCGGGCGGGGCCGGGCGGCGCGGAGCGGGCGGGGCGGCGCGGAGCGGGCGGGGCGGCGCGGGCGGCGGGCGGGGCGGGCGGCGAGGGCGGGGCGGGGCGGGCGGCGGGCGGGGCGGGTCAGCGCGCTTCCGCCAGGTGCCCGGCGGCCGGCGCGTGCCCGGGAGGGCCGGCGGGCGGCTCGGCGGTCGGTGCGTCCGTGGGCCGCTCGGCGGTGGGGCGCTCCGGGGTCGGCGCCACGGTCGGGGGGACCGTGGCCTGGTCGGCGGGCGGCTCGGCGGTCGGGGGGACCGGCGCCGGTCGGCGGCGCAGGGCGACCAGGGCGACCACCAGCGCCGCCGCGACGAGGCCGGCGGCCACGGTGAACGCGGTCCGGTAGCCGGCGGCGAGCGCGTCGGCCTCCCGCCAGCCGGCGTCCCGCAGACCGTCGGCGCGGCCGGCGGCCAGGGTGGCGAGCACGGCCAGCCCGAGCGCGCCGCCGACCTGCTGGGTGGTGTTGACCAGCCCGGAGGCCAGCCCGGCGTCGGCCGGGTCGGCGCCGGCCATGGCCAGGGTGGTGACCGCCGGCAGGGTGAGCCCGCCCGCGAGGCCGAAGAGGAGCATCGACGGGAGCACGTCGGGCAGGTAGCCGCCGTCGACCGGGAGCCGGGCGAGCAGCAGGAACGCGACCACGGCCAGCGCGAGCCCGGTCACCAGCACCGACCGCGCGCCGTGGCGGGCGATCAGCCGCCCGGCGAGCCCGAGCGAGATCACCGCGATCGTCACGGGCGTGGGCAGGAAGGCCAGCCCGGTGGCCGTCGGGTCGAGATCCAGCACCAGCTGGAGTTCGAGGGCGAGCAGGAACTGGAAGCCGAAGAACGCGGCGACCATGAGGAACTGCACGACGTTGGCGGCGACCAGGTCGGGGGTACGCAGCAACCGCGGCGGCAGCAGCGGGATCGAGGCCGACCGCTGCCGCAGCGCGAACGCCGCGAGCAGGGCCGCCGCGAGGCCGGCCACGCCGAGCGTCCGCGCCGACGCCCAGCCGTGTTCCTCGGTGCCGACGATCGCCAGCACGGCCAGCATCAGGCCCCCGGTGACCAGCGTCCCGCCGAGCAGGTCGAGGCCGGCGCGCAGCCCGACCCCGCGGTCGGCGGCGAGCAGGCGTACGGCGGCGAGCAGGATCACCAGCCCGATCGGCAGGTTGACCGCGAAGATGGCGGGCCAGCCGGCGAGGTCGGTGAGCAGGCCCCCGGCCAGCATGCCGATCGACGACCCGGCCGCGCCGGTGAAGCTGAAGACGGCGATCGCGCGGGCCCGCTCGGCCGGCTCCGGAAAGAGCCGGACGATCATGCCGAGGCTGACTGCCATGGTGAGCGCCCCGCCGACGCCCTGGAGGAAGCGGGCCACGATCAGTGTCCCGGGACCCGCCGCGACCGCGCAGAGCAGTGAGGCCAGGGTGAACAGCGCGACGCCGGCCAGGAAGACCGCCCGGCGGCCGAGCAGGTCGCCGAGGCGTCCGGCGAGCAGCAGCAGCCCACCGAAGGCGACCAGGTAGGCGTTGACCACCCAGGCCAGGCCGGTCGCGGTGAAACCGAGGTCCCGCTGGATGGCGGGCAGCGCCACCGCGACGATGCTGCCGTCCAGGATGATCATCAGGCTGCCGGCGCAGAGTACGAGCAGCGCCGGCCAGCGGGACTCGACGGTACGGAAGGGCATCGCACGCCTCCTAGGTGCATGGTTTGTTACCGACGCCATCTTCTGTGACCATGAGGCGGAGCGTAAGGAGGCACTTTCATGTCCCAGGGGAACAACGATGTGTCCGTGGAGCCGACGCAGGCGTGCGTGGCCGGCGACGCGCCCTTCACCCCCGGCCAGGCCAAGGCGTGCACGGTCCGCGAGGTGCTCGACCGGGTGGGCGGCAAGTGGAGCATCGGCATCCTGGTCGCCGCCTCCCAGGGGCCGGTCCGCTTCACCGAGCTGGAGCGGCACGTCGAGGGCATCAGCCGCCGGATGCTCACCCTGACCCTGCGCAACCTGGAGCGGGACGGCCTGCTGAGCCGGACCGTCTACCCGACCGTGCCGCCGAAGGTCGAGTACACCGCCACCCCGATCGCGCTGGAGCTCTACGACTCGCTGGTCGCCCTGACCAGCTGGGCCGAGAGGCACCGCAACGCGATCGCCGAGGCGCGGACCGCGTACGACCGGGCGCACGGCGGCACCGCCTAGCCCAGCCGGGCCGCTTGCGCCGGGGCGCGGGCGCGCCTGTGGGGAACGCCACGATCTGACCGATCGGTCAGCACCTGACCGATCGGTCAGGCATGCTGGTCGGGGAGGTGGACCGGCATGGCGCGGGCGGTACCGGAGACGCACGACGAGATCCTGACGGCGGCGGCGCGGCGCTTCGGGACGACCGGCTACCGGGGCACCTCGCTCCAGGACATCGCCCGCGAGGTGGGCTGCTCCAAGGCGGCGGTGCTCTACCACTTCGCCAACAAGGAGGCCATCCTCACCGAGCTGATGGCCCCCGCCATCGACGCCCTCCGGGCGCTCGACGAGCGGATCGCCGCACACCGCGGCGCGGCCGCCCAGCGGGTCGCCGCCGAGGGCTTCGTCGACCTCGCGGTCCGCTTCCGGCGCGAGATCGCCCTGCTCCGGGGCGAATTCCCGGAACTGCTCCAGCAGCCCGCCTTCGCACACATCCAGCGGATCTCCGAGCGGCTGGTCGAGGCGCTCGCCGGGCACCCGGAGCGCCCCGCCGCGCGGATCGCGGCGCTGGTGGTGCTCGCCGGCATCTCCGAGACCTGCGGCGAGTTCGTCGACGTACCCGACGAGGAGCTGCGCCCCGCGCTGCTGGCACTCGTACGACGGGCGCTGGAGCCCGTCGACTGACTCGTTCCCAACCATCCACTAGGCGAGGACAAGGAACTCATGGCCACCCTGCTCTACCGGCTCGGCCGGGGCTCGATGCGCCGGCGGCGACTCGTCGCGGCGATCTGGCTCGTCGTACTCGTCGGTCTCGGCCTCGCGGCCGCGACCCTGCGCGGCCCGATAGGCGACAACTTCACCATGCCGGGCACGGAGTCGCAGCGCGCCCTGGACCTGCTCGCCGAGCAGTTCCCGGCGGCCAGCGGCGCGACCGGCACGATCGCGGTCAAGGCGCCGGCCGACGGCGCACTCGGCAGCCCGCAGGGGCAGGCCGTGGTGAAGGAGATCGCCCAGGAGGCCGCTACGCTGCCCGGCGTCGTCGGCGCCGTCGACCCGTTCCAGGTGGGCGCGGTCAGCCCGGACGGTCGGTACGCGCTGGTCCAGGTCCAGTTCGCCACCGGCGCCGACGAGGTGACCGACGCCCAGCGCGACGCGTACGAGCAGGTCGGCGCGCGGGCCGAGGCCCAGGGCTGGCAGGTCGCGCCCGGCGGCGAGGTGCTCAGCGAGGTGCCGGAGGTCGGCTCGACCGAGGCGATCGGTGTCGCGATCGCGGCCATCGTCCTGGTGGTCACCTTCGGCTCGCTGGTGGCGGCCGGGATGACCATGCTCAACGCCCTGATCGGCGTGGGCGTCGGCATGGCGGGGCTCTTCGCGCTCAGCAGCGTGGTCGACCTGACCAGCACCGCGCCGATCCTCGCCCTGATGCTCGGCCTCGCGGTCGGCATCGACTACTCGCTGTTCATCACCTCCCGCTACCGGCAGAACCTGCTGGAAGGGCTGCCGCCGGACGAGGCGGTGGGTCGCGCCGTGGGCACCGCCGGGTCGGCAGTGGTCTTCGCCGGCGCCACCGTGGTCATCGCGCTGGCCGGCCTGGCCGTGGTGAACATCCCGTTCCTGACCATCATGGGTCTGGCCGCCGCCGCCACGGTCACCGTCGCGGTGCTGGTCGCGATCACCCTCCAGCCCGCCCTGCTCGGCTTCGCGGGTCGCCGGGTGCTCCCCCGCAAGCTGCGCTCGGCGGTGCCGGCCGCGGACGGCAGCGCCGACGCGGACCGGGCGGACACCCCCGCCGTGGCGGCCGCCGAGGACCGGTCCGGCTTCGGGTTCCGCTGGGCGCGCGCCGTCACCCGGCTCCGGGTGCCGGTGATCCTGGTCGGGCTGCTCGGGCTGGGCCTGCTCGCGCTGCCCACGCCGGACATGCGGCTGGCGCTGCCCGACGCGGGCACCGCGGCCGTCGGGTCGCCCGCCCGGACGTCGAACGACCTGATCACCGAGGGCTTCGGGCCGGGCTTCACCGGCCGGCTCGCGGTGGTGGTCGCCGGGGACACCCCGCAGGCCACCTCGGCCGCGATTCCGCAGGTCACCGCGCTGATCCAGCGCACCGAGAACGTCCTGGCGGTGGCCCCGCCGCAGCTCAGCCCGGACGGCCGCACCGCGCTGCTCGGCGTGGTGCCGAAGACCGGCCCGACCGACGAGGCCACCGAGACCCTGGTCAACGACGTACGCGGCTCGGTGACCGAGTTCCGCGACGTGGACGTGCTGCTGACGGGCGCGACCGCCGTCGGCATCGACGTCTCCGAGAAGCTCTCCGACGCCCTGCCGGTCTACCTGCTCCTGGTGGTCGGGCTCTCGGTGCTGCTGCTGATGCTCGTCTTCCGGTCGCTGCTGGTGCCGGTCAAGGCCGCGCTGGGTTTCCTGCTCACGGTCGCCGCCACGTTCGGCATCACCGTTGCGGTGTTCCAGCAGGGCCACCTCGCCGACCTGGTCGGCCTGGACACGCCCGGCCCGCTGGTCAGCTTCCTGCCGATCCTGCTGATCGGCATCCTGTTCGGGCTGGCGATGGACTACGAGGTCTTCCTCGTCTCCCGGATGCGGGAGGACTTCGTGCACGGCGACACCGCGCAGCAGGCGACCGTCAACGGCATGGGCCACGGGGCCCGCGTGGTCACGGCCGCCGCGCTGATCATGATCTCCGTCTTCGGCGGCTTCGTGTTCCTCGACGACCCGGTGATCAAGTCGATGGGCTTCGCGCTCGCGGTCGGCGTCGCCATCGACGCGTTCGTGGTGCGGATGACCATCGTGCCGGCGGTGATGTCGCTGCTCGGCCGGAGCGCCTGGTGGCTGCCGCGCTGGCTGGACAAGGTCCTGCCCAACGTGGACATCGAGGGCGAGGGCCTGCGCGCCCACCTCGACGACAGGGCGCCGGTGGCTCCGCGCGCCTGAGCCGGCCGGCCCGTCCGGCGTCGACGGGACGCCGGACGGGCCATCGGGCCCGGGTGCCGAGCGGGCACCCGGGCACCGTGCCGGGTCAGCCGCGTACCGCCCGCTCCAGGTCAGCCGGGGAGCCCGCCATGATGGTGCGGGCGTGCCGGGTCACCTGCTCCGCCGGCCAGTCCCACCACGCCAGGTCGAGCAGCCGCCGCACGTCGGCCGCGTCGAAGCGCCGCCGGATCAGCCGCGCCGGGTTCCCGCCCACCACCGCGTACGGCTCCACGTCGGCGGTGACCACGGACCCGGCCGCGATGATCGCCCCGTCACCGATCCGCACGCCGGGCATGACGAGGCAGCCGTAGCCGAACCAGACGTCGTTGCCGACCACCGTGTCGCCCCGGCTCGGCATGCCCGTGGCGAGATCCAGCGTGGCGTCCCGCCAGGCGCCCTCGAACATGGCGAACGGATAGGTCGAGACCCCGGACGTGGGGTGCGCCCCGCCCGCCATCAGGAACCGGGTGCCGGCGGCGATCGCGCAGTACCGCCCGATGACCAGTCGCTCCGGCCCGTACGCGTAGAGCACGTTGGCGTGCTCGAAGTCGGCCGACCCGGCCGGGTCGTCGTAGTAGGTGTACTCCCCGACCTCGATCGTCGGTGAGGTGACCACGGGCTTGAGGAAGGCGACCCGGTCGAAGCCGGGCAGCGGGTGACGGGTCGCCGGGTCCGGGACGGTGGTCATGCGGCTCCTCTCGTCGCGCTGGCGCGACCAGTTAAACGCAACTGATGTTGCGATAGGATCATCATGCCGGAACCCCCGCCGTAACGCAACTGGAGTTGCCTTTGTCTCCCGACCGCGCCGCCCCTACCGACCGCGCCGCGTCTCCGGACCGCGCCGCGTCTCCGAACCGCGCCGCCCCTGCCGACCGCACAACCCCTCCCGACCGCGCCGCGTCTCCCGACCGCGCCGCGTCTCCCGACTCCGCCGCCCCTGCCGACCGCGCCACCCGGCCCGGGGGCCGCACCGCACGGGTCCGCGCCGCCGTCCGCGCGGCCACCCTGGCGGAGCTGGCGGAGAGGGGCTACCAGGGGCTGACCGTCGAGGCCGTCGCCGAACGCTCCGGCGTGCACAAGACCACCGTCTACCGGCGGTGGGGCAGCGTCGAGGGGCTGATCGCCGACGCCCTGGAGCTGGCCGGCGGCGAGCCGTGGCCCGTCCCGGACACCGGGGACCTCGCCGGCGACCTGCGGGCGCTGACCCGGGAGGTGCTGGTCGGGTTCACCGACCCCGAGAGCGGGCCGGTCGCCACCGCCTTCGTCTCGGCGGCGGTGCAGAACCCGGCCGCCGCCCGCGCGCTGCACGCCTTCTTCGCCGCCCGGCACGAGCAGGCCGCGCCTCTGGTGAGCCGGGCGGTGCGCCGGGGCGAGGTGCCCGCCGACACCGACCCCGCCGAGGTGGTCCGGGTGGCCGTCGCCCCGCTCTACTACCGGCTCTTCGTCAGCGGCGAGCCGATCGACGCGGCGGTCGCCGAGCGGGCCGCCGACGCCGCGCTGACCGCGGCCCGTGCCGGCGTCCTGCGCACCACGCCGCCCCCGGACACGCCGCCCCCGGGCGCACCGGCACCGCACGAGCCGGCACCGCACGAGCCGACTCCGGGCGCACCGGCACCGGACACCCCGGCACCGGGCGCACCGACTTCGAACGGGCCGGGACCGGACGCACCGGCTCCGGGCGCAGCGAGGGATCAGACGCCCGCCGGGTAGGTCTCCATCTCGCCCGGGCTGGTCAGGGCGGGCAGCGGGTGCAGGGCGGTGGTCTCGTCGCACCAGACGAAGGCGTCGTAGCGCTCCCCCAGCCGGGTCGGCACGTAGTTGCCCCACGACTCGAAGGACGGGTCGTAGACCACCCCGATGGCCCGGTGGTCGGCGGTGCCGGTGACCCAGCCGGGCTGGTCGGCGCCGCCGAAGACGAGCACCGCCCGTTCCGGCATCAGCTCGTGCAACCGGTGCTCCACCGAGCCGGGCCGGGCCGGCGGCACCACCATCGCCTCGGCCGGCGAGCCCCAGCGAGGGGCGGCGATCACCGTGCCCCGGTAGCTGCCGAAGCCGACCAGGACCACCTCGTCGGCCCCGTGCCGCTCGCGGGCGAGCTGACCGATGTTGACCATCCCGTCGGCGGCCATGTCGGTGGCCCGGGCGTCCCCGACGTGCGTGTTGTGCGCCCAGACGATCCCGCGCGAGTCGGGCCCGTACCGTTCGAGGAGCCGGTCCAGCGTGTCCGCCATGTGGGTGTCCCGGACGTTCCACGACTCCGGACCGCCGCGCACCATGGCCCGGTAGTAGCGCTCCGCGCCGGCCACCACCTCCGCGTTCTGCCAGGCCGAGAAGCTGTCCGGGCCGTCCGCGGCGGCCTGTTCGCGGGTACGCGCCAGCAGCCGCACGACCTCCTCCTCGCACCGCGCGGAGACGAACCGGCTGGCCGTGCCGTACTCCTCGACGCGCTTGCCGTACGGCTCGAAACAGCGGTACGCGTCCTGCGCCGCCTCCAGCGACGCCGGGTCCTCCTCGCCGAGGTAGTCGAAGATCGCCTGCATGGACTCCCACAGGCTGTAGACGTCCAGGCCGTGGAAGCCCGCCCGGGCCCCCGCCGGTCGCTCGACGTTCCACGCCCGCAGCCAACTGCAGAACCGGGCCACCTCGGCGTTGGCCCACATCCACGTCGGCCAGCGCTCGAAGCGCTCCAGTGCGGCGCGCGGCTCGACCGCCCCGCCCGGGGCCCCGGTCACCGACCGGTGCACCCGGTCGCAGTCCGGCCAGTCACCCTCCACGGCGACGAAGGAGAAGCCGCACTCGGCGATCAGCCGGCGGGTGAGCTGCTCGCGCAGCCGGTAGTAGTCGTAGCTGCCGTGCGTGGCCTCGCCGATCATGACGATCCGGGCGTCCCGGACGCGCTCCAGCAACGGGTCGAAGTCGCTCGGCGCGCCGAGCCGCTGAACCAGCATGCCGGGCGGCTACCCGGCGGGTCGCCGGGCAAACCGCCGCCGGGCACGGGACGGCCGCGCGGGAAGGCGGGACACCAGGCGGGGGACGCCGCAGGGTGTCGGTGCGGGTGCCGGCCGCCGGACGGACACCGCGCGGGGGCCGAACCGGGGGCGGGGCCGGGCGGTGTGCCGGCGGGCTGAGCGGGTAGCCCGACGGCATGACCGTCACCGGCGCGCAGTTGCAGGAGTACCTGGCCGGGCTCGACTACCCGGTCTCCCGGGAGGACCTGATCCGCTGGGGCCAGGAGAACGGCGTCAGCACGGAGACGCTCCAGACGCTCCGGTCGCTGCCGGCGGAGGAGTTCGAATCCCCCGCCGAGCTCGGCGACGCCCTGAACACGCTGGCCTGACGGGGCGGGCCCGCCCGGTCGGCGGCACCCTAGCGGGCGTGCAGCAGCCGGAACAGCACCAGCCACTGCTCCGGCCAGACGTGCCCGACCGGCGTGGCCGGGTCGAGCCGCGTCGCCCGCAGCGCCGCCGACAGCCGCGCCCGGGGATGGCGCCGACCCAGCGAGGCCGCGAGCGAGCCGCCGACCCCGTCGAAGCCGATCTCCACCATCCGACGGTACGCCGGCAGCGCCGACGCGGGCAGCAGCGGCTCCGGCCGCCGCTCGACGCGCAGGATTCCGGCGTCCACCCTCGGCACCGGGCGGAACGCGGTGCGGGGCACCCTGCCGGCGAGCCGCCAGCCGAACTCCGGCCAGGTCAGCACGGTGAGCCGGGTCCACCGTCCGTAGTCGCCGCTGCGCCGGCGGGCGTACTCCAACTGGGTGAGCAGGGTCGCCGCCCGCAGCCCCGGCGCGGCCAGGCACCACCGCACCACCGCCGAGGTGAGCGACCAGGGGATGTTGCCGACCACGTCGAACGCCTCGGCCGGCGGCGTCGCGGTCAGGAAGTCGGCCTGTCGGTGGGTCACGTTCGGCCGGGCGGCGCAGACCCGGGCCAGTTCCGCGCCGGCGGCGGGATCCACCTCGTACGCCACGAGGTGTGGGCAGCGGTCGGCGAGCGGCCGGGTGAGCTGGCCCCGGCCCGCCCCCACCTCCAGCAGGAGCCGGTCGGGTGCGGGGCGGGCGGCGTGGACCAGCCGGGCGATCGCGGCCGGGTCGACGAGGAAGTTCTGGGAGAGCAAGCGCCGGGAGCGGTCGCGTTCGGTCGCACGGGTACGGCGGGGCGCCACGGGTCATCGTCCTGTCTGTCGCCGGGCGGCGACGGAGCGGACAGGCAGCCGGGAGCGGGGGCCTGTCCGAGGAAACGGCGGACTCGGACGGCCCTGTGCGTGGCGCGGAACGTCGGATCGACGGCGCACGGCGGCACGCCGTCGCCGGCGGGGAGGCCGGGACGGCACCCGTCGCCGAGCCGGTGGCCGGGGCGGCGCCGACGGCGGCGCTCACCTCCGGGGTGTCACCCGGGGCGACGGTGGGACGGCGGCCGGCACCCGGAGGTGTCCGGGCGGGGTGCCGTGCGTGCGGTGTGCGGAGTCAGTCGCGGGTCGCGCCGGCCAGGGCCGGACGCCGGACTCGCGGGCGGGCCGTCAACAGCGGCCCGAAGGCGGCCGGCGTGCCGACCCCGTCGATCAGAGCGTGCGCGGACATGCCGGCGAGCCTAGCCCCGCCGGGACCCACCCGGCGACCGATTTCCGCCCGGCCCGCCCCTGCCGACCGGCCCTCCGCCGCTGCCCGGCCCGCCCCTGCCGCCGAGCGCGGACGGCCCGCTGCCGTCGCCCGGCGGCGGCTCGTCCCGGTCAGGCCGCCACGTCGACGGTACGGCCCTCGGCGCGGGCGGTCTCGGCGGCGGCGAGCACCGCGACGACCTCGCGGCCGAAGCGCACGTCGCAGCGGTGGTCCCGGGTGCCCGACGCGATCTCCTCCAGCAACTGGTCGATCGCCACCCCCAGCGCGGTGACCGAGTCGCCCTCGCCGGGCGGGACGGTCTCGACGCCGTTGTCGCCGTAGAAGACGAACTCCCGGCTCACCGCCTCCGGCGGGGCGTCCAGGGTCAGCGAGACGGTGCTCGTCGCGCCCCCGTCGTGGGTGAGCAGCAGGTGGACGAGCCCGCGCGGGCCGTCCATCGCGGCGACCCGGGTGACCCGGCCGAGCACCGGCAGGACGAGCGACAGCGCGTGCGGGCCGATGTCCCAGAGCGCGCCGTGCGTGCGCCGCCACGGCGAGGCGCCGTACGGGCTGCCGGGCTGAAAAATCGAGCCGAACCGGACCGCCTTGGCGGTGTGCCACCCGCCGACGGCGGCGGTCGAGGCCAGGAAGCCGGCGATGTCCGGCTGGTAGCGCCCGGTGAAGAAGACCACCGAGGCGACGCCGGTCGCCTGCGCGGCGTCGACCACCCGGTCGGCGTCGGCGACGCTCAACGCGAGCGGCTTGTCCAGCAGCAGGTGCCGACCGGCGGTGGCGGCGCGGACCGCGATGTCGGCCTGGACGTCCGGCGGAAGGGCCACCGCGACGGCGTCGCAGGCGTCGAGCAGCGCGTCGACGTCGGTGAACGCGGGCACTCCGTAGTGGTCGGCCAGGCTGGCGGCCTTGCGCGGGTCGCGGCCCCACACCCCCGCGAGGGCGGCCCCCGGGTGCGCGTGCAGCGCCGCGCCATGCGTCTGCGCCGCCCAGTGCCCGGTGCCGAACAACCCGAACCGCACCACGAGAACCTCCACCGTCGTCGTCACACCACGGTACCCGTGAGGGCTCGTCGAGGTGCCCGCCCCGCCACAGTGCCCCGGCCGGCGCGACCGACGGTGAGCCGCCGGCAACCGGGTGTTCAGGCCCCGAGAGCGGTGGTCAACCGCTGCGCGGCGGCCTGCGCTCCGTCCGTGCGGATGACGGCGGCGAACGCGCGGGCGCGGGCGGCCACCTCGGGCCGCAGCACCGCGCCGAGGACCGCGGTCAGCGACTCGACGGTGGGTACCGACCCCGGGTGCGCGCTCCCGATGCCGAGCGCGCAGACGCGTCGCGCGAAGTAGTGCTGGTCGTAGACCTGCGGTATGACGACCTGTGGAGTCCCGGCCAGCGCGGCCGTGGTCGTGGTGCCCGAGCCGCCGTGGTGGACCACCGCGGCCACCTTTCCGAACAGCGCCTGCTGGTTCACCTCGCCGACGACGACGCAGTCGGGCGCCCGGTCGACCGGCGCCAGGGGTGCCCACCCCCGGGAGACGACCAGTCGGCAGCCGACCGCGCGCACCGCCCGAAGCGCCGTCTCCAGCAGACCCGGTGGCGCGGCGACGCTGCCGAATCCGACGTAGACGCACGGCCCGCCGGCCTCCAGGAAGGCCGTCAGCTCGGCGGGCAGGGCCCGCTCGTCCGGCAGGAGCCAGGCGCCCGGTTGGTAGACGGTCGGGTCGGCGGCCTCCGGCCAGGGCGCCAGCGTCGGGTCGGCGGCCAGCCACGGCTGGTCGCTGTGGATGTGGTCGCTGACGTCGTCGACCGGGACCAGGCCCACCGCCGTCCGCAGCGCGTTGAGCGGCGCGGCGAAGGTGTCGTTGACGTGCCGCAGGTTGGCGGCCCACAGTTCGCCGTTGTCGGCCGACGCGGGCGCGGGCGCCTCCCCGAGGAGGGGCAGCGGCGGCGGCGGATGGTGCGGCGAGGGAAGGGCCGCCGGGCAGAGCGCGGTGTAGACGTACGGTATGCCCCGCCTCTCCGCCACGGTGCGGGCGGCGATCTGGAGGCCCGTCGACGCGACGAGGACGTCGCAGTCCCCTGCCGCCCCCGACAGCACCTCGAACTGGACGGCGACGGAGGACTCGGCGAGCTGCCGTAACCGTGCCGGCGAGGGGCGGAGGGCGGCAGCCCGCGCCGTGGGCGCCGCCGACCTGCGCCAGGGCGGGCCGACGGGCACGAAGGGAATCCTGAAGGTGGCCACCCAGCGGGCGAAGTCCGGCGGGGCGCAGAGGCGGACCTGCAGGCCGAGGGCCTTCAGCCGCGACGCCAGCGCCACCAGTGGTTGGACGTCGCCGCGCGACCCGAGGGTCGACAGCAGTACACGCATGATGATCGCCTTTCCGTCTCTGGCGGCGGAATCCGGGCGTGGCCGCGACGGCCCGACACCGTCGGCGGGCCCCGCTGCGCCGTCGATCCGCTATCCCGGCGTCGGGGAGCCCCCGGACGCCAGCGCCGCGGGTCGCCGGGCGGCGGCCTGGGCGGGCACCCGGCGCGCGGCACCGGCCACGGGTTGGCGCGACCGCAGGGTCAGCACGTGGCCGAGCCCCTCGACCGCGCGCAGTTCGGCCGCGTACTCGGCCGCCTGTGCCTGGCGCAGATAGTCCAGCGTCGCCGGGTCGGCGGCGCACATCCCCGGCGTCGCGTCGGCGGTGGCGACCAGGTGGACCTCGCCGGCCAGCGCCAGCGAGGCGGAGATGAACTGGCAGAGCTCCGGCCACAGCAGGTACCGCCAGAAGTCGACGCTGACCACGGCGTCCAGGCTGCCGGGCGGCATGGGCGGGGCGACGCCGAGCAGGTGGAGGTTGGTCGGCCCGGTGGGCGCGGCGTAGTCGTAGGTGAGCGCCGCGGCGGGCAGTCCCGCCTCGGCACGGCCGGTGCCGATCCAGAGCACCCGCGGCCCCCGCATCCGGCCGGCGAGGCGCGCGGCGGCGGGCCCGATGGCGCAGGCGGACCGCTGTACGCACTCCTCGATGAGCGCCCGGTAGTGCAGGATCCGCCGGATCGCCTCGTATCCCATGACCGCGGTGAGGAACTCCCACTCGAGGCAGGGGTACGTCCTGGCCGCCTGCTGGAAGTTGGCCTTCATCTCCATCCAGTTGCGGGTGATGTTCTTGTGGTGCGGCAGGTGGACGACCCGGGCCTCGTCGTCGTACCCGAAGTTCACGCCGTCCGGCAGGCTCCGGTCCACGCGGTAGAACAACTCGACGTCCTCCACGCCGTAGCTCAGGCCGAACGCCTCGCGGTAGCCGCCGACCCGGGCGAAGACCTCGCTGGGCAGCGAGACGTTGTGCGTGTAGGCGACCACCCAGCCGACCCGGAGCCAGTCGTTGTCGTCGGCGGGAAGCCCCGTCCCGAACCGCAGGTCGCCGCCGTGCGGGAAGACGCGCGCGATCCCGTCCGCCTCGCCGGCCAGCACGGCGGGCAGGTCGGCGAGGCCGATCTCGTCGCGCCGGCCGATCAGCACCGCCGCGTTGCCGGGCGTGCCGTGCCACGCCAGGTGCCGCTCCAGCAGGTCGGGAACCGCCCACGAGTCGGCGTCGAGGAAGACCAGCAGGGGTGCGGAGGCACACCGCGCCCCCGCGTTCCGGGCGGCGGAGCGGCCCTTCCGTCCGGCGAGTTCCACCACGCGCAGGCGGAGACCGGCCCCCTCGGCGAGCGCCTCCGCGTACCCGTCGGACGAGCCGCCGTCCCGGACCACGATCACCTCGAAGCGTTCGGGCGGCAGCGTCTGCCGGGTCAGCGCCTGGAGGGTCAGCGCGAGGCACTGCGGATCCTGGTAGCTCGGCATCACCACACTCAGCGCCGGGCGGTTGGTGGGCAGCGACATGGCGATCCTCTCCGTCGGACGAACGTGCCATCGGAGGTCGGGCGACGATCACCAGAGGATAACGCTGCGCAACGACGCGCTTACACATAAATAGGGGTCGATAGGGGTGGGTGGCGGGTCGCGGCGCAGGCACGGGGGCGGCGGGTCGCGGGGTGTACCACGCGGGTCAGTAGGCTGTGCCGGTGACCGAACCGAGCCCCGGATGGCCCCGATGACCAGCGCAGCCTCGGCCGGCTCGCCGGTGGACGGGCTGCTCGCGACCGCCTCGATCGTGCTCTCGCTCCTCGTCGCGGCCTGGGCGCTGGTGGCGACGCTGCGCCACCGCGCCCCGGACCGGGTGCAGTACGCCGGTCTGGCCCTGCTTGAGGCGGCGCTGCTGGTGCTCGCGGTGCTGGCGGGGGTCGCCCTCGGCGGCGGCGAACGCCCCGGCGAGCCCGGCGCCTTCTTCGGCTACCTGGCGACGCTGGTCTGCCTGCCACCGCTGGCCTGGGTGCTGGCCCGGATGGAGCCGACCCGCTGGGGCTCGGCCATCGTCTGCGCGGTCTGCCTGGTCACGCCCGTGGTCGTCGTGCGGCTGCAGCAGACGTGGGAGGTGCTCGGTGGTTGAGGTGCGGGCCCCGGAGCGGAAGCGGACCAACGCCGGCCCGGGACGACTGCTGATCGCGGTCTACCTGCTCTTCGCGATCGCCGCCACCAGCCGCGCCGGGCTCCAGATCGCCACGAAGTTCGACGAGGCCCCGGTGGCGTACCTGCTCTCGGCGCTCGCCGCGGCGATCTACATCGTCGCGGCGGTGGGGCTGGCCCGCGCGGGTGCCACCGGTCGGCGCGTCGCCCTGGCGTGCTGCGCGGTGGAGCTGGTCGGGGTGCTCGGCGTCGGAGTCCTCAGCCTGGCCGACCCGGAACTCTTCCCCGACGAGACGGTCTGGTCGGGGTTCGGCAGCGGCTACGGCTACATCCCGCTGGTCCTGCCGGCGCTCGGCCTGCTCTGGCTCTGGCGCACCCGCGCCGCCCGCGACTGACCCGCACCGACCGGCGCGACGGTCACGCCGTCGTGGCGCCCGACCGGGCCGGGTTCGCCGGCCTCGCCGGGCGCCACGAGCCACGCCGACCAACGAGCAGGAGCCGCCGTAGCCGGCCGTCACGAGCGACGCCGAGCGAGCAGGAGCCGCCGCAGCCGACCGCCACTCGGACCGGCACGCCGGCAGGGATGGACGGGGCCGGGTTCAGTCCTTCGGTCCGCCGGCGACGTAGATGACCTGGCCGGAGACGAACGAGGCGCCCTCGCTGACCAGGAACGAGATGGTGTGCGCGACGTCCTCCGGCCGGCCGGGGCGACGCACCGGGATCTCCGCCGCGGCGTGCTTCTGGAGGTCGTCGAAGTCGACCTTCATCCGGGCGGCGGTGGCGGCGGTCATGTCGGTGACGATGAAGCCGGGCGCGACCGCGTTGACGGTCACCCCGAACGGGCCCAGCTCGATGGCGAGCGTCTTGGTGAAGCCCTGGAGGCCCGCCTTCGCGGCGGAGTAGTTCGCCTGGCCCCGGTTGCCGAGCGCGGAGGTGCTGGAGAGGTTGACGATCCGGCCCCACTTCTGCTCGACCATGTGCTTCTGGGCGGCCTGGCTGAACAGGAACGCTCCGCGCATGTGCACGCCCATGACCGTGTCCCAGTCGGCGTCGGTCATCTTGAACAGCAGGTTGTCGCGGAGCACGCCGGCGTTGTTGACCAGCACGGTCGGCGTGCCCAGCCCGGCGGCGACCCGCTCGACGGCCGCCTCGACCTGGGCCCGGTCGGAGACGTCCGCACCGACGCCGAGCGCCCGGCCACCGGCGGCGGCGATGGCGTCCACCGTCTCCTTGGTCGCCGACTCGTCGATGTCGACCACCGCGACGGCGAGACCGTCGGCCGCCAGCCGCCGGGCGGTGGCCGCCCCGATCCCCCGCGCCGCGCCCGTGACGATGGCGACCCGCTGCTCCTCCGACATGCCTACCTCCCGGTAACCTGCGCTCGATGGCCAGGAGCTTAACCCAGGCGTACGCCGGGTCGGCCCGACGCGGGACGCCGGTCGCCGTCGCGGCCGGTCGGGTCGCGAGCGTCGTCCGGCTACTCTCGCCGCCGTGGAGGCAGTGGAGATCGAAGCACCCGTCGTCGGCGTCACCGTCTATCCGGACCGGGCCCGGGTCACCCGCCGGGGCAGCACCCGGCTGACCGCCGGCGAGCACCGGGTACGGGTCGCACCGTTGCCGCTGGGCGTGCGGCGGGACTCGCTGCGGGTCGGCGGCCGGGGCGCGGCCACCGTGCTCGGCGTGGACGTCACGACCTGGCGGCGGGCCCGCAGCGCCGACGGGCAGGTCCACGCCCTGGAGCAGCGCAGCCGGGAGTTGGCCGAGGAGTTGGCCGAGGTCGACGACGCCGACGAGGTCGAGACGCAGCGGGGGCAGTTCCTCGCCCGACTGGCCGACCGGGCCGGCGGCACGTACGCCCGCGCGCTGGCCTCCGGCGACGCCGCCCCGACCGACGTGGCCGCCTTCGCCGACTCGGTGGCGGGTCAGCTCGCCGACTCCCAGCGCCGCCGGCGCGAGCTGGCCCGGCGGCGCACCGACCTGACCGAGGAGCGGGCGGTCGTCGAGCGGGAGTTGGCGGCCGCGAGCGGCAAGCGGGAACCGGACCGGCTGGCCGCCGAGGTGACGGTGTCGGTGGACGCCGACGAGGCCGAACTTGACCTGGAGCTGACCTATCTGGTCGACGGGGCCCGCTGGCAGTCCTCCTACGACGTGCGGCTCGTCGACGACACCGTGACCGTCACCTGGTTCGGCCTGGTCAGCCAGGACACCGGCGAGGACTGGCCGGAGTGCGCGCTCGAACTCTCCACGGCCCGCCCGGCGACGGCGACCCGCGTACCCGAGCTGACGCCCTGGTATCTCGACCGGGTCCCGCCGGTGCCGCCGCCGATGCCGGTGGCGGCGGCGGGCTTCGGCGCGATGCCGGCGCCCGCGGCGCCCCGCGCGGCGCCCTCGGGCGCGGTGGCCCGGTCCGGCACGCCGCGCCCGAGGGTGCGCGAGAGCGCGGCCACGGTCGAGCAGGGCGTCACCGCCGCAACCTACCGGCCGGCCCGCCCGGTCGCGGTGCCGGCGGACGGCAGCGCCCACCGCGCCACCATCGCCGTGCTGGAGCTGCCGGCCCGGCTGGACCACGTGACCGCGCCGGTCCGCGCGGCCGAGGCGCACCTGCGGGCGACCGTACGCAACACCTCGTCGCACACGCTGCTCGCCGGCCCGGCGGCGGTCTTCCACGGCGCCGACTTCGTCGCGGCCGCCCGGCTGGCGACGTGGGCGCCCGGCGAGGAGACCGAGCTGGCCCTCGGCGTGGACGACCGGGTCCGCGTGGAGCGCGAGCTCAGCCGGCGCGCCGACACCCGTGCCACCCTCGGCTCGACCCGGCGGCGGGACGTGGAGTACCGGATCAGCGTGGCCAACCACACGCCCCGGCCCGCCACCGTGGAGGTGCGCGACCAGCTTCCGGTGTCGCGCGACGAGGCGGTGGTCGTGCGGGAGTCCGCCCTCGTCCCGCCTCCGGCCGAACGCACGGAGCTGGGCGAGCTGACCTGGCGGCTGCGACTCGGGCCGGGCGAGAGCGGCGAGATCACCCTGGGCTTCCGGGTCGAGCTCGCCAAGGGGGTGGAACTGGCCGGCTGGCGGGAGTGACCGGCCGCCCCGCCGACGCGGGGCGGCCTGCGACGGGGCGGGCGGCCCGCGGCGGCGGAGCGGGCGGCCCACGGCGGGGCGGGCGGGTCAGAGGCCGCGGCCCCGGCAGAGACGGATCCACCGGTAGCCGTAGCCGGCCACCTTGAGGCGGTCCAGCTTGCCCACGTCGCCGTAGTTGCGGTCGGCGAGCACGTCGATGGGCAGGTCGGCCTCCGGCTCCAGCATGCCGAGGTCCACCTCGGCGTCGTCGGTGCCGAGGTTGTGCAGGAAGACCATCGTGCCGGTCGGCCCGTCGGCCCGGTGCGCCAGCACGCCGGGCGGCATCGGCACGTCGATGTGCGTGGTCGAGCCGGAGCCCACCTCGGGGGCCTCGCGGAGCGTACGGATCATCCGCTCGAACCAGGCGAGCAGCGACTTCGGGTCGCTGCGCTGGGCGGTCACGTTGACCTTCTCGTAGCTGAAGTCACCCTTGTCGATCACCGGGCGGACCAGCTTCTCCGGGTCGGCCGTGGAGAACCCGGCGTTCGGCTGGTACGACCACTGCATCGGGGTGCGGATCGCCTCCCGGCCCGGCAGGGACAGGTCCTCCCCCATGCCGATCTCCTCGCCGTAGCGCAGCACCGGCGTGCCGCGCAGCGAGAACTGCAGCGCGTACGCCAGCTCGATGCGACGGCGGTCGTTGCCGAGCATCGGGGCGAGCCGGCGGCGGATGCCCCGGTCGTAGATGCGCATGTTCTCGTCGGGGCCGAACTCCGCGTACACCTGGTTGCGCTGCTCGGCGGTGAGCCGGGACAGGTCGATCTCGTCGTGGTTGCGCAGGAAGGTGGCCCACTGCCCGCCCTCGGGCAGCGCCGGGGTGTCCCGCAGCGCCTCGATGATCGGCTCCGGGTCCTGCCGGGCCAGGGCCAGCATCAGCCGCCCGTTGAGCATGAAGTCGAAGAGCATGTGCAGCCGGTTGCCCGAGCCGCCGGCGTCGGCGAAGAAGGTCGGCAGCTGGTCGGGCTCGACGTTGGCCTCGGCGAGCAGGACGGCGTCGCCCCGGCGCCACTGCACGTGCTGGCGCAGCTCGGTGAGGAACTCGAAGTCCTTCGGGGAGTTCGGGTTGCCCGGCTCGGTCAGCTCGATGATGAACGGCACCGCGTCCATCCGGAAGCCGGAGACGCCGAGCTGGAGCCAGAACGACACGATCTTCTTGATCTCCTCGCGCACCTTCGGGTTCGCGAAGTTGAGGTCCGGCTGGAACTTGTAGAACCGGTGGTAGTACCAGGCCTTGGCGGTCCGGTCGTAGCTCCACGTCTCGTGCTGCTCGCCGGGGAAGACCATGCCCTGGTGCCGGTCGTCCGGCTCGTGGTCGGACCAGACGTACCAGTCGCGGTAGGGCGAGTCCGGCGACGAGCGGGCGGACTGGAACCACGGGTGCTCGTCCGAGGTGTGGTTCACGACCAGGTCGATGATCACCCGGATGCCCCGGTTCTGCGCCTGGTGCAGCAGTTCGGCGAAGTCGCCGAGGGTGCCGAAGCGGGGGTCGACGTTGTAGAAGTCGGTGGCGTCGTAGCCGTCGTCGCGGTTGGGCGACGGGTGGATGGGGTGCAGCCAGAGGCAGGTCACGCCCAGCCGGGCGAGGTAGTCTAGTCGGCCGATCAGGCCCCGGATGTCGCCGACGCCGTCGCCGTCGGAGTCCGCGTACGTGTCGATGTCGAGGCAGTAGACGACCGCCTCCGAATACCACCTGTCAGCCATGCCGGCCTAATGTCTCCGGTTCCGGCCCCCGGCAAACACCGCCGGTGCTCTCCCGGGCCGACGGGGGCGCGCGGCGGTGCCCGGGGCGGGTCCCGAAACCGGCTGCTGCTGGAGCGGCACCGGTCGGCGGGCCCGCCGACCGGTGCCGCTCACGTGTCGATCGCCTGGCCAATCAGTCGGTCGCCGAGCGGGCTGCGTCGGTAGAGGACGTGCCGGCCGTCGCGGGCGCGGCTGAGCAGACCTGCCGCGTGCAGGACCCGCAGGTGCTGGGAGACGGCGCTGGGCGTCACCGTGAGCCGGCGGGCGATCTCCACGGTCGGCAGCGGCTCGGCGAGGAGGTGGAGCAGACGCGCCCTGGGCGCGCCGAGCAGCGACGCGAGCGCGGTCGCGTCGGCGGCCGGCGGCGCCTCCCACAGTGTCGCCACGCCCCGGCAGGGGTACGCCAGCAGGGGCGCCTCGTCCGGGCTGACCGGCGGGGCGGGCTTGTGGGAGAAGACGGACGGCACCAGCAGCAGCCCCCGACCGCCCGCGACCACCCGGTGCCGGCCGATCATCCTGTCGATGTGCAGGACCCCGTCGTGCCAGCGCAAGTTCGGGTGCATGTCGGCGAAGAGCAGCCGCGCGCCGCCCAGGGCCAGTTGCCGGGCCCGGTAGGTCATGTCGGCTTCCAGCACGAGTCGCATCTGCGGCCAGCTCGGCCTGATCGCGACGTCCCAGTAGCGCTGGAGGCGGTCGCAGATGGTGTCGCGGAGGGCCAGGACGGGGGCGGCGTCCGGCGCGGTCGCGTCGCGCAGGACGGCCGGCAGCCGGCCGCGCGGGTACGCGGCGCACAGGTCGCGGCGGACGATGTCCGCGGGCGTCCGGCGTACGGCGGCCAGTTCCTTGTCGAAGGTGGCGGCGAACTCGGTCGGCCGGCGGGTGAGGAAGTCGGGGATCGCGCGGTCCGGCCCGACGAGGGAGGTCAGCAGGTCGACGTCGGACGCGTCCAGCCGCCCCAGGACCGACCTGCGCCAGGGCAGGTGCAGCGCGTACAGGCCGGGCTCGCGCAGCACCCGGAGGCTGAGCGCGGCCTCGTGGATCGGTGAGATCGCGAAGCGGGTGTCGGCGAGGTCCTCGACGCCGAGCTCAAAGCTGATCATTAAGCCATACGCTACATCGGTTGGCCGCCGCGGGGCGCTGCCGTGGACTGTCGGCATGACACCTGTGGACATGACCGACCAGGCCCCCCGGCAGCGCACCGCGATCGTGACCGGAGCGGCGCGCGGCATCGGCGCGGGCGTCGCCACCCGGCTGGCGCGCGACGGTCTCCGGGTCGCGGTGGTCGACCTCGACGAGACCGTCTGCGCCGGCACCGTGGGGGCCATCACCCTCGCCGGCGGCACGGCGGCGGCCTTCGCCGCGGACGTGAACGACGAGGCGGCCGTGGGCGCCGCCGTCGCCCGGATCGCCGCCGAACTGGGACCGCCGACGGTGCTGGTCAACAACGCCGGCATCGGCGGCCCCAACGCCGGCGTCGAGGAGACGAGCACCGAGCAGTGGGACGCGGTCACGGGCGTCAGCCTGCGCGGCGCGTTCTTCTTCACCAGGGCCGTGGTCCCCTACATGATCGAGGCCGGCTGGGGTCGGATCGTCAACATGTCGAGCATCTCCGCGCTCGGCGACTCCGGCCGGGTCGACTACGCCGCCGCCAAGGCCGGTCTGATCGGCTTCACCAAGTCGCTCGCCCTGCGGCTCGGCCGGCACGGCGTGACCGCCAACGCCATCGGCCCGGGTTTCGTGGTCAGCGACATGACGCGGATCGCGGCGCAGCGCCGCAACCGCAGCTTCGAGGAGCACCAGCGGATCGTGGCCGAGACGATCCCGGTGCGCCGGGTCGGCCAGCCCGAGGACATCGGGCACACCGCGTCGTACCTCGTGAGCCCCGAGGCCGGGTTCGTCTCCGGCCAGGTCATCTACGTGGCCGGCGGGCCGGTGGACTGACGTGGTCGTCGCTCGGGCCGCGGGCCCCCAGATGAACCGCCGGCTGCTGGTGCTGCTCACCCTCGCCTGCGGGGTCGCCGTCGGAAACGTCTACTTCCCGCAGACGATCAGCCCGCTGGTCGCCGCCGGCCTGGGCGTCAGCCCCGCCTCGGCCGCCCTGGTGGTGACCGCGGCGCAACTCGGCTACGCCGCCGGGATCTTCCTGCTGGTGCCGCTCGGCGACCGGATCCGGCACCGGCCGCTGGTCCTCACCCTGCTCGGCATCACCGGACTGGCCCTGCTCGCCGCGTGCGCCGCCCCCGCCCTGCCGCCGCTGGTCGGCGCGAGCGCCCTCGTCGGGGTAACGACGGTGGTCGCGCCGGTCATCGGCCCGATGGCGGCCAACCTGACCGCCGACGACCGGCGCGGCATGGTCAGCGGCACGCTGTTGAGCGGCTCGATCGGCGGCATGCTGCTGTCCCGCACCGTCGCGGGGACCGTCAGCGAGTGGTGGGGGTGGCGGGCCCCCTACCTGACGGCGGCGGTGTCCGTGCTGCTCATCGCGGTGGCCCTGGCCCGCGTACTGCCGGCGACCCGGCCGCCGTCCGGGCACCGGTATCCGGCCCTGCTGGCCGAGTCGCTGCGCCTGCTACGCACCGAGCGCGACCTGCGCCGCTCCTGCTTCTACCAGGCGACGGTCTTCGCCGGCTTCTCGGCGGTCTGGACCACCGTCGCGCTGCTGCTGACCGGCCCGGCGTACGGCCTCGGCGCCCCGGCGGTCGGGCTGCTCGCCCTGGTCAACGCGGCGACCATGCTCTGCACCCCGGTGGCGGGACGCCAGGTGGACCGCCGGGGGTCCGACGCGGTCAACCGGATCTGCCTGCTCGGCGTCATCGCCTCGGCCGTCGTCCTCGCCTTCGGCGGGCTCGGCGGAGTCGGGGGCCTGGCGGCCCTGGTGCTGGGCACGTTGCTGCTCGACGTCGGCATGCAGTCCGGCATGGTCGCCAACCAGGTGCGGATCTACGCCCTGCGGCCGGACGCCCGCAGCCGGCTCAACACCGCGTACATGACCTGCGCCTACCTCGGCGGCAGCCTGGGCTCGTGGGTCGGCGCCCCCGCGTACGCCCGCTTGGGGTGGCTGGGCGTGTGCGGCCTGCTGACGCTCCTGGCCGCGGCGGCGCTGGCCCACCACCTGACGACGGCCCCCTCCGGCGGCCACCCACGACCGCGCCCCCGACGGCCGGCGGCCGCCGCCGCGCCCGGCTCCCGCCTGACGGCCACCGCCCTGCCCAGCCCTCTCCCGACGGCAGCCGTCGCGGTCGGCCCGCTGTCGGCAGCCGCCGCCGCGCCGCCGGCCACGCGACCGGGGCCGGTCGGGGAACGTCGGCCGGAGGACCGCCGGCGGTACCGTCACCGGCATGGGTGACGAGCTGCGAACGGTCGACTGGGCAGAGGGCACGTGGCGCGCCGAGCCGGCACGGGTCGAGCGCGGGCCGTCGGGCGAGCTGCTGGTGCAGCCGGCCGAGGGCAGCGACCTGTGGCGGCACACCTCGTACGGCTTCGTGCACGACGACGCCCCGGCGCTGCTCGCGCCCTTCCCCGTCGGCGAGGCGGTCGAGGTGGCCTTCCGCCTCGACTACGGCGAGCAGTTCGACCAGGCCGGCGTGCTGGTCCGGGTGGACGAGCGGAACTGGGTCAAGGCCGGGGTGGAGGTCAGCGACGGGCAGCCGCAGGTCGGGGCCGTGGTGACCCGGGAGGTGTCCGACTGGTCGGTCGCCCCGGTGCCGGAGTGGACCGGGCGGGAGGTGACCGTCCGGGTCAGCCGCGACCGGGACGCGCTCACCGTCCGGGCCCGGGCCGGCGGCGAGCCGTGGCGGCTGGTCCGGCTCGCCCCGCTGCCGCCGGAGGCGGTGGCGACGGCCGGGCCGTACTGCTGCTCCCCCACCCGCGCCGGGCTGCGGATCCGGTTCACCGGTTGGCGACGGGGGCCGGCCGACGCGGCGCTGCACCCGGAGGGCTGAGCCGGGTGGCTCCGCTCACGCCGCAGGTGTGACCGGCGGGTCGCGGGCCGAGGGGCTGAGCGGGTGGCTCCGCTCACGGCGCAGGTGTGACCGGCGGGTCGCGGGGTAGAGAAGTCTGATCCCCCGACAGCGGCGAAAGGATCGCGATGGCACTCGCCGAGAACGTCGACCCGACCCGGCTCGGCGGGCTGACCGGCTGGGTGGCGGGGGTGATCGAAGCCGCCGGCGCGCTCGGCGTGGCGCTGCTGGTCGCCCTGGAGAGCATCATCCCGCCGATCCCGAGCGAGATCGTCCTGGCGATGGCGGGCTACCTGGCCGGCGAGGGCCGGTTCAACGTGGTGCTGGTGGTGCTCGCCGCCACCGCCGGCTCGCTGGCCGGGGCGCTCGTCCTCTACTGGCTGGGCGCGGTCGCCGGCGAGGACCGGCTCAAGCGCTGGCTCGACCGGCTGCCGCTGGTCGACCGGGACGACCTGGAGAAGGCGGACCGCTGGTTCGAGCGGCACGGCCGGTGGGCGGTGCTCTTCGGCCGGATGATCCCGGTGGTGCGCAGCCTGGTCTCCGTACCCGCCGGCGCCAACCGCATGCCGCTGCCCGAGTTCGTCGCCTTCACGACGCTGGGCAGCGGCATCTGGAACGCCCTCTTCGTCGGCCTGGGCTACGCCCTCGGCTCGCGCTGGCAGCAGATCGAGCGGTACAGCAACTGGTTCGACTACGGCATCATCGCCGTCTTCGTCGTGATGATCGCCTGGTGGGCGGTCAAGAAGAGCCGCCGTCGCGCCGCCCGCCGCCGCGAGCACGCCGACGCAGCCACCCGCTGACCCCCACTCCACCCGCACCAGCCCGTCGCGGGGGCCGCTCGCCGTCGCGGTGGCCGTCGCCGTCGCCGTCGCCGTCGCCGTCGCCGTCGCCGAAATCTTGGCGGGAAACGGCCCCTGGAGGGGCACTTCTCATCAGGATCTCGACGAACGGCGGGGCGTGGGGCCGGCATCGGGGCGGCATCAGGGGGAGGGGCGAGGGGTCAGGGGAGGGTGTCGAGGTGGGGAGCCACCGCGCGGGCGAAGTTGTTGCCGTTGGTGACGTCCCAGTTGACCGACCAGGTCATCGCGCCCCGGAGGCCCGGGTAGGTGCGCGGAGGGCGGAAGCTGCCGCAGTTGGTGCCGCGGGTCAGGCAGTCCAGCGCCGCGTTCACCACGCTCGGCGCGACGACGCCGCCGCCGGCCGCGCCCGGCCCGGCGGGCAGGCCGAGACCGACCTGGTCGGGTCGCAGCCCGGCCTCCAACTGGATGCAGGCCAGCGCGACGATGAAGTTCACCGTCCCCTGGGCGTACGCGGCGTTGCGGTCGCAGCCGAGCATCGCACCCGAGTTGTAGAACTGGGTGTTGACGACGGTGAGGATGTCCTTGATGTCGAGCGCGAGCTTGAAGTAGCTGCTCCCCGGGGACTGCATGTCGATGGTCTGCGGGGCCATCGCGATGATCAGCCCGGCGCCCACCCTGGCCCGCAGCGAGCGCAGCGCCTGCGCCATGTAGGTCGGGTTCAGCCCGTTCTCCAGGTCGATGTCGACCCCGTCGAAGCCGTACCGCTGGATCAGCGCGTGGACGCTGTCGCTGAACGCCGCGGCGGAGGCGGCGTCGTTGACCGCCACCCGGCCCGTCTCGCCGCCGACCGAGATGATCACCTTCTTGCCCCGGGACTGCAGGGCACGCACGTCGGCGGCGAACTCCGCGTCCGGGTAGCCGCCGAGGGCGGCGGACAGCCCCGGGTCGACGGCGAAGCTCACGGCGCCGGGGGTGGCGGTGGCCTCCGCGAACGCGACAGCGACCACGTCGTACTCGGCCGGCACGTCGCGCAGCCTCAGCTCGACGGCCGGGTTGTCGAAGTTGTGCCAGTAGCCGGTGAGGATGTGCTCCGGCAGCCCGGTGTCCGGCGGCGGGCTGGTCGGGGGCGGCGTGGTGGGCGGCGCCGTCGTCGGGGGCGCGGTGGTGGGTGGGGCGGTGGTGGGCGGGGCGGTCGTCGGGCCGGTGCCGCCGCCGCACGGCGCGCCGTTGAGCCGGCAGTCGGCCGGGGCGCCCGGCCCGCTGCCCAGGAATCCGAACGAGACGGAGGCGCCGGGGGCGACGCTGCCGTTCCAGGACCGGTTCGTGAAGGTGTGCCGCTGGCCGGACGAGGTCAGCAGCGCGTCCCAGTACGAGCCGACGGTGGTGCCCGGGGGCAGGTCGAAGGTGACGGTCCAGCCGGTGAGCGTGCTGCCGCCGCCGTTGGTGATCGTGTACTTCCCCTCCCAGCCTGAGCCCCAGTCGGACGTCTTGACGAAGCTCGCGGTCGCCCCGGCGGCGAACGCCGGCATCGCCACCCACACCGCGCCGACGGCCGCCACCAAAGCGGTGACCAGCGACAACACCAGAGATCTGGACCGTTTCACAGCACCCTCCACGCCCGGACGGCATCTATCGCCATCGACATTGACGCTTATTATTAGGACTGTTAACTGTTTCTGTCCAGCAGGCGGCGGACGGCGCGGGCCCGCCGCGCCGTCCGCCCGGCGTTCGTCAGCGCCGATCGACGCCCGCCCGGGCCGGCCGTGGACGGCGCAGCACCGCCTGCTCCAGCGCCGACCAGGCGGTCGTGGTGACCAGATAGATCACGGCGGCCAGCGGCAGCACCAGCGCCACCAGCACCGTCGCGTACGGCAGCAGCGGCAGCAGCCGGCCGAGCACGGCGGCGCCCGGCCCCTGCGCCGGCGCACCGGCCACCGCGCCGGTCTCGACCGCCGCCCGCCGCATCCGCCGGGAGGTCCACCACGCCAGCGCGAGCAGGACCGCCAGCAGTACGCCGAACAGCGGCAGCACGGCGCCGGCCAGCCCGTCGCCGAGGTGGTGCCCCAACGGCACCCCGGCCAGCCGCTCGTCGAGCAGCCCGGTGCCACCCTCGGCGGTGGCGAAGAGCCGGTACATCACCAGCAGGACCGGCGCCTGGAGCAGCAGCGGCAGGCAGCCGGCAACCGGGTTGGCGCCGTTCGCCCGGTAGAGCGCGAACAGCTCGCCCTGCAACCGGGCGGGGTCGTCCGCGTACCGCCGCTGGAGGTCGCGGACCTCGGGGGCGAGCGCCGCGCGGCGCCGCTCCCCCCGGACCTGCGCGACGGTCAGCGGCGAGATCAGCAGCCGGACGACGACGGTGAGGACGACGATGGCGGCGGCCGTTGCCGCGCCGCCGGCCAGCGGTTCGAGCAGGTTGGTGAGCCAGGAGAGCGCGCTGCCGGCGGCGCCGACGGCGTCGTGCAGTGGTGCGAAGGCGAACATGGTGACCCCTCGGTCCGATTCCGGGTGGGGCCCGACGGGACGGAAGACGTCGCCGGGCCTCGGGTGACGGCGGAATCGGCCGCGCGGCGGGCGCTACGCGGCCGAGGGGTGCGCCCCGGGCGCCCGGGGACGGGGGCGGCCGGCGGCGTCCGGATCGACCTGCCGGGGCACCCGGCGACGGCGGGCCCGGGCCCGCAGCGCGGCGGCGCGGGCGGCCCGGGGGGCGCCGGCGTCGCCCGCCGCGTGCAGCGCGAGCACGGCGGCGAGGAGCACGACGGCGGTCAGCGCGGCCCCGGCGAGCAGCCCGGCCGGGCGGTCGGCGAGCAGGACCAGGTGGGTGAGCGCGTACGCCCACGTCCCCACCACGACCCCCCACGCACCCGGCACGCCGATCAGCCTAGAACCCCCTGTCACGCCCGGCCGCCCGGAAACGCGCGCCCGTGGCCGCCGCCGGTCGCGCGGCGTCGCACCCGATCGCGCGGCGCGCCGGGCGACACGCAGGACCGCGTTTTCCGGCACCGGCACCCTGGGTAACCATCGGCCGGCCGGCGCGGACGGACCGCGCCCGGTCACGAACGGACGGTGGTGACGATGACCGGCCAGGTGGCGGAGGCCCCGAGCGCGACGGTCGAGGAGACGGATCTGCTCACGGTGGGTGTCGAGGAGGAGTTCCTGCTCGTCGACCCGCACACCGGAACCGCGGTGCCCGCCGTCGACCTCGTGATGGAGCAGGTGCCGCCCGAGCTGCGCGGCCAGGTGGAGCGGGAGTTCCAGACCAGCCAGATCGAGATCGGCAGCCCGCCCGGCCTGGAGCTCTCCTCGATCCGGCACTCCCTCGGCATGCTGCGCGTCGCGCTCGCCGACGCGGCCGAGCGGGCCGGCGTACGGCTGCTCGCCATCGGCACCGGGCCGGTGGACGGGCCCGTGCCCCCGGTGGTCGACAAGCCCCGCTTCGACCGGATGATCGAGCGGTTCCGGCTGCTGGTGCCCGGCCCGGGCAACAACGGCATGCACGTGCACGTCGGGGTGCCCGACCCGGAGACCGGCGTGCAGGTGCTCAACCACGTCCGGCCCTGGCTGCCGGTGCTGCAGGCGGTGACCGTCAACTCCCCGTTCGCCAAGGGCGAGGACACCGGCTACGCGAGCTGGCGGTCGGTCGAGTGGGAGCACTGGCCCTCGGTGGCACCGACCCCCTTCCTGGAGTCGCACGAGCACTACGAGCGGCTGATCCGCCAGCTCATCGCCAGCGGCGTGATGCTCGACGAGGGGATGCTCTACTGGTACGCCCGGCTGTCGGCCAAGTACCCGACCGTCGAGATCCGGATCGGCGACGTCTGCCCGTCGGTGGACGACGCGGTGCTCGTCGCCGCGCTGGTCCGGGCCATGGTGGCGACCGCGCTCGACGACATCGCCGCCGGGCGGCCCGCCATCCGCACCGACCACCACCTGCTGGTCGCCGCGCACTGGCGGGCGGCGCACGACGGGCTGGAGGGCGAGGGCGTCGACCTCACCGACGGCGAGCTGCGGCCGGCGTGGGAGCTGTTCGACCAGTTCGTCGAGCGGATGCGCCCGGCCCTGGAACGGCACGGCGACCTCGACGAGGTGACCGACCTGATCGGCGGGCTGCGCCGGCACGGCACCGGGGCGGCCCGGCAGCGCGCCGTGCTCGCGCGCGGCGGCGACCTCGTGGACGTGGTCCGGGACGTCGCCCGGCAGACCCGTGGGTCGGGCCACCCGTGACAGTATGGTCCCCGTGGCGCAACGGCTGATCGTCATCGGTGGGGACGCCGCGGGCATGGCGGCGGCGTCCCAGGCGCGCCGCCGCCGCGATCGCGGCGACCTGGAGATCGTCGCCTTCGAGCGGGGGCACTTCACGTCGTACTCGGCGTGTGGCATCCCGTACTGGATCAGCGGGCTGGTGCCCGAGCGGGACCAGTTGATCGCCCGCGACCCGGCGACGTTCCGGGAGCGGTTCGACATCGACGTCCGGATGCGGCACGAGGTGACCGGCATCGACCTCGGCCGGCGCGAGGTGGTCGCGCGGGACCTCGAAGGCGGCGGCGAGGTCCGCGAGCGGTTCGACACCCTGGTCTACGCGACCGGCGCGGTGCCGACGAAGCCGGACTGGGCGCGTACCGACACCGCCGGGGTGTTCGGCGTGCAGACCCTCGACGACGGCGCGGCGCTGCGCGGCTGGCTGGAGTCCGAGCCGCGGCCCCGCCGCGCGGTGGTGGTCGGCGGCGGCTACATCGGCGTGGAGATGGCCGAGGCGCTGATCCAGCGCGGGCTCACCGTCACCCTGGTCGAGCAGGCCGAGCAGCCGATGTCCACCGTCGACCCGGACATGGCCGAGCTGGTCACGGGCGCGATGCGGGGCATCGGCATCACCATCCGCACCGGCCTCGCCGTGACCGGGCTGGAGGAGACCGACGGCCGGGTGTCCGCGGTGGTCACCGCCGAGGGGCCGATCCCCGCCGACCTGGTCGTCCTCGGCCTGGGAGTACGCCCCAACACCGCGCTCGCGAAGGCCGCCGGCCTGCCGCTCGGTGTCACCGGCGGCATCCGGGTGGACCGCCGGATGCGGGTGCAGGGGGTGCCGGACGTGTGGGCCGCCGGCGACTGCGTGGAGACCGTGCACCGGGTGACCGGGATGCCGGTGCACGTGCCGCTGGGCACCCACGCCAACAAGCAGGGCCGGGTGGCCGGCATCAACATCGGCGGCGGCTACGCCACGTTCGCCGGGGTGATCGGCACCGCCGTCACCAAGGTCTGCGAGCTGGAGGTTGGGCGTACGGGGCTGCGCGAGCGGGACGCCGCGGCGGCCGGCTTCGAGTTCGTCTCGGTGATCGCCGAGTCCACCAACCGCGCCGGCTACTACCCGGGCGCCCGGTCGATGACCGTGAAGCTGATCGCGGAAAAGCCCAGCGGGCGGCTGCTCGGGGCGCAGATCGTCGGCTGGTCCGAGGCCGCCAAGCGGATCGACACCCTCGCGGTGGCGCTGTGGAACGGCATGACGGTCGACGACATGACCGCCCTCGACCTCGGCTACGCCCCGCCGTACGCCCCGGTCTGGGACCCGGTGCTGATCGCCGCCCGCAAGGCCGTCGACGCCCTGGCCGCCACCGCGCGGTGAACGGTGCGGAAGGGGCCCTTCCCAACGCCCGAGGCATGGGAGGGGCCCCTTCCGCGACACCCGGTCAGGGCTGGTGCGTGGCGGCCGTCCTGGGCAGTGCGAGCATCGCGATCGCGGCGAGCAGGTAGGCGCCGACCTGCCAGGGCATGACCTGGACGAGGGCGTGCCCGTAGGCCGCGGCCGTGTCGCCCGCGCCCGTCGCGGGGCCTGCGGCGGGGACGAGCGCGTTGAAGAAGACGGTGCCGAGGGCTGCTACGCCGATTGCGCCGCCGACCTGGTTGACCGTGGACAGCACCCCGCCGGCCGCGCCGGCGTGCCGGCCGGGGACCCCGGTGAGGACGACGTTGATCAGGATCGGGGCGCCCAGGCCCAGGCCGAGGCCGCCGAGGAACATCGCCGCGGCGAGCGGCCAGTAGCCGGGGGACGCGTCGTCGCGGACGAGGAGCCACAGCAGCGCCTGGGAGGCGGCGAGGGTGAGGGACCCGGTGACGATCAGGGCGCGGCCGGCCTTCGTCGCGAGGGCGACCCCTGCCCCGGAGGTGAGGATCGACCCGATCGCGTACGGCAGGATCACCAGGCCGGTGTCCCACGCGGACCGCCCGGTGCCGGCCTGCAGGTAGATCGACAGAACGAGGAAGAACGACGCCAGCGCGCCGAAGAACAACACCGACGCCGCCAGTCCGGCGGTGAACGGGCGGATGGCCAGCAGCGCCGGATCCAGGACCGGCTGCCCGCCTCGCCCGGCGACGCTCCGCTCGTAGGCCACGAACCCGGCGAGCAGCAGTACGCCGACGACGAGGACCGCCCAGCCCCACCAGGGCCAACCCCAGTCCCGGCCCTGCACCAGTGGCAGCAGCACCAGCACGACCCCGGCCGCGGACAGGACCGCCCCTGCCACGTCGAGGCGCGCCCGGACGGGGGCGGTGGACTCCGGCAGGACGCGCACCCCCAGGACGATGGCGACGACGGCGACGGGGATGTTGATCCAGAAGATCGTGCGCCATCCCAGGCCCCACAGGTCCGCGTCGACGAGCGCGCCACCGAGCAGTGGCCCGGCGACCGACGCCAGGCCCTGGACGGCGCCGAACGCACCGAACGCCTTGGCCATCGCGGCCGGTGTGAAGGAGGAGCGGACGATCCCGAACACCTGCGGGACCATGAACCCGCCGGCCAGGCCCTGCGCCGCCCGCACCGCGATCAACACGCCTGCCGTCGGCGCCAGCGCGCAGGCCGCCGACGCGACCGTGAAGCACACCAGGGACGCGAGGAAGACCCTACGGCGGCCGTAGGCGTCACCGAGCCGACCGCCGGTGATCAGCCCGGATCCCAGCGCCAGCGTGTACGCGGCGACCATCCACTGCAGTTGCGCCTCGCCGGCGTCGAGGTCCCGCGCGATGTCCGGAGCGGCGACCGTGACGATCGTGACGTCGAGCAGGTCCATGAACGAGGCGAACAGGATGACCAGCAGTGCCAGCGACGCGCGTCGGCCCGCGATCGACGACTGGTCGGGCAGCGCCTGGGGCGCGGTTTCAGTGCTCATGGCCTCACCGTGGCATCGGTGGCGGCCGTCGAGTGACCGCTACCTCTGGGAGGGTGGATCTCGTGGCCAACACCTCTGCCCGGATCCTGCGCCTGCTGTCCCTGCTCGAGGCCCGCATCGAATGGCCCGGCGCCGAACTCGCCGACCGACTCGGCGTGTCGGCCCGTACCCTGCGGCGGGACGTCGAGACGCTGCGCGAGCTCGGATATCCGGTCGACGCCGTCAAGGGCCCCGGCGGTGGCTACCGGCTCGGCCCCGGCGGCAAGCTGCCACCCCTGGTCCTCGACGACGACCAGGCCATCGCGATCGCCCTCGCCCTGCAGACCGCGCCTGCCACCGTCACCGGCATCGACGACGCCGTCACCCGCGCCCTGACCACCCTGCGTCAGGTCATGCCGGCCCGGCTGCGCGCGACGACCGAGACCTTCACCGTCACGACGCTGCGAAACTACTGGGAGTTCGCCGCACCACCCGTCGACGTCGACACGTTGCAGGCCGTGGGCGCCGCCATCCGCACCACCCGCGTGCTGCGCTTCGACTACCGCGAGCCGGACGGTGCCGATCCCGCACCCGCGGAGCCCGGCTTCCGGCCGCCTGTCGAGGCCGAACCCCATCACCTCGTCGTCTGGGCGGGACGCTGGTACCTCGTCGCCCGGGACCACCGACGCGGGACGTGGCACACCTACCGCGTCGACCGGATCGCCCCCCGCACGCCCGCGGGAGCGGCGTTCCGGCCCCACCCGCTCACCGACGACGACCTGACCCGCCTCGTCGTGCGGAACCCGGACCGCGGCGACACCCCCGGGCAGTGGCAGTGCGTCGGCTCGGCCGTCCTCGACCTCCCCGCGCACCTCGTCGCACGCTGGGCGCCCGGCGGATCGGTCGTCGAACCCGTCGACCCACGCCACAGCCGGCTCACCGTCGGCGGCTGGTCCTGGGTCGGCGTCGCGGGGCTCCTCATCACCTTCGACGCCGATCTGCGCGACGTGCGGCCGTCGGAGCTGCGCGGTGCCCTGCGCCGCATCGGTCACCGCGTGAGCCGGGCAGGGATCTCCGAGCACAGGTCGGCCGAGGTCCCCGCCCGGCAGGGTCAGCGGCGGGGCCGCAGCGCGGGGATCCCTTTTCGTGGGCTTGTCGGGGGTGGCGGTTAGCGTGTGCCCGCTGTCGCCGCGCCGGCCACGTCGGGCCGGTCGCTGACCCCTCGGAGGGCCCATGTCGCAGGAGACGACCTACCTCGAACTGTCCGAAGTGGACGGCGCGCACAAGTTCTACGAGGTCGTGGTCGACGACGCCGCGCTGACCGTCCGCTATGGCAGGATCGGCGACCAGGGGCAGGTCAAGACCACCGCCTACGCCGACAACGCCAAGGCGCGCGCGGCGGCGGCGAAGAAGATCGGCGAGAAGGTCCGCAAGGGCTACGCCCCGGCGGTGCCCGGCGTGCGGCAGAAGCGCGCCGTCTCCCGGCGGCAGATCGTCAGCACCCGCTCCACCGCCCGCACCGCCCCGGTGCTGTGGCGCTACGACTCCGGCGCGCCCGCGTTCGGCATCTTCGTCGACGGGCACAGCTGCATGGTCGGCAACGAGCGCGGGGTCATCACCACGCTCGGCCACGACGCCCGGGTGCTGAACCAGGTCCGCCTCCCCGACGGGGTGAAGTGCATCGTCGCCGACGACGCCTGGATCTACGCGGGCTGCGACGACGGCAACGTCTACGACCTGTCCGGCAAGGTGCCCCGGGTCGCGTACGCGATCGCTCCGGAGATCGACATCTACTGGCTGGACATCCACGACGGCGTGCTGGGCGTCTCCGACGCCGACGGCGGCATCGCCGCCGTCGACCACGAGGACGAGTTCCTCTGGCGCCGGTCGGGGCGCGGCCGGTCGGCGTGGATGGTGCGCTGCGACGCCGATGCCGTCTACCACGGTCACTCGCAGGGCGTGACCGGCTACGACTGGCGCACCGGGCAGGAGCTGTGGCACACCCGCACCGGCTCGGTGCTCTTCGGCTGGCAGGAGCCCGGCGCCGTGTTCGCCGGCACCGCGACCCGGGAGGTGGTGCGGCTGGCGAAGGACGGCCGCGCCGAGCGCGCCTACCGGTGCGACGCCCCGGTCTTCTCCTGCGCCACCGCCGAGGGCGGCCGGTACGTCTTCGCCGGCGACAGCCAGTCCTCGATCTACTGCTTCGACGCCGCCGGCAACCGGCTGTGGAAGCTCGGCACCGGCTGCGGCTCGGCCTACTCGATGCAATACCACGACGAGCGGCTCTACGTGGTCACCACGAGCGGCTACCTGGCCTGCGTCGACGCCAGCGAGCCGGCCATCCGGGCGGCGGAGGCCGGCAGCGTGCCGGAGGTGGTCGACGTCAAGGCCCCGCCCCGGCTGCCCGAGCCGGCGGCGTGGACGACCGTCGAGGTGACCAGCGACGTCGACGGCGGCGTGGTCGTGCAGTGCGTCGAGGACCGGGGCCGACTGCGCGTGCACGTGCTCTCCCCCGGCTACCACCCGGACTGGTCGGTGCAGTTCCCCAAGGGCATCCGCGAACCGGGCGCGCGCTACCTCGTCACCCAGGTCCGCGAGTCCGGCCGGGGCGGCTTCTACCGCGCGTACGGCGACATCCGCCGGCTGCGCTGAAGACTCCGGGCCGGGGGTGGTGCGGGACCGCCCCCGGCCCGGTCAGCGCCGTCCCGCCCGGCCACCCGCCCCGCCGTCCCGCCCGGCAACCCGCCGCGGGGAGGGGCGGTCCGGTCAGCGGCAGCGCCAGCGGACGGCGGTTGTCGTCGTCCCGCGGCCGTTCTGATCGGCGTGCAGTTGGCCGCCGATCACCCGCCCGTCGTCGCTGACGGTCACCGCCAGAGCGCCGTCCCGGCCGGGGTCCTCGTCCCGGCCGGGCAGGCTCACCAGCCGGGCGTCGGTGAGCAGCCCGGCTCGCCGTTCACGCGTCGCGCCGACCACCCAGCCCCGGCCGTTGCCGGCATTGGTGACGAAGCCGTGCCAGGCGGGACCGCCGGCGTTGCCAGCGGATGGGCTCGGGGTCGTCGAGGCGTCGGACGAAGGGCCGGGGGCCCCGTCGCCCGGCGAACCCGGCGGGGGAACGTCCGCGACCGGCCCGTTGCCCGCGAGTGGCGGGGGCGCGACGCCGCCGGGGGCGGCTCCACCGTCCGACGGGGTCGGCCGCAGCGAGGGGGTGGTAGGCCACGGCAGTGACTCGTACCGCCCCGTGGGCAGGTGGTAGCGGGCCGGCTGGTCGTACCGCGCTCCGCTCACCGCGCGGATCGCGGTCCCGGTTATCCAGCCGCCCTGGAAGGTGTGGGGCACGAACTCGGTCGCCGTTCCGCCCTCGACCTCGGGCAGCGGCAGCACCTCGGGGCCGCCACCGGCCCGCCAGACGACCGCCCGGAACCCGCCGTGCGGACCGTCCTGGAGCTTGCCGACGACCGTCCCGTCGGAGTCGACGCCGACGGCGGTCCCGGCCCAGCCACTGCCGGGCAGCGGCAGCTCCACCGGCGGGGTGTCCGGCGAGGGCCAGAGCACCGGGAGCTGCCGGTCGTCGACCAGCCGCGCCCCGACGACCCGGCCGTCCTCGCTGACCGCCGTCGCCTCCCCCTCCCGCACGCCGGACAGCGGGGCGGGGCGGCCGTCGCGGACGATCCAGGGCTGGGGGCGGTTGTCGACGTACGTCGAGCCGACGGCGAGGCCGGTGGGGCTCACGTCGACCAGCCGCTGCTCCGCGCCGGGCAGCCGGTACTCGCGCGCCTGCCCACCGTCCCAGATGATCACCAAGGCGCCCCGGTCGTCGACCGGGTACGACCGGCCCACCAGGAACCGGCCGGTCGGGTCGCCGCCGGTGACCATGCTCCTGGCGTGCCCGCTGGGCACCGTCAGGTGCTCGACGACGCAGGCGGTCGGGCCGGCCGCTACGGGGCTGGGACGTCCGGCCGCCGACGGCGCGGCGGGCCAGACCGTCACCGGCCGGTCGGCCTGCGGTCCGCCGCCGGGCAGGAGCGGCACGGCGGCGGCCGCGACCACGGCCAGCCCGGCGGCCGAGGCGCTCATCGTCCGGCGGCTGCGTCGGCGCCGGCGCGCCTCACGTACGGCGCCGGCCAGGTCGACGCGCGTCGGGCGGCCCGGATCGACGTCGAGCCCCCGCAGCAGACCGACGATCCGGTCCTCGTCCTCGCTCATCCCACTGCCCCCTTCGTCGTCTCCATCAGCTCCGCGCCGTCGAGCAGCCGGCGCATCGCGGCCAGCCCGTGCGAGGTCTGGCTCTTGACCGTCCCCACGGAGCAGCCCATGATCCTGGCCACCTCCTCCACCGACAGGTCGTGCAGGAACCGCAGCACAAGCACCGCCCGCTGGCGCGGCGGCACCCGCTTGAGCGCGTCCCACAGCACCGTGCGCTCCTCGACGCCCCGGTCCTCCGTGCGGCGCACGTCGGGCGGGGCGGGGAAGAGCCGGATCCGCCACCAGCCCTTGCGCCGGCTGTCCAGGAATAGCCGCACCACCACCGTGCGCACGTACGCGTCGATCTGATCCGCCCGCGACGCCTGGGACCACCGCTGGAAGAGCCGGGTCGCCGCCTCCTGCACCAGGTCGTCGGCCTGGTCGCTGTCCCCGCACAGCGAGTACGCCAGCCGGCGCAGCATGGGCAGCCGCGCGCTGAGGTACTCGACGTATTCCTGTTCCGATGCGTCCGGCATCCGGTTACCTCCGTCGGTCCCCCTGTAGACGGTCGCCGTCCGGAATCGGTTGTACGACCGGGCGGACCGGCGTACAGGATGGCCGGATGGACACGGAGCTGCGAATCCCCGACGGGCTCGGCTGGGTGCGGGACGTCCCCGCCGGACGACTGTGGCTGGCGGCCCTGCCGGAGCGGCTGGCCGACTGCGCCGCACGCTGGTCGCTGCGGGTCGGGCCACCCTTCCCGTACGCCTTCGCCTCGCTGGCCCTGCCCGCCGAGCTGCCCGACGGCACGCCGGCCGTGCTCAAGCTCCAGTACCCGGACCCGGACAGCGCGCACGAGGCGACGGCCCTCGACCTCTGGGCCGGCGCGGGAGCGGCCCGGCTGCTCGCGCACGACCCGGACCGACGGGCGCTGCTGGTCGAGCGGTGCGTGCCCGGCACACCGCTGCACGCGCTGCCCGCCGACGCGGCGCTGGACGTGGCCGTCGGGCTGCTGCCCCGACTGTGGCGCCCGGCCGGCCCGCCGTTCACCCCGCTCGCCGAGGAGGCCGCCGGGTGGCGGGAGCGCCTGCCGGCGAAGTGGGAGCGGGCCGGCCGGCCGTACGAGCGGCGGCTGCTCGACGCGGCCCTCGGCCTGCTGGCGGACCTCGTCGGGAGCCAGGGCGAGCAGGTGCTGGTCAACCAGGACCTGCACGCCGGCAACGTGCTGCGGGCCACCCGCGAGCCGTGGCTCGTCATCGACCCGAAGCCGCTGACCGGCGAGCGGGAGTTCGGCGTCGTGCCGCTGGTGCGCGGCCCCGAGCTGGGGCACTCGCCGGACGCCGTCCGGCGCCGGCTGGACCGGCTCAGCGCGGAGCTGGGGCTGGACCGGGAGCGGGTGCGCGGCTGGGCGGTCGGGCAGACCCTGGCCTGGAGCATCGGCGAGGGGCAGGTCTTCCCCCGCCAGGTCGAGGTGGTCCGCTGGCTGCTCGGTCAGGAGTGACCACCGGAGCCGGGCGCCGGGGCGGTGGGAGCCAGCGGGCGTCAGGGCCGGGCGCCGGGGCGGTGGGAGCCAGCGGGCGTCAGGGCCGGGCGCCGGGGCGGTGGGAGCCAGCGGGCGTCAGGGCCGGGCGCCGGGGCGGATGTCCGGGCGGGCGGGGCGGCGTTCGGGGGCGGACGCCCGGGGCGGGCGTCAGCCCCGTTGGCAGGTGGCGCACCAGTAGAGGTTGCGGCCGGCCAGCTCGCCGCGGCTGACCGACGTGCCGCAGACGTGGCAGGGATCGCCGGGGCGCCGGTAGACGTACACCTCGCCGCCGTGCCGGTCGACGCGGGCGGCCCGGCCCATCGCCTCGGGCAGATGGGCGTCGCGAACGGTGTCGATCCGCCCCCGCACGACGGCGAGCCGCATCAGCGCCACCAGGTCGGCCCAGAGCGCGTCCCAGCGGGCGCGGTCCAGCCGCCGCCCGGGCAGCGTCGGCGGCAGCCCGGCCCGGAACAGCGCCTCGGTGACGAAGATCAGCCCGGTGCCGGCCACCACCGACTGGTCCAGCAGCAGCGCGGCCAGCGGCGTCGGGCTGCGGGAGATCCGGGCGTACGACCGACCGGGGTCGGCGTCGGCGCGCAGCGGGTCGGGGCCGAGCCGATCGCGCAGCGCCGCCACCTCGGGCGGGGTGAGCAGTTCGCAGGCCGTCGGCCCGCGCAGGTCGAGCCAGTGCCGGTCGCTGGTCAGCCGCAGCCGCACCTGGCCGACCGGCTCCGGGGGCTCCCCCGCGCCGTCGGTGAACCTGCCGTAGAGCCCGAGGTGGACGTGCAGGGTCAACTCGCCGGCGTGGTGGTGCAGCAGGTGCTTGCCGTACGCCTCGGTGGCCTCCAGCACGGTGCCGCTGAGCAGGGCGGCGCCCTCGGCGAAGCGGCCCTGCGGGCTGGCGGCGTGCAGCTTGTCGCCGGCGAACAGTTCGGCGTGCCGCGCGGCGAGTCGGTGGATGGTGTGTCCCTCAGGCACGGGTGCCAAGCGTAGCCGGACCTGCCGCACGGCCCACCGCGCAGCACACCCGCCGCACCGCCGGCCCGGCCGCACCGCCTCACCTGCGGCCGGGCCGCCCTCGCCCGCGGCTCCGCCCGCCACCCTCGGCTGCGGCCTGCCGAACGGCGGGCAGGCCCGTAGAGTCGGGCTGAGGCAGGGAGGAACGGTATGGATCACCGCAGCCGACGTTCCACCGTCCGGGCGCGACCGCGCGTCGCCCTCGGCATGGCGTTGCTCGGCGCCGCCGCCCTCGCCGGTGGCTGCACGACCGGCGCAGACGGCGGGAGGCGGGACGCGACGCCCACCCCGTCGGCGACCGTGCCGACGCCCACCGGGACGACTCCGCAGCCCTCGCCCACCGTGCGGGCGGCGGTGACCGTACCCACCTCGGCCTTCCTCGAACTGCAGGCGGAGATCCGCAAGTCACCGAGGACGACGACGCCCGTCGCGAACGCCCTGCCGAAGCTGTGCGGTCAGGAGTTCGGCACCGGCGGTCGGGCGGTGACCGCGAGCGCCGCGATGATGAGCGTCTACAAGCGGCCCGGTGACCCGCCCGAGAACGTGCCGCAGGGCACGATCACACAGACGATCTTCGCCTTCGAGGGCGACGGCGCCGACGCACACCTGCGGCGGGTCCGCGGCTCGCTCGACTCGTGCCGATCCTTCCGCCGCTGGGGAGGCACCGTCGACGTCCGGACCCGCCCGCTGCCCGGCGTCGGCGACGAGGCGCTGCTCGTGACCCTGAGATGGCCGCAGACCGACCTTCAGGGCAACCGCGTCGGCGGCGAGGCGGTCAGCCAGATCGCCGTGATCCGTGTCGCCGACGTGACGACCGTGCTCCACGACCAGGGGTGGGAGGGCACCAGCGGCGACCCCGCCCTGATGGACGATCTCACCCGTACCGCCGTCGCCGCCCTCGACGCCTGGCGCCGCTAGCCACTCCCGCCGGGCTCCGCTCGGACGCCGGCACGCCCGACCGGCTCACCACCCGCCGCGCGCGGACGAAGCCGGCTCACCACCCGCCGCGCGGACGACAGCGGCCCTCCGCCGCGTGCCCCGGTGTCAGGAAACGGCCTGCTGGGTACTGCTGTGACGGACAACGTGGGCGGCAGTCGTTCCATCGGCCACCCGCATTCCCCAGGAGGTGTGTTGTGGTCAGGATTCCTTCGCTGTCGCGCCGGTCGGAAGAGGCGCCGACGCGGGACGAGAACCTCGACGGCCGCGTCGACGGCCGCGATGCCCCGGTGGGTGTCGGACCGGACCGGGCGACGCGGACCGACCCGGTCGGTGGCTCGGGGCCCAACCGGCCGGTGGTCACCGAACGCGACAGCGACCAGGCGACGTACCGGAGCAGCGCCGCGACCGTCGACGGGCCGGGCGGCGGCGCGCGCGCCGGTGACCCGCGGGACGCCGAGGCCGAGCGGCGGGCGGCCGAGCGGGCCGCCGTGGCGCGGGCCGCCACCGCCCGGCCCGTCGACGACGACACCCGGCGCCACCCCCGGGTCACCGACGCGGACCCGACCCTGGAACGGACCCTCGACGGCCGGACCGTCGACCTGGGCCGGGACGCGGCGGCGGCCCGCGCCGCCGGGACGGACCGGGACCGCCCGGTGGACCGCCGGCCCGACCGGCCCGTCGAGATGGACGATCGGCCCGTAGACCGGGACGGCGACGGCGTCGCCGACCGCGCCGAACAGCCGGTGGTCGCCGGCCCGAAGCCCCGGGCAAGCATGCTCGCCACGCTCGGCCTCGTCGTCGGCCTGGCCGGCGCGCTCTTCGTGCTCACCGGCACCCTCGCCGGGTACGGCATCGGGCTCGGCGCGATCGGCGCCGTCCTCGCGGTGCTGGGCCTGACGGCCACCCGGCGCCGGCACATCGCCGGCAAGACCGACGCGCTGCTGGGCATCGTGTTCGGCCTCGGGGCGGTCGTCCTGGGCGTGGTCGCGATGACCGGCCAGTTCGACTGGCCGACCACCGACGGCGACTGGGTGGCCCGGTTCCGGGAGTGGCTCGACTCACAGTTTGTGGACCGGTTCTAGCGGGCACTGTCCGGCTCGCCGGCGGTGCGCCGGCGACACCGCCGGTGAGGAACCGGCGGACAGCCCGACCAGCCTGGTGGTTCACCAGCCGGGCGACCCTTTTTCGGGGGCGGCGGTTCGCCGCCCCCGAAGTGTTTCCGCGTCCAGTCCTCGACGCTGCCGGGGCCGCGACCGCATCCGTCCGCCCTGGCGGCCCTGGGCGCAACGAACGGCCGGCGACCCCGCCCCAGACGCAACGATCGAACGGCCTGCGCAACTTCCAGCGGTGGATCCCGTCGCCCCGGGCCACATACCGTTGAGCAACGGCGCCAGCCCGTGGGCCGACGGTGGCCGGGCGCGCCCGACCCTGGGAGCAGGACAATGACGATGGACGCCACCAGCCAGCGCTTCCTGATGTGCCGGCCGACGTACTTCGCCGTCGACTACGCGATCAACCCGTGGATGGACCCGACCGCTCCGGTCGACGCCGACCTGGCCGTCCGGCAGTGGGAGCAGCTACGCCAGATCTACCGGGACCTGGGCCACACCGTCGAGGAGATCACTCCGGTGCCCGGGCTGCCCGACATGGTCTTCGCCGCCAACGGCGGCACCGTGATCGACGGCAAGGCGATGGCGGTGCAGTTCCGCGACCCGCAGCGCGCCGACGAGGCTCCCGCGTACCGCGCCTGGTTCGAGGCCGCCGGCTTCGAGATGTACGACCCGAAGCACGTCAACGAGGGCGAGGGCGACATCCTCCTGGCCGGCGACCACCTGCTGGCCGGCACCGGCTTCCGCACCGCGCACGCCTCGCACGCGCAGCTCCAGGAGGTCTTCGGCTACCCGGTGGTCACGATGCAGCTGGTCGACCCGCGCTTCTACCACCTGGACACCGCGCTCACCGTGCTCGACGAGCACACCGTGGCGTACCTGCCGGAGGCGTTCTCGCCGGGCAGCCGCGCCGTGCTGCGCCGGCTCTTCCCGGACGCGGTGCACGCCACCCTGGCCGACGCCGAGGTGTTCGGGCTGAACGCGGTCAGCGACGGCCGGCACGTGGTGCTGCCGGCGCAGGCCACCGGCCTGGCCGCGAAGCTGCGCGACCGGGGCTACGAGACCATCGGCGTCGACCTGTCCGAGCTGCGCAAGGCCGGCGGTGGACCGAAGTGCTGCACGTTGCGACTCCGTCAGGGAAAGGCGAGCAAGTGATCGAGGACATGCTGCGGACGCCGGAGGCGGTCCGCGACGCGGAGCGGTGGACCGCGCACAACTACCACCCGCTGCCGGTGGTGATCGCCTCCGCCGAGGGCTCCTGGCTGACCGACGTGGACGGCCGCCGCTACCTGGACTGCCTGGCCGGCTACTCGGCGCTGAACTTCGGCCACCGGCACCCGAAGCTCATCGAGGCCGCGCACGCGCAGCTCGACAGGCTGACCCTCACCAGCCGGGCGTTCATCCACGACCAGTTCGCCGACTTCTGCCGGGAGCTGGCCGAGCTGTGCGGCAAGGACCTGGTGCTGCCGATGAACACCGGCGCCGAGGCGGTGGAGACCGGCATCAAGGTCGCCCGCAAGTGGGGCTACCAGGTCAAGGGCGTCGCCCCGGGCCAGGCCAACATCGTGGTCGCCGAGGGCAACTTCCACGGCCGTACGACCACCATCGTCAGCTTCTCCACCGACGAGGACGCGCGCGCCGACTTCGGGCCGTACACCCCCGGCTTCACGGTGGTCCCCTACGGCGACCTGGCCGCGCTGACCGCCGCGATCGACGAGAACACCGTCGCGGTCCTGATCGAGCCGATCCAGGGCGAGCAGGGCGTCGTGGTGCCGCCCGCGGGCTACCTGCCGGGCGTGCGCCGGGTCTGCACCGAGCGGAACGTGCTCTTCGTCGCCGACGAGATCCAGTCCGGCCTGGGCCGCACCGGGGACACCTTCGCCTGCGACCACGAGGGCGTCACGCCCGACATGTACCTGCTGGGCAAGGCCCTCGGCGGCGGCATCGTGCCGGTCTCCGCGGTGGCCGCGAACGCCGACGTGCTCGGCGTGCTCAAGCCCGGCCAGCACGGCTCCACGTTCGGCGGCAACCCGCTGGCCTGTGCCGTGGCGACCGAGGTGGTCCGGCTGCTGGCCACCGGCGAGTTCCAGCGCCGCTCCGCCGAGCTGGGCGCGCGGCTGCACGCCGGGCTGACGGCGCTGGTCGGCAAGGGCCTCGTCGCCGTCCGGGGCCGGGGCCTCTGGGCCGGCCTGGACATCGACCCCGCGCTGATGAGCGGCCGGGAGGCCTGCGAGCGGCTGATGGAGCGGGGCGTGCTGGCCAAGGACACCCACGGCTCGACCATCCGGCTCGCCCCGCCGCTGGTGATCACCGAGGAGGAGATCGACCACGCGGTCGCCCAGCTCGCCGCCGTGCTGGCCGGCTGAACTCCGTACGACGAGAGCGGGCGCCGGGACCACGGTCCCGGCGCCCGCCGTCGTCCGCCCGCCCTCACTTGGGCAGGCGCATCGCCATCGTCGGCGCCTCGGCCATGACCGAGTTCGGCGTGTAGGGGGCGCCGGCGGGCAGCTCGCCCGGCCGGCCGATCTGCACCCCGGGGTACAGCTCCACCATGTCGCCCTCCGCGAGCACCCGCGACTGCCTCGGCGCCAGCGGGACGCGGTCGGCCTCCGCCATCGACCCGCCCGGCCGGATGCCGGAGCCGTTGGTGCTCACGTCGGTCACGATCACCTCGCCGACGCGCAGCTCGAACCGGACGTGGTTACGGCTGATCCAGCGGCGCGCCTCGTCGTTGAGCCACTGGCCCAGCACGATCCCGCCCGTCTGCTCCGGCGCCCGGCCGACCACCACCGGCTGCTCCTCGGTGAGCGCGAAGCGACGCCGGATCAGCCCGCCGACGCGGACGGCCAGGACCTCGCTGCGCGGGCGCGGGCCGGCGTCGGAGAGCCGGGCGCCGTGCCGGGGGCAGGTCGGCGCCCCGCCGCGCAGCGAGGGCGGCGGCTGACCGGCCGGGCTGCGCTCCACCCGGGCCAGGTCGGCGAAGGCACCGCCGCCCCCACCGCCACCGAAGAGCGCGCAGCCCGGCTCCGGGCAGCGCCACTGCCGGGAGAGCAGCTTCACCCCGGCCGGTGACCGGTCGCCGGCGACCGGGGTGTGTCCGCCGCCGACGTGGGCGATGAAGACCGGCCCACCGGCGCCGGGCACCGGCGCGAGGACGCGCCCCGCCTGCTCGACCAACCAGGGGTAGCGCCCGCGCAGGCCGTCCGCCCGCGCCCGGGTGAGCACCGGCAGCCCGAGCAGGTCGGCCACCTCGAACATCCGGTCGCCCGGGTTGTCGAGCACCTCGACCAACCCGTCGTCGGCCCACCGACGGACCACCATCCGCTCGTTGGAGGTGAGGTCCGCGTCGGAGAGCAGCGCCCGGTGGACGACCGCGTAGACGGGGACGCTGTCCTCCTCCAGCTCCCGGGCGAGGGCGTCGATCACCATGCCGAGGCGGAGCAGGCTGGCCGGCCTGCCGCCGTCGATGTTCTGGTAACGGATGACCTCGGCCAGGTCGAGGACGGCCCGGGCCAGCGAGGGGTCGGTGCAGACCCGCCCCTCGATGGCGTCCAACACCTTGCTGATCTCGAATCTCATCGGACGCTCTCCACGATCTCGTCGATCCGCCGGGCCAGTTCCAGGTCACGCCGGGTGACCCCGCCCGCCGAGTGCGTGACGCAGCGGAAGGTCAGGGTGCGCCACCGGATGTCGATGTCGGGGTGGTGGTCCAGTTCCTCCGCCGTCGCGGCGACCCGGTCGACGACCGCGATGGCGTCCGGGAAGCTGGCCAGCTCCACGGTGCGGGTGATTCCGGCGGGGTCCCCCGACCAGCCCGCCAGCCCGCCCAGCTCGTCTCGCACCGCCTCGGCGGTGAGCACGTCTGCCATGGGGAGACCCTACCGGGGCTGATCGGCACGACGCCGACCAGCGGCGGGAGGTGTGTCACAGCCGGCAGCCGGCCCGGCGTGGCATGGACGGACCTCACTGCGGGCCGACGCCGAGCGTCACCTCCGGCAGGCCGCCCGACGCGGCATGGACGAACCCCACTGGACGGCGGACGTTAGGCTGACCGGCGGCCCGGCCGGGCCGCGACCCTCGTCGCCCCGGCCCACCCTGCGTGAGGAGATGTCCCGCATGAACACTCGACGGCTGGCGACCACGGGGGTCGCGATCGTCGCCGCGCTCAGCCTCGGTCTGAGCGGGTGCGGCACGAAGACGGACGCGGACACCCCGGCCGGCAACGGTGGCGCCAACCCGGCACCGGCCACCAGCTCGGCCCCGGCGGACGCCAGCGCCGAGCTGAGCGCCGCCGCGCTGAAGCTCAACGAGCAGAGCGTCCGGATGAAGCTCAAGTCGTCCGTCATCGACGGTGACGGCGTGATGGACCCGGCCACCAAGACCGGCGACATGACGATGAAGATGGGTGCCCAGGGCACCTTCCGGGTCCTGATGCTCGGCGACGACGCCTACCTGAAGATCACCGGTGTGACGGGGATGCCGAAGAAGTGGCTGCACATGGACGCCACGAAGCTCGGCAGGAGCGGCAACCTCAACCTGATGCCCGAGGGCGACCCGGGCGGCGCGAAGCAGATGATCGACAGCGTGGTGGACGTGAAGAGGACCGGCGAGGGCAAGTTCGCCGGCACGCTGGACTACACGCGCACCAAGAGCGAGGACAAGGCCATCCAGGCCCTCGGCGAGAAGGCCAAGGCCGTGCCGTTCACCGCCAGGGTGGACGACCAGGGCCGGCTGGTCGAGTTCGCCATCGACACCAGCGTGCTGCACGAGTCGCTGGGGATGATGACCACGACGTACTCGGACTTCGGCGCCCCGGTCTCGGTGAAGAAGCCCGCCGCGAGCGACACCCAGGAGGCCCCGGAGGAGCTGATCAAGGCCATGGGCTCCTGATCGGACGTACGCGAGGCGAAGGGGGCGGCGCCGTCGGCGCCGCCCCCTTCCGCGTCCCGGTCTCAACCGCGCAGCGGCCGGCCCACCTCGTGCAGGTGCGCGAGCGCCTGGCGGTACGACTCGACCAGCCCCGTCTGCGCGTACGGGATGCCCCGCTCCGCGCAGTACGCGGCCACGATCGGCTGCGCCCGGCGCAGGTTCGCCCGGGGCATGTTCGGGAACAGATGGTGCTCGATCTGGTAGTTGAGCCCGCCGAGGGCGAAGTCGACGAACCGGCCGCCCCGGACGTTGCGCGAGGTCAGCACCTGCTTACGCAGGAAGTCGAGGTCGTCGTCGGCGGTCGGCATCGGCATCCCCTTGTGGTTCGGGGCGAACGAGCAGCCCATGTAGAGCCCCCACAGCCCCTGGTGGACGGCGACGAAAAGCAGCGCCTTCACCGGCGACATCGCCAGCAGCAGCGCGCCGAGGTAGCCCACCGCGTGCAGGCCCAGCAGCAGCGCCTCGACCCGGCGGTGCCGCATCGGGGTGCCGAACCGGCCGTCCGGCTCCCGCCCCACCACCGCCCGCACGCTCGCCACGTGCAGGGCGAGCCCTTCCAGCAGCAGCATCGGAAAGAACAGCCACGCCTGTCGGCGGGCCAGCCAGCGGCCGAAGCCGCGCGTCCCGGCGGCCTGCTCGTACGTCCACACCAGCGCGCCCGCCCCGACGTCCGGGTCCTCGTCCTCGTGGTTCGGGTTGGCGTGGTGCCGGTTGTGCTTGTCGACCCACCAGCCGTAGCTCAGCCCCACCGCCAGGTTGCCGGCGAGCAGACCCACCGCCTCGCTCGGCCCGCGCCGGCGGAACATCTGCCGGTGCCCGGCGTCGTGCCCGAGGAACGCGACCTGCGTGGTGGCGACGGCCAGGAAGACGGCGACCAGGAGTTGCGCCCAGGAGTCGCCGACCAGCCCGACGACGGCCCAGCCCGCCGCGTAGACGCCCAGGGTGAGCACGATCCGCGTCACGTACCGGCCCGGCCGCCGCTCCAGCAGGCCCGCCCCGCTGATCCGCCGGGACAACTGTGCGTAGTCACTGCCCCGCCGTACCGGCGGTTCCGCCACCGCTGCAAGCACCATCGCGGCCCCCGTTCCTCGACCCCGAGCCGCGCCGGCCGGCGCGTCCCTCCCGTCCAGTCTGGGCAATCCGGTAGCTCTGAGTAACCCTGGCAACCCCCCGACCGGGGGTAGGGCAGGCCCTACCCCCGTCCGCCGCGGCGCCGGTCGCGGCGCGGACTCCGCCGGTCAGCCCATCCGGCCGACGGCGGCGCGGAGCCGGGCCAGATCGCGCCGTCGTCGCTCGTACGTGGCGGCGAGGCCGATCAACGCGAACCCGCCGACGGCGAGGAAGATCCACCGGGGCAGCAGATCCCAGCCGCGAGCCAGCTCGTGCAGTGCGAGCAGGGCCAGCGTGACCCCGCCGAGCAGCACCGGCGCCTGCCAGCGGCGGGTCGCCCCGGCGAGCACCGTGCCGAGCGCGACCGCGCCCAGCAGCAGCCGTCGCCACGGCTGCGGATCCGGGGCCACCAGCACCGACACCAGGCTCGGCAGCAGCGCGGCCGCGAGCCCCGGCCCGAGCGCCAGCCAACTGTTCAGCCCCGGCCGGGTGCGCAGCGCCGCCACGCCCGCCCCGAGGGCCAGCGCCGCCGCCGGCACCGTGTACGCCTCCAGCAGCGCCACCTTCCCGGCGGCCAGCAGCAGCCAGCCGCCGAGCAGTTCGCTGCCGCCGGCGACGCCCGCGAAGGCCCAGCGCCGGCCCGTCGACTCGCCCCGGCGCAGCACCCGCAGCGCGACGGCGGCACCCCACAGCACGCAGACCGCCGCGGCGTACCGGAGCGCGCCGACCGCGAGCAGCAGCGCGACCAGCGCCACCGCCTGGGCGACCGCGTCCAGCGCCGCCGCCGTGGCGGCTCCCCGCCGTGCCTGACCGGCCGCGACGGCGGCCCGGGGACCGCCGAGCAGCGCGGCGGCGCCCAGCGTGAGCACCGCGACCGCGAGCACGCTGAACGCGGCCGTCCGCAGCGGCAGCCCGCCGGCCGGCGGGGCGGTCACCGCCAGACCCGTCGCGGCGGTCACCGCCACCAGGCAGCCGGCGAGCCGAGCCTCGTCCCGGCGCGCGGCCACACCGACCACGGTCGCCGCCACCACCAGCACCCCCAGGCCGGCGAGGGTGCCCGCCCGGGTGGCCAGCAGCCCCAGCAGCCCGGAGCCGGTCAGCGCCAGCCCCACCGGCACCCCGACCGGGACGAGCAACGGGCGGGGCGCGGCCAGGGCGGCGACCAGCACCACGGCCACCCCGACGACCAGCGTGACGGCCGGCGCCACCGGCCACGGCGTGCCGGCGGCCACGAGCAGCACCGGCAGCGCGGTCGCGGCGAACGGCAGCGCGGCCAGCGGGGCCCGCCACCGCCCGGCGCGCGCGGGCGCGGCGGACCCGGCGGCGTGCGGGCCGTTCGCGTCGGGGCGGGCGACCCCCGACGCACCCGGGTGCGGGCGCGTCACACCCGGCTCCCCAGCGCCGGGCCCGGCGGCTTCCGGCACGCCCGCACCGGGGCGGGCGGCCAGGATCGCGGCCACCGCCAGCGCGGCCAGCGCCACGCCGGCGGGGAACGCCTCCGGCGCGGGCTCGACGTCCGGCGCACCGGACCAGGGCGCCACCCCGCCGTACGGGGCGAGGAGCACCGTGAGCGCGACCGGCGCGGCGGCGACGACGGAGATCACCAGCAGTCCGACGCCGGCCACCCGCAGGACGACGCCCGGGCACGCCGCACCGCCCAGCGCCGCCAGCAGGACCGCCACGGCGGCGTAGAGGGTCACCGGCTCGTCAGCCGGCACGACCAGCGGCGCCGACCCGACCAGCGTGACCGCCACGGCGAGCGCGACACCGCCGTACGCCCGCAGGTCGGGCCAGTGCCGACGGACCGCGAGCAGCCCGGCCGGCAGCAGCACGACGGCGGCGAGCGCCGCCCGCGCCTGCCACCAGGCCGGTGCCCCGGCGGCGATCAGGGCGACGGCCGCGCCGGCCGGCGCCGCGAGCGGCGCGACGGCCAGGGAGACCCCGGCGACCCCACGCTGGACGGCCGTGCCCCGCCGTCCGGCGGCGGCCGCGGCGAGCCCGACGGCGAGGAGCACCGCGAGCGCCGCCCCCGCGCCGACGGGGGCCGCGAGCCCCACCAGCAGCCCGTGCCCGAGCAGGACGACCCCGGACGTCGCCGCGGTCGCCACCGTCCAGGACCGGACGCCCGCCCGACCCACCGCGACGGCCAGCAGGCCCGCCCCCGCCGCCAGGTCCAGGGCCACCACCGCCGGCCACGGCGACGGCCAGGCCGCGGGCGCCGCGAGCACGACTGCCGCCACGCCGAACGCGGCGAGCGGCGACCGGGCGGCGCGGGGCAGCAGCAGTCCCAGGGCCGCGAGCGCCAACGCGACAGTCAGCGGCAACTGCCATCCCCGCGCGAGGTCCGGGCCGGCGGCGGCGTCCTGCCACGGGGGCAGCGACCGGACCGCCGTGGCGCCGGCGAGCAGGACGACCACCAGCACGGTGAGCTGGGCCGTCCCGCCGGCCACCAGCAGCGCGCCGAACCGGGGACCGGTCCGCCACCCGGCGGGCAGCAGCCGCACCGCGCCGGCGAGCGCCACCACGACGAGCGCCGCGAGCAGCGGCGCCGGCGAGGGCCACAGCTCCGCGATCGGGCGGACGACCACGCCGGCCAGCACCGGCACCAGCGCCCCGGCGGCGACGGCGCGGAACACCCGCCCGCCGGTGAGCAGCGCCGCGCCGAGCAGCGTCAGCGCCACCAGCAGCAGGGGCGCACCGGCCAGCAGCGGGGTGCCGGCGGCCCGGCCGACGGTCAGCGGCACCAGCGCGCCGCCCGCGGCGAACGCCAGCGCGGCGGCGTACCCGACCCAGGCGAGGACGCGCCCGGCGAGGACCGCCGGACGCTCCCCCGTTCCGCCCGCCGGCTGGCTCCGGCGGCGCAGCGCGGCCAGCACCGCCAGGTTCAGCAGCGCCACTCCGACGAGGACCACCGCCCAGCCGGCGGCGTCCGGCCGGGCGCCGGCGGCGAGCAGGGGCAGCACCGGCTGCGCGGTCACCAGCGCCGCGAACCACGGCACGGTCAGCCCACTGAGCCGGGCGTACCCGACGGCGACCGCCGCGCCGGCCCCCCCGACCAGCGCGGCGTAGCGGGTGGCGGGCCAGCCGGCCACCCCGAACAGGTCCACCGACCAGGCGGCGTACCCGTCGAGAAGCACCAGCAGCAGCCCCACCGCGGCGAACGTCTCCGCGGTGCCGCGCAGCCGCCGACGCACCGCCACCAGGGGCGCGGCCAGGGCGAGCGCGGTGAACGCGGCCAGGATCAGGGCCCGGCCGGCGACCCCGACCGCCGCCCAGGCGACCGCCGTGAAGACCACCGCCGCGGTGCCCAGCAGCAGTCCGCCGAGGACGAACAGCAGGCTCTGCACCGTCCGGGTCGAGGTCTCCGCCCCGCCCACGACCGCGCCGACCGACGCGGGAACCGGCGCGACCGGCCCTCGCCCCGGCCACGCCGCCCCCGCGTGGGCCGGCACCGGGTGGGCCGGCACCGGGTGGGCCGGCACCGGGTGGGCCGGCACCGGGCGCGCGGCGGGCGTCGGGTGGGCCGGCACCGGGCGCGCGGCGGGCGTCGGGTGGGCGGGCATCGGAGGCGCGGCCGGCGTCGGGCGCGCGGCCGGGCCGGGGAACTCCGCCCTGATCGCGGCGGCCAGCTCCGCGCGACGCCGCCGGCTCGCCGCCAGCCGGTCGACCAGCCCCTGGTACGCCGCACGGGCCCGCTCGGTCTCGCCGACGAGCGCGACGATCTCCCCGTCGAGTCGGATCACCTCGGCGGCCCGCGGATACGGCGGCAGCCCGCAACCGGAGCAGCCGGAGGCGAGGTCGGCCGGCGCGCCGCAGGCGGGACAGGGGTAGCCGAGGTTCTGCACCCGGCCATTCTCGGCCGGCGGCCGTCACCGGCCCAGAGTGCGCGTACTCAGGGGCGGGTGTGCTCGTGCACCCAGGCGGCGTACGCGGGGTCGCCGCTGTCCACCCGGCTCACGAGGATCTCCGGCACCTCGTACGGATGGCTGGCCCGGATCTGCTCCACCAGCGCGGCGGCCCGGTCCGGCGCGGTCTTGAACTGCACCGACCACTCGGTGCTGGTCTCCACCCCCGAACGCCACCAGTAGGTGCTGTCCACCTGGCCGCCCACCTGCGCGCAGGCCGCCAGCCGCCCGGCGACGGCCGCGGCCGCCAGCACGTCGGCGACCGACCGCGCGTCCACCACCGTCGTCACCACGCAGATCTGGTCCACGAGCGCACCCTACGCGGCGCCGTCCCGATTGGCCGCGATCCACTCGTCGATCCGCGCCCACCAGTCGAAGAGCCAGTCGATCCGCTCCTGCCTGCCGGTCGGCACCTGCTCCGGCGGCACCGACCAGAACCGCATCACGATCCGCTTGTCCATCGGCAGCTCCCGCCACACGTCGGCGACGGTGAGCATCCGGTCCAGTCCGGTGTGCGCCACGAAGATCACCCCGGCGTCGGGGGCGGCTTCCAGCGCGGCGAGCAGCCCACCGGGCTGCGGGGCGAGCACGTGCCGCATCCGCTCCGCGCGCAGCGCCATCCGTTCCAGGCCCAGCCCGCGCAGCCGGGCGATGGCCCGCAGCCGGCGACCGGGGGTGAAGTTGCCGCCCTCCGGAAAGATCACGAACGCGTCGTCGTCGTCCAGCCCTTCGGCCAGGTGCCCGATCTGCTCGGTCACCGAGCCCCGCCCGTCCGGGCCGGGCGCGAGGAAGCGGTTGGGCAGGCGGTTGAGCAGCACGTCGATCGCCGGGTCCCACTGGAGGCTGTCCTTGAGCACGATCCGCGGCTCCCGGTTGAACCAGTTCACCAGGGCGTGGATCAGGATGAACGAGTCGCCGGGCCCGGCGTGCCGGCAGAGCACCAGCTCGGGCCGCCCGGGCAGCGCCGTGTCCGGGTCGGTGCCCACCACGTCGATGTTCAGGTGCAGCGTCCAGCGTGCCTGCCAGAAGAGCACCCGCAGGAACCAGCCGGCGAGCAGGTAGTGCGCCCGCTGGAAGGCCGGCGAGCGGACCCGCCAGCCGAAGCCGGAGCCGACCCAGAGCCCGAAGAGCGCGAGCAGCGCCGCCGCGTCCCAGACCAGGTAGACGCAGCCGATCCAGAGCAGTCGCAGCGGCCGCAGCCGGCCCGGGACCAGCGGCGAGGCCGCCGCCGCGAGGAGCGCCCACACCGGCAGGGTGGTCACCACGAGGAAGGCGAGCAGCACCGCGCCGGGGGCCAGGATCAGCCGGCGTACCCACCGCGGCGGGAGGGGCATCAGCGCTCCAGTTGGGTGGCCAGGTAGTGCCGCGAGGCCGTGTAGGCCCGGCTGATCCGCCGTCCCACCGCCGCCATGTCGCGGTAGGCCCACGGGGTGTCGTCGCGTGGGTTCAGCCCGCCGGTGGGCAGCACGTGCACCTCGACCCCGTCGGGCAGGGCGGCCATCTCGCGGGCGAACCGGTGCCGCCGGGCGATCTCGAACGCGACCTGCGCGATCTCCCAGGGCCGGCGGGGCGGGCTCAGCTCCCGTTCGATCCGGCCCACCTGAAGTACGAAGATCCGGCCGGCGCCCGCCGCGACCGCCTCGCCGATCGGGATCGAGTTGACGATCCCGCCGTCGACGAAGTGCTCGTCGCCGATCCGGGCCGGCGGCAGCAGCCCCGGCACCGAGGCGGACGCGAGCACGGCCGGCACCAGGGGCCCACTGTGGAACCAGTGCTCGGCGGCGCGTTCGATGTTGGCCGCGCAGCAGCGGAACGGCACCTGGAGGTCGGCGAAGGTGGTCTCCGCGCCCAGCTCGCTCTCCAGCAGCTTGCGCAGCGGGCGGGGCGAGTGCAGGTGGGTCCGGGCGGCGAACCGGCGCAGCTGCCGCGCCACCGAGTCGCCGTAGACCTCGCTGGCCTCCGGCGAGGCCCAGAGCCGGACCAGCCGGTCGGTGACCGACTCGGAGGGTTCGGCGGCGACCAGCGCGCCGTTGACCGCCCCGATCGACGTGCCGAGCACCATGTCGGGCCGGATCCCGGCCCGGAACAGGGCACGCAGCATCCCCACCTCGACCGCGCCGAGGACTCCCCCGCCCCCGAGCACGAACGCCACCGGTCCCCGCGCCATGCGCCCCATCCTGGCACGCGCCCGCACCGCCCCTTCCGACAGGCGTGCGGAACGTGCCTCGTCCCCGAGCAGGGGGGCCTTCCTCGCGCTGGTGCGGCGGGCGTTGACAGGCCGGACACATTCACGCAACCTGATAGCGCTCCCACAGCGAGGCAGGTGCGATTCCGTGAAACCAGCACTGCACCCCGGCCGTCTGCTGTCCCGCCGGTACCGGCTCCTCGACCAGATCGGGGCCGGCGGCATGTCGGTGATCTGGCGGGCCCGGGACGAGGTGCTGGACCGGGTCGTGGCGCTGAAGGTGCTGGCCCCGTCGCTCGCCGCCGACGCCCGCTTCCGCGACATGGTCCGCGAGGAGGCCCGCGCGGCGGCCCAGCTCGTCCACCCGCACGTCACCTCCGTGCACGACTACGGCGAGACCGTGGCGCCCGACGGGTCGATCACCTCGTTCGTGGTGATGGAGCTGCTGACCGGTGAGGAGCTGGAGTTCCGGCTGACCGAGGGGCCGCTGCCGTGGGCCGACGCGGTCGAGGTGGCCGCCCAGGTGGCCGACGCGCTCGCCGCCGCGCACCGGCTCGGCATCGTGCACCGGGACATCACCCCGGCCAACGTGATGATGACCCGGGCCGGGGTCAAGGTGCTCGACTTCGGCATCGCCACCCGGATCGGCACGCCCGACGACGACGAGGACGGCGGCACCTTCGGCACGCCCGCGTACGTGGCGCCGGAACGGCTCGACGGGGCGCCCGCGCAGCCGGCCACGGACGTCTACTCCCTCGGCGTACTGCTCTACGAGGCACTGACCGGCCGGGTGCCGTACCCGGCGGACACCTGGGAGCAGCTCAGCGAGGCGCTGGCCGGCGAGGGCCCGCCCCCACTGGCCGACCTGCCGGGCCTGCCGCCCGAGGTGGCCCGCACCTGCCTGCGCTGCCTGGCCCGGGACCCGCTGGAGCGGCCCACCGCCCGGCAGGTCGCCACCATCCTGCGCGACCAGCTGCTGCCGGCCGACCCGCAGGCCGCCACCATGCTCGCGCCGACGATGACCCTCCCGGCCGTCGCGCCCCCGCGGGCGGCCCCGCCGGCCGGCGCGGCGGGGCCGCCCGCGCCGCTCGGGGCGACGACGGACGCGCCGGCCACGACGGCACAGGACGGATCGGGCGGCCCGGCGGCACAGGACGGATCGGCCAGCCCGGCGGCACGGGACGGATCGGGCGGCCCGGCGGATCCTCGCGGTGCCCGCCACGCCCGGGGACGCCCGCGACGCCGGCTGCCGCGGCCCGCGCTGATCGTGCCGGTCGTGGTGGTCGTCGGGGTGGCGCTGGCCGTGCCGGCGTTCCGCCCGGACGAGGCCCGCCCGCCCCGGTCGCTGCCCACCACCGGCCCGCCCGCCCCGACCGCCTCCGCCACGTCGCCGGCCGCCGCAGCGTCACCGTCGGCGTCCCCGACGGGCGCCCCGCCGGTCACGCCCGAGCCGGCCCCGACGACTCCCCGGGCGCCCGGGGACCTGGTCGAGGCCGCGAACCGGCTCGACGGCCTCATCGGTGCCGGCCTCGACGACGGCGGCATCCGCCCGGACGTCGGCCAGGACATCCGCAACGAGCTGCGCAACCTGACCGACGCGGCCCGCGCCGGCACGGGCGACCTGAGCGAGCGGGTGGCCCGGCTCCGGGAAAAGGTCGCGGTCCGCCGCGGCGAGGGCGCCATCAGCGAGTCGTACGCCCGCCGCCTCGACCGCGCGCTCACCGCGCTCGCCGCCACCCAGACCTGACCGGGCCGTACGCCCGCCGCCTCGACCGCGCGCTCACCGCGCTCGCCGCCACCCAGACCCGACCGGGCCGTACGCCCGCCACCGACCCAGGTCAGCGCGCCGCCGCGCGAACCGGCTCCCGGACCTCGCCGGAGCGGGCCGCGGCGGCGGTGAAACGCTGGTACACCTGCTCGTAGCCGGCGGCGATCTGCTCGGTGGTGAAGTTCCGTGCCACGTGCGCGACGCAGGCCGCCGGGTCGAGGTCGGGCGCGGCGCGCAGCGCGCCGGGCAGGTCGTCCGGGCGATCGCAGATCACGCCCGTCACCCCGGGCCGGACGAGTTCCGGCACGGCCCCCCGGTTCAGCGCCACCACCGGCGTGCCGGTCGCCATGGCCTCCACCATCACCATGCCGAACGGCTCCTCCCACTGGATCGGCATGATCAGGCAACGGGCCTCGACCAGCAGCCGCAGCGCCTCGGCCCGGTCGGCGTCGAGCACGACGCGGACGTCGTCGTCGAGCATGGGCCGGACCACCTGGTCGAAGTAGCGACGCTCGGCGGGCTCGTTGCACTTGCCGGCGAGCACGAGCGGCAGGCCTGCCGCCCGGCACGCGCGGATCGCGGCGTCCGGGCCCTTGTCGGGGCTGAAGCGGGCCAGCCAGAGGACCGGCCCGTGGCTGGGCGCCGTCTTGTGCGGGATGCCCCGGACGTCCATCGCGTTGTGCACGGTGCCGACCCAGGGCAGCCGCGGGTTGAGCCGGCGCTGGGCGTGGGAGATGGCGACCAGCCCGACGCCCCGGTCGGTGTCGCTGAGCACGTCGCCGTACTCGCCGACGGGGTTGCCGTGCACGGTGGCCACGGTGGGCACGGCCCGGCGACCGGCGACCAGCGGGCCGATCGTGGTGTGGTCGTGGACGACGTCGAAGTCGGCCGCGTCGACGAGGTGGTTGACCCGGGCCAGGTGGGCCAGCTCGGGCAGCGACTCGCCGAGGCGTTCGTACTGGAGGTCGGGCGCCGTGGAGACGAAGGCGGCGCTGGTCCCGTGCTCCCGGCCCGCGCCGAAGAGGGTCACCGCGTGGCCCCGGTCGACCAACGCGTCCACCAGCCCGGTCACCACCTGTTCCAGCCCGCCGTAGCCCGGCGGCGGCACCGACAGCCACGGCGGGACCACCATCGCGATCCGCAGCGGCCGGCGCGCCACGCGGTCGGTCGGCAGGTGGTTCATGGCCACGAGTCCTCCCCCGTCGGTCACTGGTGTGGTGGACGGCCCGGACGGGCGCCGCGACCGGTTCCCGCCCTCGGCGGGATCGGCGACGTCTTCCCGACGGGGCGCACCACTAAACCGGACAGGCCGGGCGCTCACCCGCCCACGAGGAGCTGGTCCCGCACCGCCCGCACGCCCTCGGTCGACCAGGCCATCCGCTCCGCCTCGTCCCGCTCCCACCAGGACCGGACCACCCCGCCGAGGACGACCGTGTCGCCGTCCAGCTCGACGGTCACGCGTTCCGTGCCGATGCCCCGCAGCAGCGCCCGCCGCAGGTCGTGCCGGATCCGCTCGGTGTCGGGGCGGCCGGCGGGCCGCACCTCGACCAGGTTGGTCACCCCGCGTACGCCGCGCAGCCGGCGCAGCTCCCGTTCGGCGGTACGCCGCTGCCAGCCGAACTCCACCTCGCCCCGCAGCATCACCCAGCCGTTGGCCACGGTGACGTCCAGCCGCTCGGCGGGGACGAAGCTGTCCCACTCCAGGGCCCGGCTCGCGGCGATCGCGATCTCGGCGTCCGTACGCCCCGCCTCGCCCGGCAGGCGCACCTCGATGTCGTCGGCGACCGCCCGCACCCCGCGTACGCGCTGGGCGCAGCGTTGCGCCGCCCACCTGCGGGCGTAGCCGTCCACCCATCCGGTCAGGGTGACCACGCCGTCGGCCACGGTCACCCCGATGTCGTTCGGCTGCACCTGGGCGTCCCAGGCCAGCTCGTCGAGCACGTCCCGCTGGATCCGCTCGTCGGTCCGGACGGCCGCTGCCGTGGTCATCGCACCCCTCCGTACGCCTCGCCGGGTCTGCCACCGACCCTGCCGCCAGGACGGGTGACGGCGGTTCACCCGCACCGGGTGAACCGCCGTCCGAGGAGAGAGCGGCGGGTGACGGAGCCAACCCCCTTGGCCCCGCCACCCGCCGCCGGAGGGAGGAGGAAAGTTCCGGTTACGGGTTACGACGTCTCGGCGAGCGTCACGGTTGCCCTGGACTCGGCGCCGTTGCGCTTGTAGGTCACCTCGACCCGGTCGCCGACCTTGCCGGCCTGCACCGCGCCGACCAGGTCGTCGGAGTCGTTGACCACCTTGTCGCCGAACCGGGTGATCACGTCGCCGCGCTGGAGCCCGGCCTTCTCGGCGGCGCTGCCGGAGGTGACGGCGGCGACCAGGGCCCCGCCGCCCTCGGCGGCCGTCACGCTGACCCCGAGCGACGGGTGGCTCACCTTCTCGCCGCGCTGGAGCTTGCCGGCGACGTCCTTGGCCTTGTTGCTGGGGATCGCGAACCCGACGCCGATGTTGCCGGTGCTGCCCTGACCGGCGGTGGCGATCGCGGTGTTGATGCCGATCACCTCGCCGCGGGTGTTGACCAGGGCGCCGCCGGAGTTGCCCGGGTTGATCGGCGCGTCGGTCTGGAGCAGCCCGGCGATCGAGCTGGCGCCCTGGCCCGGCTCCTGCCGCTGCTGGCCGCTGCCGGCCTGGATGGTGCGGTCCCGGGCGCTGAGGATGCCGGCGGTGACCGAACCCTGCAGGCCCAGCGGGCTGCCGAGGGCGAGCACCTGGTCGCCGACCTGCATCCCGTCGCTGTCGCCGAACGTCGCCGGCTTCAGGTCGCTGACGCCGGTGGCCCGCACCACCGCGAGGTCGGTCTTCGGGTCCGTGCCGACGATCCGCGCCTCGGCGGTCTTGCCGTCGGCGAAGACCACCCGGACGCTGTCCCGGCCGGCGGAGGCCACCACGTGGTTGTTGGTGAGCACGAAACCGTCGGCGGTGAGGATCACGCCGGAACCCTCGCCGCTGTCGGTGGCGATGGAGACCACGCTGGGCTGGACCGCGGCGGCGATCCGGGGCAGGTCGGCGCCGTTGATCACGGGAGCCGCCGAGTAGGTGCGCGTGATCCCGGAGTCGTCGTCGACGGCGAGCGCGAGCGCGCCGCCGGCCACGCCCGAGCCGAGCATCAGGGCGAAGACCGCGACGCCGGCGCCGGCGAGCTTGGCGATCCGGCCCGGCCGGGGAGCGGCCGCCGGCGCGGGCGCCCAGGGCTGGCCCGGCTGGTACTGGCCCGCGTGCTGGCCGTAGCCCGGGCCCGGCTGTCCCCCACTCCAGCCGGACTGCTGCTGGCCGTGATACGGCGCGCCGGGGTGCGCGGCGGCCGGCGGGTGGCCGGGCTGGCCCTGGGGGTGCCCCGCGGGCCGGGGCCCGCCCGGATAGGACGGGGTGGCCGCCGGCGCAAACGGGCCGGCGGGGGCGGACGGGCCCGCCGGGGCCGACGGGCCCGCCGGGGCGGACCAGGCGGCCGGGGCGGCGGAGGAGCCCGGCACCGGCGACCCGGGTGCCGGGGCCGGGCCGGCGGAGGCCGGGGCCGGGCCGGCGGAGGCCGGGGCCGGGCCGGCGGAGGCCGGGGCCGGGCCGGCGGAGGCCGGGGCCGGGCCGGCGGAGGCCGGGGCCGGGCCGGCGGAGGCCGGGGCCGGGCCGGCGGAGGCCGGGGCCGGGCCGGCGGAGGCCGGGGCCGGGCCGGTGGAGGCCGGGGCCGGGCCGGTGGAGGCCGGGGCCGGGCCGGTGGAGGCCGGGGCCGGGCCGGTGGAGGCCGGGGCCGGGCCGGTGGAGGCCGGGGCCGGGCCGGTGGAGGCCGGGGCCGGGCCGGTGGAGGCCGGGGCCGGGCCGGCGGAGGCCGGGGCGGCAGGGGCCGCGTCGGGCGCGCGAACCGGCTCCGGGGCACGGAGGGCCGCGTCGGAGGCGGCCGGCAGCTCGGCGGTCGCGCCGGGCCCGGCGGTACGGGACGCCTCGCCGGGCGCCGGGGCGGAACCGCCGGGGCCGGAGGCCACGGTCTCCATGGCCACGGTGTCGGCGGCCGACGGGGAGTCGGACTGCGCGCGCTCGGCGCGGGGCAGCTCGGCGGTGGGGTGCGACGGCTCGGCGTCGGTGGCGGCCGGCCGGCGCTGCGGGTCGGACTCGTACTCGGTCATGGATCCAGCTTCGCTCGTGCCACTGCGACCAGCCTGGAACCGGCCTGAATGTTGGCTGAAAGTCACTCGCCGTCGCCCTCGGTGTCGGGCGCGAGCGGCAGCCGGACCCGGAAGGTCGAGCCTCCGCCCGGGGTGTCGGTCACCTCGACGGTGCCGTGGTGGGCCCGCACCAGTGCCGCGACGATGGCCAGGCCGAGCCCGGTGCCGGTGTTTCCGCCGGCTCGCCGGGTACGCGCCGCGTCGACGCGGTAGAAGCGCTCGAAGACCCGCTCCGCCTGGTCGGGGGTGAGCCCGGGGCCGGTGTCCGCCACCTCCGCCACGGCGAGGTTCCCCGCCTCGGCCCGCAGCCGCAGCGTCACCGAGGCCTCCGGCGGGGTGTGCGTGAGGGCGTTGGTCATCAGGTTGCCGATCACCTGGCGGAGCCGGGCGTCGTCGCCGTAGACCACCAGCGGCCCGGAGCCGGGCTCGATCTCCAGTTCCACCCTGCGCTCCGGCGCCATCACCCGGGCGGCCTCGACCGCGTCGCTGGCCAGCACGGGCAGCTCCACCGGGGCGAGGGAGAGCGGCCGTTCCCGGTCCAGGCGGGCCAGCAGCAGCAGGTCCTCCACCAGCAGGCCCATCCGGGCGGCCTCCTGCTCGATCCGGCGCAGCAGGTCGGCGGTCTGCTCCGGCGCGCTCGCCGCGCCCTGCCGGTACAGCTCGGCGAAGCCCCGGATGGTGGTCAGCGGGGTCCGCAGCTCGTGCGAGGCGTCCGCGACGAACTGCCGCATCCGCTCCTCGGAGCGCCGGGCCCGCGCCTCCGAGGCGCGTGCGGCGCCGGCCGCGTCCCGGGCGCCGGCCTCGGCGGCCCGGGCGGCCGTCTCGGAGGCGGCGCGCGCGGTGAAGGCGGCCTCGATCTGCGTCAGCATGGCGTTCAACGCCCGGGAGAGCCGGCCCAGCTCCGAGGTCGGGACGGGCTGCCCCTCCTCCGGGTCGGGCACCCGCCGGGTGAGATCACCGCCGGCGATCGCGGCGGCCGTACGCTCGATCTCCACCAGCGGTTTCAGGCTGGTCCGGACGATCGCCGCGCCGATGGAGGCGAGCAGGATCAGCACCGCGCCGCCGACCAGCAGGTCTATCCAGACCAGGCGCTTGACCGCCAGGTCGACGTCGGTGAGGTGCTGCCCGACGGCCAGGACCTCACCGTCGTCCAACTGGGTGTAGAGCATCCGCCAGCGAGACCTGTGGTCCTGCGCGGTCACGGTGCGCGGCTCGCCGACCAGCGCAGCGAACCCCTCGGTGGTGCTCGGTAGTCGCGGCAACTGTTCCGGGCGGATGTTGCGGCTGTCGTACTCGGGCGACATCACCCCGGTCGGCTGGGCCAACGAAATGATGAAGTCGCTGGGCAGCGTGGTGGTGCCTCTCCGGCCTTCCTTGTACAGGTTCAACACCGCGGCCACTGAGCCGGTGGTGCGGCTCAGTTCCTCGTCCACCTGCTCGATGAGGTAGCCCCGGAGGAAGACGGTGGTCAGCGAGCTGATCACCAGGAGGGCGGCGGCGACCAGGGCGAGCACCGCGGCGACCAGCTTCACCCGCAGCGGGACGCCGCGCAGCCATGTCTTCCCCTGGTGTACCGGGTTCACGCCGCCGGCTTGCGCAGCACGTAGCCCACGCCCCGGAGGGTGTGGATCAGCCGGGGTTGGGTGTTGTCCACCTTCCGGCGCAGGTAGGAGATGTACGACTCGACGATGTTGTCGTCGCCGCGGAAGTCGTAGTTCCACACGTGGTCGAGGATCTGCGCCTTGGACAGCACCCGGTTGGCGTTCAGCATCAGGTAGCGCAGCAGCTTGAACTCGGTCGGCGACAGCTGCACCCGCTGGCCGGCCCGGTGCACCTCGTGGGTCTCCTCGTCCAGCTCCAGGTCGGCGAAGGTGAGCCGGGAGGGCGCCTGCTCGCCGGTGCTGGTGCGGCGCAGCACCGCCCGGATCCGGGCGGTGAGCTCCTCCAGGCTGAACGGCTTGGTGACGTAGTCGTCGCCGCCCAGGGTCAGCCCGCGGATCTTGTCGTCGGTGGCGTCGCGGGCGGTGAGGAAGACCACCGGGGTGCGGGTGCCGCCCTCGCGCAGCATCCGGATGACCTCGAAGCCGTCCAGGTCGGGCAGCATCACGTCCAGCACGACGAGGTCGGGCCGGTGGTCCTTGGCGGCGTGCAGGGCGGCGCTGCCGCTGGTCGCGGTGGCCACGTCGAAGCCCGCGAAGCGCAGGCTCGCGGAGAGCAGTTCGAGGATGTTGGGATCGTCCTCGACGACGAGCAGTCGCGCCTCGGTCTGGGTAGCGGCCATGCCGCCCATCATCCGCGCCGTCGCTGCGTCCGCGCTGGGCGGTCGCTGAAAAAAACCTGTGAGGCCGGTGGAGGCGGCGGGGGCCGGTCACCGCGCGGCGCGCCGCCCGGAGTCAGCGCAGCAGCCGGCGCAGGCCGTCCAGCGCGCCGTCGAGCAGCCGGATCGCCGTACGCACCTGGGAGTCGGTGAGCCGGCGGGACCGTACCAGGGCGCCCATCTCGACGGTGAAGGCGGCCAGCCGCTGGTCGAACTCGGCGAGCGGGGCCGTCTGCGGCGCGGGCGGGTGGGTCGGGGCGGGCGCCGAGGGCGTCGACCGGGCCTGGCGGGACTGTCGGGCCGCCTCCCGCAGCTCCCGTTTCAGGTCGCGGACGGAGCCGCGTACCTCGGCCCGGATCTCCCCGGCCAGGGCGGACAGGTCCTCGACCGAGGCCGCGATGTCCGACTCCAGGGCGGTCAGCTCGCCGGCCCGGTGGCGCAGCTCGGCCCGGCCGGCGTCGGTGATCTCGTATACCTTGCGGCCGCCGACGGCGGTGTGGGCGACGAGCCCGTCGGCCTCCAGGCGTTGCAGGCGGGGGTAGATGGTGCCGGCGCTGGGCGCGTAGAGGCCGAGGAAGCGCTCCTCCAGCAGACGGATCAGCTCGTAGCCGTGCTTCGGGCCGTCGTCGAGGAGTTTGAGCAGGTAGAGCCGGAGCCGCCCGTGACTGAACACGGCGGTCACGGCAGCTCCTCCTCGTCGGTGCCCGCGGGGCGCGCGAGCAGCGCGATGCTGCCCGACGTGGCGGACGCCCAGAGCCTACCCTCGCCCGCGCCGAGCACTCCCTCGCTGTCGACCACGGCCCCGGGCGCGGCACTGCCGCGCACCTGGGCGAAGCCGCTGGTGATCCGGCCCGCGGCGGTGTGCAGGCGGACGGCGAGGTCGCTGTCCTCGCGGACCCGGACGGTGATGCTGCCGGAGATCGTGCTGAGCCGGATGTCGCTGCGTCGGGGGTTGTCCAGGTCGCAGGTGATGGCGCCGGAGACGGTCCGGGCGCGCACCTGCCCGGCCGCGCTGTCGGCGAGGGTCACCTCGCCCGAGACCGTCTCCATGTCGAGGTCGCCCGCCACGCCGAGCGCCTCGACCGGGCCCGACGTGATCTTCGCCGAGGTGTCGCCGCGCAGCCCCATCAGCGTGATCCGGCCCGCCCTCACCTCGACCCTGGTGCGGCCACGCAGGCCCGACGCGACCAGCGAGCCGTCCACCAGCTCCAGTTCGGCCAGCACGTCGGCGGGGACCGCGACGGAGACGTCGACCCGGAGCAGCCGGGACAGCGGTCCCAGCCACCAGGCGAACTCCGACCACCGTCGGTGCCGCTCCTGGCGCACGGAGAGCCGGCCGTCGCGGTGCTCCACCAGTACCGGCCGGCGTCCGACCCGGGTGACGTCGACCCGGGCCGGGCCGTCGCTGGCCACGACGTTGAGGCTGCCGCCGAGCAGTCGGACGTCGAGCCGGGTGACCGGCTCGTCCAGGGTGAGCCGCCGCGGGGCGGCCACGGTCCAGGCGGTCACGGCGCCCTCCTTCCGGCGGCGCGCCGGAGGCGGCGCGGCGTGTCCCACGACAGTAACGCGATACATCGCGATACAGCAAGCGCGACAGCCGGACGCCGGGTCAGGCGGCCAGGCCCAGCCCTCCGGGCACGGTCGGGGCGGCGCGGCCGGGCCGAACGCGCGATCAGGCGGCCAGACCCAGCCCTCGGGCACGGTCGGAGCGGCGCGGTCGGGCGGCGCGGTCAGGCCGAACGCGCGATCAGGCGGCCAGACCCAGCCCCCGGACGCGGCCGGGGCGGCGTGGCCGGGCCGGCCGCCGGGTCTCCGCCGGGCGGGCGGGCGGCGGCACGAGGTGCACGGCCGACTCGGCGGCCCGGGCGAGCAGCCGCCGGTCGGCGTCCCGGGCCGGGTACAGCGCGGCGGAGACGGCCACCCGCACCTCCAGCCCCCGGGCGGCGAGCACCCGGGTCAGCGAGCGGAGCAGGTCGTCGTCGCCGACGAAGGCGGCTGCCGTGGTCGCCGCGCCCGTCGCGGCGCACCGGTAGCCGATCCGCACCGGCACCACGGGCGCCCCGGCGTCGACGGCGGCCTGGAACAGCGCCGGCCGGAACCCTCGGCGGGGCCGGCAGCCGGGCGCGTCGGCGGCGCCGCACCACGTCGTACCCTCCGGGAAGACCGCCACCGGGCGGCCGGCACGCAGCGCGGCGGCGACGCGGGCGACCGTCGCCGGCAGGTCGCGCGGGCGGGACCGGTCGACCAGGACGGTGCCGGCGGCCGCCGCGAGCAGCCCGACCAGCGGCCAGGACCGCACCTCCCGCTTGGCCACCATCCGGGCCGGCGCGACCGCCAGCAGCGCCAGCACGTCCAGCCAGGAGGCGTGGTTGGCGGCCAGCAGCGCCGCCCGTCGGGGTGCCCGGCCGCGCACCGCCAGCCGTACGCCGAGGGCGCGCAGCGTGCCGCGGGCCCAGCCGCGCACGGCCGCCGCCCGCTCCCCCGCCGGCAGCACCGGCAGCAGCGGGGCGAGCAGGGCGCCCGCCCCCAGCATCCCGAGCACGGCCAGCAGCCGGCCCGCCCGGCGGAGCACCGGCACGGACGGCACCTCGCCGGCCACCGGGAGGCAGGCGGGACCGCACCCCGACGCGGGTAGCCACAGGGGCGCGGCGCTCACCGTCGCGTCCCGAGGAAGTGCCGCAGGTAGCGGGGGCTCATCCGGTCCAGGGAGAAGAGCACGTAGAAGTCGGCCACCCCGAAGTCCGGGTCGTACGCGGGCTCGCCGCAGACCCACGCCCCGAGGCGCAGGTAGCCGCGCAGCAGCGGCGGCAGCGCGGCCCGGCCGGCCGGCCCGTCGACCGGCGCCGACGCCGCGTCCGGCTCGGCGAACCAGGGGCGGTGCGGGCGCACCCGCAGTGGCGGCGGGGCCAGGTGCCGGCCTCGGACCTCCCGCCACACCGCGGCGGCGGCACCGCCCCCGTCGGCCACCGGCACCGAGGCGCAGCCGCCGAGCCAGCGCGACCCGCGCAGGTGCAGGTAGCGGATGATGCCGGCCCACATCAGGTTGATCACCGCGCCGCAGCGGTGGTCGGGGTGCACACAGGACCGGCCGGCCTCGACGAGTTGGTCGCGGAGCGGGTCGAGCGCCGCGAGGTCGAACTCGGTCTCGGCGTACCGGCGGTCGGTGCGGCCCGGCGGCAGGAGACGGTACGTGCCGACGACCTCGCCGGTGCCCTCCCGACGGACGATCAGGTGGTCGCAGTACGCGTCGAACTCGTCGACGTCGAGCCCGACGTCGCCCGGGCGGAGGGTGGCGCCGAGTTCGGCGCCGAACACCTCGTGACGCAGACGTTGCGCCGCCGCGACCGCACTCGGGTCGTCGGCGATCAGCAAGGTGTATCCGCTGGTCGTCAGGGGTGTGCCAGCGGCGTGCAGAACGGCCATGGCACCTGTGTAGGCGGTCCGGGTTGCCGGGCGGCGGGGTGAGGAGTGTCGATGAGGTGAACGGCCCGTGCCGGTGTCGGGCCGACGGCGTGCGAGGCTGCCGGCGGCGCGTGCCGGCGACGGGGCCGGGCGCCACGCCACGGAGGATGTCTGATGATCATCGAGTCGCGCTTCAACGGGCCGCCCGGCTCGGGCAACGGCGGCTGGAGCGCCGGCGTCTTCGCCGCCGCGTCCGGCGCCCCCGGGCCGGTCGAGGTGACGCTGCGCCGGCCACCGCCGCTGGAGACCCCGCTGACCGTGGTCGACGGGGAGGTACGCGGCCCCGACGGCGTGGTCGTCGCGCAGGTCCGCCCGGCGCAGGACGCCCGGACGGTCGTGCCGCCGGTGGACCTGCCGACGGCGCGGGCCGCGTCGGCGGCGTACCCCGGGCTGGTGGACCACCCCTTCCCCGGCTGCTACGTGTGCGGCCCCGACCGGCCGGACGGGCTGCGGATCTTCCCCGGCCGGCTGCCGGACGGCCGGACCGCCGCGCCGTTCCGGGTGCCCGGCCCGGTCACCGCCGCCACGGTCTGGGCCGCGCTGGACTGCCCCGGCGGCTGGGCGGTCATCGCCCCCGGCCGCCCGTACGTCCTCGGCCGGATCTCCGCGACGGTCGCGGCGCTGCCCGCGCCGGGCGACGAGTGCGTGGTGACCGGCGCGATGGTCGGCGGCGAGGGCCGCAAGGCGCTCGTGCACACCAGCCTGTACGCCCCCGACGGCACGCTCCTGGCCTGGGCCCGCGCGACCTGGATCGCCGTGGCGGCCCACGCCGGCTGATCCCCCTCGGGGAGGAGGGCCTCCTGCCTGAGGGGGAGGTGGATCTACGGAGCGCGCCTGATTGACCTCGTTGCGCCGGACCGCCACGCTGTGTAACGGCGTACCCCGACGCCCCCGCACGAAGGAGAGCAATGACTGACGGGCAGCGAAGCCCCACCGGTGAGGGTCAGATCGTGGTGTCCGGCCTGACGAAGCAGTACAAGAACGTCCGGGCCGTGAACAACCTGTCGTTCACCGTCGAACCGGGTCGGGTGACCGGGTTCCTCGGCCCCAACGGCGCCGGCAAGACCACCACCCTGCGCATGCTGCTGAACCTCGTCACCCCCACCGGCGGGGAGGCGACCATCAGCGGCCGGCGGTACGCCGACCTGACCGACCCGCTGCGACACGTCGGCGCGGTGTTGGAGGCGTCCAGCGCGCACAAGGGCCGCACCGGGATCAACCACCTGCGGGTCATCTGCGCGGCGGCGGGGCTGCCGAAACGGCGGGCCGACGAGGCGCTGGCGCTGGTCGGCCTCACGCCGGCGGCCAAGCGCAAGTTCAAGGGCTACTCGCTGGGCATGAAGCAGCGGCTCGGCATCGCCGCCGCGATGCTCGGCGACCCCCGGGTGCTGATCCTCGACGAGCCGGCCAACGGGCTGGACCCGGAGGGCATCCGGTGGATGCGCGGGTTCCTCAAGAACCTCGCGCACGAGGGCCGCACCGTGCTGGTCTCCAGCCACCTGCTGTCGGAGATGCAGCTGCTCGCCGACGACGTGGTGATCATCGCCGCGGGCCAGCTCGTCCGGCAGGGCACCGTCGAGCACGTCATCGGGTCGATGGCGCAGGGCGTCCGGGTCCGGGTGCGCACCCCGCAGGCCGACGCGCTGACGGCCGCGCTCAAGGAGGGGCCGGCCACCGTCGAGGTCGACGAGCACGGCGTCCTGCTGGTGGGCGGCGTGGACGCCCCGACCGTGGGCCGGGTCGCCCTGACCGCCGGCGTCGAACTGCACGAACTGACCACGGAACGACCCGACCTGGAACGGGTCTTCCTGGAGCTGACGGCCGGAAAGGCGGGCATCCGATGAACCTCGTCCGATCCGAGCTGCTCAAGATCCGCACCACCAGCACCTGGTGGTGGCTGGCCATCGGCGCGTTCCTGTCGATCGCGCTCGCCTTCGCCTTCAACGCCTGGGTCGCCGACGAGACCCTCAGCGGCGAGGGCGAGAACCTGGGCATCACCGGCGACCAGGCGACCGCGGCGGCGCAGGCCGCCAACCTCTACACCTCCGGGCAGTACCTGGGCCTGATGTTCGTGATGCTGATCGGCATCCTGATGGTCACCAACGAGTTCTTCCACCAGACGGCGACCACGACGTTCCTGTCCACGCCGCGGCGCACCTCGGTGATCCTCAGCAAGCTCGTCGCGGCCAGCCTGCTGGGCTTCGCCTTCTGGCTGGTGACCACGGTGATCGACCTGATCGCCGGGGCCACGTTCCTGTCCCTCAACGATTACGGCACCCTGCTCGACGAGTGGGCCGTGCAGCGGGCGCTGCTGCTCAACCTGCTGGCGTACGCGATCTGGACCGTCCTCGGCGTCGGCATCGGCACGCTCATCACCAACCAGCTCGGCGCGGTGATCACCTCCGCGGTGCTCTACCTGGTCGGCACGCAGGTGGTGGGGCTGTTGTTCATGCTGCTGGCGAACGTGCTCGACAACGAGGCCGTGGTCAAGTGGCAGGTGATCTGGCCCGCCGTCGCCTCGACCGTGATGGTGAGCGAGGGCCAGAACGACTTCGCCCCCGCGTGGTGGGTCGGCGCGCTCGTGCTCATCGGCTACGCGGTGGTCAGCGGGGCCGTCGGCATCATGATCACCCGCCGCCGCGACGTCTCCTGACGCACCTCGGCGGGACGGGGCGGGGGTGGCGCGAGGCGCCACCCCCGCCCGCTTTCTCCCGGGGGGCGGCGACACACCGGCCCCTACCAGCAGCCGGCCGGACACGCAGCGTTTGGCGAACTTCTGGCATCTTCTGTGAAACCGGCCACGGGGCGGAGCCGGAAATGCCTGCGGGATCCGCACGGCGTAGCCTGGGAGCCGTCTCGTGTGCGCTCGCAGGCAGGGCGTCACCGGACGCCGCGTGACACACAAACCCGCGTGAAAGAGGCGATTACCGGCCGTGTCGACCCAGCAGACTTCGCAGGAGAACCCACTGGCGGGTTTCGGCCCGAACGAGTGGATCGTCGAGGAGATGTACCAGCGCTACCTCGCCGACCCCACCAGCGTCGATTCGGCCTGGCACGACTTCTTCGCGGACTACCGTCCGGCGCCGGGCGCCGGCACGCCCCGCGCGGAGCAGCCGGCCCCGAAGCCGGCCGCCGAGCCGGAGCCCGCCGGTCAGCAGGAGGCGACCGCGAAGGTCGCGCAGCCGGCGGAGAAGAAGCCGGCCGAGAAGAAGCCGGAGCCCAAGCCCGAGAAGCCCGCGGCCAAGGCCGCCCCCGCCAAGCCGGCGCCCGCTAAGGCGGCGGCGAAGCCCGCGCCGGCCAAGCCCACCGCCACCGGCCCGCAGACCACCCCGCTGCGCGGCGTCGCGGCGAAGATCGTCCAGAACATGGACGCCTCGCTGAACGTGCCGACCGCCACCAGCGTGCGCGCCGTCCCGGCCAAGCTGCTGGTCGACAACCGCATCGTGATCAACAACCACCTCACCCGTGGGCGCGGCGGCAAGGTCAGCTTCACCCACCTCATCGGCTACGCGATGGTCCGCGCGCTGGTGGCCCACCCGGAGATGAACAACTCCTTCGCCGAGGTCGACGGCAAGCCGGCCATGGTGCGGCCGGAGCACGTCAACCTCGGCATCGCGATCGACCTGGTCAAGCCGGACGGCAGCCGCAACCTGGTGGTCCCCTCCATCAAGGCCTGTGAGCAGATGGACTTCCGGCAGTTCTGGCAGGCGTACGAGGACGTGGTCCGGCGCGCCCGCCGCAACGAGCTGACCATGGAGGACTACTCCGGCACCACGATCTCGCTGACCAACCCCGGCGGCATCGGCACCGTGCACTCGATGCCGCGCCTCATGCAGGGGCAGAGCGCGATCATCGGCGTCGGCGCGATGGAATACCCGGCTCCCTACCAGGGCATGTCCGAGGCCACCCTGGCCGAGCTCGCGGTCAGCAAGGTCATCACCCTGACCAGCACGTACGACCACCGGATCATCCAGGGCGCGCAGTCCGGCGAGTTCCTCAAGGTCATGCACGAGCTGCTGCTGGGCGAGCACAGCTTCTACGACCAGATCTTCACCTCGCTGCGCATCCCCTACGAGCCCGTGCGCTGGATGCGCGACGTCGCGGTCAACAACGAGGGCCAGATCAACAAGACGGCCCGGGTGCACGAGCTGATCCACGCCTACCGGGTGCGCGGGCACCTGATGGCCGACACCGACCCGCTCGAATTCAAGATCCGCAAGCACCCCGACCTGGACGTGCTCCAGCACGGGCTGACCCTGTGGGACCTGGACCGCGAGTTCCCGGTCAACGGCTTCGCCGGCAAGCAGCGGATGAAGCTGCGCGACATCCTCGGCGTGCTGCGCGACTCGTACTGCCGGCGGGTCGGCGTCGAGTACATGCACATCCAGGACCCGGAGGAGCGGCGCTGGATCCAGGAGCGGATCGAGCGCAAGTACGAGAAGCCGTCCCCGGACGAGCAGAAGCACGTGCTCAACCGGCTCAACGCCGCCGAGGCGTTCGAGACCTTCCTGCAGACCAAGTACGTCGGGCAGAAGCGCTTCTCGCTGGAGGGCGGCGAGTCGCTGATCCCGCTGCTCGGCGAGGTGCTGGAGGCCTCCGCCGAGGGCGGGCTGGACGAGGTCGTCATCGGGATGGCCCACCGCGGCCGGCTCAACGTGCTGGCCAACATCGTCGGCAAGCCGTACGAGAAGATCTTCTCGGAGTTCGAGGGGCACCTGGACCCGCGCTCCACGCAGGGCTCCGGCGACGTGAAGTACCACCTCGGCCAGAACGGCAAGTTCACCACGCCGGACGGCGACCACTCGGTCAAGGTCTCGGTGGTGGCGAACCCGTCGCACCTGGAGGCCGTCGACCCGGTGCTGGAGGGCATCGTCCGGGCCAAGCAGGACCGGATAGACCTCAAGCTGGAGGGCTACACCGTGCTGCCGCTCGCGGTGCACGGCGACGCCGCCTTCGCCGGCCAGGGCGTGGTGGCCGAGACGCTCAACCTCTCCCAGCTGCGCGGCTACCGCACGGGCGGCACCGTGCACGTGGTTGTCAACAACCAGGTCGGCTTCACCACCGCCCCGGAGTACAGCCGCTCCAGCCTCTACAGCACCGACGTCGCCCGGATGATCCAGGCGCCGATCTTCCACGTCAACGGCGACGACCCCGAGGCCGTGGTCCGGGTCGCGCGGCTGGCCTTCGAGTACCGCCAGGCGTTCAACAAGGACGTCGTCATCGACATGGTCTGCTACCGCCGGCGCGGGCACAACGAGGGCGACGACCCGTCGATGTCCAACCCGCAGATGTACAAGATCATCGACTCGAAGCGGTCCGTCCGGAAGCTCTACACCGAGGAGCTGATCGGGCGCGGCGACATCACCGTCGAGGACGCGGAGGAGCTGCTGCGCGACTACCAGTCGCAGCTGGAGCGGGTCTTCAAGGCCACCCGCGACGCGGCCACCACGCCGCGCCAGCTCAGCCGCCCGAAGCGGGAGGACGAGCCGGAGCCGCAGGTCGACACCGCCACCGACGCCGCCGTCGTGAAGGCCGTCGGCGAGGCGCACGTCAGCCTGCCGGAGGGCTTCACCCCGCACAAGCGGATCCAGCAGCTGCTCGACCGGCGCGCCAAGATGTCCGTCGAGGGCAACATCGACTGGGGCTTCGGCGAGATCATCGCGTTCGGCTCGCTGCTGCACGACGGCGTCACCGTCCGGCTGGCCGGGCAGGACTCCCGCCGGGGCACCTTCGTGCAGCGGCACGCCGCCGTGGTCGACGCGCAGACCGGCGAGGACTACCTCCCCCTCCAGTCGCTGACCGGCGACGGGGAGCGGTCCCGCTTCTTCGTGCACGACTCCCTGCTCAGCGAGTACGCGGCGATGGGCTTCGAGTACGGCTACTCGGTGGAGAACGTCAACGCGCTGGTCTGCTGGGAGGCGCAGTTCGGCGACTTCGTCAACGGCGCCCAGTCGGTGATCGACGAGTTCATCTCCTCCGGCGAGGTGAAGTGGGGCCAGCGCTCCGCCGTGACCCTGCTGCTGCCGCACGGTCACGAGGGCCAGGGCCCCGACCACACCTCGGGCCGGCCGGAGCGGTTCCTGCAGATGTGCGCCGAGGACAACATGCGGGTGGCCATCCCGACCACCCCGGCGAACTACTTCCACCTGCTGCGCCGGCAGGCGCTCTCGCCGAAGCGCAAGCCGCTCGTGGTGTTCACGCCGAAGTCGCTGCTGCGGCACAAGCTCTGCGTCTCCCCGGTCGAGGACTTCACCACCGGCACCTTCTCCCCGGTGCTGGGCGACTCGGGAGCCCCGGCGCCGGAGCAGGTGAAGCGGGTGCTGCTCTGCTCGGGCAAGGTCTACTACGACCTGTTCCAGGCCCGGCAGGAGCGGGGCGTCACCGACACCGCGATCATCCGGCTGGAGCAGCTCTACCCGCTGCCGGTGGAGGAGATCCGGGCCGCCTTGGCGGCGTACCCGAACGCCGAGGACTACGCCTGGGTGCAGGAGGAGCCGGCCAACCAGGGCGCCTGGTCGTTCGTCGCGCTCAACCTGCTGGAGCACCTGGCCGACGTCCGGCTGCGCCGCATCTCCCGGCCGGCGGCGGCCGCCCCGGCCGTCGGCTCGGCCAAGATGCACGAGGTCGAGCAGGCCGCGCTGATCGAGGCGGCCCTGCCCCGCCCGTGACCTGAGCAGCACCGCCGACCGGGGCAGGGACCGTCACCACGACGGCTCTGCCCCGGTCGCCGTCGGCGGCCCCGCCCGGCCACCGACCGCCGCCGCACCATCCGGAACGAACGAGGAACGGACAGCATGTACTTCACCGACCGCGGTATCGAGGAACTGGTCGAGCGCCGGGGCGACGAGCAGGTCAGCATGGAGTGGCTCGGCGAGCGCCTGCGCGACTTCGTCGACCTGAACCCGGAGTTCGAGACGCCGATCGAGCGCTTCGCCACCTGGCTGGCCCGCCTCGACGACCCCGACGACGAGTAACCCACCCGAACGCCCCCACCCGCCCCGGCGTCCGCCCGCTGACGCCCGTGAAGTTGCCGTCCGCCCGACGTGTCGCCGCAACAACTTCATGATCAACGAGAGAGGGCGAAGGACCCGAGCCGGGGATCCGAAGATCTCCTAGGGTGGGTGCGTGGCGCGGAGTGTGTACCTGACCAGTGTGGGGTCCGGCGGCGGGAAGTCGACCGTCGCCCTCGGGCTCGCGGAGTTGTTGTCCCGGCAGGTCGAGCGGATCGGCGCGTTCCGGCCGCTCGTGCGCGGGCACGGCCCCGACCCGATCCTCGCCCTGCTCAGCGACCGCTACCGGATCGAGCTGCCGTTGGCCGACCTGAGCGGCACCACGTACGCCGAGGCGACCGCGCTGGTGGCCGACGGACGGCGCGAGGAACTCGTCAGCGGCATCGTCGAGCGCTACCGGGAGGTCGAGCGGCGCTGCCCCGCCGTGGTCGTGGTGGGCAGCGACTTCGCCGACGGCGGCGACGGGGCCGGGCCCCGCGAGCTGGCCTTCAACGCCCGGCTGGCGACCGAGTTCGGCAGCGTCGTGGTGCCCGTGATCGACGGTTTCGGGCAGGAGCCGGCGGCCATCGCGGCGGCGGCGCGCGGGGCGTACCACGATCTGGAGGACCTCGGGGCGACGGTGCTGGCGGTGATCGCCAACCGGGTGCCCGGCCAGATGACGCTGCCCGAACTGCCCGTGCCCACGTACGCCATCCCCGAGGTGCCGACCGTGTCGGCGCCGACGGTGGCCGAGGTGGCGGCGGCGCTCGGCGCCACCCTGCTCGCCGGGGACGACGACGCGCTCACCCGCGACGTGCTCGACTACGTGGTCGGGGCGGCGCACGTGCCGACCCTGCTGGACCACCTCACCGACGGCGCCCTGGTGATCATGCCCGGCGACCGGGACGACCTGCTGGTGGCCACGAGCGCCGCGCACGTGGCCGGCCAGGTGTCGGTCGCCGGGCTGGTGCTCACCCTCGGCGAGCAGCCGGATCCACGGGCGATGCGGCTGGTGGAGGGGCTGAAGCCCGGCCTCGCGGTGCTCTCGGTGACCAGCGACAGCTACGACACGGTGGCCGCGTCCAGCCGGATCGAGGGCCGCCCCAGCGCCGACAACCCGCGCAAGGTCGAGGCCGCCCTCGGCGCGTTCGAACGCTGCGTGGACACCGACGACCTCGCCCGCCGGCTGCGGGTCAGCCGGTCCGAGCGGGTGACCCCGCTGATGTTCGAGTACGACCTGATCGACCGGGCCCGGACGCGCCGCCGCCACCTCGTGCTGCCCGAGGGGGCGGAGGAACGGATCCTGCGGGCGACCGAGATCCTCCTGCGCCGGGGCGTCGCCGACATCACCCTGCTCGGGCGCCCCGACGACATCGCGCGGCGGACCCGCGAGCTGGGCATCGACATCGCCGGCGCGCAGATCGTCGACCCGGTCACCAGCGAGTGGCGCGACGAGTTCGCCACCACGTACGCGCGGCTGCGCGCCCACCGGGGGATCACGGTCGAGCTGGCGCACGACATCGTCGCCCAGCCCAACTACTTCGGCACCCTGATGGTGCAGACCGGGCACGCCGACGGGATGGTCTCCGGCGCGACCCACACCACCGCCGCCACCATCCGTCCCGCGTTCGAGATCATCCGCAACGTGCCGGGCGTCTCGGTCGCCTCCAGCGTCTTCTTCATGCTGCTCGCCGACCGGGTGCTGGTCTACGGCGACTGCGCGGTCAACCCCGACCCGGACGCCGCCCAGCTCGCCGACATCGCCATCTCCTCGGCCGACACCGCCGCCCGGTTCGGCATCGAGCCACGGGTCGCGATGCTCTCCTACTCCACCGGCAGCTCCGGGGCGGGCGCCGACGTGGAGAAGGTCGCGGCGGCCACCAAGCTCGTCCGGGAGCGCCGCCCCGACCTGCTCGTCGAGGGGCCGATCCAGTACGACGCGGCGATCGACCCGGCGGTGGCGGCGACGAAACTGCCCGGCAGCGAGGTCGCCGGCCGGGCCACGGTCTTCATCTTCCCGGACCTCAACACCGGCAACAACACGTACAAGGCGGTGCAGCGCTCCGCCGGAGCGGTGGCCGTCGGGCCCGTGATGCAGGGCCTGCGGCGGCCGGTCAACGACCTGTCGCGGGGAGCCACCGTGCCGGACATCGTGAACACCGTGGCGATCACCGCCATCCAGGCCGCGGCCAGCGAGGAGTCGTCATGAACGTACCGGTCGGCGGGGCCGCCGCCGAGGACACGGGCCGGGTGCTCGTGCTCAACTGCGGGTCGTCGTCGGTCAAGTACCGGCTCTTCGACGGCGACAGGGTGCTCGGCAAGGGCACCGTGGAGCGGGTCGGCGAGCCCGGTGGCGGCCCGGCCCACCACGACGCCGCCGTCCGGCAGATCCTCGCCGGGCTCGACCTGGCCGGGCTGACCGCCGTCGGGCACCGGGTCGTGCACGGGGGGAAGCGCTTCGGCGAGCCCGTCCTGGTCGACGACGCGGTGCTGGCCGCGATCCGCGACCTCATCCCGCTCGCGCCGCTGCACAACCCCGCGAACCTGACCGGCATCGAGGTCGCCCTGGCCGCGCTGCCGGACGTGCCGCAGGTCGCCGTCTTCGACACCGCGTTCCACACCACGCTGCCCGAGGCCGCCGCGACCTACGCGGTCGAGCGGGCCACCGCCGAGCGGTACGGCATCCGACGGTACGGCTTCCACGGCACCTCGCACGCGTACGTGTCCCGGCGCACCGCCGAACTGCTCGGCCGCCCGTACGCGGAGGTCAACACGATCACCCTGCACCTGGGTAACGGGGCCAGCGCCTGCGCGGTGGCCGGCGGCCGGAGCGTGGCCACCTCGATGGGGATGTCCCCGCTGGAGGGCCTGGTCATGGGCACCCGCAGCGGCGACCTCGACCCGACCGTCATCTTCCACCTGCGCCGGGAGGGCGGGCTCTCCGTCGACGAGATCGACGACCTGCTCAACCACCGCAGCGGCCTGCTCGGGCTGACCGGCGCCAACGACATGCGCGAGGTGCTGGCCCGCCGGGCGGCCGGCGACCCGGCGGCGGGGCTCGCCTTCGACGTCTACTGCCGGCGGATCACCGGCTACGTCGGGGCGTACTACGCGCTGCTCGGGCGGGTGGACGCGATCACCTTCACGGCCGGCGTCGGCGAGCACGCCGCCCCGGTCCGCGCCGCCGCGCTCGCCGGCCTGGAGCGGCTCGGTGTCGCGGTCGACCCGGAGCGCAACGCCGGCAGCGGCGACCGGGTCATCTCGCCAGACGGGGCCGAGGTGACGGTCTGCGTCGTCGGCACCGACGAGGAACGCGAGATCGCCCTCCAGACCCGCGCGGTGGTCGAGGCCGCCGGCTGAACCGATCCGCCGGCGTCGGGAGCGGCGGCAGACGACGCGGGCGTCGCGGCCGGCGGCGACGGCGGGGCTCAGCCCAGGGCGAGCCAGGCGAGCAGGGCGACCAGCACGACCGCGACGACCGCCGCGCCGACGAGCAGCGGCGTGCGGGACGCGCCGGCGGGCGCCTCGGGCTCGGCGGTCTCGGCGAAGGCGCGGAACGCCGCAGTGTTGCCGCTGGGGTCGGTGTGGTTCTCAGGCATGCCGGTGACCCTAGCCAAACCGCTCCCCCGCCGCCGTCCCCCACGCGCTCGCGGGCGGCAGGTCCGGCCGGCCGGTCGACCCGATCCGGCCCGGGTGGCGGGGCGGTCCGGACCGGACGGCGGGGACGATCCGGGCAGCCGGGCACCTACCGTGGAACGGTGGGGGTCAAGCGGCTGGTCGCCGTGCTGATGACGGCGCTGCTGGCGGGCTGCGCCCAGGCCACCGCCGCGCCCGGAGCCGGCGCGCCGCCGGCCCGCCCGGCCCCCGCGGTGGCGTACGACGTCGGGGTGCGCACGTTCACCGTCGACCCCGCCTCCGCGCGGCCGTTGCCGGTGACCGTCTGGTACCCGGCGGACGACGACGGGGTGGCGGCGGGGCGGTTCCCGGTGGTGGTCTACAGCCACGGGCTGGACAGCCTGCCCGAGCTGCACGCGGGGCTGACCACCCGATGGGCCGCCGCCGGGTTCGTGGTCGCCGCCCCGGCCTACCCGCACACCCGGCGCGGCACACACCGGTTCAGCCGCGCCGACGTACGCCGCCAGCCCGCCGACGGCTGGCGGCTGATCCGGCACCTGGTGCGGCTCGACGCCCGGGGCGGCGACCCGCTCGCCGGGCACCTCGACGTCACCCGGTTCGCCGCCGCCGGGCACTCGGCGGGGGGCTTCACCACGGCGGGCATGTTCACCTCGGGCCGGTCGGGGCGGCTGCGGGCCGGCATCGTGATCGCCGGTGGCGGGATGGCCGGCAGCTTCGCCGGGCCGGCGGCGCCCCTGCTGTTCGTGCACGGAACGGCCGACCCGATCGTGCCGGCGTCGGTCGGGCGGGCCGCGTACCGCCGCACGGGCGGGCCGGCCGCCTTCCTGAGCCTGCTCGGGCAGGGCCACGGCGAGTACCTGACCCCCGGGCGGCCCGGCTTCGACCAGGTCCTGGCCACCACCACCGACTTCCTCCGCTGGACCCTCTACGGCGACCCGGCCGCCGGCCGCCGCCTGCCCGGCGACGCCCGCTCCCCCGGCGTGACGGTCTACGAGACCCGCCCCGCCCGCTGAACCGGAAACGGGGGCGGCCGACCGCGGCGCCAGGCGGTCCGACGGGGCGCGGGACGGGTGGGGCCGTCAGCGCGGTCGTGCGCGACTACGCCGGGCGGGACCGCCGGAAGGGACAGCGCGGGGGCGATGGGCGCGCCCGCGTAGTCCCGGAGAGCTACGCGCGAATCGCGCTCCGGGGCGGGACGCGGACCATCCCGCGTCGCCCGTAGCCTCGTGCCCGGAGACGGGGCCGACAGCGCGGCGGCCGGGTCCACGCACCGGGTCCGCGGAGGGGCGGACGGGCCGGGGCTGGCACCCGGGTCGTCTCTGACCGGCGACGGCGAGGACGGACGCGATGAACATGAGCGACGACCCGGATGCCGGACGGCGTCGGGGATCCCGGGCACGGTGGCTGCCGCCGGCCCCGCGTGAGCTGTGGACGGTGGCCGCCGACCCGCTGCCGCCTCTGCCGTGGCCGCGCTGGGCGGCCGGGCTGCCGCACGTGCTGGTGGTGGTCTACGCGGCACTGCTGTTCGTGGCGTTCCACGGCATCGGCCGGCCCACGGTCGTGCTCACCGGGGTGCAGGCGGCGGCGGTCGTGCTGGCGATGTTCCGACCGGTGCCGGCCTGGTGGGCGGTCACCGTGACCGCGGTCGTCGGTCCCCTCGCCGTCGACGCCCCGTCCCCGTGGAGTCGCGCCACGATCGCCGCCCTCGCCGGGGTGCTCTTCCTGCTCGCGCTGCGGACCCGGCCCCTGGCGGTGTTCACGGCGCTGGGGGTCAGCGTCCTCGCCGGCCTGGCCAGCGTCGGGTTCCACGTCCACAACCACAGTCCCGACGCCGGCTGGCCCTTCCGCCCGCTCCACACCGACGTCGGCCAGGTCGTCGCGATCTGCGGGTTGGCGGCGTGCCTGGGCGGGATGGTGCGCGCCCGACGGGTGGCCCGTACCCGGCTGGTGGCCCAGGAGCTGGTGTCGGCCGAGGAGCGGGCCCGGCGCACCCTGCTGGAGGAACGCGCCCGGATCGCCCGCGAGCTGCACGACGTGGTGGCCCACCACCTGTCGGTCATCTCCATCCAGGCGCAGGTGGCCCCGCACCTGGTCACCGACCCGCCCGAGGAGCTGCGGCAGAACCTCGCCGGCATCCGCGGCAACGCGCTGGAGGCGCTGACCGAACTGCGCCGGGTGCTGGGGGTGCTGCGCGTGGAGCGTCCGGCCGACGCCGGCCACGCGCCGCAGCCCACCCTGGCGCGGTTGCCCGAACTCGTCGGCAACGTACGCGACGCCGGGCTCGACGTCACCACGCGGACCACCGGCCGGCCACGCCCGCTGCCCCCCGGTGTCGAGCTGTCCGCCTACCGCATCGTGCAGGAGGCGCTCAGCAACGCGATCCGGCACGCGCCCGGCGCCACCGTCCGGGTCGAGCTGGCCTACCATCCGACGAGCCTGGTCGTCCAGGTCGGCAACACCCCGCCGACGCGACCCGCCCCGCCGTCCGCGCACGAGGGCCACGGCCTGCTCGGCATGCGGGAACGGGCCGCCATGCTCGGCGGGACGCTGACCGCCGGACCGACCCCCGACGGGGGATACGAGGTGACCGCCGACCTGCCCGCACCCACCTGCGCACCAACCGCCGAGGAAGCCGCATGACGACGATCCGCGTCCTGATCGCCGACGACCAGGTCATGGTGCGGCAGGGCTTCACGGTGCTGCTGAACGCCGAACCCGACATCGAGGTGGTCGGCCAGGCGGTCGACGGCCGGGACGCCGTGGCCCAGGTCGCCGAGCTGGCGCCGGACGTGGTCCTCATGGACGTCCGCATGCCCGTCGTCGACGGCATCGAGGCCACCCGACGCCTCACGGAGGCCGCCGACTCCGCCGTCAGGGTGCTGATGCTGACCACCTTCGACCTGGACGAGTACGTCTACGAGGCGCTGCGCGCGGGCGCCTCCGGCTTCCTGCTCAAGGACGCCTCCGCCGCCGACCTCGCGCACGCCGTACGGGTCGTCGCGGCCGGCGAGGCGCTGCTCGCGCCGACGGTCACCAGGCGACTGATCACTGAGTTCTCCCGGCTCTCCGCCACCCCACGTGCCCCGCTGCGGAAGCGGGTCGGCGAGTTGACCGGACGCGAGACCGAGGTGCTCGCCCTCGTCGCGCAGGGCCTGTCGAACGCGGAGATCGCCGAGCACCTGGTGGTGGCCGAGCAGACCGTGAAGACCCACGTGAGCCGCATCCTGACCAAGCTCGGCCTGCGCGACCGCACCCAGGCGGCCGTCTTCGCGTACGAGACGGGTGTGGTGCGCCCGGCCGGCGGCCGACCCGGCTAGCTCCCGAGAGGTACGCGCGGAGTTGGCTCCGCAGCCGGACGCCGCGCGCCACCGGTCTCCATAGCGTCGTGGCATGACCGAGAGAGACAACCCGGGCCACGTCGTCGTACGACTCGACGACGTGCGCAAGGAGTACGACGGCGCCACCGCGCTCGACGGCGTGTCGCTGCGGGTGACCGCCGGTGAGGCCGTCGCGGTGATGGGGCCGTCCGGCTGCGGCAAGTCGACCCTGCTCAACATGGTCGCCGGCCTGGACCGGCCGACGGCCGGCACCGTCACCGTCGGCGGCGAGGACCTGACGGCGCTGAACGAGACCGGGCTGGCCCGGTACCGCCGGCGGCGCGTCGGCATCGTCTTCCAGTTCTTCAACCTGCTCGACGACCTGCCGGCGGTGGACAACGTGGCCCTCGCCGCGCAACTGACCGGCGTCCCCGCCCGGCAGGCCCGCGCGCGGGCGCTGGAGATGCTCGACCGGCTCGGCGTCGCCGACCGGGCCGACGCATACCCGGCCACGCTCAGCGGCGGGCAACGGCAGCGGGTCGCCGTGGCGCGGGCGCTGGTGAACCGCCCGGCCCTGCTGCTGGCCGACGAGCCGACCGGCGCGCTGGACAGCCGCGCCGGCGAGCAGGTGATGGAGCTGCTGACCGACCTGCACCGTGCCGGCCAGACCCTGCTGATCGTCACCCACGACCCGCGCCTGGCCCAGCGGTGCGCCAGTCGGCTGGTGGAGATGGCGGACGGCCGCGTGGTCCGCGAACGCGCCCTGGCGGCCGCCGTATGAGGGCCGTGTGGCGATCCTCCCGCGCCGCCGTCAGGCGCCGCCGGCTCCAGACCTTCGTCATCGGCCTCGTCGTCCTGGCCGCCACCACCGCGACCGTCATCACCCTGGGGTTGCTCGACGCCGCCTCGTCGCCGTTCGACAAGTCCTTCGCCCGGCAGCGGGGCGCGCATCTGGTCGCCTCCTTCGACGCCGCGAAGGTGACCGGGCCACGGTTGGCCCGGACCGCCCGGCAGCCGGAGGTCCGGGCCGCCGCCGGACCGTTCGGCCAGACCGTCGTGCACGTCCGCGAGGACTGGCTCGGCCGCTCGGCCGGGCCGCTGACCGTGGTGGGTCGCGCCGACTCCGCCGGCCCGGTCGACAACATCGAGATCCTGGCCGGACGGTGGGCCAGCGCGCCCGGCGAGATCGTCATCGACATGCCGCACGGCGGGCACCCCGACGCGCTGGGCACCCGGCTGGACGTCGGCGGCGGCCCGCCGCTGACCGTGGTCGGCTTCGCCAGCAGCATGAGCAGGTCGGCCGGCGGGTGGGTGACGCCGGAGCAGGTCGCCGCGTTACGGCCGACCGCCTGGCAGATGCTGTACCGCTTCCACGCGGCCACGACAGACCGCGAGGCGGGCACCGGCCTGGCCGCGGTCACCGCCGGGCTGCCCGACGACGCCCTGGCGACCGCGCAGTCGCACCTCGACCTCAAGCGGGCGTTCTCGGCGCAGGCCGACGCCTTCCTGCCGTTCATGACCGTGTTCGGCGTACTGGGTCTGCTGGTGTCCGTCCTGATCGTCGGCAACGTGGTCAGCGGCGCGGTCGTCTCCGGGTACCGGCACATCGGCGTGCTCAAGGCCCTCGGCTTCACCCCCGACCAGGTGACCGCCGTCTACCTCGCGATGGTCTCCGTACCCGCCCTCGTCGGCTGCCTGCTCGGCACGCTGCTCGGCAGCCTGGCGGCCCGGCCGATCCTGGCGGTCGCGTTCTCCGGCATCGAGACCGGCACCGCCACCATCGCCGTCGGCTCCTGGGTGCCGGTCGTGTCCCTGGTGGGCATGCCCGCCCTCGTCGCGGCCGCCGCGCTGATCCCCGCGCTGCGCGCCCGCCGACTCCCCGCGGCGCGGGCGATCAGCGCCGGCAGCGCGCCGCGCACCGCGCGCGGCCTGCGGACCCAGCGCTGGCTCAGCGGCACCCGGCTGCCCCGCCCGGTCTGCCTCGGCCTGGGCCAGCCGTTCGCGCGCCCCGGCCGCACCGCGATGACCATGGCGACGATCCTGCTCGGGGTGGCCACCGTCACGCTGGCCACCGGGCTGAGCGCCACCATGATCGCCTACGGCGACGCCGGGGACGGCGCCCGCGTCGGTGTGCAGGCCGGCAACCCCGACAACCGCGGGACACCGACCGAACTCGGGGACGCCCAGATCGAGGCGCTGCTGCGCGCGCTGCCCGGCGCGCGCGAGGTGACCGCCCGCACCTTCGTCCGGGCCGGAATCGTCGGCTACCCGCAGCCCGTCTTCGTCGACGTCTACCGGGGGCGACCGCAGACCGCCGCCTCCCGGGTCGTCGCCGGACACTGGCCCGACGGGCCCGGCCAGGTCGCCGCCGGGCCGGCGTTCCTCGTCCAGCGCGGGCTCGCGCTCGGTGACCGGATCACCCTCACCGTCGACGGCCGGCTGACCTCCGCGACGATCGTCGGCGAACTCGTGGCGGGCAACCCGCGCGCGGTGGAAGCCACCTGGGAGAGCCTGGCCGACCTCGCCCCGGGCACCCCGGCCGTCGAGTACACCGTCACGCTCGCACCCGGCGTCGACGCCCACGCCTACGCCGAAGCGGTCAGCGCGGCCGATCCCGGTCTGCACCCGTCGGTGTTCGGCTCCGGCGACGCCGTCACCACCACCGTGGTCGGCTTCGCCACCGTGTTCACCGTGCTGCTGAGCAGCGTGGCCGCGCTCGGCGTGTTCAACACCGTGCTGCTCACCACCCGGGAACGGCGTCGGGACCTCGGCGTGCTGAAGTCCATCGGGATGACCCCGCGCCAGGTCGTGGCCATGACCCTGACGTCCGTGACGGCGCTGGGCGTGATCGCCGGGCTGCTCGGGATCCCCCTCGGCATCGCCGCGCACCGGCTGCTCGTCGACAACGTCGGCATCGTCTCGTTCCCCGAGTCGATGAAGGACGTCTGGCACGCGCCCCAGCTGGTCGGACTGGGTCTGGCGGGCGTCGCGATCGCCGTGCTCGGCGCGTTCGTGCCGGCGCGGTCGGCCGCCCGGCTCACCATCGCCACGGTGCTGCACAACGAGTAGGCGGCGCCGTTACGTTGGCGGGATGGACGATCTGGCGAGGCGGCAACTGGGCAGCATCGCCGAGCTGGCCGAGGCGGCGTCGGCGGCGGGCGTCGAGGTGTGGCTGCGGGGCGGCTGGGCGATGGACTTCCACCTCGGCGAGGTGACCCGGCCGCACGTCGACGTCGACTGGTACTGCTGGGCCGCCGACGCGCGGCGGCTGGCCGGGCTGCTCCACGCCCGCGGTTGGCGTCCCGACCCGGCGATGCCCGTCGACCTGCAACTCGACCTGCTCCGCGACGACGTCGAGGTGAGCGTCGCGTACCTGGCGCGGGACGCGGCCGGGCGGGTCGTGGTGGGCGCCGGACCGTGGGCGGGCACGGCGCTGCCCGACCGGATGCTGGCCGGCCCGCCCGGTCGGATCGGCCCGCTGACCGTCCCGATGATCTCGGTCGCCGCTCAGGTCGAGTTCAAGGAGATGTTCCCCGTCTGGATGCCGGACCGACCCCGGCGGGCGAAGGACGCCGCCGACCTGGCCCGCCTCCGCGCCGCCGGGGTCCCGGAGGGGCGTTCATGACCGGTTGACGCTCCGCCGGGCCTGGGAGCGCGTCCGCCCGGGTCGGCGTCAACCGATCATGGGGGCCGGGGACGGCGAGCACACCGGTCGATCAGCGGAGGGTGGCGGCACGCCGCGAGGCACAATCGGTTCCATGCCGCGTCGTGTCACCCCCGCCCTGCTCGCCACCGCTCTGCTCGCCGCCGGCCTGGTCGGCTGCTCCCGCGACGCCGGGCCGGCCCCGCAGGCGGCGCCGCAGCCGACCGCTCCCCCGCAGGCAGCCGTCCCCACCCCGCGGGTACCCGCCGGCACCGCGCCCGACAAGGCCTTCGCCGTCGGCGTACGGCAGCTGAAGCTGAACCGCGACGGGGACCGGCCGCTGCCGGTGACCGTGTGGTACCCGGCGGCCGGGAAAGCCGGCGGGCAGCCGCAGCGGTCGGCGGCGGCGGCCGAGGGCAGGTTTCCCGTCGTGATGTTCAGCCACGGGCTGAACGGACGACCGGCCGACTACGAGACGCTGCTCACCCGCTGGACGGCGGCCGGGTTCGTGGTGGCCGCGCCGACCTTCCCGCACACGGCCCGGGGCGGCGACGGCAACGTGCTGGACGTGCTCAACCAGCCCGCCGACGTGTCGTACGCGCTGACCCGGGTGCTCGCCCTCGACGCCGAGGCCGGCGACCCGCTGCGCGGCCGGCTGGCCACCGACCGGGTGGCGGCGGCCGGGCACTCGGCGGGTGGGGTGACCACGATCGGCCTCTTCACGGCCGGCCGGGACGAGCGGCTGGACGCGGGCGTGGTCTTCGCCGGCACCGCGCTCGGCGTCGGCACCGCCTTCGCGGGCGCCGCCGCCCCGCAGCTCTTCGTGCACGGCGAGGCCGACGAGGTGGTCGAGTACGCCGCCGGGCGGGCCGCCTACGACAAGGTGCCCTGGCCGAAGGCCATGCTGAGCCTGCCGAAGGGCGACCACGGCCGGGCCCTGCTCAGCGACGGCACCGCGCTGCGGGTGGTCTCGGACACCACCGTCGAGTTCCTGCGCTGGTCCCTCTACGGCGACGAGGCCGCCAAGGGCCGCATTCCCACCGACGCCGCCCGCGACGACATCGCCACCCTCGACAACCGCCTCTGACCGGCGCCCTCGCCCTTCCCCGGAGCCGCCGGCCCCGGCCACCCGGTCGGCGGCGTCGACGCGGCGCAGCACCAGGTCGGCCCTCTCGGGCATCGGTGACCCGGTGATGCCGCTGCCCGCAACGACCCCACAACTACCCGGAAATAGTGGCCTCCCGACGCGGGGAGGCCACTCTTTCCGCGAAAGAGCGCGATCCCGCCCCGCCCCAAGCGCGACGCGTGCGGAGTGCGACGCGAGGCGCGACGCGACGCGACGCGACGCGACGCGACGCGACGCGACGCGGGCGGCGCGCGGTGCGGAAGGCGGCGTCAGGCGGTGTGGTCGACGACGACCTTGCCGAAGACGTCGCCGGAGTGCAGGCGGGCGAAGGCGTCGGCGACCCTGCTGAACGGGACCACGGTGTCCACCACCGGACGCACGCTCCGCTCGGCGCAGAACGCGAGCAGGGCGGCCAGTTCGTCGGGGGTGCCCATCGAGGTGCCCAGGATCTCCAGCTGCATGGCGAAGACCCGGCGCAGGTTCACCTTCGGCTCGTGCCCGGCGGTGGCCCCGGACACCACGATCCGGGCCATCGGCGCGGCGGACTTCAGCGAGTGGTCGAAGGTCGCCGCCCCGACCGTCTCGATGACGACGTCGACGCGTTCCGGCAGCCGGGCGCCGGGCTCGACGGCGGTGGCGCCCAGCTCGGCGATCCGCTCCCGTTTGGCGGCGTCGCGGCTGGTCGCGTACACCCGCTTGCCCATCGCGGCGGCGAGCGCGACGGCCGCGGTGGCCACGCCCCCGCCGGCGCCCTGCACCAGCACGGCGTCGGCCTCGTCGACCCGGCCCTTGGTGGTCAACATCCGCCACGCGGTCAACCAGGCGGTCGGCAGGCACGCCGCGTCCGTGGCCGTCAGGCCCGCCGGCAGGGCCAGCAGGTTCGACCGGGGTACGGCGACCCGCTCGGCCAGCGTGCCGGGGAAGTGCTCGGAGAGGATGGAGACGCCGCGCGGGTCGCCCGGGGTGGCGACCACGGGATAGACGACGACCTCGTTGCCGTCCGGGTCGACCGCGACGGCGTCGCAGCCGAGGATCATCGGCAGCTGCTCCGCGCGCAGCCCGACCCCGCGCAGCGACCAGAGGTCGTGGTGGTTGAGGGAGCTGGCCCGCACCTGCACGGTCACCCAGTCGTCGGCGGGGTGGGTCGGCTCGGGCCGCTCGCCGACGGTGAGCGCGGCGAGCGGGTTGGCGTCGTCGAATCGGGTGGCGAAGGCGGCACGCATGATCGGCACGGTAACAAGCTGAGCGGTCGTTAAGAAGTGCCCCGGCGCGGGAAGGGCCCTTCCTGTCACCCGGGTGACAGGAAGGGCCCCTCCCGGCTCAGCGGGTGACGCCGTCGCGTCGGGCGGCCTCGGCGACCGCCTCGGCCACCGCGGGGGCGACCCGGGGGTCGAGCGGGGACGGCACGATCGCCTCGGCGGTGAGCGACTCGGCCACCACGCCGGCGATGGCGTCGGCGGCGGCCACCTTCATCCCGTCGGTGATCCGGGTGGCCCGGGCGTCCAGCGCGCCCCGGAACACGCCCGGGAACGCCAGCACGTTGTTGATCTGGTTGGGGTAGTCGCTGCGGCCGGTGGCGACGACCGCCACGTGCCGGGCGGCGACCTCGGGGTGCACCTCGGGCGTCGGGTTGGCCAGGGCGAAGACGATGCCGCCGGAGGCCATGCCGGCCACCGCCCGCTCCGGGATCTGCCCGCCGGAGACGCCGATCAGCACGTCGGCGCCGCGCAGCGCCTCGGTGACGTCGCCCTCGCGGCCGTCGGCGTTGGTGCTGGCGGCCAGCTCGGCCTTGGTGCCGGTCAGCCCCTCCCGGTGTCGGCCGATGATGCCCTTGGAGTCGCAGACCACCACCTGGTCGGGGTTGACGCCCCCCGCGACCAGCATCTTCGTCACCGCCACGCCGGCCGCGCCGGCTCCGCTGACGGTCACCCGCAGGTCGCCGAGCTTGCGGTTGAGCAGCGTGGCGGCGTTGCGCAGCGCGGCGAGCACCACGATCGCGGTGCCGTGCTGGTCGTCGTGGAAGACGGGGATGTCGAGGGCCTCGTCGAGCCGGCGCTCCACCTCGAAGCAGCGCGGGGCGCTGATGTCCTCCAGGTTGATCCCGCCGAAGGACGGCGCCAGCGCCCGCACCACCGCGACGATCTCGTCCACGTCCTGCGTGTCCAGGCAGACCGGCACGGCGTCGACCCCGGCGAACTGCTTGAACAGCACCGCCTTGCCCTCCATCACCGGCAGCGCCGCGCGCGGGCCGATGTTGCCCAGCCCGAGTACGGCCGAGCCGTCGGTGACGACCGCGACGGTGTGCGACGCCCAGGTGTAGTCGTCGGCGAGGCTCGGGTCGGCGGCGATCGCCTCGCACACCCGGGCCACACCCGGGGTGTACGCGAGGGAGAGGTCCTCCCGGCTGGTCAGCGGGACGGTCGAGGCGACGGCCATCTTGCCGCCCCGGTGCAGCCGGAAGACGGGATCAGCGGGGTCCACGGTGGACGATGACATGGTGACTCCAGGATCTGTCGAGCAGACGGAGCGGCCGGCGCGGGCGCGGGTTGAGGCGTCGGGCGGCGACACGCGGTGCGGGGGTCACCCGGGCACGTACCCGAGCATAGTGTCGCCGCCGGGACGCCGATGTGAGCAGGGTCATAACCGACGCGGCCGGACCCGTCCCGGGCGGGGCCAGTAGCGCGCCACCACCCGCCCCCGCACGTCCGCCACCCCGTACGCCCGAGAGTCGTCGGTGACCAGGTCGTTGTCCCCGGTCAGCCACCAGCCGCCGTCCTGGGCGCGGACCGCGCGCTTGACCACGAGCAGGTCGGGGCGGCTGCGGAACACCGCGACCACGACGTCGCCGGGGCGGACGGCCCGCCCGCCGGGGCGGACCAGCACCGCGTCGCCGTGCCGCAGCGTCGGCGACATGGACGGTCCGGTGACCAGCACGGCGGTCAGGGGCCAGCGCAGCCGGGGTGCTCCGGCCGGGTGATCGGCCTCCACGGGTTTCACCTCCACCCGGCCTCGCGGCGCGCCTCCAGGAGTAATGTCGTGTTGGATCATCGCAAACTTCCCATGGAGGATCCCGATGCGACTTCCGCGCATCCTTACGCCCCGCGTGACCGCCAGCGCCCACTGCGACCTGCCGTGCGGCGTCTACGACCCGGCGCAGGCCCGGATCGAGGCCGAGTCGGTGAAGGCGATCTGCGAGAAGTACCAGGCCAACACCGACCCCGAGTTCCGCACCCGCGCGATCCTCATCAAGGAGCAGCGCGCCGACCTGGTGAAGCACCACCTGTGGGTGCTCTGGACCGACTACTTCAAGCCGGCCCACTTCGAGAAGTACCCGCACCTGCACCAGCTGTTCAACGAGGCCACCAAGCTGGCCGGCGCCGCCGGCGCGAAGGGCGGCACCGACCCGTCCAAGGCCGACGAGCTGCTGCAGAAGATCGACGAGATCTCGAAGATCTTCTGGGAGACCAAGAAGGCGTGACCCTCACCGGTCCGCCGACGATCCGGCCGGCACGTCCCGAGGACGTGCCGGCCGTCGTCGCCATGGTGCACGAGCTGGCGGAGTACGAACGCGCACCCGACCAGTGCCACCTCACCGAGGAGCAGCTCACCGCCGCCCTGTTCGGGACCGCCCCGGCCCGCGACGCGGCGCCGGACGCGCCGAACGGCAGCGGCCGTGACCCGGCCCCGGCGCTGTACGGCCACGTGGCCGTCGACGCGGACGACCGGCCGCTGGGGTTCGCGCTGTGGTTCCTCAACTTCTCCACCTGGGCCGGCGTGCACGGCATCCACCTGGAGGACCTCTACGTCCGGCCGGCCGCCCGGGGCACCGGGGCGGGGCGGCTGCTGGCCACCCTCGCCGCGATCTGCGTCGAGCGGGGCTACCGGCGGCTGGAGTGGTCGATGATCGACTGGAACCCGGCCGCCGGCTTCTACGCCGCCATCGGGGCGCGGCAGATCTCCGAGTGGGTGCCGTACCGGCTCAGCGGGGACGCGCTGGCCGACCTGGCGGCGCAGGCACGTGGCGGCCCCCACACGTCGGTCCGGCCGAGCGGGTAGAGTCCCCGACCGGGGGGATGAGTGGTGACTCAACTGACCGGGCAGCCGACGATCGACGACGACGTCGTGCACCTCACCGTGCCCGCGGACGGGGGCTACCTCGGGGTGCTGCGTACCGCCACCGCCGGGCTCGCGGCGCGGCTACAGTTCGCCCTCGACGAGATCGAGGACCTGCGCATCGCCGTGGACGAGGCGTGCGCGATGCTGCTCGCCATCGCCACCCGCGACGCCGAGCTCGACTGCCGGTTCGCGGTCACCGACGACGCGCTCACCGTCGAGGTGACGGTGCCGACGGTCCGGGGCGCCACGCTGCCGGCGGAGTCGTCCTTCGCGTGGAAGGTGCTCACCGCGCTGACCACCTCGGCCTCCGCGAGCGCCGCCGACGGCCGGGCCACCATCTCGCTGCTGACCCGGCGCGCCTCCGGCTACTGATCCGACGCCGGCCGCCGTTCCCGCGCCGTCGGCCGGCCCCGGGCGCCGGGCGTCACTCGAAGCCGAGGGCCCGGGTGGTGGGGGTGCTCACCAACAGCGCGGTGACGCCGAGGCCGAGCGCCATCAGCGGTACGCCGAACCAGCCCACCCCGCCCTGCACCATGAACCACCCGACCGGCAGCAGCATGAGCTGCAACACGATCGCCGGGGCCCGGGCGCCGGCCCGGCGGCGCGCCAGCGCGCCGCCCAGCGCCCAGAGCGCCGCCGCCGCGCCGACCGCGAACGCGGTGACCAGCAGCGCCGACGTCAGGTCGGTGGTGGTGGCGGTGAGATCGGCCCAGACCAGCCACGCGGCGACCAGCCCCACGGCGACCGCCTCGCCCCGCAGCAGCCGGACCGCCCAGCGGAGGGTGACGGGAATCGGGTCCGAGTCGATGGTCACGCGCGCCACGATACCCGGGCTCCGGCGGGGTACAGTGCCGCCCATGCGGGCCGTCCTGGTGGTCAATCCGAAGGCCACCACCACCAGCGAGCGCAGCCGGGACGTCCTGGTCCGGGCGCTGCGCAGCGAAGTCGACCTCTCCGTGCGCTACACCCGACGGCGGGGGCACGCGACCGACCTGGCGCGCGAGGCGGCCGAGGAGGGCGTCGAGGTCGTCGTCACGCTCGGTGGCGACGGCACGGTCAACGAGGTGGTCAACGGCCTGATGGCGGCGCAGCCGCCGACCGTGCCGGGCGCGGCCACGCCGGCCGAGCGGCTGCCGGCCCTGGCGACCGTACCGGGGGGCTCGACGAACGTCTTCGCCCGCGCGCTGGGCCTGCCCCGCGACTGGCCGGACGGCACCAGCATGATCCTGGAGGGCCTGCGGCTGGGCCGGTACCGGACGATCGGGCTCGGCCGGGCCGACGACCGCTACTTCACGTTCTGCGCCGGCTTCGGCGTCGACGCGGCCGTCATCCACCGGGTGGAGCAGGCACGCCGGCGGGGCCGGGTCTCCACCCCCGCGCTCTACTTCCGCTCCACGGTCGCCCAGTACTTCCTCGGCTCCGACCGGCGCCATCCCGCCATCAGCCTGGAGCGGCCGGGCGAGGCGGCGGAGGGCGAGCTGGCCACCGTCATCATCCAGAACACCGCGCCGTGGACCTACCTGGGCGACCGGGAGGTCAACCCGAACCCGGAGGCGTCGTTCGACCTGGGCCTGGACGTGCTGGCGCTGCGGCAGCTCCGGGTCGCCAGTACGACACGCACCGTGACGCAGTTCTTCTCCCGGACGCCCGACCCGCACGGCCGTCAGGTGCTGCGGCTGCACGACGTCGCGGAGTTCACCCTGGTCTCGGCCCGTCCGCAGGCGTTCCAGCTCGACGGCGACTACCTCGGCGAGCGGGAGAAAGTCAGATTCACATCCGTTCCCGCCGCACTGAGAGTAATCTGCTAGGTCTCGGGTACTGCCCTAGGTCGACGCGACGACGAGCGCGCACCGACGAGGTGGCCGCCACACCGAGAGGCAGGTGCCGGAAATGTCAGCATTGTCACGCGGACCGTACTATATTGATCCTCGACTGTGGTACACCGGGTAACCAGGAAGGCACTGGAATCCGGACAAATGGGTTGTGGGCTTGCTCACCGCCCGGAGTTTTTCCGAGCGTCACCCCTTGACATCCCGGGCGTTCGTGAAAGTATTCACAAGCGAACTTGAGTTACCGGGACATTGCCTGGATATGCTCGTCAGGTTGAGCTGTTCCAGCAGGTCCGCGGGGCCGACACAGCCTGCTCACGCACTGCCGAATAAGCGGACGCGAACCGTCACCATCGGCGCTGCGGATGCATATAGGAAAAGCACCAAAGCAATATCTGCCACCCACCCAGAATGAGGAGTGTTGCCGCCATGGACTGGCGTCACCATGCTGTCTGCCGCGACGAGGACCCGGAGCTGTTCTTCCCGATCGGGACGTCCGGACCGGCTCTCCTGCAGGTCGAGCAGGCCAAGGCCGTCTGCCGGCGCTGCTCCGTGACCGACCAGTGCCTGCAGTGGGCGCTGGAGTCCGGTCAGGACGCCGGCGTCTGGGGCGGGATGAGCGAGGAGGAGCGGCGCGCCGTGAAGCGCCGCGGTGGCCTCCGGGTGCTGCGCGCTCACTCCGCCTGATCCCCCCGCACCACAGCGTCACGCCCCGGCCGGGTCCGCCCGCCGGGGCGTACTGCTGTCCGCACACCGGTCACCTACCCGCGTGGCGCCCCTTCCGATCACGGCCGGGGCGTGACCCCGGCCACCTCGTCGACGCGGCGCAGGACCAGGTCGGCCAGCTCCGGGGCGTCGGTGAGCGGCGCCGACACCGCCACCGCGCCGGCGTCCCGCGCCGCCGCGGCCACGCCGTCGTGGAAGAGGCCGGGTGCCAGGAAGTACGCCGACACCGCCACCCTCCGGGCGCCCCGCGACCGCAGCCGGGCCACCGCGGCGTCGACGGCCGGCGGGGCTGCCGAGGCGTACGACACCCGGGTGGGCACCCCGAGACCGGCGCGCAGCGCGGCGGCCACCCGCCCCACCGATGCGCGCGCCCGGGCGTCCCGGGTGCCCGCCGCCGCGAGCACCAGCCCGTCGAACCGCCCCGGCCCCGCCTCGCCCAGCCGCCGGCGCAGGCCGGCCAGCAGCCCGGCGTCGACCTCTCCTTCGACGGGACCGAGCACGTCGGTCACCCGAACCGCCATCGGCGGGCCCTGCGCGCGGGCCGCCGCCACCGCCGCCGGGATGTCCACCCGCCGGTGGTACGCGGCGGTGAGCAGCAGCGGCACCAGCACCGCCCGCTGCCGACCGGCGGCGGCCAGGTCCCGCAGCACCGCTGCCGGTCCCGGGTCGGTGTGGTCCAGCCAGCTCGCCAGCACCGGCGTGCCGGGCCGGGCGGCCGACACCGCCCGGGCCAGCGCACGGGTCGCCTCGGCGGCGCGCGGGTCCCGGCTGCCGTGCGCGACCAGCACCACCGGGTCGGCCATCTCCGACGGCCCGGGCGCCCCCGACGGGCCGGCCGGTTCCGACGGCCCCGCCGGTTCCGACGGCCCGGACACCCCCGACGCGGGAGTGCCCGGGACCGGCCCGGTCAGACGTGCAGGCCGCACTCGGTCTTCTCGAACATGGCCCAGCGGCCGGCGCGCGGGTCCTCCCCCGCCCTGGTGCGGCGGGTGCAGGGCCAGCAGCCGATCGAGCCGTAGCCCTGCTTGAACAGCTCGTTGACCGGCACGTTCCAGCGGGCGACGTAGGCGTCCACGTCGGCCTGCCGCCAGGCCGCGATGGGGTTGACCTTGACCTTGCCCCGGCGGGCGTCGAACGTCACCACCGGCGTGTTCGCCCGGGTCGGCGACTCGTCCCGGCGCAGCCCGGCGGCCCAGGCGTCGTAGCCGGCGAGCGCCCGCTCCAGCGGCTCGACCTTGCGCAGCTGGCAGCAGTCGTCCGGGGACTTGTTGAACAGCCGGGGGCCGTACTGGCCGTCCTGCTGGCCCACGGTGAGCCTCGGCCGGATCGACCGGACGTTGACCGGCAGCGTCCGGGCCACCTCGTCGCGGACCTTCAGCGTCTCGGGGAAGTGCAGGCCGGTGTCGAGGAAGACCACGTCGACCCCGGGCGCCACCCGGCTGACCAGGTGGGCCAGCACGGCGTCGGCCATCGAGCTGGTGACGCAGAACCGGTCGCCGAAGGTCTCGGCCGCCCAGCGCGCGATCTCCAGCGCCGGCGCGCCCTCCAGTTCCCGGCCCGCCTCCTCGGCCAGCGCGCGCAGCTCGTCGGGGCCCCGCCGGGCCGGGTCGGCCGGCTCGGCACCGCCCACGCCGACCAGGCCCAGGCCGGCCGCGGAGACGAGGCCCGGCCGGTCGGCCCCCCCGCTCACCGGGCCACCGCCCGACCGAGCAGGCCGGTGAACTTCACCGAGAACACCCGGGCGCAGGCGTGGCACTCCCAGGCGCCGTGGCCGGCCTCGCTCGGCCGCAGGTCCTCCTCGCCGCAGTAGGGGCAGTAGAGCGGCACAGAACGGCTCTCGCTCATCGCGCCACCTCGCCGGGCCGGGACGCCGCGCCGCCGGGCCGGCTGACTGGTTCGCTCATCGGAGTTCCTCCTCGTCGACCCTGATCACCCAGTTGGCGAACGTCTCGCCCGGCTCCCGGCCGGCCAGGTAGCGCCGGGCGAGGCGTTCCACGTACTCCGGAAGCTCCTCGGCGGTGGTCTTCAGGCCGCGCAGCTTGCGACCGAACCCGGCCGTCCGCCCCTCGGCCATGCCGAGCCCGCCGCCGAGGTGGACCTGGAAGCCCTCCACCTGCCGGCCGTCCGGGCCGACCACGAGCTGGCCCTTGAGGCCGATGTCCGCGACCTGGGTGCGGGCGCAGGCGTTGGGGCAGCCGTTGAGGTGGATCGAGATGTCGGCGTCGAAGTCGCGCAGCCGCTCCTCCAGCCGGGCCACCAGTTCCTCGCCGCGCGCCTTCGTCTCGACGATGGCCAGCTTGCAGTACTCGATGCCGGTGCAGGCCATGGTGCCGCGCCGCCAGGCCGACGGCTGCGCCTCCAGGCCGATCCCCCGCAGCTCGCGCACCAGCGAGTCGGTCCGCTCCGGCGCCACGTCCAGCACCAGCAGCTTCTGGTACGGGGTGAGCCGCACCCGGTCGCTGCCGTGCGCCTCGGCCACGTCGGCGAGCCGGGCCAGCTGCCCGCCGGAGACCCGCCCGACCACCGGGGAGGCCCCGACGTAGTTGCGCCCGTCGCGCTGCGGGTGCACGCCGATGTGGTCCACCGGCCTGTCCGGCAGCTCCGGGGCCGGCCCGTCGAGCAGGGCGCGGCCCAGGTATTCCTTCTCCAGCACCTCGCGGAACTTCGCCACGCCCCAGTCGGCGACCAAAAACTTCAGTCGCGCCCGGTTGCGCAGCCGGCGGTAGCCGTAGTCGCGGAAGATGCCGACCACGCCGGCCCACACGTCCGGCACCTCCGCCAGCGGCACCCAGACACCGAGCCGCTGGGCCAGCATCGGGTTGGTGGACAGGCCGCCGCCCACCCAGACGTCGAAACCGGGGCCGTGGTCCGGGTGGTCGACGCCGAGGAACGCGACGTCGTTCGCCTCGTACGGGGTGTCGACCAGCCAGGAGATGGAGGTCTTGAACTTGCGCGGCAGGTTGGAGTACGCCTTGTCGCCCACGTACCGGCGGACGATCTCGTCGAGCGCCGGCGTCGGGTCGACCACCTCGTCGCGGGCCACCCCGGCGACCGGGCTGCCCAGCACGACCCGGGGGCAGTCGCCGCACGCCTCGGTGGTCTGCAGGCCGACGGACTCCAGCCGGCGCCAGATCTCCGGCACGTCCTCGATCCGGATCCAGTGGTACTGGATGTTCTGCCGGTCGGTGATGTCGGCGGTGTCCCGCGCGAACTCGCGGGAGATGTCCGCCACCACCCGCAGTTGCGCCAGGTTGAGCTCGCCCCCGTCCACCCGGACCCGGAGCATGAAGAACTCGTCCTCCAGCTCGTGCGGCTCCAGCACGGCCGTACGCCCGCCGTCGATGCCCGCCTTGCGCTGGGTGTAGAGCCCCCACCAGCGGAACCGGCCGCGCAGGTCCTGCGGGTCGATCGAGGCGAACCCGTGGCGGGCGTAGATGTTCTCGATCCGGGCCCGTACGTTCAGCGGGTCGTCGTCCTTCTTGATCCGCTCGTTGGCGTTGAGCGGCTCGCGGTGGCCGAGCGCCCACTGGCCCTCGCCGCGCGGGCGGCGCGGGGCCCGGGCCGGTCGGGGGGCAGTCGGGTCCCCGGCCCGCGCCGGAATGCTGCTGACCGCCATGGCGGCGTCCTCCGTTGTCTGCGGTGCCTCGGGGTGCGCGGGCGCGGCGGCCGGCCCGTGGAGAACGGGCTGGGGACAACGGTGTCGGAACAGCCGGCGCGGGGGCGCGCCCGAGACAGATTGGTCGGGCGTCGTCAGTGGGCCGGACAGATCGCGCTGCGCACGCGGCCGTAATCGACGTGGCGACGAGCCACGAAGCGGCGGACGACAGCGGCGGTCATGGACGTCATGCTGCCACACCCGGTGCGGGCCGGCCAACGACCGCGTGCGGGATCCCACATCACGGGCGACGCGCCGGGGCCGCCCGCCGCACCGCCCGATCCACCCCCGGGCACCGGTGCCGGGACGCGGCGTCGTCGGCCTCCGCGCTCCCGCCCTCCCTCGGCTGGAGGACGGCAACTTCCGGGCAGTAGTGGGCCTCCTCGCCCCGAGAGGGCGCTACTGCCCGGAACTTGCGGGATCTACGGCGCGAGGCACGGGGCGATCTGCGGCGCGAGTCCTCGCGCGATCTGCGGCGCGAGTCCTCGCGCGATCTGCGGCGCGAGTCCTCGCGCGATCTGCGGCGCGAGGCACGGGGTGGACGCGGGTGTGGAAGGCTCGGTCCGTGGGCAGATTGTCCGGAAGGTGGCGATCCGCCAGGACCGGCGGGGACCGCCCCCGGCCTGATCCGGCCCGCCGGCCGCTGCCGGTCTGGCCGTGGCCGGCGCTGCTGACGCTGTCGGTGACCGGCACCGGGATCGGCCGCGCCCAACCGTGGCGCGACGAGCTGGCCACCTGGAGCGCGGCCACCCGCCCGGTGGACGACCTGCTCCGCCTCGCCGGCACCATCGATGCCGCCACCGGCCCGTACTACCTGCTCATGCACGGCTGGGTGGCGCTCGCCGGCGACTCGGTCACCGCGCTGCGGCTGCCCGCCGCGCTGGCCATGGCCGCCGCGGCCGGGCTGACCGCGTTCCTGGGCCAACGGCTCGTCGACGCCCGCGCGGGGCTGCTCGCCGGGCTGCTCCTCGCGGTGCTCCCGGGCACGTCCCGGTACGGCCAGGAGGCCCGACCGTACGCGCTGGCCACGCTCTTCGCGGTGCTGGCGACCCTGCTGCTCGTCGAGGCGCTGCGCCGACCCGGCTGGGCGCGCTGGGCCGGGTACGCCGCCGCCGTCGCCGCCCTCGGGCTGACCCACCTGATGGCCCTCACCCTGCTGGCCGCGCACGCGGTGGCCGTGCTGGCCGACCACCGGGGACGGGAAGGCACCTACCACCGGAGGCGGGAACGCCGCGACCACCGGGGGCGGGAACGCCGCGACCACCGAGGGCGGGAACGCACCGAGCCGCCGACGGGGAGCGGCGGCCCCGTGCGGGCGGCCCGGTCGTGGCGTCGTCCACTGAGCTGGGTGCTCGCCCTGGTGCCCGCGGCGCTGCTGGTGACCCCGCTGGTGCTGCTGGCCGCGCGGCAGCGGTCCCGGCAACTCGACTGGGTGGACCCCGCCCGCCTCGACGACCTGGCCGCGCTGCCGGGCGGGGTGGCGCAGAGCGGCGTGGTGGGCGGGCTGCTGGTCGGCCTCGCCGCGCTCGGGGCGGCCGGGCTGGGTCGGCGCGCCCTGCTGCCCGGGTGCGCGGTGCTGCTGCCGGTGCTGCTGGTCTTCGCCGCCGCCGCCGTCGTACCCCTGTGGGTGCCCCGCTACCTGGTCTTCGTCGTGCCGTTCGCGTGCCTGCTGGCCGGGGCGGCGCTGGCCACGGTGCGGTTGCCCGCCGCGCTGGCCGTGGTGGCGCTCGCCGGGCTGCTCGGCCTGCCGGAGCAGGCGGCGCTGCGGCGCACCCACGAGTGGCCGCGAAGCGCCCCGGTCGACTACCGGGGCGTGGCCCGCATCGTCGGCGACGGCCAGCGACCGGGCGACGCGGTCGTCTACTCGCCCCGGGAGAGCTGGCTCTTCCTCGATCTCGGTCTCGCCTACCACCTCGACCACCGCCCCCGGGACGTGCTGGCCACGCGGGACCAGGTGAGCCGGGGCGACCTGTGGGCCGCCGAGTGCGACCGGCCGGCCGCGTGCCTGGCCGGCACGGACCGGATCTGGCTGGTCGTGGCCGGCCGCCGAGAGGACCCGCTGGCCGCCGTACCCGGCGCCAAGGGGGACGCGTTGCGCGCCGGCTACACCGTCGACCGGGTCTGGCACCGCCCCGGGCTGACCGTCGCGCTGCTCACCCGCTGACACAGACCGCCCGACAGCCGGACCAGCGCCGGCCGTCGCGCCGCCCACCGCTGACGCAGACCGCCCGCCCGACAGCCGGGCCGGCGAGGCCGCCGCGCGGCGGACCGGGAGTCCGTCGGGTCAGGCGGTGGAGCGGCCCTCCGGGGCGTTGCGGGCCAGCGGGACGACGAGCGTCGCCTCGGTGCCGCCGTTCGCGCCGTCGCGCAGCTCGATGGTGCCGCGCAGTTCGCCGGTGACCAGCGCCCGGACGATCTGCAGGCCGAGGTTGCCGCCCCGCTCGGCGTCGAAGTCGGGCGGCAGCCCCCGGCCGTTGTCGGTCACCGAGACGTGCAGCATCTTGCGGAACCGGTGCGCCGACACCACCACCTCGGGCGGTCCGCCGGCCGCGTCGCCGGCGTCGGGGGCACCGGCCGGCTCGGCGGCGGGCGGGAAGCCGTGCTCGACGGCGTTGAGCAACAGTTCGTTCAGCACCATCACCAGCGAGGTGGCGACCTCGGCGGGAAGCACCCCGAAGCTGCCCAGCCGGCGCATGCCGACGGTCGACTCGGTCGCCGCCACCTCGGTCGCCGCGCTCGCCACCCGGTCCACGATGCCGTCGAACTCGACCGCCTCGTCGCTGGACATGGAGAGGGTCTCGTGCACCAGCGCGATGGAGGCGACACGGCGTACGGACTCCTCCAGCGCGACCCGGGCCTCCGGCATGGACACCCGGCGCGCCTGGAGGCGCAGCAGGGCGGCGACGGTCTGGAGGTTGTTCTTCACCCGGTGGTGGATCTCCCGGATGGTCGCGTCCTTGGTGATCAGGGCGCGGTCGCGGCGGCGTACCTCGGTGATGTCGCGGACCAGCACCAGCGCGCCGATCGGCACCCCGGCGGGCATCAGCGGCAGCGCCCGGGTGAGCATGGTCGCGCCCCGCGCGTCGATCTCCCGGCGGGGCGGCGCCTCGCCGCGCAGCGCGGCGAGGATCCCGTTCGCCGCGTCCGTGCCCTCCAGCGGGTCGCCGGCCAGCCGGCGGTGCAGCGCCGCCAGGTCCTCCCCCACCAGGTGCGAGGCGTAGCCCAGCCGCCGGTACGCCGACTGCGCGTTCGGGCTGGCGTAGGTGACCTTGCCGCCGGCGTCGAGCCGGACCAGCCCGTCGCCGACGCGCGGGGCCGACGTGGTCTCGCCGGGATGGCGCGGCGGCGGGAAGGTGCCGTCGGCGATCATCTGCGCCAGGTCGTCGGCGGTGGTGAGGTAGTTCAGCTCCAGCTGGCTCGGGGTGCGCGCGGTGGAGAGGTTGGTGTCCCGCCCCACCACGGCGATCACCTCGCCGGCCTCGCCGTCGGTGGTGCGCAGCCGGACCGGGATCGCCTCGTGCCGGGCGGGCACGTCGCCGTACCAGACCGGGTCGCCCTCCCGCCAGATCCGGCCCTGCCGGTGGGCCACCTCCAGGTGGGCCACCTCCGGCCCGCCGACGATCCGCCCCACCTGGTCGTCCAGGTACGCGGTGGGGGCGGTCGTCGGCCGGACCTGGGCGACGCAGAGGTACGTCCCGTCACCGTCCACGGGCACCCAGAGCAGCAGGTCGGCGAAGGACAGGTCGGAGAGCAACTGCCAGTCGCCGGCGATCCGGTGCAGGTGGTCGATGTCGGCCGGACGGAGGCGGGTGTGCTCCTCGGCGAGGTCGCGCAGCGTGGACACGTCGACCAGCGTGCCACGCCGGGCGTCACATCGTCGCGGTGACCTTCTTCAGCCCCCGGGGCGCGTCCGGGTCCTCGCCCCGGGCCAGCGCCAGCGCCAGCGCGAGGCGCTGCAACGGCAGGATGTCCAGCAGCGGCGCGTACCGCTCGTCGACCTCGGGGACGGCGATCCGGGTGGCGCCCTCGACGTCGGCGGAGCCGACCACCACCACGTCGGCGCGGCGCTCGCCGAGCCGGGGCAGCACCTCACCCATCGACCGGCCGCCCGGCCCGGAGCCGACCACGGCGAGCACCGGCACGTCCGGGTCGGTCATGGCGAGCGGCCCGTGCAGCAGGTCCGCGCCGGAGAAGGCGAGCGCCGGCAGGTAGGAGGTCTCCATCAGCTTCAGCGCGGCCTCCCTGGCGGTCGGGTACGCGTACCCGCGGCCGGTGGTGACGAGCTGGCCGGCGAAGCGGTAGCGGGGCGCGAGCTGGGCCGGGGTCTGGTCGGCCAGGGTGCGGGCGGCCAGCTCGGGCAGGGCGGCGAGCGCGGCGCGCTCGTCGGCGGGCAGCGCCCCGTCGCCGGCCCGGACGCCCTCGACGAGCATCAGCAGGGCGAGCAGCTCGGCGGTGTACGTCTTGGTGGCGGCCACCGCGCGCTCGTGTCCGGCGGCGATGTCGACGCTGAGCTCGGCGACGTCGGCCAGCCGGGAGTCGGGCGCGTTGGTCACGGCGAGGGTCAGCGCGCCGGAGGCGCGGGCGGTGCGCAGCACCTCGGCGAGGTCGGGCGAGCCGCCGCTCTGGCTGACGCCGACGACGAGCGCGTCGGAGAGGTCCGGCCGCGCGCCGTAGACGGTGACGACGCTGGGCGAGGCGAGCCCGGCGGGCAGGCCGAGCCGGATCTCGGTCAGGTACGCCCCGTAGAGGGCGGCGTGGTCGGAGGTGCCCCGGGCGGTGAAGACCACGTGCCGGGGTCGGCGCTCCGCGACGACCGCCGCCACCCGGGCGATCGCCCCGGCGTGTTCGGTGGAGAGCAACCGCTCGTAGCCCGCCGGCTGCTCGTCGATGTCGGCGGCCATGCCCGCCCCTGCACGCGTCACGGAAACTCCTCCCACTGCGCGGTTGCCGCGCGTTTCCTGCTCAGTCTTGCATCTTTGATCTGATCTGAGCAATCGAACGCGCAGGAGTGCGCAGTTGATCACCATGTCGGTCCAACATCACCTAGGCTTGCCCGGCCCACCGGAGCACCGACGAGCGAGAGGACGACGTGTCCGAGGACGACCGGGCGCTGCCCGCGGCGGAGGAACTCGCCCTGGCCCGCCTCGCCATGGACGCCGGCGACCTCGAACACGCCGCCGGGCACGTCGCCGCCGCGCTGGTCCGGGCCCCGACCCTGCCCGAGGTGCACGAGACGCTCGCCCGGCTCGCCGCCGCCGACGGGAACGGCGGGGTGGAGCTCTTTCCGCTGCACCACCACGCCTTCGTCGGCGCCGTGGTCGCCCGCGCCCACCTGCTCGCCGCCGCCGGCCGACCCGCCGAGGGGCTGGACCTGCTGGTCGCGGCGACCGGTCACGCGCCGGGCACGGACTGGGCCGGCGTGCCCTGGGTGACCGCGCCGGAACTCGCCGAACGACTCGACCCCGATCGCACCGCCCGGATCCTGATGCAGGTCTGCGCAGCCGTGCCCGACCCGGCGCCCCGGGCCGACCGGGCGGCGCTCGCCCCCTACCTGGCGCTGGCCCGCAACGCGGTCACCGTCCACGCCGGGCACGCCCTGCTGCTGGGCGCGGCGTCCGCCCTGGCCCGGCGGGTCGGCGAGGTCGCCCTGGCGATCCAGTGGGCCGCCCGGGGCGTACGCGCGGAACCGTCGAAGATCGGCGAGGTGTGGCTCGGGTACGCGTACCGCAGTGCCGGCCGCACCCGCGAGGCGCTGGCGGCGCTCGGCCGCGCCGTCGCGCACGATCCCGACGACCTCGCCGTGTACGCCGACATCGCCGGCACCCTCGCCGACACCGGGCGGCTCGACGAGGCGCTGGACTGGATCGACCGGGCCCTGGCCCGGGATCCCACCTTCGACTGCGCCGTGCACACCGCCCACCGGCTGCGCTACCAGCGCGACGGCGACGTGGCGCACCTGGTCGCGCTCGCCGACTTCGTCCGGGACCACCCCGACGACACGCACGAGCACGGCGACCTGGCCGAGTGCTGCCGCGGCCAGGCCTGGCTGGGGCAGGTCACCCCGGCCACCGGGGCGGTGGTGGACGCGCTGCGCCGGGCCGTCGCCGACGACCACGGCGGGGTCGGCGCCGCCCTGCGGCTGGACCGGCCCGCGCCGCCGAGCGCCCTGCGTACCGTCGCCACCGCCGTGCCGGCGATGCGGGTCGAGGTGGCCGGCGTGCCCGACCCGGACCCGCGCGAGCCCCGCCGGCCGGACGCCCGACAGCTCTGGCGCTGGGACGGCACGGCGGTCACGGCCGCGGTGCCGGCGCCCTCGGCGGAGGCCGCCGCCCGGCTGCGACAGCTCGCCCATCCGGCGTGGCCGCACCCCCCGGCGGCGTACGACGCGGCGGTGGGGCTGGCCACCCTGGACCTGGCCGACCTGCTCGGCCTGCTCGCGCACCCGCCGGAGGCGCCGCCCACCGCGCTGGGCCGGGTGCTCGCGCAGGACCCCTCGCTCTGGGTGCGCTGCGTCCAGGTGTGGGCCTGCCTCGGCCTGCTGCACCACCGCACGGACGAGCCGTGGGCGACCTCGACCCGCCGGCGGGTGCTGCTGGAGCTGGTCTGGGGCGTGGAGGACTGGACCACCGAGGCGGCGCTGTTCGCCGTGGTCACCGCCGCCTGGATCGACCCGGCCGTCCGCCCCGACGTGGCAGCGGTGGTGGCGGAGCGGCTGGCGGACGTCGCGGCGGTGGCCCGGCTCCGCCCGGTGCCCATCGCGGCGTCGCTGGCCCACCTGGCCCTGGCCACACCCGCCCTCGACGCGGAGACGACGGCCCTGGCGATCTCGCTGGCCGCCGCCCGTCCGGTCCCCCGACCCCGCGAGCCCGGCTCCCGCCTGCGCCGCCTCTGGCGCCGCCTCACCGCCCCGCTCCGCCGCCCCTGACCGGCCGACGCGACCCGGACCGCGCCGCGCCGACCCGGTCCGCCACCGGCACGACCCGGGACCGCGCCGCGCCGTCTCGGACCGTCACCGGCGCGCCCTCGGGCCACGTCGTGCCGGCCCGACCGCGGCCGACGCGACCCGGACCGCAGCGCGCCGGCCCGGTGGGACCGACGCGACGCGCGGGCCTTGGCATCTCCGCGGGCCGGGTGCCGGCGGCGGGCGGGCACCTGGCGGGTCGGACGTCGCCGCGGCTCAGGCCGTGGGGGCCTTCGCCAGGGAGATCTCGGCCTGCTCACCGTCGGCGGGCTGCGCCGGGGGCTCGTTCGCGGTGCGCAGCGGGACCTCCCGGACGAACCAGGCGAGCACCGGCACGGCGACGCTGAAGAGCAACGCCCACCAGAAGACGTGCGAGACCGCGTCGGCGAGGCCGCCCAGCACCAGCTCGCGGGCCTGCGCCGGCAGGTTCTTCAACTTCTCCAGGTCCATGGCGGCGCCGGCCTCGCCGCCGCCGCCGAACGCGTTGCCGCCCGGCGAACCCGCCAGCCGGTTGGCGAAGACCGCCCCGAACAGCGAGATTCCGAACGAGCCGCCGATCGACCGGAAGAAGGTGGCCGCGCCGCTCGCCGCCCCCAGGTCCCGCTGCTCGACGCTGTTCTGCGCGATCAGCATCGACGTCTGCATGAGGAAGCCCATGCCGACGCCGAGCACGAGCATGTAGAGCGACGACTCGGTCTTGCTGGTGTCGACGTCCAACCGGGTCAGCAGCGCCATGCCGGCGGCCATCACGACACCGCCGACGATCGGGTAGGCGCGGTAGCGCCCGGTCCTGGTGATCGACCGGCCCACCACCAGCGAGACCACGAGCATGCCGAACATCAGCGGGAGCAGCAGCAGACCGGAGTTGGTGGCCGAGGCGCCCTGCACGGTCTGCTGGTAGAGCGGCAGGAAGTTCATCGCGCCGAACATGGCGAAGCCGAGCAGGAAGCCGATCACCGAGATCAGGGCGAAGTTGCGGTTGGCGAAGAGCCGCAGCGGCAGGATCGGCTCGGCGGCGCGCCGTTCGACGAGGCCGAACGCCGCCAGGGCGACCACCGTGAGCGCGACGAGGCCGAGGATGGGCCCGGAGGTCCAGTCGTACTCGTTGCCGCCCCAGGTGGTGACCAGCACGATCGCGGTGATGGCGACCGAGAGCAGCGCCGCGCCAAGCCAGTCGATGCGGTGCTCGGTGCGGTGCTTCGGCAGTCGCAGGGTGGTGACCAGCAGCGCCAGCGCGACCCCGCCCAGCGGCAGGTTGACGTAGAAGGCCCAACGCCAGGAGAGGTGGTCGGTGATGAACCCGCCGACCAGCGGGCCGGCGACCATGGCGAAGGCCATGATGCCGGCGATCATCCCCTGGTAGCGCCCCCGCTCCCGGGGCGGGACCAGGTCACCGATGATGGCCATCACGCCGACCATCAGGCCGCCCGCGCCGAGGCCCTGCACCGCCCGGAAGGCGATCAGCTCGACCATGCCGTCGTCCGGACCGCCGAGCAGGTCGGAGCCGGCCATGCCGCAGAGCGCCGAGCCGACCAGGAAGACGACCACCGAGGTGAGGAAGACGGACTTGCGCCCGTAGAGGTCGCCGAGCTTGCCCCAGATCGGGGTGGAGACGGTGGTTCCCAGCACGTAGGCGGTGACCACCCAGGTGAAGTGGTCCAGCCCGCCGAACTCGCCCACGATCCGGGGCAGCGCCGTGCTGACGATCATGTTGTCGAGCATCGCCAGCATCATGGCGATCATCAGGCCGAAGAGCACCACCCGCACGTGGGGTCGTGCCGGAGCCTGGCTTGCCTGCGTCATGGGTAAGCTCCCCCCGAGATGTGCCGCACTTACTTGCCGGCCGGCTAGCCACCTTACTAGCCGGACGGTAAGTTGGGCACCAGGATCGGTCAAGCGGATTGGGTGGTGCGGGTGAGGGAGAGCACAGGCGGCACGCGGGAACGCATCCAGGCCGTCGCGCTGGAGCTCTTCACCGAGCAGGGGTACGAGAAGACCTCGCTGCGCGAGATCGCCGAGCGGCTGGACGTGACCAAGGCCGCGCTCTACTACCACTTCAAGAGCAAGGACGAGATCGTCACCAGCGTCGTCGAGGACCGGCTGGCCCGGTTGGACGCCCTCATCGAGTGGGCCGAGTCGCAGCCCGACGGCCTGGACACCCGGCGTGCCGTGATCGGCCGGTACGCCGAAGCCATGTTCGCCGGCGACCAACCCTCCGTCATGCGGTTCTTCGAGCAGAACCAGACCGTGCTGAAGAGCCTCTCCGCCGGGCAGCAGATGCGCGGCCGGATGCTGCGGCTGGCCGACCTGCTCTGCCGGGACGACAAGTCACCGGCTGCGCAGCTCCGCGCCGTGCTGGCGATCTTCGCCGTGCACAGCAGCTGGTTCGCGGTCCGCGCCCCGGCGCTCACCGACGCCCAGCGGATGGAGCTCGCGCTGACGATGGCCGACGAACTGCTCGCCCCCATCGGCGGGCAGCGCGACGAAGCCGCGCCCGGGGCGCCCTGACGCCCGTCGCCGCCGCGCCGGAACGGACGCGGTGGACCGGATCGGCAGCGGGCCGAGGGCGGCCGGATCCACAGAGGGCTGCGGCCGGCCCGAACCGCGGGCCGCCCGACACGGGCCGGTCAGCAGGCCGCCCGGCGCGGCTCGGCAAGGGCCGCCGGATCAGGCGTGCGGGAGGTCCAGCCGGAGGCCGAGCAGCTCCACGCCGACGACGGGCGACCAGTCCAGCTCCGGCACGCGGACGAAACCCCGCCGCTCGTAGAGCCGCTGGGCCGCGGTCGCGAAGCCGCTGCGCACGCAGATCGTCACCGCCGTGCAGCCCAGCTCGGTCGCCCGCGACACGCAGGCCTCGACCAGGGCCGCGCCGACGCCCCGGCCCTGCGCGGCCGGGTCGACCGCCAACATCCGGAACTCCGCCTCGCCGGCGCGGGACAGCTCGGCGTACCGGCTGCCGGGGAGGACGAACGTCACCGAGCCGAGCACCTCGCCGCCGGCCGGGTCGACGGCGACCAGCACCTCGCCGTGCTCCGCGCGGGCCGCCACGTCGGCGAGCACGGCGGCGTAGCCGTGCTCGCCCTTGAGCTGACCGTCGGCCTCGTACGCGGCGACCGTCAGCCGGGCCACCGCCGCGAAGTCCTCCGGCCCGGCGTGCCGGACCGACAGGCCGGTCAATCGATCACCGCGATGAGGTCCCCGTCCTGCACGACGTCGCCCTCGTTGACCGCGAGCTGCTTGACGACACCGTCGGACTCGGCGACGACCGGGATCTCCATCTTCATCGACTCCAGGATCACCAGCGTGTCCCCCTCGGACACGGTGTCCCCGGCCGACGCGACGACCTTCCAGACGTTCGCCACCATCTCGGCGCGGATCTCCTCGGCCATCTCCACGGCCCCTTCTCTCGCGTTTGCCTGCCGACGTATCCAATCATGCGGACCGCCCACGGGGATGCGGAGCGCCCCCGGGCGCCCGGAACGGTCCACCGTCGGAGCGGGCCCCGACCACGTCCCCGACCTGCCCGGCGCGCGGCGCGACACGGGGGCCGGCGGCGGCCGCGGCCGGGCGGCGACCACCACGGGCGGCGGGTCGGACGGCGACAGCCCGGGGCGACGGCGGGCGTGTCGTGCGGCGCGTCGTGCGGCGGGCCGCCCCGGCGCACGACGGCGGGTGCCGGCCGCACTAGCATCAGCGGGTCGGACCCCGGCGCCGGGACGACCGGTGCGTGCACCGGCGCCGAGGTCGTGCGCAGGCGGATCCGACCATCACGAGGAGGTCACCATGGCGAAGAAGGCCCGCAAGAAGAAGGCCCGCAAGAAGAGCGGCGCGAACCACGGCAAGCGCCCCAACTCCTGAGCGGCGGCCGGGCCCACGGCCCGGCGTCGATCAGCCGGCGGAACGCAGGTGGCCCGGGTCGGAGACGACCCGGGCCACCTGCTTTCGTCGGTGTCGCCGACCTCAGTCGGCCAGCTCCCGCGACTCGGTGCTCTCGAAGACGACGATCTCGGTGAGGCGCAGCCTCAGCCGCTCGCGCAGCTGGTCGGGCGCGGTCTCGTTGCCGCAGCAGCGGGCGACCAGCGCCTTCACCTCCTGCTCGATGCCGTACTCGCGCAGGCACGGCCCGCACTCGTCGAGGTGGTGCCGGATCAGCGTCCGCCGCTCCTCCGCGCACTCCAGGTCGAGGTAGAGGTAGACCTCGGCCAGGACCTCACGGCAGTCCGTCTCGTGCGGATCTCCACAGCTCACGTCACACCTCCCGGCCGGCCGCAGCGGTTGAGCCCTTCTTCGACGACGCGGCGCTGAAGCCCCGCTCCGCGGCGTACTGCTCGAGCAGCTTGCGCAGATTACGTCGACCCCGGTGCAGCCGCGACATCACCGTGCCGATCGGCGTGCCCATGATGTCGGCGACCTCCTTGTAGGAGAAGCCCTCGACGTCGGTCAGGTAGACGGCCAGGCGGAACTCCTCCGGCAACTGCTGGAGGGCCTCCTTGACGTCGCTGTCCGGCAGCCGGTCCAGCGCCTCGGTCTCGGCGGAGCGCAGCCCGCTGGAGGTGTGCGACTCGGCCTCGGCGAGCTGCCAGTCGGTGATCTCCTCGGTCGGCGCCTGGATGGGCTGGCGCTGCCGCTTGCGGTAGGTGTTGATGTAGGTGTTGGTCAGGATCCGGTAGAGCCAGGCCTTCAGGTTCGTGCCCTGCTCGAACTGGTGGAAGGCGGCGTACGCCTTCAGGTAGGTCTCCTGGACCAGGTCCTCGGCATCCGCCGGGTTGCGGGTCATCCGCAGCCCGGCAGCGTAGAGCTGATCGACGAAGGGCATCGCGTCCCGCTCGAAGCGGGCCCTGCGCTCGTCCGTCTTCTCGGTGGTCAACCGCACATCCCCTCGCGTCGGATGCTTTCCCGCCGAGGATACGCGCACCGGCCTGCCCGCAGATTCACTTCCGGCGGGTGTGCTCGCGCTCACCGCGGTCGCGCCGACCGGCGGCACCGTCGCGGGCCAGTCCGGAGCGTCCAGCAACTGCCGCAGCTGCCGCGTCCCCCGCTCGTCCCGTTCCCGGGCCTGCGTCTCGATCGGCACCCGGTCACCCCCCTCGCCAGAAATGTCGTCCCGGGGGGTGCAACGCCCAGGGATGGGCGGGGCATTCCGGCCACGTCTCCCGTTCCTGGTCCCGGCCCCGACGGGGAGCCGGCGCTGGGACCAGGAAGGGCCTGGGAGGACCGGCGCCGCCGCCCGGACCGGGCGTCCGGCGCCATCCGATGCAACGACCCGCCGCAGCCGCCGGACACGGCCGCCGAACCGCAGCACCGCCCGTCGTCCCGCCAGGCGTCCGTGGGCGGGATGGTCAGGCCCGCGCCCAGCCCTGCCCGTGCAGCCAGTCGCGCACGACCTCGGCGGTGCCGGCCGGGTCCGCCCGCAGGTCGTGTCGCTCACCCGGGCGGGTCACCACCCGCACCCCGGGCCCCGGCTCCGGCACCCCGAAGGGGTCGCGGTCGCCGTTGACCACGAGGGTCGGGACGCCGGTGTCCAGCTCCGCCGCCCGCGACCGCTCGGGGCGGCCCGGCGGGTGCAGCGGGAACGCGAGCGCGACCACGCCGGCCGCCTCGACCGCCCGCGCGGTCCGGCAGGCCACCCGCGCGCCGCTGGAGCGTCCACCCACCACCAGCGGTACGCCGGGATGCCGCCTCCGCAGCACGGCGAGCACGGCCACCCACGCCTCGTCGAGGTGCCCGGCGGGCGCCGGCGCTCGTCGGCCGGCGACCCGGTAGGGCTGGGTCACCCGGGCCACCACCGAACCGGCACCGACCGCCGCGTCGCGAAGCGCGCACAGGTCCGGGGCGCCCACACCGCCACCCGCGCCGTGACCGAGCACCAGCAGCGCCGTCGGTGGCCCCTGCGGCAGGTCCGTGTCGACCCGGGCGGGCCCGCGCGGTGTGAGGATCTCGTCGTCCTGGGGCATCAGCCCATTCTGCGAGGTGGGAGGCACGACGGTCAGCCGGCCCACCGACATGGCGGGCCGGCTGAGACCGGTCGATCGATTCGGGGTGCGTCCGCCACCCCCGCCCCACCGGGCGACGGTCAGCTCAGCGGCACCAGCGTGAGCAGCCGGTCCCGGACCGGCGGGCCCGCCTCGTCGGCGGCGTCCGGATCCGGTTGCACCTCGTCACGCCAGGCGACCAGCATCGCCCGCCGCTCGCGCGGGGTCGTGCCGCCCCAGACTCCGTGGCAGTCACCCACGTCCAACGCCCAGGCGAGGCAGGAGCCCTGCACATCGCAACTTCGGCACAGCGCGACGGCCGCGTCGGCCGGCTCGTTCGGCGCCGGAAAGAATGTTTCCGGGTCGACATTCTGGCAGGTTCCTCTGGTCCGCCACGCCTCGTCATGTCGCCGCTCCCGCAACGCCCGCAGCAGTCGCGGATCTCGTCGTGCGGCGGCCACCTCGTGCGGGCGGGGCATACGTGCCCGTGTCATCCACCCACCTCCCCCGTGGGACCGGCAAGATCGGTGGACGCCGTTCGCCCCGTGCGAATCGCCGCCCACTACCGGCGCTGTGTTCTATCGCACTTCCGGACACGGAGACAAGACTCTGCGGCAAATATGGTTTAAAAACCGGCCGACGTTTCACCCGCAACTCTGGCAAATCACACCCGACAATGCGCCGCCGCTGTCAGAAGAGCGTCATTTCCTGCTCCGGCGTCACGGCCCGTGCCACCGGCACCCGGGCGGTCAGCTCCGGCCCGTCGTTGCGCACGTCGCCCACCGCCGGCCCCACCGGGCGGATCTCCAGCCCGGCCAGCCAGTCGGACGGCGGCGGCGCCAGCAACTCCGCCGGCTCCCCGGTCGACGCCAGCCACGCCCCCCACCGGCCCTCGGGCAGCAGCAACGGCATGCGGTCGTGCACCTCGGCCAGCTCGCCCAGGGCGGCCGTGGTGAGCACGCTGCACGTCAGCAGCGGCCCGCCCGGGCCCTCCCAGACCGACCAGATGCCGGCGAAGGCGAGCACCGAGCCGTCCAGCGGGGTCATGTAGTAGGCCTGCTTGCGCCCGTCGGGCGAGCGGACCCACTCGTACCAGCCGTCGGCCGGGACGAGACAGCGGCGGCGGGCGAAGGCCCCCGCGTACGCCCGGCTGGTGGCGACCGTCTCGGCACGGGCGTTGATCATGCGGGCGGCGCCGGCGGGCGACCGGGACCAGGCCGGCACCAGCCCCCAGCGCCCAAGAGACAGCGCGCGGTGCCCCTCCGGGCTGACCCGCACCAGCGGCACCGGGTCGGTGGGCGCGACGTTGTGGTCGGGGCCGAGCCGGCCGTCGGTCTCGTCGAGGGACTCGAACAGCGCGCTCAGGTCGCCCGCGCTCCGGGTCGTCGCATACCTCCCGCACATGTCGCACACGCTAACCCGGCGGGGCGTCGCCCGGCTGTCCCGCTGGCCGGGAGCACGGACGGTGGCCGGCGTCATCGTCCTCCGGACACGGCAGAATGTAACCGTGGGGAACCTGACCGCGACCCGGCCGCCGCAGCCGTGGACCGCTCCGACCGCCTCCGACCCGGTCTCGGCCACGCTGTGCCTGCCCGGCTCCAAGTCGATGACCGCCCGCGCCCTCGTGCTCAGCGCGCTGGCCAGCGGCCCCTCGACGCTGGCCGGGCCGCTGCGCGCGCGGGACACCGAACTGATGGCCGCCGGGCTGCGCGCGCTGGGCGCGCACATGTCGATCAGCGACGACGAGCGCTGGCTGGTCCGGCCGCACCCGCTGGTCGGCCCCGCCCACGTCGACGTCGGCCTGGCCGGCACCGTGATGCGCTTCGTCCCGCCCGTGGCCGGGCTGGCCGACGGGCGGATCACCTTCGACGGCGACCCGCAGGCCCGCATCCGGCCGCTCGGCCCGCTGATCGGCGCGCTGCGCTCCCTCGGCGTACGCGTGGACACCCCCGCCACCGGCAGCCTGCCGATGACCGTGCTCGGCGCCGGGCGGGTGGCCGGCGGCGAGGTGGTGATCGACGCCTCGGCCTCCAGCCAGCTCGTCTCCGGGCTGCTGCTGGCCGCCCCGCGCTTCGACCGGGGCGTCGTGGTCCGGCACGTCGGCCCGCCGGTGCCCTCCGCGCCGCACCTGCGGATGACGGTGCAGATGCTGCGGGCGGCCGGCGCGGCGGTCGACGACGGCACGCCCGACGTGTGGGTGGTGGAGCCGGGCCCGCTGACCGGGCGCGGCTGGGAGATCGAGCCGGACCTGTCGGGCGCGGTGCCGTTCTTCGCCGCCGCCCTGGTCACCGGCGGCGAGGTGACCCTCCAGGGCTGGCCGCGCGGCAGCGCGCAGCCCGTCGAGCAGCTCCGCGCGCTGCTGCAGCGGATGGGTGGCGAGGTGACCCTCTCCACCGCCGGGCTGACCGTGCGGGGCACCGGCGCGGTGCACGGGCTGGACGCCGACCTGTCCGACGTCAGCGAGCTGACCCCGGCGCTGACCGCGCTGGCCATGCTGGCCGACTCGCCGTCGGTGTTCACCGGCATCGGCCACATCCGGGGCCACGAGACCGACCGGCTGACCGCGCTGGCGCGGGAGTTCGCCGCGCTCGGCGCGGACATCACCGAGTCCCCCGACGGGCTGGAGATCCGGCCCCGGCCGCTGCGCGGCGGGGTCTTCGAGACCTACCACGACCACCGGATGGCGCACGCCGCCGCGGTGGCCGGCCTGGCCGTTCCGGGCATCGAGCTGAGCGACGTGGCGTGCACCTCGAAGACCATGCCCGAGTTTCCGGCACTATGGTCGGCGATGGTGACCGGCAAGAGCTGACACGACGGGGGGCGGGTCCTGGCGACCAGACGGCGGGAGTACGACGAGGACGACGTCCGGGTCCGGCCCGGGAAGTCGTCGCGCCCGCGTACCCGCACCCGGCCCCGGCACTCCGACGCGGTGGACGGGTTCGTGATCGCCGTCGACCGGGGCCGCTACACGTGCGTGCCGCCCGACGCCGGGCCGGACGTGCCCCCGATCACCGCCATGCGGGCCCGGGAGCTGGGTCGCAAGTCGGTGGTGGTCGGCGACCGCGTCGGCCTGGTCGGGGACACGTCCGGGGCGGCCGGGGCGCTGGCCCGGATCGTCCGCATCGCCGAGCGGACGTCTGTGCTGCGGCGCACCGCCGACGACGACGAGACCACCGCCGAGGGGCGGCTGGAACGGGTGGTCGTCGCCAACGCCGACCAGTTGGTGATCGTCAGCGCGCTGGCCGACCCGCCGCCGCGCACCGGGTTCGTCGACCGCTGCCTGGTGGCCGCGTACGACGCCGGCATCGAGCCGCTGCTCTGCCTCACCAAGGCCGACCTGGCCGGCCCCGAGACCGTGCTCGGCTACTACGCGGAGCTGGAGCTGCCGTACGTGCTGATCCGCCCCGACTCCGACCTCGACGCCCTGCGCAGCCTGCTCGCCGGCCGGGTCTCGGTCATGGTGGGGCACTCCGGGGTGGGCAAGTCGACGCTGGTCAACCGCCTGGTGCCGGACGCCGCGCGGGCGGTCGGCACGGTCAGCGCGATCGGCCGGGGGCGGCACACCTCCACGAGCGCGGTCGCGCTGCGCCTGCCCCGGGACCCGACGCACGGCGAGCACGCCGCCGCCGGCTGGATCGTCGACACGCCGGGGGTGCGCAGCTTCGGGCTGGCACACGTCTCCGCCGACAGCCTGCTGCACGGCTTCCCCGACCTGGTGGAGGGCAGCGTCGACTGCCCCGCCAACTGCCCGCACACCCCGGACGCCCCCGACTGCGGGCTGGACTCCTGGGTGGCCGCCGGCAAGGCCGACCCGCGCCGGCTGGCCTCGTACCGCCGGCTGCTGGCCTCCCGCTCCGGCGAGGGCGACGCGCGCAGCGAGCCCGACCAGCGCGGCCCCGGCGCGCGTGACGGCGAGGGCGACCCGCACGGCGGGTCCTGACCGGGGCGTCGCTACCGTTTGCGGCATGACCGGGTACGCCGACGACATCGCCCTCGCCCACCTGCTCGCGGACGCCGCCGACGCCGTCGCCACGGCCCGGTTCCGCGCGCTCGACCTGCGCGTCGAGGCGAAACCCGACCTGACCCCGGTCTCCGACGCGGACACCGCGGTCGAGCGGGAGATCCGCGCGCTGCTGGCCACGCACCGCCCGGCCGACGGCCTGCTCGGCGAGGAGTACGGCGAGCAGCCGGCCGGCGGCCCGGACGGCCGGCGTTGGGTGGTCGACCCCATCGACGGCACGAAGAACTTCATCCGCGGCGTGCCGGTCTGGGCCACCCTGATCGCGCTGCTGGAGGGCGACCGCCCGGTCGTCGGGCTGGTGTCCGCCCCGGCGCTGGGCCGCCGCTGGTGGGGCGCGCTGGGCGCGGGCGCGTACGCGGGGCCCGACGCCGCGAGCGGCGCGCCGATCCGGGTCTCCGGGGTCCGGGACCTCGCGGACGCCAGCTTCTGCTACTCGTCCCTGACCGGCTGGGAGTCCGCCGGCCGGCTGGACGCGATGCTCCAGCTCATGCGGGACACCTGGCGCAGCCGGGCGTACGGCGACTTCTACGGCTACATGCTGCTGGCCGAGGGGGCGCTGGACGTGATGGTGGAGCCGGAGCTGTCGCTGTGGGACGTCGCCGCGCTGGTGCCGATCGTCACCGAGGCGGGCGGCGCGTTCACCGACCTGGCCGGCCGGCCGGCCCTCTCGGGCGACGCCGGCACCGAGAACAGCGCCGTGGCCAGCAACGGCGCGCTGCACGCCGACATCCTCGCCCGGCTGGGTCGGCCAACCGAGCACTGACCTCCGCCAGCCTCTATCCTCGCCAGGTGGTTTCCTCCGGCTGGTGCTTCCTCGCGGCGATGATCATCGCGTACGGCGTCGCCAACCTGCTCCAGTCGGTCGCCGCCGCCCGCACCACCGTGCACCACACCTTCGACCCGGGCCTGCTGCTGCGGCTCGCCGGGCACCGCACCTACCTGGTCGGGCTGGCCTGCCAGGTGGCCGGGTTCGTGCTGGCCTTCCTGGCCCGCCGGGACCTGCCGCTCTTCCTGGTCCAGTCCAGCGTCGCGGCCGGGCTCGGCGTCACCGCACTGCTCGGCGTGCTGCTGCTCAAGTGGCGGCTGCCGGCGGCCGAGGTGGCCCTGCTGGTGCTGCTCTTCGCGGGAATCTCCGCGCTGGTGCTCTCCGCCCGGCCCGCGCAGTCCAAGCCGCTCGGCACCACCGGCATGATCGTCCTGGCGGCGGTGCTCGTCGTGATCGCGGTGGTCGGCTTCTTCGCCGTGCGCCTGCACGGGGCGCCCGGCTCGGTGGCGCTCGGCTCGCTGGCCGGGCTGGCGTTCTCCGCCGCCGCGGTGGCCGCCCGACCGCTGGCCTCGGCCCCGACGGCGGAGGACCTGGTCCGGCACCCGCTGCTCTACCTGCTGATCGCGCACTCGATCGTCGGTCAGCTCCTGCTCGGCCTGGCCATGCAGCGCGGCTCGACCACGGCCGCCGTCGCCGCCATGGACGCGGCCGGGGCGGTGCCCGCGGCGATCGTCGGCCTGCTGCTGCTCAACGACAAGATCTGGCCCGGCCGGGAGTGGCTCGCCGCGGCCGGGTTCCTGGTCACCCTCGCCTCGGTCATCGGCCTCACCCGGTACGCCGAACCCCAGCACCACCACGCGGTGGCCGGGGAGCGGAAGCCGGCCGTCGTGGGCGTCGGCGCCCCCGGCCGCCCGATGTGAGGACCGCCGCCGGGACGCCCGCCGCCGTGCGACCCGCCACCGGGCGGGCTGCCGGCGCGGGGCGGGTCACCGGCGCGAGGCGGGCCGCTGCCGGTCAGGCCGCCTCGACCGGCTTGCGCCGGCGCACCACCCGCTCGTAGAGGCGCTCCAGCGCGCCCGCCGTCCGTTCCCAGGTGTAGCTGCACCGCACCCGGTCCACGGCGGCGTGCCCGTACGCGAACCGCCCCGCGTTGTCGGCGAGCAGCCGGCGCAGGGTGACGCCCAGCGTGCGCACGTCGCCCGGCGGCACCAGCCGCCCGGTGACCTCGTCGACCACCGCGTCGGCGATGCCGCCCATGGCATAGCCCACCACCGGCACGCCGCACGCCATGGCCTCCAGCGACACGCGCCCGGCCGACGAGTAGTGCGGGGTGCAGGCCACCACGTCCGCCGAGCGGTACCAGGTGGCCATCTGGTCGTGCGGCACCGCGCCCACCAGCTTCACCTGCTCGGCCACCCCGTTCCGCTCGGCCAGCTCGCGCAGCCGGCGGGCCTCGGCGTGGCCCGCGAGCTGCTCGGCCGGCGGGCCGCCGGCGATCACCAGCTCGGCGTCGCCGACCAGCCGCATGGCCCGGATCAGGTCCTCCTGGCCGTGCCCGGGCGACAGCCCACCGACGGAGAGGATCCGGGCCCGCTGGTCGCGGGGGGCGGCCTCGCCGTCGGGGTGGAACTGCTCGGTGTCGACGCCCGCCGGCACCATCGCCACGGAGGCGCGCTGCAACCCCATCCGGGTCAGCTCGTCCACCTCGTCGTTGCACTGGGCGACCGCGACGTCCACCGCCCGGGTCAACGCCCGCTCCAGCGGGATGCGCTCCCCCGGGCCGTCGTACTGGCCGCCGAGGTGGCGCAGCTGCTCGACCCCGAGGGAGTGGAACGTCTGCACCACCGGGACGTCGGTCTCCCGGACGGCGTGCGCGGCGGCCAGCCCGCCGATCCAGTAGTGCCCGTGCACCACCTCGGGCTGCCAGTCGCCCGTCCACCGGTCCGCCAGCCAGGCGCCGAACTCGGACACGTACGGGACCAGCTCGGCGGTGGGGATCGGGGCCGCCGGGCCGACGGGCACCCGCTCCACCCGGTAGCCGTCGACCATGGCCGTGTCCGGCAGGTCGGGGTCGTCGCGGCGTTCGTACACCCGGACGTCGTGGCCCCGCGCGGCCAGTTCCGCGGCGACCCTGGCGATGTGCTGGTGGGTGCCGACGGTCGGGGCGTCGGCACGCCTGGGCGGGCCGGCGTGCGCGCAGACGAGGCCGACGCGCATGGGTCACCTCCATGCGAACTTCTCAAGCGGTGGTCCTCGGTCAGAGGGTCCCATTAACCAGACTCCCGCAAGCCGAAACCTGGCAGATCGGGAAGAGCCCGGCGGGTGCTTGCCCGACGGCAAGCGTCAACCCTCCGCTGTTCACCGCCCGCGCACCGACGGTTATCCGACCGATGATCGGCCGCATGACCCCCGTCAGCCTGGGTACGGGCTGACAATGCCTCTCACCCGCAGCCTCGCCGACGCCACCGTGGTGATCACCGGTGCCTCCAGCGGGATCGGCACGGCCACGGCGTACGCCCTCGCCCGGCGGGGCACCGCCGTGGTGCTCGCCGCCCGCAGCGAGCCCGCCCTGCACCGGGTGGCGCAGCGGTGCCGGGAACTGGGCGGGCGCGCGCTCGTCGTGCCGACCGACGTGACCGACCCGGCGGCGGTCGAGCGCCTCGCCGCGCGCGCCGTGGCCGAGTTCGGCCGGATCGACGGCTGGGTCAACAACGCCGCGGTCAGCGCGGTCGGCCTCTTCGACGAGATCCCCGTGGCCGAGTTCCGCCGGGTGCTGGAGGTGAACCTGCTCGGCGCCGCGTACGGCACCCGGGCCGCGCTGCCGCACCTGGGCGCGGCGGGCGGCGGGGTGCTGATCAACAACGCCTCGGTGCTGGCCGAGGTGGCGATGCCCTACCAGTCGGCGTACAACGCCACCAAGCACGGCATCCGCGGCCTGGCCGACACGGTCCGCCAGGAGTTGCGGGTCACCGGGCGCGGCAACATCTCGATCTGCACGGTGCTGCCGGCCACCATCGACACCCCGTTCTTCGGGCACGCCGCCAACCACAGCGGGCGGGAACTGACGCCGCCGCCCCCGGTGTACCCGCCCGAGGTGGTGGCGGAGACGATCGTCCGGATGCTGCGCCGGCCGCGCCGCGAGGCGTACGCCGGCGGGGCCGCCCGGCTGATCGGCCTGCAGTGGCGGCTCGCCCCGGCGCTGGCCGAACGGGTCCTCGGCTGGTACACCCACCGCACCCAGTTCGGACCCGCCCCGCGGCTGGACAGCACCGGCAACGTCTTCCACGCCGACGCGGCGGCCCAGCGGGAGGGCGGCTGGCACGGCCGGCGACGGCAACTGGTGCGGATGTCCGCCGCCTTCGGGCTGGCGGCGGCGGGCACGGCCGTCGGGACGGTGGCCGCGATGGCCCGCCGGACGCGGACGGACCGCTGATGCACAGGGCCGGGCGGACCGGTGCGGGACCCGGCCCGGGAAGGCAGAATGGGACGATCATGCCGACCGACGTGCGCTGCCGGGTGGAGACCGACCGGTCCTCCGGGGTGGTCCGGCTGACCGGCGTGCTCGACCGGTCCGAGGTCCGCACGGTCCGCGACGGGCTGCTCGCCCGGCTCTGCGCCCGGCCCGGCCCGGTGGTGGCCGACGTGACCGACCTGCGGATGACCGACCCGGCGGCCCGGGACGTCTTCGCCGGAGTGCGCCGGGAGATCCGCGACTGGCCCGCCGCCGACCTGCTGCTCTGCGACCCGACCGGCACCGTGGAGGGGGTTCCCGCCTGGCCGACCCTGGACGGGGCGATGGCCGGGCTGGCCGCCGCGCCGATGGCCGCCGTGGTCGACGCCGAGTTCCCGCCCGCCGTGGAGGCCGCCCGGCAGGCCCGCCAACTGGTCACCGACGGCTGCCGCCGCTGGGGCCTGGACGAGCTGACCGAGCCGGGCTGCATCGCGGTCACCGAGCTGGTGGGCAACGTGGTCGCCCACGCACGGACCCCGATGACGGTGCGGCTGGCCCCCCGGGACAGCACCCTGCACCTCGCGGTACGCGACCACTCGTCGCGGCAGCCGGCCTTCACCGGGCCGGCGCCGTTGGACACCGTCGGCGGGCGCGGCCTGCTGCTGATCGACACCGTCGCCCGCCGCTGGGGCAGCAGCCCCGTCCCGGACGGCAAGGTCGTCTGGTGCGTCCTGTACGCCGCGGACGAGCTCGCCGCCGACGGCTGACCGTCGCCCGGGTCCTCCCCGTCCGTCCCGGGAAGCGATGCTTCCGCCCGGATGGCCACGCCCGGCACCGGTTACGCCGGGAGGGCAGTGGGTAGAGGTCAGCCATGCGCGACGACGAGTACCCGACCCCCGTGTCCGACCCCGAGGCGGAGGGCCTGCCCGACACCGCCGACGACGACTCGACCGCCAACGACGACGTCCTGACCGGGCGCGAGGCGGACGGCCCGGAGCCGGCCCAGCTGCCGGGCGACCGGACGCCGGTGGCGGTGGACCGGTACGGGACCACCGCCGAGGAGCAGCTCGACGGCGAGTCGCTCGACTACAAGCTCGACCGGGAGCTGTACGAGCGCCCCGCCGACGATCCGCTGGCCGGCCCCGTCGACCCGGACATCGCCGCCGAGGCCGACAGCGAGGAGGCCGCGGCGCAGGCCCAGCTCGACGCGGACGTGCTCGACCCCGGCCCCACCTCCGACCCGAACTCGCCGGTCTCCCTCTACGACCACGGCCAGCTCGGCAGCGTCGCCGACGCCCAGGTCGGCCGGCTCGTCGAACCGGACGAGGGGGCGCACACCGACCAGGAGACCGACTCGGTCGCGTACGACGCCGGCTCGGCCGGCGGCGGCGCGAGCGCCGAGGAGCTGGCCATCCACGAGACACGGCCGCCGCACTCGGTCTGACCCGGCGCGACAGTGGGTCCGTGGCCGGCGCCGGGGCTGTCGGGGAACCGTCCGGGGGCGGTCTCCCGGCGGCCTCAGTCGTCCAGGCCGCGCTCGATCGCGTACCGGGTCAGCTCGACCCGGTTGTGCAGCTGGAGCTTGCCCAACGTGTTCTGCACGTGGTTCTGCACGGTGCGGTGGGACAGCCCGAGCCGGTCGGCGATCTGCTTGTAGGACATGCCCTTGGCCACGAGCCGCAGCACCTCGGTCTCCCGGTCGGTGAGGCGGGGTGCCGGGCCGGCGGCGCAGTCCCGACCGGCCGTCGCGGCGGCCCCCGACGGGGCGGCGGCCAGCCGGCGGTACTCGCCGAGGACCAGCCCCGCCAGGCCGGGCGTGAAGACCGGCTCCCCCGCCGCCGTCCGGCGCACCGCCTCCAGGAACTCGGCGGGGGCGGCGGACTTCACCAGGTAGCCCGTGGCGCCCGCCTTCACCGCGTCCAGCACGCTCTGCTGCTCGCCGCTGGCCGACAACATCAGCACCCGCACCTGCGGCAGCGCGGCGCGCAGCCCCCGGATCACCTCCACCCCGGAGACGTCCGGCAGTTGCAGGTCCAGGACCACCACGTCGGGCCGGGTGGCCGCGGCGACCCGGACGGCCTGCCGCCCCTCGCCGCTGGTGGCGACGACGACGTGGCCGGCCTCGGTGAGGTCCCGGGCCACCCCCTCCCGCCACATCGGGTGGTCGTCGACCACCATCACGCGCACACCGCTCATGGTCTCCCCCTCCGTCGCACCGGCCGGGGACGGCCGGTCCCCGGCCTCACCGTGCCGCCCTCGGGACGGTCAGCTCCACCTCCGTGCCGGCGCCCGGCGCGGAGGTGATCCGCACCGTGCCGCCCAGGTCGGCGAGGCGCCCCCGGATGGACCGGGCGACGCCGAGCCGGCCCTCGGCGACGGCCTCGTCCAGCCGACCGTCCGGGAAGCCCGGGCCCTCGTCGCGGACCGAGACGGTCACCGTCGCCTCCTCGTCCTCGATCAGCACCCAGGCCCGCCCGTCCGCGTGCCGGGCGACGTTGTCCAACGCGGCGGCCGTCGCCGCGGCCAGTTCGCGGGCCACCGGCCCGGGCAACGACACCGGGGTGGCCGGCGCGGAGAGCGAGACCGTCGCGGAGGCGTACCGGCCGACCAGCGCGCGCAGGTCCACCGGGCCGCTCTCGGTGCCGGCGCCGGCCGGCGCGGCACCGGCGATCAGGGCGCGCAGCGCCGCCTCCTGCTCCCCGGCGAGCCGGGCCAGCTCGCCGGCCTCGCCGTCCAGGTGGGCGCCGCGCCGCTGCACCAGCGCGAGCACCTGGAGGACGCCGTCGTGGATGTCCCGGGCCAGCCGCTCCCGTTCCCGGGTGGCCGCCTCCAGCTCGACCGCCCGGTGCAGCCGCTCCTCGGCGGTCACGGCCAGCCGGGCGACGTGCCCGACGACCACCCCGGCGAGCAGCAGCAGGATCACCCCGGTGAGCGAGGACTGGCCGATCCGTTCCCGGGTGGCCAGGTCCGCCGCGCCGAGCACCAGCGCGGCCACGGTGCCCCGCCGCCGTCCGCCGGAGACGGCCCAGGCGAGCACCGGGCCGGCCAGCCAGGCAACCGCCAGGGTGGGCACGCCGGAGGCGAGCGCCTCCCGCCCGACCACCCACGGGTTGACCAGCAGGATGCCGAGGACGACCGAGAGGTCCGCCACGAGCAGCGGCCAGCCACGCCGGGCCGGGCGGGCGTACCCGACGGCGGTCACGCCGGTCCAGGCCGCCATCAGCAGGACCAGGCCGCCGGCCGCGAGCGGGTGGGCGTACCGGTCGAAGTGCCGCACGACCAGCACGCAGACGTACGCCAGGGAGGCCACCCGGAACACGGCGATGGCCCGCCAGAGCGGGACCTCGAAACCACCGGGGGGCGTCGGCACGGTCGTCACGATGCCACAGCCAAGTGGGCGGCCGGCGGGCCGCCACATGCACGGCGAGAAACGCTGACGTACGGTGGAAATGCCGCAAAAAATCCAGTGATCAGTTGTCGGGACGGGGCCATGACGAACGCAGAATCCCCGACACCGCGTACGGTTGTGCCCATCGAACCTTCCCCCCTGATCGCCGAGGCCTTCGAACAGGCCCAGGTGACCGAGCTGCGACACTCGGTCACCTCCTGCGCGCACGCCGCCGGGCTGGCCGGGCAGCGCCTGGACGACTTCGTGCTGGCGGTCAACGAGCTGATCACGAACGCGGTCCGGCACGGCGGCGGCCGGGGCTGGCTGCGGCTGTGGCGGCAGTCGGGGCAACTCGTCTGCGAGGTGTCCGACCACGGTAGGGGCATCAGCACGCAGCGGCTGGGCGACCGGAGCCGACCCGCACCCGACACGGCCGGCGGCTGGGGGCTCTGGCTGGCCCGGGAGCTGAGCGACGCCATGGAGGTCGACACCGGCGCCGCCGGCACCACCGTACGCATCAGCACCACCGTCGGCGCCCCCGAGCACATCGGCCGCCACCGCCGCGACTGACCTCGCCACCGCCGCGCCGCCCCCGCGACCCCACCGCCGCGATCTTGCAGTCTCAGCCCTCGGATCGGGCGCTTTGCCCTGTTTGCCGGGGCAGGAAGGGCAAGATCGCGGGCGGGACCGGCGTGGCGGGCGTGGGGTGGCGGGGCGTGGGGTGGGGTGGGTGGGGTGGGTGGGTCAGGCGAAGAGGGTGCTGACGGACTCGCCGTTGTGGATGCGACGCATCGCCTCCGCCAGCGCCGGCGCGACGGAGAGGACCTCGAGCTTCGGCACCCGCTTGTCGGCCGGGATCGGCACCGTGTTGGTGCAGACGATCTCCAGCACGCCCTCCTGCTCGCTGAGCCGCCGCAGGGCGTCGCTGGAGAAGAGGCCGTGCGTGCAGGCCAGCCGGATCGAGCGGACCTTCAGCTCGCGCAGGTGCTCCATCAGCTCGATCACCGTGCTGCCCTTGGCGATCTCGTCGTCCAGCACGATCACGTCCCGGTCGGCCACGTCCCCGATCACCGCACTGATCTTGACCCGGTCGTCGCTGAACCGCTGCTTCGCCCCGGCGGCCACCGGGGTGCCGAGCCGGCGGGCGAACGCCGCCGCCTCCTTGGCGTTGCCCAGGTCCGGCGAGACCACGACCGTGTTGCTCAGGTCGTAGCGGGCGAAGTGCTCGGCCAGCTCGCGCAGCGCGTGCAGGTGGTCGACCGGCACGCTGAAGAAGCCGTGCACCTGCGGCGAGTGCAGGGTCATCGCCAGCACACGGTCCGCGCCCGCCGAGGTGAGCAGGTCGGCGACGAGCCGCCCGCCGATGGAGATGCGCGGCGCGTCCTTCTTGTCCGACCGGGCGTACGCGTAGTGCGGCAGCACCACCGTGATCCGGCCGGCGGAGGCACCCCGGGCCGCGTCGATCATGAGCAGCAGCTCGACCAGGTGCTCCTGCACGGGCGGCACCAACGGCTGGATCAGGAAGACGTCCCGCTCCCGGCAGTTGGCCTGCAACTGGACTTCCAGGCAGTCGTTGGCGAACCGGGACACCCGCACCGGGTGCAGGGGCACCTCGAGGTGGGCGCAGATCTCGGCGGCGAGTTCGGGATGGGCGGTACCACTGAAGACGGCGATGTCACGCACGTCCACACATCGTACGGACGCCACCCCGGGCCGCCCCCGACCGGGGCCGGGACCGCCGGGCGGGGCGCGGCCGGTCGGCGGGGCACGGCCGGTCCGGGTACGGTGCTGCCGTGACCCCCCAGTACGTCGCCGCCATCGACCAGGGCACCACCTCCTCCCGGTGCATCGTCTTCGACCGCGCCGGGGAAATCGTCTCCGTGGCGCAGCGGGAGCACCGGCAGATCTTCCCCAGACCCGGCTGGGTGGAGCACGACGCCGAGGAGATCTGGCAGAACGTGGAGCTGGTGGTCCGGGAGGCGCTGCGGGCCGCCGGCACCGACGCCGCCGGGCTCGCCGCCGTGGGCATCACCAACCAGCGGGAGACCACCCTCGTCTGGGACCGGGCGACCGGCCGGCCGGTCGCCAACGCCATCGTCTGGCAGGACACCCGCACCGGCCCGCTGCTGCGCGAGCTGGAGCAGGCGTACGGCGAGGAGCTGTTCCGCACCCGCACCGGCCTGCCGCTGGCCACCTACTTCGCCGGGCCGAAGCTGCGCTGGCTCCTGGAGCACGTCGACGGGCTGCGCGGGCGCGCCGAGGCCGGCGAGGTGCTCTTCGGCACGATGGACAGCTGGCTGATCTGGAAGCTGACCGGGCGGCACGTGACCGACGTGACCAACGCCAGCCGCACCCTGCTGATGGACCTGACCACCCTCGACTGGAGCCCGGAGCTGCTCGACGCGATGGGCGTGCCGGCGGCGATGCTGCCCGAGATCCGCAGCTCCGCCGAGGTCTACGGGGAGGCGACCGGGGTGCTGGCCGGGGTGCCGGTGGCCAGCGCGCTCGGCGACCAGCAGGCGGCCCTGTTCGGGCAGACCTGCTTCCAGCCGGGCGAGGCGAAGTGCACCTACGGCACGGGCAGCTTCCTGCTACTCAACACCGGCGCCAGCCCGGTCCCCTCCACCCACGGCCTGCTCACCACGGTCGCCTACCGCATCGAGGGCCAGCCCGCCGCGTACGCGCTGGAGGGGGCGATCGCGGTCACCGGCTCCCTGGTGCAGTGGCTGCGCGACAACCTCGGGCTGATCTCCACCGCCGCCGAGGTGGAGGAGCTGGCGGGCACCGTCGACGACAACGGCGGCTGCTACGTCGTCCCGGCCTTCTCCGGGCTGTTCGCCCCGCACTGGCGCAGCGACGCGCGCGGCGTGATCGCCGGGCTGACCGGCTACATCACCAAGGGGCACCTGGCCCGGGCCGTGCTGGAGGCGTCGGCCTGGCAGACCCGCGAGGTGGTCGACGCGATGAACGCCGACTCCGACGTGGCGCTGCGCCGGCTGCGGGTCGACGGCGGGATGACCGCGAACGGGCTGCTGATGCAGTTCCTCGCCGACGTGCTCGACGTGCCGGTGGTCCGCAGCCGGATCACCGAGACCACCTGCCTCGGCGCCGCGTACGCGGCCGGCCTGGCGGTCGGCTTCTGGCCGGACCTGGCGACGCTGCGCGCCCAGTGGCGCTCCGACGCGCAGTGGGAGCCGACCATGGACCCCGCGCACCGGGAACGGGAGCTGCGCAACTGGCGCAAGGCCGTCGAGCGCACCCTGGACTGGGTCGACTGAGCACGCTCAGTCGGACAGAGGGGCGGCCAGGACGTATCCGACGCCCAGCGGTCGCATGATGGCGGCCAGCAGGGGCTCGGTGAGCTGGGCCCGACGCACCCCGTTGTCCAGGCCGCGGCCCACGCACCGGTTCCAGCTCGCCACCACCCGTCGTTCGCCGTCCCGGCTGCGCAGGAGGAGCAGGACGTCGTAGCCGTCCGCCGGCTCGGGCCTGGGGCACGCCTTGCCAGCGGGGTTGCTCCCGGCGGGGGCGGCGTTCAGCGCCACGGCGAGCGCGGTCGCGTCCGCGCCGGCCAGCCGGGTCGACGCCCGGATCCGTTCGGGGCGGGGCATCCCTCCCACACCGGAGCCGTAGGCGCAGATGGAGACGGCGGACGGGTGCTCCGGCACGAACGGCTCGCGCGGCGGCGTGCGGGCATCGGAGGCCGTCGACGACTGCGGCGGCTCCCACCCGGGCAACGGCGCGTTGACGACCGGTTGGCGCTGGGTCGGGCAGCCGACGTGGTCCGTCTGCACCAGTCGGAGGCTGTCCAGGATCCGCCGGGTGGTGGCCGCGTCCCGGGTCCGCACCGCGATCGCGACGTCGCGCCGGGGCACGTTGATGGTGCCGGCGTAGCGGCCGTCGGGCAGCCGTCCCTCCGCGCGCAGGGCGGGCACCCCGCTGACGGTGACCGACCGCCCTGGCAACCGCGCGTCGTCCGGCTGCCGTCCCACCCGGTCGCTGATGATCGCGAGTTCCTTGTGGACCGCCTCCGGGGTGAGGCACGTGTGCGCCAGGCCCCCGCCCCGCACCACGCTGGGCCCGTCGGTCATCCCGCAGCCGAAGTCGTTGACCGCCCAGCCCGCCGGCACCCGGATCTCCGCGCCGAGGGAGCTCTCCCAGCGCCAGTCCGCGGTCGCCGCCCGGTCCTCGGCCGCCGTGTCTCCCGCCGGCGGTCGGGCACGGTCCTGCCCGACGAGCGCCGGGACCACCCCGACGGCGACGAGCACCGCCACGGCCGCCGCCCCGGCCCCCGCCACCGTGGCCCGGCGACGCCGCCGGGCCACCCGCGCCCGCACCGCCCCGGCCAGGTCCGCACCGCCCTCGTCGGCCTCGGCCTCGTGGCTGCGGAACGTGTCCCGGATCAGCGTCTCGACGTCGTACCGACTCATGGCAGCGCCTCCCGATCGATCGTGGGCACCGTGGCCCGAAGCGTGGCGAGGGCCCGCGTCGCCTGCGACCGCACAGTGGCCGGGGCGCAGCCGAGGACCTCCGCGATCTGGGTGTCGGAGAGGTCCTCGTAGTAGCGCAGCACGAGCACCGCCCGCTGGCGGCTCGGCAGCCGGCGCAACAGCGCCCAGGCGGCCTCGCGCGCCGCGTGGCTGCCGGCGTCGTCCGGGCCGGCCGCCCCGTCAGCGGGGGCGGCGACCGGCAGCTCGCGCGAGGAGAGCCGCCGCCACCAGCGCAGGTTCTCGTTGACCAGGACCCGCTTGAGGTACGCCTCGGGCCGGCTCATCTCCGCCACCCGCGCCCACCGCACGTACGCCTTGGCCAGCACCGACTGCACCAGGTCCTCGGCCTGGTGCCGGTCCCCGGTGAGCATCAGCGCGAACCGCAGCAGGGCTGCCCCGCGGGCGGTCACGAACTCCTCGAACGTCGGCTGCATGGCACCTCCGCCCCAGAAAGTCCGTGGGGTGGCCGAGGCGCTGCACCGGTCGGGAAATCAGTCCCAGCGGTTGCCGGTGAGCTTCTCGTAGACGTCGACGTAGCGGGCCCTGGTCGCCTCGACCACCTCGGCCGGCACCTCGGGCGCCGGGGCCTGCTTGTTCCAGCCGCTCTCCACCGCCCAGTCGCGCACGTACTGCTTGTCGTAGGAGAACTGCGCCCGGCCCGGCTGGTACGACTCCGCCGGCCAGAACCGGGACGAGTCGGAGGTGAGCAGCTCGTCGCCGACCGTCAGGGTGCCGTCGGCCGCCCAGCCCAGCTCGATCTTGGTGTCGGCGACCAGGATTCCCCGGTCGGCGGCCAGCTCGGCCCCCCGGCGGTAGACGTCGATGGTGATCTGCCGCAGCCGCTCGGCGGTCTCGGCGCCGACCTTGTCGACCACCTCGGCGAAGGTGATGGGCTCGTCGTGCTCCCCCACCGGCGCCTTGGTCGACGGGGTGAAGATCGGCTCGGGCAGGATGGACGCCTCGACCAGGCCGCGCGGCAGCTCCACGCCGGAGACCGCGCCGGTGCGCTGATACTCCTTCAGGCCGCCGCCGGTCAGGTAGCCCCGGGCGACGCACTCCACGGGAACCATCTCCAGCCGCCGGCAGCGGATCGCCCGGCCCGCGAACTCCGCCGGCACGTCGGTGGCCGAGATGACGTGGTTCGGCACCAGGTCGGACAGCTGCTCGAACCACCACAGGGACAGCGCGGTGAGCAACTTGCCCTTGTCGGGGATCGGCGTCGGCAGCACCACGTCGTAGATCGAGATGCGGTCGGAGGCGACCAGGATCAGGTCGTCGCCGTCGGCGTAGACGTCCCGGACCTTGCCCGAGTGCAGAAGTTCCACGCGGCCTATTACACCAGGCGACCTGCGTACGGCCGGCGGCGGTGGCGGACGGCGTCGATGCGTACGCCCACGGGCGCGGCGGTGTGGCCGGACGGACGTTGACACCTCCCGCGCCGCCTGCGTGAATGATCCGGCCGCATCCGCCCGTCCGCCAGGAGTCCCCGTGTCCGCCGCCCGCCGCCCGCTGTCCCCCGCCGGGGCGGCCCCGGGCCGGCGGCGGGTGCTCGCCGCGCTGCTCGGGGCGCCGGTGCTCGCGGCCGGCGGGCTGACCGGGTGCAGCGAGGAGCAGGCGGCGCCGACGGAGACCGGCCCGATCGAGCTGTCGGTCTTCTGGTACGGCGGGGCGAAGCGCGCCGAGCTCACCGAACGGGTGCTGCGCCTCTACACCGACCGCAACCCCCGCGTCGGCTTCCGGATCACCTGGCAGGGCGTCGACGGCTACCACGACCGGCTGGCCACCCAGGCTGCGGGCGGCAACGTGCCGGACCTGATCCAGCTCGACGACGGCATGCTGGCCGAGTACGCCCGGCGCGAGATCGTCCTCGACCTCAGCGAGTACGTCGCCGACCACCGGCTGGACGTGCGCACCCTGCCTCCGGGCCTGCTCCGCTACGGGCAGGTCGACGGGCGCACGGTGGGCGTCGCCGCGGGGCAGACGGCCGCCGCGCTGGTGCTCAACCGCACGCTGCTGCGCCGGCTGGGCGTGCCGGAACCGGACGCCGGGATCTCCTGGCCGGAGTACGTCGCCTGGGCGCGGCGGGTCACCCGGGCCAGCGACGGACGGGTGGCCGGCACGATGGACGCGTCGGGCGACTACCGCGCGTTCTGGCACTGGCTGCGCGGCCGGGGCGGCGATCTCTACCGGGGCCGGCAGCTCGGGTTCGACGCCGAGGCGCTGGCCGAGTGGTTCGAGCTGTGGCGGGACGCCCGGTCCGGCCGGGCCACCCCGAGCGCCGCCCTGGTCGAGCAGGCCGACAGCGACGTGCCCGCCCGGCAGTTGGTGGTCACCGGCGCCGCGGCCGCCTCCTTCGCCTGGTCGCACCAGCTCCCGGAACTGCAGCGGCTCACCGACGCCGAACTCGGCCTGGCCGTCCTGCCCGGCCCGGTGGCGGCGCAGTGGGCGCGGGCGTCGATGTACTGGGCGGGCTTCCACGGCACCCGGCACCCCGCGGTGGTGGCCGACGTGATCAACTTCCTCACCGGCAACGGCGAGGCGGGCGCCGTGCTCGGCCACGACCGCGGGCTCAACCCCAGCCTCGCCGTCCGCCGCTACGTCGAGGGCACCATCACCGAGCCGGCGCAGAAACGCGCGGCGGCGTTCGGCGCCGCGCTGGCCGACCGGCTGGGGCCGGCGCCCGGCCCGCCGCCGCAGGGCCACCCGCGCGTGCGCGCGCTGCTGCTGGAGGCCGCCGAGACCGTCCGCAGCGGGGCGGCCGGGACCTGGGCGGCGGCGTCGCGCTTCATGGCCCGGGCGGAGGCCGCGCTCGCCGGGTGACCGCCGTCTGCGCGGTCGGGGTCGCCGGCCGGGCCTTCGGCTCAGGTCAGCGCGGCGGGCCCCCGCGACGGTTGCGCATCATCCGCAGCACCAGGAACACGATCGCCGCCACCACGACCAGGCAGCAGAGCAGGCTCAGGAATCCGAAGCCACCGCCGCGACGCCGCCGGGCGGCCTCCACCACAAGCTCACCCGTGCCGGTGGACGCCCAGGCCGCGACGGGCACGAACACCGACAGCACGACCGCACCGAGGACGGCGCTGAGCCGGCCCCACCACTTTCCGAATGAAGACATGCAGACATCCTCGCCGACAGCCGCAACCCCGGCACGTCGGTCGGTCGGCAAGCACCGACGCGCTGCCGGTCACGGGGCCGGAAACGGCGAAAGGCCCCGGAGGTTTCTCCGGGGCCTTTCGCGTGAGTAGCGGGGACAGGATTTGAACCTGCGACCTCTGGGTTATGAGCCCAGCGAGCTACCGAGCTGCTCCACCCCGCGTCGGCTCGTTTACTCTATCGCATCCCCCGGGCGGATGATCAGCGGGGCCCCGATTCCGCCCCGATTCCCTCCCGGACCAGCTCGGCCCGCCGGAAGCGGAGCGCCGCGCGGGCCGAGCTGGACCGGGCACGGTCCCCGTCGCCGGGCAACGGGAACGCGGCCGGCCGCCGGAGGCGCGGCTCGGCGGACGGCCCCGGAACCGCGAAACGGCCCCGGAACGCGGAACGGCCCCGAGGAGATCCTCGGGGCCGTTCCGACGTGGTAGCGGGGACAGGATTTGAACCTGCGACCTCTGGGTTATGAGCCCAGCGAGCTACCGAGCTGCTCCACCCCGCGTCGGTTCGTACACCGTATCTCACCGACCCCGGCCGCCGCAAAACGACCGCCGACCGGGGCGGTCCGGGCCGCGCGCCGCCGCCCGGACCGCCGTACGAGTCAGCCCAGCCAGCGCTCGATCGCGTCGACCGCACGCCGGCTGTCGGCGTCGACCTGGGACCGCTCGGCGGAGGTGCCCTCCCAGCCCTGCTCCCACAGCACGGTAACCACGTCGCCGAGCCGGACCGCCCGGATCAGCCGGACCTCCTCGCCGCCGGTCGGGTCGCCCTCGACGTCCCGGGCCGGCGTACGGATCTCGAACAGCACCGAGTCGTCGCCGAAGCGGCCGTCGGCCAGCAGCCGCACCCGCGAGGTCGACGGGTTGCCGCCGCTCACCCCCGGCTGCTCCGGGCAGCCCCGCACCGCCGCCCGCAACTCTCGCAGGAAGTCGCCGGCCCGGCCCGGACGGTAGACGGTGATGCTGTGCGTGTAGCTGCCGTCGGGGACGTACCCCTGCGGGGTCCGCGGCAGCTTGTAGGCCAGGTTCCGGGTGCGGCGCTGCACGATGCCGGCGTCGCTGCGGTAGCGGGCGTCGCAGAGCCTCGGCAGCGCGACGGTGTCCCGGAAGACCGGCTCGATGCCCGTCCGGTTCGCGGGCGCCTGGACGAAGAACGCCCGGTCCGGGATCGAGGCGGGCGTACGTGGCGGCGCACCGGTGCCTGTCGTCGGCGCCGCGGGCGTGCCCGTCGACGGCGGCGCGCCGGTCGGCGAGGGCGAGCCGGTCGGCGAGGCGGTCCCGCCGGGCGACGGCGACGGGCCCGGCGCCGGGGCGCTTGCCGTGGGCGCCGGGGTGCCGGCGGGCGACGGCAGCGCGGTCTCCTCCCCGGCCAGCACCAGCCGGGTGCCGGTCGCCAGTCCGCCGACCAGCAGCGCCGTCGCGAGCGCGGCGCCGGCGACCCGCACCCGGGCGCGGCGGTCGGCGCGCCGCCGCACCTGCTCCGGGGCGGCCAGGCTGTGGCCGTCGGCGTCCTCGGCGAGCGACCGGTACAGGTCCGACAGTTCACGCGACATCGTTCGCCTCCAACTCCTCGTCGAGGTCGGGCAGCAGCGCTGCCAGCCGTGCCCGCCCCCGCGCCAACCAGGACTTCACGGTGCCGGTGGGCACCTGCGTCTCCCGGGCGATGTCCTGCACCGACATGTCGAGGAGGTAGTGCAGGGCCAGCGCCTGCCGCTGGACGGCCGGCAGTCGGCGCAGCGCGCCCGCCAGCAGCACGCCGTCCTCGCTCGGCGGCGGCACCGGCTCGGGTGGCCCCGTCCGGCTGAGCATCGAGCGCCAGCCGTGCAGCCGGCGCCACCGGTCGGTGGCGAGCCGCGCGATCACCAAGCGCAGCCAGGCCTCCGGCGCCGGGTGGGTGGTCAGCCGGCCCCACTGCCGCCAGGCCCGGGCGTACGCCTCCTGCACCAGGTCCTGGGCCTCGGCGTGGTCGCCGGCGACCGCGTGGCCGTAGCGGAGCATCCGTCGTGAGGTGCTCCGGTAGAACTCGTCGAAACTCGTCGCGTCCCTCATCCTCGACCACGCTCCCCCCGGCCCGTTTCCCGCCTCTTGCAGGAAGGACGAGGTCAGGGGAGCGCGGGTTGCGGCGACCCGGCCGCCGGTCGGGTAAGCGACAGCGCCCCCGGGGCCGGGACCTGGTCGGTCCGCGGGCCGGGGGCGCTGCGACGGTGGTACGGGGTCAGCCGCTCGGGGTCGGTGCGGCGCTGCCGCTGGCCGCCGGGGAGGCCGGAGGGCTGCCGCTGGGCGTCGCCCCCGGCGTCGGGGCGGCCGCCGCCTGCTGGGCCCGCTGGAAAGCGGTGAGCGCCTCGTCCAGCGCCTTCAACGCCCGCCCGTACCGCTCGAAGTCGCCGGACGTCTGCGCGGCCCGGACCTCCGTGATGGCGCTCTGGACGCGGTTCGCCGCCTCCGCCAGCTCGCCGGTCAGCGCGGGCGGCGTGCCGGTCGGCGGGGTGCCACCGGCGGGCGGCGGCGCGCCCGGCGCGGCGCCCTGCTTGCCCTGCTCGACGAGCTGCTTGATGCCGTCGGCCACGTTGTTGGCCAGCACCACGTAGGAGCCGCCGTCGCCGTAGGACATCAGCACTCGCTGCAACAGCGGCGGCGCGTTCTGCGCGGCGGTCTTCACGTAGACCGGCTCGACGTAGAGCATGCCGTCGCCGAACGGCAGGGAGAGCAGGTTGCCGTACTGCACCTGCGCCTGCGCGGACTGGAGCAGGTTGAGCTGCTGCCGGATGCTCGCGTTGTTGGTCATCGACTGGTGCACCTGCACCGGGCCGGAGACCCGGGTCTGGTCGGGCAGGTCGAGCACCTCCAGCCTCGGCTGCCCGTCGACGTACGACCCGGAGATCAGCGCGGCGAGGTTCTCCCGGCCGTTCGGGGTGACCGCCGAGGTGAGCTGGAAGCGCGGCGAATCCTGGCCGGGGAACTGGGTGAAGAGGTAGTAGGGCGGCTGCTTCTGGCCGGTGTCGGGGGCGTCCGGCACGTTCGGCACCTGCCAGAAGTCCTGCGCGGAGTAGAAGTCGCCCGGGTCGGTCACGTGGAACCGGGTCAGCAGGTTGCGCTGCACCTTGAAGAGGTCGGACGGGTAGCGGAAGTGCTCGGCCAGCTCCACCGGGGTCTCGGACTTCGGCACCACCAGGTCGCCGCCGAACGCCTTGTTCCACGCCTTGAGCACCGGGTCGGCCTCGTCGAACTCGTAGAGCCGGACGGTGCCGTCGTACGCGTCGACGGTGGCCTTGACCGAGTTGCGGATGTAGTTGACGTTCTCCCGGGCGAGCTGGAACGTGCCCCGCCCGGTCAGCTCGTCGGCCGTCTGCTCCTGGAGGTTGACCCGCTCGGCGTACGGATAGGTCGCCGCCGTGGTGTAGCCGTCGATGATCCACTGGATCCGGCCGTCGACCACCGCCGGGTACGGGTCGCCGTCGAGGGTCAGGAACGGGGCGACCTTCTCGACCCGGTCCCGGGGGTTGCGCACGTAGAGCAGCTTCGAGTTCTCGTTGACGGCGTCGGAGAGCAGGAAGTTCGACTCCTGCTCCTTGATCGCGTAGAGCAGCCGGCGGGTGAACGAGCCGATCTCGACGCCGCCCTCACCGGTGTAGGTGTAGGACTCGCCGCCCTCGCCGACGGGGCGGTCGAACTCCGCCTTCCGCTCCGGGTCGGTCTGCCCGACGATCGCGTAGTCGCCGGAGTCCATCCGCTCGCCGTAGTAGATGCGGGGCTGCTGCGCCGGGATCTGCTCGGTCTGCGCGGCGCACTGCTCGTTCGCCGTCTGCCCCGGCTGGTCCTTCTGCTGCTCCTGCGGGTCGCCGAGGAAACCGGAGACGAAGAACGGCTGGCCGCCGCAGACCACCCGGTTGCCCGGCGCCGCCACCAGCCCGTAGCCGTGGGTGTAGACGGTGTGCCGGTTGATCCAGGTGTTCTGCTGCGCGGTCAGCTGCCGGTAGTTGACCTCGCGGAGGCCGACCACGTAGTCCTGCACCTTGCCGTTGACGGCGTACCGGTCGACGTCCAACTTCTCGCCGAAGTCGTAGAACTGCCGCACCTGCTGCCGCTGGGTGTAGGTCTCGGAGACCAACTGGGGGTCGAGCAGCCGGATGTTCGGCACCACGGACGTGTTCGTGACGAGGCTCGCCGGCGGGGTCAGATTGCTCGCCGCGTACGGCGTGGTGGTGACCCCTTCCAGCCCGAACGCCGCCCGGGTGGCCTTGATGCTGCGCTCGATGTACGGCGCCTCCTTCTCCTTGGCGCTCGGCTTGACCTCGAAGGTCTGCACCGCCCAGGGATAGATGCCGCCGATGGCGACCGCGGAGACGCCGAGCAGGGCCAGCGAGATGCCCGGCCAGACCAGGTTCCGCATCCAGGCGTTGGAGAAGACGATGATCGCGATCGCCACCACGATGGAGATGTAGGCGAGGATCTCCTTGGCCGGCAGCAACGCGTTGACGTCGGCGTAGCCGGCGCCGTAGACGTTGGCGCCGTCGTTGTACTCCAGCAGCATCGCCCGCCGGTCCAGCACGTACGCGATGGCCTTGAGCAGCACGAAGACCGCGACCAGCGTGCTGAGGTGGGCGCGGGCGGCGTTGGTCATCCGGTCCCCGACGCCCTGGAGCCGGACGCCGCCGAAGATGTAGTGCACGGCGAGCGCGCCGATCACCGACAGCACCACCGCGGTGAAGCCGACGCCGAGCAGGTAGCGCCAGAACGGCAGCTCGAAGACGTAGAAGCCGATGTCGACCTTGAACTCCGGGTCCTTGACGCCGAAGTCCCCGCCGTTGCGGAAGAGCAGCCACTGGCTCCACCGGGACTGCGCGGACAGCCCGGCGAAGAGGCCGACCACGCCGGCGACCAGCGCGATCCACAGGCCGAGCCGGGGGCCCAGCACCATCCGGTAGCGCTCCAGGGTGGCCTGCTCGGGCGAATGCGGGCGCATCCGGGGCCGCAGCCGGTGGGCGAGCCAGAGGTTTCCGCCGACGATCAGGGCCATGCCGAGGCCGACGGCGAGGAAGAGCAGCAGCCGGGTCGTCAGCACCCCGGTGAAGACCTGGGTGTAGCGGACCTCGTCGAACCACAGCCAGTCCGTCCACGCCTGGACACCCCAGCCGAGCAGGGTGAAGAGCACGAACACCCCGACCAGGACACCGATCGTGACGCGTCCGCGTCGGCTCATCCTCGGCAGGGGGCTGCTGCTACGCATGACCACTGTTGGCTCCGCACGCTCGATGTGATCGGCTCCGACCAGGCACCCAGAGTACGGGGTGTTCCTGAACGTGTCGGTCCAAGGTCACGCGGCGGGTGCCCGGAGCCGCCCCGGCGGGGCCCCGCACCCGCGTACGACGGCCGGCGGCGGGCGGGCCGATGCGGCGGCGGCGGGCGTGCCACGGCCGGCGGCGGGCGGGCCGGTGCGGCGGCGTGCGACGGGTCAGCGGGCGGACGACGGCCGGCAGCGGGCGAGCCGGCCGTCGCACGCCGCGCGGCGGTCAGCAGCGGGCGGGCTGGCCGCCGGCGCGCAGCGTCTCCAGGGCCGTCAGCGCCTCGTCGAGCGAGCCGACCTTCAGCAGCGGCAGGCCCGGCTGCGGGTTGCGGACGGCCTCGGCGCAGTTGTCCGCCGGCACCAGGAACGCCGTCGCGCCGGCCTCCTTCGCGCCCACCAGCTTCTGGGCGATGCCGCCGATGGGGCCGACCCGGCCGGTGTCGTCGATGGTGCCGGTGCCGGCGATGATCTTCCCGCCGGTCAGGTCCTCCGGGGTCAGCTTGTCCACGATGCCGAGGGCGAACATCAGGCCGGCGCTCGGCCCGCCGATGTCCTCCAGGTCGATGTTGAGGGTGAACGGGTGCGGCTGCTGCTGCTCGATCTCGATGCCGACGCGGGGCCGGCCGTCCTGCTCCCGGCTGGTCACCTTCGCCGTGGCGGCGGCGCCGCCCCGGGTGTAGCCGATCTCCAGCGCGGTCCCGGCGGGCTTGGCCCGGATCAGCTCGGTGAGCCGGGCGGCCACCGACACCGGCTGCCCGTCCACCGACGTCACCACGTCGCCGGGCTTGAGCACACCGGCGGCGGGGCCGTCGGCGGCCACGGTCTTCACCACCACCTGCACCGGGTACCCCAGCTCGCGCAGCGCCGCGGTCTCCGCGCTGGTCTGGGAGACCTTGAAGTCCTCCGCGTTGCGCTCCTCGACCTGCTCGCGGCTCTCCCCGGGCGGATAGACCAGCTCGCGCGGCACCACGGCCTCGTCGTCGGAGAACCAGCCCTGGATCGCCGAGCGCAGCTTGACCGTGGGCTGCACCCCGACCGTGGTCAGCCGGAGCTGGCCGGCCGAGGTGGAGGTCTCCCGGCCGCTGACCTGGATGACCTCCTTGCCGTTCTCCTTGCCCAGCGTGTTGACGGTCGGCCCGGGGCCGAGCACCACGTACGGGATGGGCGCGCCGAGCACGCCGATGCTGAGCAGGGTGGTGAGCAGAGCACCGAGGAGGACGGTCACGCCGCGACGTCTCATGCGGCTGAGCGTACCGATCGGGGTGGGTGGCCCTGGCGGGCGAACCGCGACTTCGCCCTCAGCGCAACGCCAGCGGCGGCTACCTGGGGCGCGGCGCGCGTACCGTAGACGTCGTGCCTGATATTCCGTTCGGTTTCGCGCTCCCGGGTGGGCAACCACCAGACCCCAACGATCCCGCGCAGATGCAGCAGTTCATGTCGCAGTTGCAGCACCTGCTCTCCTCGTCGGGCAGCGGGCCGGTCAACTGGGACCTGGCCCGGCAGGTGGCCGCCAGCCAACTCGCCGCCTCCGGTGACCCGGCGGTCTCGCCCTACGAGCGCAACGCGGTCGAGGAGGCGCTGCGGCTCGCCGACCTGTGGCTGGAGCCGGCCTCCGCCCTGCCCTCGGGCATCCAGACCTCGCTGGCCTGGAACCGCAACGAGTGGATCTTCAAGACCCTAGACGTCTGGCGCAAGCTCTGCGACCCGGTCGCCAGCCGCATGGTCGGCGCGATGGGCGACCTGGTGCCGCCGGAGGCGCGCGCCCAGCTCGGCCCGATGCAGTCCATGGTCGCCACCCTGGGCGGGGCGCTCTTCGGCGGACAGCTCGGCCAGGCGCTCGGCTCGCTCGCCGCGGAGGTGCTCTCCGCCGGCGACATCGGGCTGCCGCTCGGCCCGGCGGGCACGGCCGCGCTCATCCCGGCCAACATCCGGGCGTACGGCGAGGGCCTGGAGCTGCCGGAGGACGAGGTCCGCCTCTACGTGGCCCTGCGCGAGGCCGCCCACCAGCGGCTCTTCCAGCACGTGCCGTGGCTGCGCGGGCACGTGCTCAGTGCCGTGGAGATGTACGCCGCCGGCATCCGGGTCAACCGGGAGGCGATCGAGGAGGCGATGGGCCGGGTCGACCCGACCGACCCCGAGTCGATGCAGGCGATCGCGCTGGAGGGCATCTTCACGCCGGAGGACAGCCCGGCGCAGAAGGCGTCGCTGGCCCGGCTGGAGACCGCCCTGGCGCTGGTCGAGGGCTGGGTCTGCCACGTGGTCGACAGCGCGGCGAGCGGCCGGCTGCCCAACGTGGTGAGCCTCGGCGAGGCGTTCCGTCGCCGCCGGGCCGCCGGCGGGCCGGCGGAGCAGACGTTCGCCGCCCTGGTCGGCCTTGAGCTGCGCCCGCGCCGGCTGCGCGAGGCGGCGGCGCTCTGGGCGGCGCTCACCGAGCACCGGGGCATCTCCGGCCGGGACGCCCTGTGGGGCCACCCCGACCTGCTCCCCTCCGACGACGACTTCGCCGACCCGGTGGCCTTCGCGATGTCCGAGCTGGACCTGAGCGAGCTGGAGAACTTCGACTTCAGCGCGCCGGGCGGCCCGGAGGAGAAGGCCCCGGGCGAGCCGGGGCAGCGCCCGGACGACGACACCGAGGGCGGCGACGCCCGCCCCTGACCCACCCGCGGCCCGAAGCCGCCCGGCCCTGACCGCACCGGGCGGCTTCGGGCCGGGCGTGCCGGACGGCCCTGGGTGGGTCGCGCAGCTCGGGCGTGCCGGACGGACCCGGGTGGGTCGCGCAGCTCGGACGGGCCGGACGGCTCCGAGCCGGGCAGGCGAGGCGGCGCCGGGCCGGCCCCGGGCAGACAGCTCGGACGGGCCGGGCGGCTCTATGTCCCGGCGGCGCGGTCAGCGGGCCCGGCCGACGCCCGAGAGCAGGGCACGGGTGGTCTCCCAGCCCTCTACGGCCGGGTCGAGGAAGGCCAGGTCGGCCGGCCCGCGCAGGCGGCGCCAAGCCGGGGTGACCGCCAGGTCGCCCGGGCGCGGTGCCGCGCCGCGAACGGCCGCGGGCCGCGCGTCGTTCAGGTCCAGCGCCGGCAGCCACGCCGGTACGGGAAGCCGGGCGGCCACGCCGAGCAGCCCCGGTTGGCCGCCCTCGACCGGGGCGACCGCCACGGGTCGGGTGGTGAGCGGGCGGAGCAGCTTGCCGATCGTCAGGCCCGGCACGTCCGGAGCGTCCCCGGCGACCACCGCCACCTGGTCGTGACCGTTCTCGGCGAGGGCGGCGAAGACAGCGTTCGGGGTCGGCTCGGGCACCTCGTGGATCGCCATGTCCGGCCAGACCACCGCGTCGGCCAGCCACCGGTCGTCCGGCGTGACGGCGACTGCCGTCTCCACCTCGTTGAGTGTGGCGAGCAGGTCGACCACGTCCTCGGCGAGCGCGGCCCGCCAGTCCACCGGATCGATGCCGGGCGGCGACCAGGTCACCGGTCCGAGCAACGCCACCACCACACGTCTGGCCACCCCACGACCCTATCCGGGCACCCCGCGACACCGCCGCACGCGCACCACCGTCGAAGCGCGCAGCCGAGGGAACGCCGCCACACACGCGACACCGCCGCACGCGCACCGCCGCCGAAGCGCGCAGCCGAGGGAACGCCGCCACACACGCGACACCGCCGCACGCGCACCGCCGCCGAAGCGCACAGCCGAGGGAACGCCGCCACACACGCGACACCGCCACACACGCACCACCGCCGAAGCGCGCAGCCGAGGGGAGGTCAGTCCGTCAGCGGGGCGCCGGCGGCCGCGGCGACGCCCTCCAGGTAGCCGCGCGCCCGCTCGGTCTTCGGGTAGCGCGCGACGAGCGCCCAGAACCGGTCGTTGTGGCTGGGCACGATGAGGTGCGCGAGTTCGTGCAGGAGCACGTAGTCGATCACCCAGTCGGGCATGTCCTGCACCCGGTGCGAGATGCGGATCGTGCCGTCGGCCGGGGTGCAGGATCCCCACCGGCCGTTCTGGTTGGTGACCCAGCGGATGCTCGTCGGCACGGCCTGCGTCCCGTGCTCGGCGAGGTAGAGCTTGATCAGCCGGGTGGCCCGGGCGAGCAGTTCGGCGTCGGACCGGGCGAGGCGCCCCTCCCGGGCGGCCAGCCGGGCGAGCATCCGGTCGACCCACTCGCTCTCCTCGGCCCGGGAGAACTGGTCCGGAATGAGGACGACCACCCGCTCACCGTCGCGGTACGCGGACACCGTCCGTCGCCGGCGCTGGCTGCGCCGTACTTCGACGACCGGCTTGCGCGCCCCTGCCATCAGCGGACCGCGCAGCCTCGGATTCCTGCCACGAACGCAAGCTAATGCGTACTGACCAGGGGTCCGCAAGAGTCAACACGTCGACACGCGCCCGGAAAATGGTGATTGGTCGGCAGAGTCCCGAAAAAACTTTGATCGGGTGGCCGACAATCGCCGCCGTCACCCTTCGTGGCGGCGGATGGCCGGCGTACGACGGCGACACGTCCACCGTAGGTGATCACCCCGCGAGGCACAGCTCGGGGGCCGGCACCGGGCCCCGCTCGGGGCATTCGACCGGATTCGGTCGGCGTGTCCCCGCCAAACTGACTTATCAGACGTAATTCGCCATGCACACTCTCGACGTCGACTTGCTCACAGTGACGAAGCACAGCTGACATGGAACTGCCCAGACCTGGGTAGGGTCCGCGGACCAGCGGTCACGAGGGTGGCCGCGGAGAACGACCCAGCGCCGGCGCCCGTGTGGCCCGCCGCCGGGAAACCCGCCGGGACGGCATCGGCCGGCGGACGAGACGAGGAGGGCACCGTGGCCGACCAGGCCCAGACCTACAACGGTTACTGCGTCAAGTGCAAGGAGAAGCGGGACTTCGAGGGGCGCGTCGAGGTCTCGAAGACCGGGATGAACATGGCCAAGGGCAAGTGTCCGGTGTGCGGGACAACAGTGAACCGCATCCTGGGCAAGGCCAAGGTCTGACCCGTACGGATGCTTCGGAGGGGGTGGCCGCCGGCCGCCCCCTCCGGCGTTGCCGCACCTGATCCGGCGCGCCCCGGCCGACGGGCCGCTCCCCGCGCCGCCGGGCACGGCCGCCACTGTCGGCTCACCGACACGGTTACCGGCCGGTTGTGGATATCGCGGAAATTCCTGTGGACAGCGCTGGACAGGGGACCGGCCACCTGTGGACAACGATCGACGGACAGCACGGACACGGTCACGATTCGTGTCATGCGCCCTGCCCCACTGCCCCGTCCCACGCTGCTGCCCGGCATCACCCGCCTCTGGCGGGACCGGCACACCCTCCAGCTCGGCGTCGAGCCTGGTCGCGCCGTGCTGCTGGAGGTCGCCGACCCCCGGGCGGCCCGGCTGCTCGACCTGATCGACGGCACCCGCAGCGAGCGGCTGGTGCTGGAGCACGCCGTCGCCGCCGAGGTGGCACCCGACGAGGCCCGCATCCTGCTCGACGCGCTGCGCGCCGCCGGCCTGGTCGTACCCGCGCACACGCTGCTGCCGAGGGACCTGGCCAGCCCGTTCCGGGCCCGGCTCGCCGCGGAGGCCGGGGCGCTGGCGCTGGCCGCCGCCCGGCTGCCCGGCACGCCCGCCCAGGTGCTGCGTCGCCGGCTGGCCGCCCGGGTGGTGGTCGCCGGCGCCGGGCCCCTCGGCGCCCAGGTCGCCCTGGCGCTGGCCCAGGCCGGCGTCGGGCACGTGCACCCCGACCTGGCCGGTCCGGTCCGCCCGGCCGACCTGGCCGGCACCGGGATCCCCGCCGCCGCGATCGGGCGTCCGCTCGCCGAGGCGGTACGCGACGCCCTCGATCGCGCCGCCCCGGGCGCGGGCACGGGTCCGCTGCGGCGCGGCCGGGTCGACCTGGTGATCCAGCTCGGCACGGACCGACCGGCCGCCCTGCTCGCCGCCGGTCACGCCCGACGCCGCCAGCCGCACCTGCTGGTCGGCCTGCGGGAGGGCGTGCCCGTGGTCGGCCCGCTCGTCCGACCGCCGGCCGGCCCCTGCCTGAACTGCCTGGACCTGCACCGGACCGACCTCGACCCGGACTGGCCGGCGCTGGCCGCCCAGCTCGCCGCCGGCGGCGCGGAGCAGGCGTGCGCCACCGCGACGCTCCTCGCGGCGGGGGCGTACGCGGCGGCGGAGGGGCTCGCCCAGCTCGACGGGGGCAGCCCGGAGACCCTCGGCTGTGCGGTGGAGATCGCCGGCCCCGGCCGGTTCCGCCGCCGGGTCTGGCCTCCCCACCCGGCCTGCGGATGCTCCCGGGGCCGCCGGTGACGCCGACCGAGCCCGGGGACCGGCAGTGGGAGCCGACCCGGCCCCGGAACCGGCGGCGCGAGCCGACCGCGCTCCGGAACCGGCAGCGGGAGCCGACCGAGCCCCGGAACCGGCGGCGGGAGCCGACCGGACCCCGCAACCGGCGGCGGGAGGGGCGGTGGACCGGCGGCGCGACGGCGGGGGCCAGCACCCAGCCCGGCGGCAGAGCAGCCGCGGACCCCCGGAGTCGGTAACAATGACCGGGTGACCGACATCCCGCGCCGGGCCGTGTCCCGGACCGCCAAGCTCGCCGCTCTGCCGCTCGGCTTCGCCGGTCGGACCGTCCTCGGCATGGGTAAGCGCGTCACCGGGCTCGCCTCCGACGTGATCTCCGCAGAGATCCAGCAGCGCACCGCCGAGCAGCTCTTCAGCGTGCTGGGGCAGCTCAAGGGCGGTGCGATGAAGTTCGGTCAGGCGTTGTCGGTCTTCGAGGCCGCCCTGCCCGAGGAGATCGCCGCCCCATACCGCCAGGCGCTGACCAAGCTCCAGGAGGCCGCGCCACCGCTGCCGGCGGCCAGCGTGCACAAGGTGCTCGCCGAGCAGCTCGGCCCGGACTGGCGGGACCGGTTCGTGGAGTTCGACGACACTCCCGCCGCCGCGGCCAGCATCGGCCAGGTGCACCGCGCGGTGTGGCGGGAGCCGGGCTACGAGGCCTCGGGCGCGCCGAGGACCCGCGACGTCGCCGTCAAGATCCAGTATCCGGGCGCGGGCGACGCCCTGCTCGCCGACCTCAAGCAGCTCTCCCGGCTCGGTGGGATGTTCCGGGCGATCCAGCCCGGGCTGGACGTCAAGCCGCTCCTGACCGAGCTGCGGGAACGGATCACCGAGGAGCTCGACTACGAGCTGGAGGCCGAGTCGCAGCGTGCCTTCGCCGCCGCGTACGCCGACGACCCGGAGATCTACATCCCGGCGGTGGTCTCGGCGTCGCCCCGGGTCCTGGTCACCGAGTGGGTCGAGGGCACCCCGCTGGCGGACATCATCCGCGAGGGCACGGAGAAGCAGCGCGACGAGGCCGGCCGCCTGATGGCCATCCTGCACCTGTCCGCGCCGCAGCGGGCCGGGCTGCTGCACGCCGACCCGCACCCGGGCAACTTCCGGTTGCTGGCGGACGGCCGGCTCGGCGTGATCGACTTCGGCGCGGTGGCCCGGATGCCGGAGGGCACGCCCGAGCCGATCGGCCGCATCGCCGGGCTGGCGCTGCGGGGCGACGCCGACGAGGTGGTGGCGGGCCTGCGGGCGGAGGGGTTCATCGGCGCCGCCGAGGAGATCGACGCCCAGGCGGTGCTCGACTTCCTCCGGCCGATGCTGGAGCCGATCGCCGCCGAGGAGTTCCGCTTCACCCGGGCGTGGCTGCGCGCCGAGGCGACCCGGCTGGCCAGCCCACGCTCCCCCGCGTACCAGCTGAGCCGGCAGCTCAACCTGCCGCCGTCGTACCTGCTCATCCACCGGGTGACGCTCGGGTCGATCGGCGTGCTCTGCCAACTGGAGGCGAAGGCGCCCTACCGAGGCATCCTGGAGCGCTGGCTGCCCGGCTTCGCCCCGGTCTCCTGAGACCGCCGCCGCCCCGACCGTACGGAGGGCCGCCCGCGAACACGCCGACAGGCGGCCCCGGAACACGCCGGGGGGCGGCGGCCGAACCGGCCGCCGCCCCTCGGGCATCAGTGGTGATCTAGAGAACGCCCAGGTCGCGCGCCGATCGGTTACGGCTGTTCATCGCGACGGTACGGGCGGAACGGGTTGCCTCAGTGCTCGTGGTGGTACGACCGGCCTGAGGCCGGCGCATTCGAGCCCGGGACAACGCTTCGTGAAGTAGTTGCATTTCGGCGACTCCGTTAAGAACGTTCAGCATGGTGGTCAGCTCTCTCGTCGCCGGTGCGACACCGGCGTGGATGGTGCGGATCGGGTGCATGTCAGGCCGCCAGCCGGACCGCGTTGCGCGACTCGGACAGCCCACTGGCCGCCAGCCGCGCCTCGGCCTCGACCCGGAGCGCCGCGTCGCGGGCGAGGTCCTCCTTGCGCGGACGGCCACGGGGCCGCTTGCGCGGGACGACCGCGCCACGCTCGAAGATCTCGCCGCCCCAGACGCCCCAGGGCTCGGCCCGCTCCACCGCCCCGGCCAGGCACTCGACGCGCAGCGGGCAGTCCCCGCAGAGCGACTTGGCCAGCTCGAGCTCGGCGGGCGAGTCGGAGAACCACAGGTCGGGGTCGAACTTCCGGCAGGGCAGGTTCGCCTCCATCTCGACGCTCACGTCGAGCGGGGCCAACGCCAGACTCATCGCCCGGTCACCTCTCTCTCGTTTCGATCTCGTGGATCGCACTACCGACGTACTTGGCGGGCAAAAAACTGAGGCCGCGGATCCCGGTAGCGGGTTCCGCGGCCTCGAGGTGAGCCGGTGGTCTGATGATCAGACCGGTCTACCTCGAGGTGGAACTCCGCGGACGTCCATGCGCTTGGCAGCGACATCGACACCCTTGCCCGTGAAGCCACTGGTCCCCCGGGTCCCGTTCGGCGCGGTCGCGAGGATCAGCTCGGCCTGAGCCTCGACCTGGTGCACCTGCGGAACCGACGGTCGCGCAGCGGCAAGGGCCACCCGGACAGCCGACAGCGGAGCGACGGCAGCGGGCAGCGCCGCCGGACGCTCGCAGTTGTAGACGATCTCCATGGGGGCCACCTCCTCTGACGTTCACTCGTTGCCGACACGGTCTCGACCCCTCGTGAGCAGCCCGAATGACGCCGCTCGCGAGGTGTGCCATGAGGCTATTCCTCGGCCGGGGGCGAGGGCAAACGAATTTACGGCGAGATTTCGAAAGTTTTCTCCGGGCAGACGTCGTCGACCGCCGCGCCCGCCACGAGCGCCAGCACCGCCTCCCCGTACAGGCCGAGCTTGCGGGGCCCGATGCCGGCGATCGCGATCAGCTCCTCGGCGCGCGCGGGACGCCGCTCCGCCAGCGCGACAAGCGTGGCGTCGGTGAAGACCACATAGGCCGGAACCCGCTGCCCGCCGGCCACCCGCTGGCGCCACTCGCGCAGCCGTTCGTGCAGCTCGTCGTCGATGTCGGAGGGGCAGGTGGGACAGCGGCCGAGCTTGCGGTCCGGCCCGGCGAGCAGGGTGGCGCCGCAGATCCGGCAGGACACGATCTGGGTCCGCCGGCGCTCCGGCCGCCGCCCCGGGCCGGCGCCGGCCCGCTCCGCCCCGCCCGAGCGGTCGAGTTGCGGCAGGAACCGCGACGGCCGCCGGGCCCGCCCGCCCGGCGAGCGCGCCGAGGCGTACGACAGCCAGAGCCACTCCCGCGCCCGGGTGATGCCGACGTAGAGCAGCCGGCGCTCCTCCTCGACCTGTTCGGCGGTCCTGGCGTACGTGGTGGGCAGGGTGCCCTCGGAGAGGCCGACCAGGAAGACCGCGTCCCACTCCAGCCCCTTGGCCGAGTGCAGGGAGGCCAGCGTCACCCCGTCGACGGTCGGCACGTGCTGCGCGGCGGCCCGGCGGGCCAGCTCGTCGTTGAAGTCGGCCAGGGTGACCGGGCGCTCGACGGCGGCGGCCGGCCCGATCGGCAGCACCTCCGGGGTGGCCGCGTACTCCTCGGCGAGCTGGACCAGCGCGGCGAGCGCCTCCCACCGCTCACGCGCGGCGCCGCCGGCCGGGGCGGCGTCGGGGGCCCAGCCGACCGCGGCGAGCGCCTCGACGACGGCGGCGGGCAGCGGCGTCTCCCCCGGGATCGAGCGGGTGGCGGCCCGCAGCGCGACCATCGCCTGCCGGACCTCGGCGCGCTCGAAGAACCGCTCCGCCCCCTGCACCACGTACGGCACCTGCGCCTCGGTCAGCGCCTTCTCGTACGCCTCGGACTGCGCGTTGGTGCGGAACAGCACGGCGATCTCCTTCGCCGGCGTGCCCGCCTCGACCAGGGCGCGGCAGCGGGCGGCGACGGCGTTGGCCTCCGCCGGCTCGTCGGTGAAGATCCGCAGCTCCGGCTCGGGGCCGGGCGGGCGCTGGCCGACCAGTTCCAGCCGCAGCCGCGCCTCGGCGCCCCGCGCCTGGGAGATCACCGCGTTGGCCAGCCCGACGACCTGCGGCGTGGAGCGGTAGTCGCGGACCAGCCGGACGACCGTCGCCCCACGGTGCCGGCGCGGGAAGTCGACCAGGTAGGACGAGGTGGCCCCGGTGAACGAGTAGATCGTCTGGCTGGCGTCGCCGACCACGGTCAGGTCGTCCCGGCCGCCCAACCACGCCTGGAGCAGCCGCTGCTGGAGCGGGTTGACGTCCTGGTACTCGTCGACCACGAAGTGCCGGTACTGGGCGCGGACCTGCTCGGCGACGTCCCGGTGCTCCTCGATCCCCCAGACGGCGGCGCGCAGCATGTCCTCGAAGTCGATCACGCCGTTGGACCGCTTGAGCCGCTCGTACGCGGCGAAGACGTCGGCGACCTTCGCCGGCTCGTGCGGGGTGTCCCGCAGGGCCTTGGCCGCCGCCACCACGTACTCCCCGGGCTCCACCAGCGACGACTTGGCCCACTCGATCTCGCCGGCCAGGTCCCGCGCGGCGGCCCGGTCGGCGCGCAGACCGACCTTCGCCGCGGCGAGGGTGACCAGCCGGACCTTGCTGTCCAGCAGCTCGGGCATGGCCCGCCCCTCGAGCAGCCGGGGCGCGAAGTAGCGCACCTGGCGCAGCGCGGCGGCGTGGAACGTCCGCGCCTGCACCCCCGGCACCCCGAGGACCGCCAGGCGGCTTCGCATCTCGGCGGCGGCGCGGGCGGTGAAGGTGACCGCGAGCACGTGCCGGGGGGAGATCTCCCCGGAGAGCGCCCGGTGGGCGATGCGGGAGGTGACGGCCCGGGTCTTGCCGGTGCCGGCGCCGGCCAGGATGCACACCGGCCCGGCGGGGGCGGTCACCGCCGACCGCTGCTCCGGATCCAGACCGGCGAGCACGCGCTCGGACGCTGAGTGAACCACCACAGCGAGGAATTGTCTCAGCTCCGCCGGACGTTGCAGCGGATAGCCTGGGCTTGATCGGCAAGCCGCCGGGCGGAACGTTGGAGGATCTGACCATGCTGACGATGTATTCCACCCCCTGGTGCGGCTACTGCCACCGGCTGAAGTCGCAGCTCGACCGCGAGGGCATCGGGTACGAGGTGGTCGACATCGAGCAGGACCCGAAGGCCGCCGAGTTCGTGATGAGCGTCAACGGCGGCAACCAGACCGTCCCGACGCTGCGCTTCGCCGACGGCAGCGCCCTCACCAACCCGTCGATCACGCAGGTCAAGCAGCACCTCGCCAGCCTCGCCGCCTGACCTGGCGCAGCACCCGTCGACGAGCGGCCGACCCACCCGGGCGGCCGCTCGTCGCGTCTGCGGGCGCCCCGCCGCCGGCCGTTGCGGACGCCCCGCCGCCGGCCGTGCGGTCACCGCCCGTGTCGCCGGCGTGTCGCGGCCACGACCCCGTCGTCGGCGGGGCGGCGCGGGGCCGGGACGGGGGCGGCGGGGGCCGACGGCCGGGTGGCGGGGATCCGGCGGGCGGGGGCGGCGCCCGCCGGGGGCCGGCTGAGGGCGCGGCCGTGCCAGAGGTAGCCGCCGGCGAGCAGGGTGGCCACGCCGATCAGGCCGAAGAGCACGCGGTAGTCCAGCACCCCGACCAGCAGCGCACCGGCGCCGATGGAGAGCGCCTGCGGACCGCTCACCACGGCCTCCGACGCCGCGGCGACCCGCCCGAGCAGGCCGGCCGGGGTGCGCCGCTGGATGAGCGTGTGCAGCCCGACCATGGTCAGCGGCAGCGACACCCCGGCCAGCAGCACCGCGACGAAGCCGAGCCAGAGACTGGGGTACGCCAGCGCCAGCGACGCCGGCCCGAAGAACGCCACCCCGGCGGCGAGCGTGCCCACCTCGCCGGCCCGGCGCACCACCGCCGGGGAGAGCAGGCCGCCGATCAGCCCGCCGATGCCCTGCACGGTGACCAGCACGCCGACGAACGCGGCGTCCCGGCCCAGCCCCCGGTCGACGTAGGCGAAGATCAGCGACTCGGTGAAGCCCATCGCCAGCGAGCCCAGCCCGTAGCCCAGCAGCGCCCGGCGCAGCGCCGGCTCCCCGGCCAGGTGCCGCAGCCCGGCGCCCACCTCGGCGGGCCAGCGCAGCCCCGGCCCGGGCGGCCGGGCGTCCGTCGTGCGCAGCGCCCCGACCACGGCGGCCGCCGACAGGAAGCCCACCATCCCGATCGCGGCGAGCATCCATCCGCCCACGGCGGCGTAGAGGCCGGCGCCGGCCAGCGGGCCGATCAGCCGCAGCCCCTGGCGTACGGTCTGCAGCACGCCGTTCGCCTCGGCCAGCAGGTCGAGCGGCACGATCTGCCGGATCAGGCCGCTGAGCACGGCGCTGAGCGTGATGTACGACAGGCCGTACAGCGCCGCCACCGCGTAGATGATCCACACGTCGGTGCGGTCCCGGACGGCGAACAGCGGGGTGAGCAGCGCCGCCGTGACCAGGTTGGCCGTCACGAAGAACGGGCGGCGCGGGTAGCGGTCGACGAGCCACCCGACCAGCGGGGCCAGCGTCATCGGCGCGATGACGGCGAAGATGGTGGCGCCGGCCAGCCCGTCCGACCCGGTCAGGTCCTTCACCCAGATGGCGAGGGCGAGCAGCAGGATCGACTCGGCGGCCATGCTGGCGAGCAGACCGCCGAAGAGCAGGCGGAAATCCGGGCGGCGCAGGACGGTGCGCATGGGTCCCTCCGGCGGGGTGGTACGCGCCTCGCGGTCGGTTCGTGAGGTCGGTCGGGGACGGCGCCGTGCCGGCCGCCACTCCCCTTCCACGGTGCTCTTTTCTGCGAGACACGCCCCCACCGGTACCTCCGGCGGGGGTTGCGCCGTCCATACTGACCGTGGGGGGCGAATTTCATACAGTTACCGTCGCGTCCGCGGCGGTCCACGGGAAAAGAGGACGTCGTGCCTCCTGCCTCACCCAGCCCGATCCTGCGCCGCCGCAGGTTGGGCACCGAACTGCGCCGGCTGCGCGAGGCCAGCGGTCTCACCGGGGACCAGGTCATCGAGCGGATCGGCTGGGCCTCCGCGTCCAAGCTGTCCCGGCTGGAGAACGGCCGCAGCCGCCCGGATCCCGACGACGTGCGCGTGCTGCTCGACCTCTACGGCGCCGGCCAGGCGCTGCGCGACGAGCTCCTCGGCATCACCCGGGAGGCCGGCGACATGCGCGGCTGGCTGAAGAACTACCCGGTGATGACCCAGCAGCAGCGCAGCTTCGCAGAGCTGGAGGCGGGCTGCGCGGAGATCTCCGAGTACAACCCGGTCCTGGTGCCGGGCCTGCTCCAGACGCCGGGGTACGCCTCGGTGCGGATCGCCTCGGCCCGCCAGGTCGGCGAGGAGGCGGGCGACCCGGAGGCCGGGGAGGACATCGACACCGAGGTCAGGGCGCGGCTGGCCCGCCAGTCGCTGCTGACCCGCACGCCCGACGCGCCCCGCTACACGGCCGTGCTGGAGGAGGCGGCGCTCGGCGGCCGGGCCGGGCCGCCCGAGGTGCTGCACGAGCAGCTGACGCAGCTCTGTGAGCTGGCCATGCTGCCGAACATCACGCTGCACGTGCTGCCCCGCGACACCCAGATCGGCGGCTGGTACCTCCCGCCGACGGCGTTCTCCGTCTACCGGTTCGCCGACCCGCTCGACCCCGAGACGCTGGCCATCGAAGGTGGGTTCACCGACGTCATGTCGACCGAGGCAAACGCGCTAAATCGCTATAAAGTGGTCTTCGAGTGGTTATGCACGGCGGCACTCTCCGCATCGGACACCCTCTCCTGGCTGATCGAGGCGACGGGACGGCTGCCCGGTACGGCCGCGTCCACGGTGGCGTACGGCTCGGCAACGGCGCCGACCCAACGCCGCCGGCACTCGGGGCGCCTGACGGAACGGTGATCACGGGGGAACCACCGTCGGGTCGTGCGGCGCCACTCGTTCCATCGGTGCAGTTCACCTCAGGAGTGAAACGATGAACGAGATCCGCAACACGCCGTCCCCGCACACGCAGTTCGCCGACGCCCCGTGGCGCAAGAGCACGCGCAGCCAGACCTCGAACTGCGTCGAGGTCGCGCCACTGGGGACGGGCCCGGCGGCGGTGGCCCTGCGGGACAGCAAGGACCAAGGCGGTCCGGTGCTGCTGTTCAACCGGGCGGGATGGCTGGGCTTCATCGCCGGCGCGAAGAACGGACAGTTCGATCTGAACTGATCCGCAGACCGTCGCGGGGCCGCCGGCACGGTGTCGGCGGCCCCGCCGCGTCTCCGTGCCGCCCCCTGCCGCCACCGCCGCTCCCCCGCGGCCGCCGCTCCACCGCCACACCCGCTTCACCGCCACACCCCGCGTTGCCACCGCCGTGCCCGCGCCCCGCGCCCGCACCGCCGACCGCGCTGACCAGGCATCCGATGATCGGACGAGGCTGCGGACCGATAGTCGCGTTTCACTTGCTGAGCCACTCGCGCGGCGTAACATGACGGCAGAGTGACGTGGAACTTCCACCCGTTCCCCCACCGTCGCGGTTCATCCGGAGACCCACATGCGTTTCCTGATCGTTCGCACCGACATCCGCGCCGCCGCCGACGTGGACATCGCCGCCGCCTGGGCGTGCGGGGGCCGCCTGCGGGACGAGACCACCGCGCCCGAACCGCGCCGACAGATCGTGCACGCCGAGGACCGGGACGCCGCGCTGCTGCTGGCCCGTGCCCTGTCCACGGTCGGCGCGGTCCGGTGCGGTAAACAGCGGGTCAAGGTGCTCCCGCTCGACGAGCCGACCCGCCCCTGGCGGGCCGCACCCCCCGACCGGGGCAGCTGACCCCACCCCGAGGCGTCCGTCGTGGCCGGACCGGCTCCCCCGCCGCGTTCCTTGCCCAGCCGACCACGACGGTCCGTGTTCCCGGCTCGTGGCCGTCGCGGCAACGGCGGCCACGAGCCGGGACCGCACGACAGCGCCGTCAGCAGTGCCCGTCGAGCCAACGGTGGACCAGGAACAACGCGATCGACGACGGCGGTGGCAGCACCAGCCGGGCGCCGCCCACGTCGACCGGGCGTCCCGCCAGGGCGGCACCGATCTCCCGGCGGCTGAACCACCGCGCGTACGCGATCTCCGCCGGGTCGACCTGCACCGGATGCTCCGGATCGGCGGTGGCGAGAAAGCCCAGCATCAGCGAGCCGGGGAACGGCCAGGCCTGGCTGCCCGCGTACGCGATGTCGGCGACTGGGACGCCGACCTCCTCGCGGACCTCGCGCAGCACGGCGGCCTCGGCCGACTCCCCGGGCTCGACGTAGCCGGCGAGGCAGGAGAAGCGGCGCTGGCCGGGCGTCTGCGGCCAGGTGGCGTTGTTACCGAGCAGGCACCGACCGTCCGGGCCCGGCACGCCGTCGTGCACCAGCACGATCATCGCCGGGTCGGTACGCGGCCAGATCCGCTCCCCCGCCCCGTCGACGCGGGACCAACCGGCCTCGTCCACCTCCGTGGGATGGCCGGTGGCCGACGAGTAGCGGTGCCGCAGGTGCCAGTTGACCAGCGCAAGCGCGGTGGTGAACAGCCCCGCGTCGCGGTCGCCGAGCAGGTGACCGACCTCGCGCAGGTGCGCCGCCCGGGCCCCCGCCACCTCGGGCAGCGGGCCGTCCACGGCGAAGACCGGCACCCCGTCGGGCTCGACGCCGAGGAACATCGGCGACGCCGCCGCCGGCAGGTCGGCCGCGTCCACCAGCACCAGCGTCGGCGGCGAGGCGTCGGCCCGCACGAGCGCCCTGCCCTCGTCGCCCGAGTCGAGCACCAGCACCCGGGCCCGGGCCCACGCCTGGGCCAGCCACCCGGGATCCGTGCGCCGGTGCGCCGCCCGGTCCAGGGTGGAGCGGGCCAGCGGCGGCGCGGCCTCTCCGCTCACGGCCGCGCCGGCTCCGTGACGACCGGGGCGAGCGCCGCCAACTGGGGGGCGATCCGCTCGGCGTCGCCCAGCACCACCGTCACCGCCCGGGCCGGGGCGAGGTAGCGGGCCGCCGCCTCGGCCACGTCGGCCACGGTGGCCCCGGCCAGCCGGGCGGCGTGCTCGGCCAGGAAGTCCAGGCGCAGCCCGTTGCCGGCGTACGCGCTGGTCAGCGAGGCGAGCCCGGCCTGGGTGGACATGCCGAGCTGGAGGGTGCCGAGGGCGTACCGGCGGGCCTGCTCCAGCTCGTCCTCGCCGGGCGGGAGGGTGGCCAGCCGGCCCAGCTCGTACGTCGTCTCCAGCAGCGCCGGCCCGGTGACCTCGGTGGCCACCTCGGCGGCGGCGACCAGCACCGACCCGGCGACCGAGTGCTCGACGAGCGAGTGGGGCCCGTACGTGTAGCCCTTGTCCTCGCGGATGTTCTCCACCCAGCGGGAGGAGAAGTAGCCGCCGAAGACGAGGTTGGCCAGTTGCAGCGCGGCGTGGTCGGGATGGGTGCGGGGCACCGCCGGCAGCGCGACCCGCAGCGAGGACTGCACCGAACCCGGCCGGTCGACCAGCAGCAGCGGCCCGGGCTCCAGCGCCGGGGCGGGCGGCAGGTCGGCGGTGTGCCCGGCGCCGTTCCACCCGGACAGGGCCTTCTCGGCGGCGTCCAGCGCCCGCTCCGGCTGCACGTCGCCGACCAGCACCAGCACCGCGTCGGCGGGATGCACCCGCTGGGCGTGCAGGGTGCGCAGGGCGCCCGGCCGGACCGCGCGGACCGCGTCCGGGTCGGGGGTCTGCACCGCGTACGGGTGCTTGCCGTAGACCCGCTTGAGCAGGGCGGTGCGGGCCAGGTGCCCGGGCTGGCTCTGCGCGACCTGGATCCGGTCGACCAGCCGGTCCCGCTCGGTGGCCACGTCGTCGTCCGGATAGGTCGCGCCGGTGAGCACCTCGGCGAGAATCTCCAGCATCCGGTCCAGCCCGGTGACCAGGCCGGTGCCGGAGAGCATCAGCCGGTCCGGGTCGATCCCGGCGGACAGCCCGCCGCCGACCTTCTGCAACTCGGCGGCGAGCCGCACGCTGGTCATCGTCTCCGTGCCGGAGAGCAGGGTCTGCGCGAGCATCGCGCCCCGAGCCAGGTGGGCCCGGCCGAAGGGCATCCAGAGCCGCAGCTCGACCAGGGGGACCGCCGGCCGGCGTACGGCGATGACGGTCAGCCCGTTGCCCAGCGTGCGCTCGGCCTGCTTCGGCAGCTTGAGCCTGCGGTTCGGGCCGAGCGGGGGCAGCGCCCGCGGCGCGGCCGGTGCGGTCGTACTCACTGACTTTCCTTCGTTCGCGGCTGCGCGGCTGGCAAGCTCACTCCTCGCGCTCACCGGCCACCTCCGGGGATGACCTCGATGGACGCGCGGCGCTCCGGCCGCAGGGTGGCGGCGGCCGCGCGGACCTGTTCCTCGGTGACCTCGCCGACCAGCCGGGGCAGCTCGTTGAGCAGGCCCGGCTCGCCGCGCTGCTGCTCCAGCACGGCCATCCGCAGCGCCCGGGCCAGCACCGCGTCGGTGTCCCGCAGCAGGTGGGTCGCCATCCGGGCCTGGGTGCGGGCCAGCTCCCCCTCGGTCAGCCCGTCGGTGGCCAGCCGGTCCAGCTCCTCGTCGATGGTGCGCAGCACCTTGTCGACGTCCCCGCCCGGCGGCAGGTGCGCCTGGAGCAGCAGCGCGGTCGGGTCCCGCACGTCGAACGGGTCGCCCATGAAGCTGAGGTACCCGCCCAGGCTGGTGACCGCCCGGTCGCGCTGGACCAGCCGCTCGACCAGCCGGGAGGCGTCGCCGTCGGTGAGCACCTCGGCCAGCACGACGTACGGCAGGTAGCCGGCGAAGTCGGTGACCGGGTCGGGTACGCGCCAGGCGCCGGCCACCGCCGGCAGCGGCGCCAGCCTGTCGGTGTACGAGGTGCGCCGCTCCGCGGCCAGGTCCGGCTCGGCGAAGTCGGGCCGCTCCGGCGCGGGCCGGGCCGGCACGTCGCCGAAGTGCCGCTCGATCAGCGTGGTCGCCTCGGCGACGTCGATGTCGCCGCTGACGGCGAGCACCGCGTTGCCGCTGGCGTAGTAGCGGCGGAAGAAGTCGGCGGCGTCGGCGACGGTGGCCGACTCCAGGTCGACGAAGGAGCCGTAGCCGTCGTGCGCGTTCGGGAAGGTGTCGAACATGACCGGCGGCAGGGTCAGCCAGGGGAATCCGCCGTACGGCCGGTTGAGCACGTTGACCCGGATCTCCTCCTTGACCACGTCGACCTGGTTGCGCAGGTTCTCCTCGGTCAGCCGGGGGCCGCGCATGCGGTCGGCCTCCAGGAACAGCGCCCGTTCCAGGGCGTTGCTCGGCAACGTCTCGAAGTAGTCGGTGTAGTCCAGGTGGGTGGAGCCGTTGAAGGTGCCGCCGGCGCCCTGCACGTGCCGGAAGTGGGCGAGCTTCTCCAGGTTCTCCGAGCCCTGGAACATCAGGTGTTCGAAGAGGTGGGCGAAGCCGGTGCGCCCCTCCGGCTCGGAGCGGATGCCGACGTCGTAGACGACCGCGACCCCGATCACCGGTGCGCTGCGATCGGGGGTGAGGACCACCCGTAGGCCGTTGTCGAGGGTGAACCGCTCGACCGGGTATTTCGTCGCTGGAATTCTGGCTCTCCGCGTCGGCACGTGATCGACCCTAGCGCGTCGGCACCCCTGTCACCGTCGACCTTCCCCCAGCCGCTCCGACCGGCGTCCCCGGCTGTCCGCCGGCCCCGCCGGGCGTCGTGCGAGGACGCCCCGCGCCGGCAACGCAAAGGCCATTCAATCAGTAGGAATTGCCGACACTTCCGGGACGCGGGCCGCCATGGCCGGTGACACCCTCGCCGCCGTTCCGCGTACCGACACGGAGATCTCGGGACTCGACGCCCTGGAGCTGGCCGGCCGCGCGGAGAACCGGCCGCGGGCCGCCCGGCTCTGGGCCGCGACCTGGCCGAAGCTGGCGGCGCTCGGCATCGCCGTCGGCGCCTGGCAGGTCGTGGTCTGGACGGGTTGGAAGCCCGAGTACGCCGTGCCCGGCCCGGCCTCCGTGGGCCAGGAACTGCTCCGGCAGCTCAGCGGCGTCCAACTCTGGGACGGCCTCGCCACGACGCTGCGCCGGGCGGCCGTCGGCTACCTCTTCTCGGTCGCCGTGGGCCTGCTGCTCGGCCTCGCGGTGGCCCGGTCGCGGATCCTGCGGGCCGCCATCGGGTCGATGATCACCGCGCTGCAGACCATGCCGTCGATCGCGTGGTTCCCGCTGGCGATCCTGCTCTTCGAGCTGAGCGAGAAGGCGATCTTCTTCGTGGTGGTGCTCGGCGCGGCGCCGTCCATCGCCAACGGCGTGATCGCCGGCGTGGACTACGTGCCGCCGCTGCTGCTGCGCGCCGGCCGCAACCTCGGCGCGCGAGGGCTCAACCTGTACCGGTACGTCATCGCGCCCGCCGCGCTGCTGGTCATCGTGGCCGGCCTCAAACAGGGCTGGGCGTTCTCCTGGCGCAGCCTGATGGCCGGCGAGCTGATCGTGGTCGGCATCTCGCAGACCTCGCTGGGCGCGCAGCTGACCTACTCGCGGGAACTCTCCGACTCCCCCTGGCTGATCTCCACGATGATCGTGATCCTGGTGCTGGGCCTGGCGGTGGACGCCGCGTTCGGGGCGGCGGACAAGGCGATCCGGCGTCGCTGGGGCGTGCTGGACCAGGCGGGTCAGTGACGTGTGCGTCTCCGCGCGCAGCGCCCCGCCGTCGCCGGGTCAGCCGGCGATGGCGGTCGGGCCTCCGGTCGGGCTGTGCAGCTCGACCGGTGCGGCCGGCGCGGCCTCGTCCGGGCTGGCGTGCCACGGCGTGAAGACCGCGACCATGGCGAGCAGCAGCCCGGCGACCGCGACCGCGAACACCAGCAGCAGTTCACGCACCGCGCCCGAGCCGACGTCACCCGCCATGGTCACCCCTCCTGCGCCGGGCGGTTCCGCCCGGGTCTTCCCCCCGCCCCAGCTTCCACCACGTCCGATCGGCGGAACAGTCGCCGATCGGACGCAATGTCTGCTGATTCCGGGCTCAGACGTCGAACGGGAAGCGACTGCTCACAGTCGGTCACGGCAGCCCTGGCACGGCCACGGCCGCCCTGGCCCGGCCGCCGAGCGCCGGGGACGCGGGACGGGCGGGCGTCAGGACGCGCGCGGCGGGCGGGGACGTCGGGAGCGGCGGGACCGTCCCGAGGCGCGGTGCGCGGTCCGGCCGCCCTCGCCGGCGCGACCGCCCGACCGCCCGGCGTCCGACGCGGCGGGCCGCGGCGGGGGCGGCGCGATCGTCACCGGCACGCCGGACGGCTCGCGGGCGCCGGTCACCCGGGCCAGCGCCTCGTCGCCGAGGCGCACCTGGACGGACTCGGGTCGGATGCCGGCGGTGGCCATCAGCCGGGACACGTCCCGGCGCTGCTCCGGCAGGACCAGGGTGACCACCGCGCCGGACTCCCCCGCCCGGGCCGTACGCCCGCCCCGGTGCAGGTAGTCCTTCGCCTCGGTCGGCGGGTCCACGTTGACCACCAGGTCGAGCCCGTCCACGTGGATGCCCCGGGCCGCCACGTCGGTGGCGACCAGCGCGGTCACCTGCCCGTTGCGGAACTGCTCCAGGATCCGGGTGCGCTGCGGCTGCGACTTGCCGCCGTGCAGCGCCGCCGCGCGTACGCCCTTGGCCAGCAACTGGCGGGCGACCCGGTCGGCACGGTGCTTGGTGCCCATGAACAGGATGGTGCGACCCTCGCGGGCGGCGATCTGGGTCAGCGCGGCCGGCTTGTCCGCCGGGTCGACGTGCAGCACGTGGTGGGTCATCGCGGTGACGGTCGCGGTGCCCGGGTCGACCGAGTGCGAGACCGGGTCGGTGAGGAAGCGGCGGACCAGCCTGTCCACGCCGCCGTCCAGCGTGGCCGAGAAGAGCATCCGCTGCCCGTCGGGGGCGACCTGCTCCAGCAGCTTCGTCACCTGCGGCAGGAAGCCCATGTCGGCCATCTGGTCGGCCTCGTCGAGCACGGTGATCGCGACCTGGTCCAGCCGGGCGTCGCCGCGGTTGATCAGGTCGTGCAGCCGCCCGGGGGTGGCCACCACCAGTTCGGCGCCCGCGCGCAGGGCGTCCGCCTGGCGTTGCAGCGACAGGCCGCCGACGACGGTGGCGCAGCGCAGGCCGACCGCCCGGGCGTACGGGTCGAGTGCGGTGGTGACCTGCTGGGCCAGTTCCCGGGTCGGCACCAGCACCAGGGCCAGCGGACGGCCCGGGCGGGCGCGGCGACCGGCGGTGCGGGACAGCACGGGGAGCCCGAAGGCGAGGGTCTTGCCGGAGCCGGTGCGGCCCCGGCCGAGCACGTCGCGACCGGCGAGCGAGTCGGGCAGGGTCGCCGCCTGGATCGGGAACGGCTCGGTGATGCCCTGGGCGGCCAGCTCGGCGAGGAGCGCCGGGGCCAGCCCGGTATGGGCGAACGACGGAACGACGGTGGTCATGCGGAAGCCTTCCTCGACGCGGCACGTGTCGAGGGAGGGCGCCGGAGGCGGCGCTGTCATCGGCGGGCGAGGCCGCGGATGACTCACAAGCACGAACCGAAAGGGGTACGGGCCGGCCCGCCGCCACGCGTCGCCGCCTGCGTACGCAGGTCGACGGCGGGGGCGGGCCGGTTCCGTCACCACGCCCGGAGGGCGCGGTGGGTGTTACGTGGAGATCCGAAGATCAGAGCGGGCGGATGTTCTCCGCCTGCGGGCCCTTCTGGCCCTGGGTCACCTCGAACTCGACCCGCTGGTTCTCGTCCAGGCTCCGGTAGCCGGAGGTCTGGATCGCCGAGAAGTGGGCGAAGACGTCGGCGCCGCCGCCGTCCGGGGTGATGAAGCCGAAGCCCTTGTCAGCGTTGAACCACTTGACGGTGCCAATAGCCATTTTTGTTTCGTCTCCTTGACGGAACGTCGAGCCCACACCTGTTGTGGGCTCGAAGAGGAGCGCGCCACGCGGAACTGCCTGGCTCGCTTGTCGCTTCTGGTCGCCCCGCCCGGAGAACTCCGGACACAACAAAGAGCGCCTGGGCCACAATCCTCCAGGCGCACACAGAGTCTCTGGGAACCATAACTGCAACGCCACCAACCTATCACGGATTCGCCGGATGGCCACCGTCTGCCGGATTTTCCGGCACCGAAGTGATCAACGCGGTCAGCCCGTCGGCGTCGAGCAGGTCCGCCGGGCGAACCGTGACGCCGTCGCGCACGTAGTGGAACGCCGCGCCGACCCGCTCCACCGGCACCCCGGCCAGCTCCGCCCAGGCCAGCCGGTAGACCGCGAGCTGCACGGCGGCCACGTCGGCGGCCGGGCCGGAGGGCTGCCGGCCGGTCTTCCAGTCGACCACGTCGAAGCGCCCGCCGGGGCGGGCGAAGACGGCGTCCATCCGGCCCCGCACCACCACCCCCGCGACGACCGTGGCGAAGGGCACCTCCACCTCGACCGGCACCCGGTCGGCCCACTCGCTGGCCAGGAAGCGCTCCTGGAGCTCGGCCAGCGCCTCGTCGGGCGCGGCGTCGGCGTCGGCCGCGCCGGGCAGCTCGTCCAGGTCGAGCAGCCGGTCCGCGCCGAACCGCTGCTCCAGCCAGGTGTGGAAGGCGGTGCCCCGGCGGGCGTACGGGCTCGGCTCGGTGGGAACCGGGCGGCGCAGCGCCCGGGCCAGCGCGGCCGGGTCCCGGCGAAGCGCCACCAGCTGGGTCACCGAGAGCTGCCCGGGCAGGGCCACCTCGACCGCGCCGGTCTGCCGGGTCAGCTCGGCCCGCTCGGCGAGCAGCAGGTCGGCCTCCCGCCGCCACCGCGCGACGTCCGGGTCGTCGGCCAGCGGATCGACCGCGCCCCCGGCCTCGTCGGCCACGTCCACCGGCCGTTCCGGGCCGGCCGGCTGCACCGAGCCAGCGGGGCGTTCCGGGCCGACCGGCTGTTCGGAGTTGGCAGGCCGACGGGCGGCGTCGCCGTCGGTGAGGAAGCGGCGAACGAGCGCGGCCGCCTCGGCCAGCGCCGGGCGGCGGGCGCCAAGCGGGTCGGCCGGCCACTCGGCGCGCAGCACCACCTCGGTGGTCGGGTTGACCGCGTCGCCCGGCGGCTCCGGGGCCCACTCGTCGACCAGGTGCCCCGCGCCGCCGTCCAGGCAGGCGTCGTGCACCTCGCGCAGCAGCACCGACGGGCCGCGCGGCCGCTTCGTGCCCTCCCCCCACCAGTGGCCGGAGCAGAGCAGCAGCCGCCGGGGCCGGGTCACCGCCACGTACGCCAGCCGGCGCTCCTCCCGCTCGTCGTGCGCCCGCCAGGCGTCGGTGAAGTCCTCCAGCGCCCGGGCCACCCCCCGCTGGTCCTCGGCCTCGTCCAGCCCCAGCTCGGGCAGCCCGTCGGCGTCGCCGCGCAGCGGGAACGGCAGCACGCCCAGCCCGCCCAGCCAGTGGTCGGAGTTGCGGACCGGCCCCGGCCACACGCCCCGGCTCAGGCCGGCCACCGCGACCACGTCCCACTCCAGGCCCTTGGCGGCGTGCGCGGTGAGGATCTGCACCGCGCCCTCGACCACCTCCACCTCACCCGGGCTGAGGCCACGCTCCTCGTCCTCGGCGGCGGCGAGATAGGCCAGGAAACCCGACAGGGTGGCGCCCGGAGTCTCCCCGCTGAACCGGGCCGCGACGTCGCCGAGCGCGTCCAGGTGGCCCCGGGCCAGGCCGGCGTCGCCGGCCCCGTCCCGGCCGGCCCGCACCGCCACCTCCACGTCCAGGCCGATCGTCCGCTCGATGTCCGCGATCAACTCCGGCAGGGACTGGTCCATCCGGTAGCGCAACAGGCCCAGCTCCCGGGCGTACGCACGCAGCCGGGCGTAGCCCTCCGCCGAGTACGCCTGCGCCGGGCCGAGGTCGGCCAGCGACTCGACCAGGGTGGCCTCGTCGAGCAGGTCCGGGGTGATCTCCGGGGTGCCGTCGTCGGCGAGCCTGCGCCGGGCCGCGGCGATGGCCTTCGCCCGGCGGTGCAGGGCCACCAGGTCACGGGGCCCGATCCGCCAGCGCGCCCCGGTGAGCAGCCGCAGCAGCGCGGCCCCGTCGGTCGGGTCGGCCAGCACCCGCAGCGTGCACACCACGTCCCGCACCTCGGGGGTGTCCAGCAGGCCGCCCAGGCCCACCACCTCGACGGGCAGCCCGCGCTCGCGCAGCGCCGACTCGATCGCCGGGATCTGGCTGCGCAGCCGCACGAGCACGGCCGTGGTGGGGCGCAGCGGCACCGGGATGTGCTCGGGCAGCGCCCCGGGCATCCCCGCCGCCCCACGCCAGGCGTGCAGCACGCTGTCGGCGATCCAGTCGGCCTCGTCGGCGTACGTCCGGAGCAGGGCGCAGTGGACGGTGCCACCGGCGGCGCCGCGGGCGCTGCGGTGCGGCACCGGGTCGGCGACGCTCATCGCGGCGCGCAACTCCGGCACCCGGGCGCCGGCGGCCCGCAGCGGCGTGGCCAGGGCGTTGGCCACGCCGAGGATCTCCGGCCGGTTACGCCAGCTCGTGGTGAGGCTGAGCACCTCGGCCGGCGCGCCGCCGGCGCGGGCGAACTCCGTGGGGAAGCGGTCCAGCGTGCCGGCGCTGGCGCCCCGCCACCCGTAGATCGACTGGCAGGGGTCGCCGACCGCCGTCAGCGGGTGCCCGCCGCCGAAGAGCGCGTTGAGCAGCACCACCTGGGCGTGGCTGGTGTCCTGGTACTCATCGAGCAGCACCACCCGGAACCGGTCCCGCTCGATCTCGCCGACCCCGGGATGGTCCCGGGCCACCCGGGCCGCCCGCGCGAGCTGGTCGGCGAAGTCCATCGCCTCGAAGTCCTCCTTGCGCCGGGCGTACGCGCGCACCAGCGGGAGCAGCTTCAGCCGGGTCTGCTGGAGGGCGAGCGCCCTGCGCACGTCGGCGTAGACCCGGCCCGGACGCGCCTGCACGTCGGCGAAGAAGCGGCCCGTCCACGCGGCCAGCGCGTCCGGGTCGACCAGGTGCTCGTCCAGCTCGCCGGCGAGCGCCAGCACCGCGTCGGTGACCGTGCTCGGCATCCGGTCCACCTCGGACATGTCGCCGTCGTAGTTGCGTACCAGCAGGTCGACAAGTTGCCAGCGGGACGCCTCGGTGAGCAGCCGGGTGGACGGCTCGTAGCCGGCCCGCAGCCCGTGCTCGGTGACGATCCGGCCCGCGTACGAGTGGTAGGTGGAGACCGTCGGCTCCCCTGCCAGCGGGTCGTCGAGCGGGTCGCGCCCCCGCCGCCCGAGCCGCCGCACCAACTGGTCCAGCCGGGTACGCACCCGGTGCGCCAGCTCACCGGCGGCCTTGCGGGTGAAGGTGAGCCCGAGCACCTGCTCCGGCCGCACGTACGAGTTGGCGACCAGCCAGACCACCCGGGCCGCCATCGTCTCGGTCTTGCCCGAGCCGGCGCCCGCGACCACCAGCAGCGGCTCGACGGGGGCGGCGATGATGGCCGCCTGCTCGCGGGTGGGGGCCGGCAGCCGCAGCAGCCTCGCCAGCTCCACCGGCGTGTACCGGGGGCCGGCGTCGGCCGCCCGTGGCGCCGGGGTCGCCGTGCCGAACAGGGCGGGCTGCGTCACCGCACTGCCTCAGTTCGCGACTGCGGGGCTCGCAAGCTCACTCCTCGCGCTCACGGTGCCGTCTCGGTTCACGACTGCGGGGCTCGCAAGCTCACTCCTCGCGCTCACGGGTGCTCCGGCGGACGGGTGGTCGGGGGCTCGACCACCTGGCGCCCCTGCCCGGACACCGGGCAGCTCGTCCGCACCGGGCAGACCCGGCACTTCGAGTTGGCGACCGCGGCGAAGGTGGCGGCGGCCATCGTATCGGCGGTGCGCCGCACCAGCGCGGTCGCCCAGCCGGCCTCCGGGCCCTCCCCGGCCGGCGGCTGGCTCTGCTCCTTCGCGTCCCTGGCCCCGGTGCCGAGCTGCACCAGCGCCGCCCCGCCGGACTCCTCGCCGAACTCGGCGAACGCCCCGGCCTCCACCGCCGCCTGGTAGGCGCCGAGCTGCGGGTGTTCGGCGAGGTCGTTCGCGGTGACCGCGGTGGACTTGCCGGTCTTCAGGTCGATCACGACCAGCCGGCCGTCGGCGTCGACCTCCAGCCGGTCCACCCGGCCGGCCAGCTCGACCGGCCGGTGCGGGTCGTCCAGGCGGACCGCGAACTCGTGCTCGATGGCGAGCAGCCGGCGCGGGTTGGCCGCGAGCCAGCGCAGCAGCTTGTCGACCATCGCCTCGGCGCGGGTCCGCTCGGGGCCGACCATCCAGCGGGCGGCCAGCTCGATCGCGTCGAACCGGGCCGCCACGTAGTCCAGCAGCGCGCCCCGGTCGACGCTGGCGTCCTCGGCGAGCATCGCGGCGGCGTGCACCAGGTTGCCGACGCCCTGGGCGGCGCTGGCCGGGGCGCTGCCGCCGTGCCGCTCCAGCAGCCAGCGCAGGCTGCACCGCAGCGCGCTCTCCATCGCCGACGGGGTGACCCTGACCGGCGCCCCCTCCTCGACCAACGGGCGGTCGTCGGAGAGCTGCCGCAGCCCCCACCAGTCGTCCGGGTGCGCGCCGGCCACCCCGGCGGCGGCGAGGCGGGCCAGTTCGGCCGCCGCGGCCTGCCGCCGGGCGTAGGGCGCGGCCGGGTCGCTGACGGCGGTACGCAGCTCCGCCACCAGCGCCGGCAGGGTGAGCGCGCGGGGCGGCCGGCTCACCGGCAGCGTCGTCGGCCGGTCGGGCTCCTCTTCGACCGCCGCCAACCCGTCGTCGCCGGGGGTCGATCCCGCCTCGCCCCGACCGGCCGGAGACCGTCGGGCGCGGTCCGGGCCGGCCGCCGTCCGCCCCGCGTCGTCCGCACCGGCCGAAGGCGGTGGTGCACCGCCCGCACCGGCCGAAGGCGGTGGTGTGCCGTCCGGATCGGCCGAAGGCGGTGGTGTGCCGTCCGGATCGGCCGAAGGCGGTGGTGTGCCGTCCGGATCGGCCGAAGGCGGTGGTGTGCCGTCGTCCGGCGGGGGCGGGTCGGTCGGGCCGAGCTCGTAGAGGAATCGGCTGGGCTGCTCCTCGTGGTCGTCGCCGCCCACGGCGGCGGAGGCGACCGCACTGACCAGCAGCCGCCGCCGGGCCCGGGTGACCGCCACGTGGAACAGCCGCCGCTCCTCGTCGAGCAGCGCCGAGGTCTGCCCGACCAGGGTCGCCACCCGGCCGGCGCCGGCCGCCCGGCCGGCGAGCACGTCGACCAGCCGCTCGGAGCCGAGCAGGCTGCCGCGCAGCCGCAGGTCGGGCCAGACGCCCTCCTGCACCCCCGCCACCGCCACCAGATCCCACTCCAGCCCCTTCGCGGCGTGCGCGGTGAGCAGCCGCACGGCCTCGCCCCGGTCTGCGGTCGGCGCGAGGGTGTCGGCCGGCAGGTCCTGGGCGAGGACGTGGTCGAGGAAGACCTCGGTGCGCGCGCCGGGCAGCCGGTCGGTGAAGCGGGCCGCCGCGTCGAAGAGCACCATCACGGCGTCGAGGTTCCGGTCGGCGGCCTCGGCGCGGCGGCGCCGGGCCACGTCGCCCTCGCCGGCCACGGTCTGGCCCCGGCCGATCGCCGCGGACCACAACTCGGCCAGGCCGCTGGCCCGCCAGACCGCCCAGAGCACGTCCTCCGCCGTCGCGCCGGGCCGGGCGGCGGTCTCCCGCGCCACGGCCAGCAGGCCGGCGACCGTCTGCGCCGGCTCGGCCCAGCGCCGCTCGATCCCGGCCAGCTCGGCCGGGTCCCGCAGCGCCTCGACGATCAGCTCGCCGGAGGGCCGGCGGTCGCCGGCGGCCAGCGCCAGGGCGCGCAACCCCTGCCGCAGCCGCCGCTCGGCCAGCGGATCGGCGCCGCCGAGCGGCGAGTGCAGCAGCGCGACGGCGGCCTCCTCGTCGAGCCGCTCGGGCTCCAGCGCGCAGCGCAGCAGGAGCAGCAGGGGCGCGACCGCCGGTTGCAGGTGCAGTGGCAGGTCCTCCCCGTGCACCACGGTGGGCACCCCGGCGGCGTGCAACGCGCGTTGCAGCGACGGCAGCTGCCGCCCGGTGGAGCGCACCAGCACGGCCATCTCCGACCACGGCACGCCGCCGAGCAGGTGCGCCTCGCGCAACGCGTGGGCCAGCCAGGCCGCCTCGCTGGTGGCCGAGCGGAAGGTGCGCACCTCCACCGAGCCGGGCGGCGCGTCGGGCAGCGGATGCTGCCTTCGGTGCGCGGCCGGGCCCCGCAGCCGCCGCGCCAGCCGGCCGGACGCGGCGAGCAGCCGGGGGCCGGCCCGGTAGGAGGTGGTCAGCACCACCTGCGCCGCGGGCGCGCCGGAGGCGGTGCGGAAGCGGTGGGCGAACGTGGTCACCACCGCGGGGTCCGCGCCGCGGAAGGCGTACGTGGACGAATCCGGGTCGGCGAACGCGACCAGGTGCTTGCCGCCGCCGGCCACCGTCGCGAGCAGATCCTGCTGGGCGGGGTCGGTGTCGGCCAGCTCGTCGACGTAGACGTGGGCCAGCCGGCGGCGCTCGGCCGCGAGCAGCTCCGGATCGTCGAGCAGCATCCCGGTGGCGGCCCGGACCAGCTCGGCCGGGTCGTAGGCGACGGAGCCGCGGTTGCTCACGTCGCGCAGGGCGAGCACGGCCACGTACTCCCGGAGGAAGCGCGCGGCGGCCGGCCAGTCGGCGCGGCCGAGCTTCTCGCCCAGCCGGGCCAGCTCGACGGGGCCGACGCCGCGCTCGGCGGCGCGCATCAGCAGGTCGCGCAGTTGCGCGGCGAAGGCCCGGGTGCGCAACGCGGGGCGCAGGTCCTCCGGCCAGCCCACCGGGTCGTCGTCGGGCTCCTCGCCGACCACGTCGAGCAGCTCGCGGATGATGAGATCCTGCTCCGGGCCGGTGAGCAGGCGCGGGGACGGCTCGCCCCGCTCGGCCGCCGCGCGGCGCAGCAGCCCGAAGGCGTACGCCGGGAAGGTGCGGACCAGCGGCTCGCGCAGCACCCGGTGCCCGTCGCCGGCCGCCCGCGCCTCGATCCGTTGGCGCAGCGCGGTGGCGCCCCGGCGGCTGAAGGTGAGCACCAGGATCCGCTCCGGGTCGACGCCCTCGGCCACGCGTGCGGCGACCGCCTCGACCAGGGTGCTGGTCTTGCCCGTGCCGGGGCCGCCGAGCACCAGCATGGGCCCGTCGGTGTGCGCGACGACCTCCGCCTGGTGCGGATCGGTCAGCCGCGCCGCCCGACGGTGCGCGTCACCGCCGGCCGGTCCATCGGACCGCCGCTCGCCCTCGGTCGGCCCACCGGACCGACCGTCCCCCCGGGCCGGCCCGCCGGACCTGCGGTCCCCCCGGGCCGCCTCGGCAGGCCGGCGCACCAGCCGGTACGCCTGCATCTGCCCATCCCACCACGCCCGTACGACACCCCCACCCCGCCACCCCGCTCCGCCCGCCCGGATCAGGTCAGCTGGCGGTCCAGGGCGTCCAGGGCGGCGGTGACTGTGTCGGTCACCGTGAGGAGGCCCAGGCCGGCGGGCTTGAGGAAGGTCTGGTCGGCCAGGGCGCCCAGCCAGTCGAGCATCGGGCGGTAGAAGCCGTCGGTGTCGACCAGCACCATCGGCTTCGCGTGCAGGGCGAGCGTCGCGGTCGTCCAGACCTCGAACAGCTCGTCGAGGGTGCCGAGGCCGCCGGGCAGGGTGACGAACGCGTCCGACTTGTCGATCATGACCGTCTTGCGGCTGGCCATCGAGTCGGTGACGAGCAACTCGTCCGACGCCAGGTCGGCGACCTCCAGGTCGACCAGCGACTGCGGGATCACCCCGATCGTCCGACCGCCGGCCGCCCGCGCGCCGTCCGCCAGCGCGCCCATCATGCCGACGCAGCCGCCGCCGCTGACGAGCGTGTGCCCGCGCCGGGCGATCTCCGCGCCCGTCTCGGCCGCCAGGTCCAGCCAGCGCCGGTCGAGGGTACGCGACGAGGCGCAGAAGACACAGATCGCCGCCACGCTCAGCGCTCCCGGCTCTCGTCGCCCGCCTCGGCGGCGGCCCGCTGGTCGGCTGCGGTGACCGCCACCGCCTCCTCGCGGACCGCCTCCTGCTCGGCGGAGAGGGTGGCCTCGGCCTCGACGATGTGCCGGACCGCCGAGTCGATGTCGTCGGTCACGCAGATCAGTTCCAGGTCGACCGGCCCGATCTTGCCGTCGGCCGCCATGGTGTCGCGGAGCCAGTCGAGCAGGCCACGCCAGTAGTCGACGCCCATCAGCACCACGGGGAACCGGGTGACCTTGCCCGTCTGCACGAGGGTGAGCGCCTCGAAGAGCTCGTCCATGGTGCCGAACCCGCCGGGCAGCACGACGAACGCCTGCGCGTACTTGACGAACATCGTCTTGCGGGCGAAGAAGTAGCGGAAGTCGATGGCCAGGTCGACCCAGTCGTTGAGGCCCTGCTCGAAGGGCAGCTCGATGCCGAGCCCCACGGAGAGCCCGCCGGCCTCGCTGGCGCCCCGGTTGGCCGCCTCCATCACGCCCGGCCCGCCGCCGGTGATCACCGCGTAGCCGGCCCGGGCCAGGGCCGCGCCGAGCGCCTCGGCCATCCGGCACTCCGGGCTCTCGGGTCGGCTGCGCGCGGAGCCGAAGACGCTCACCGCGGGCGGCAGGTCGGCGAGGGTGTCGAAGCCCTCGACGAACTCGGAGAGGATGCGCAGGGCCCGCCAGGCGTCCTTGGTCTTCCAGTCGCCGCGCCCCCGCGAGTCGAGCAGGCGCTGGTCGGCGGTGCTGTCCGTGATCGCCTGCCGCCGCAGCGTCACGGCCCCCCGGTGCCGTTCCCGTCCCGGCTCGCGGCCGGCCTCCCGCCCGTTGCTCTGACCCATGGGAGCAACCGTAGTGGAGCGGCACCCGCCGGGTGTGCGGGGCGACCAGCGGCGGAAATTAGTTCCGGATCATGGGCAACTAAATCTGTCGCTCGTACGTCTTACTATTCACATACCGGGTATGCCCCGGCACGCGCCTGCGGGGGAGGAGTCAGCGTGATCAGCAACAGCGAGATGATCCGGATCCGGCGGCAGATGCAGCGCCGGATCCGCGACGTGGTGGCCGAGCGCCGCCGCGCCCGCCTGATGGAGCCGTCTGCCGCCGACCAGGGCGGCCCGACCGACGCCCGGCCCACCGCCGACACGTCCGCCGCCGTCTGACGGCGCCGACGACACGACGTCGACCGGGAGGCCCGCGTTACCGAGCACCGCTCGGTTGACGCGGGCCTCCCGGTCACGTGCGCGACGAGCCCCGGCGCCGTGACCGCGGCGCGCCCGTCAGCACGGCGGCATTCGGCGGGACTCAGCCCTCAGCACGCCGGCACCGGGCCGGGGCACGACCGCCGGAACGGCCGACGCCCGGCCGGGCGCGCCCGTCAGGCGGAGGCGAGCCAGCGGTGCAGTGTGGCGGCGCCGTCCCGGATCTTGCTGATCTCGACGTGCTCGTCGGGGTGGTGGGCCAGGTTCGGGTCGCCGGGGCCGAAGTTCAGGGCCGGGATGCCCATCGCCGCGAACCGGGCCACGTCCGTCCAGCCGAGCTTGCCGATCGGCGCGGCGCCGACCGCCGCGAGGAACTCGCGGGCGGGGGCCGCCTCCAGCCCGGGCGGGGCGCCGGCGGCCGAGTCGGTGACCCGCACCTCGAAGCCGGCGAAGACCTCGCGCAGGTGCGCCTCGGCCTCCGCCGGGGTGCGGTCCGGCGCGAACCGGTAGTTGACCTCGACCTCGCAGTGGTCCGGGACCACGTTGCCCGCCACGCCGCCGTGGATGCGGACCGCGTTCATCCCCTCCCGGTAGTCGCAGCCGTCGATCGTGACGCGCCGGGCCTCGTACCGGGCCAGCCGGTCGAGCACCTCGCCCGCCGCGTGGATGGCGTTCACGCCGTGCCAGGAGCGGGCCGAGTGGGCGCGTACGCCGGTGGTGGTGACGACCGAGCGCATGGTGCCCTGGCAGCCGGCCTCGACGATGCCGTACGTCGGCTCCAGCAGCACCGCGAAGTCCGCCTCCAGCCACTCCGGGTGCGCCTCGGCGACCAGGAAGAGGCCGTTGTACCTGGACTCGATCTCCTCGGCCTCGTAGAAGAAGTACGTCACGTCGTAGCGCGGGTCCGGCAGGGTCACCGCCAGGTGCAGCGCGTACGCCACCCCGGACTTCATGTCCGAGGTGCCGCACCCGTACATCAGATCGCCACGCATGCTCGACGGGAAGTTGTTGTTCAGCGGCACCGTGTCCAGGTGCCCGGCGAGCACCACCCGCTGGTCCCGGCCCAGGTCGGTCCGCGCCATCACGGTGTTGCCGTGCCGGTAGGTGGTCAGGTGCGGCACACCCCGCAGCACCTCCTCCACGCAGTCGGCGATGGCCTTCTCGTTGAGGGACACGGACTCTATGTCGACCAGCGCACGGGTCAGCGCCACCGGATCGGCCAGGACCTCGGGGGTCAGCGGGTTCTCCATGGTTCGCACGGTACCGTCAGGTCGGGTGTGCGCGAGGAGCGAGCGTGCCCGGGTGGCCGCCGCGGGAGGCGGTCGCGCGGGGCGCAGGGCGGGCCCGCGACCCGCAGCCACGAACGAGAGGTGAATCCGTGACGTCCGAATCCGCCTGGGGCATCGGCCTGGCCACCGTGACCGCTGACGACCAGGTGCTCGACACCTGGTATCCGACCGGCAAGCTGGGGCTCGGCGAGCTGCCGCTGGTCGCCGGCGAGGACGAGGCGGACGTGCTGGACCTGCCGCCGGGAGCGGTCGGCGACCGGGCGCTGCCCGGGCTGCGTACCGTCCAGGTGGTCACCGTTATCGGCTCGCTGGACGACCCGATCAAGGACGCCGCGGACGCGTACCTGCGGCTGCACCTGCTCTCCCACCGCCTGGTGCGGCCGAACGAGCTCAACCTCGACGGCATCTTCGGCAAGCTGGCGAACGTGGCCTGGACCTCGGCCGGGCCGTGCCCGCCGGAGCGGGTCGACGAGCTGCGGGTCATCGAGCGGGCCGCCGGCCGCCACCTGGCCGTGCACGGGGTGGACAAGTTCCCCCGGATGACCGACTACGTGGTGCCCTCGGGCGTGCGGATCGCCGACGCCGACCGGGTGCGGCTCGGCGCGCACCTGGCGGCCGGCACCACCGTCATGCACGAGGGCTTCGTCAACTTCAACGCCGGCACCCTCGGCACCTCGATGGTCGAGGGCCGGATCGTGCAGGGCGTGGTGGTCGGCGACGGCTCCGACATCGGCGGCGGCGCCTCGATCATGGGCACCCTCTCCGGCGGCGGCACGGAGAAGGTGCGCATCGGCGAGCGCAGCCTGATCGGCGCGAACGCCGGCGTGGGCATCTCGCTCGGCGACGACTGCGTGGTCGAGGCCGGCTGCTACGTGACGGCCGCGTCCAAGATCGCCCTGCCGGACGGCCGGGTGGTCAAGGCCCGGGAGCTGTCCGGGGTGGACGGGCTGCTGTTCTGGCGCAACTCGGTGACCGGCGCGCTGGAGGCGAGGCAGCGCAGCGGCCGGGGCATCGAGCTGAACGCCGCGCTGCACGCCAACGACTGACGGGCCCTCCCGCCGGGTCCGCGCTGGTCGCGGACCCGGCGGGGGTACGCCTCACCGCAGGCGGTACGCCTGGATGACGCGCTGGGTCACCGTGTTACCGGCGGTGTCCCGGGCGGTGGCCCGCAGCGAGACGTGTCCGGGGCCGGCGGGGTGCCGCACGGTGGCCGTCCAGCCGTCCCCACCGGAGCGGACCCGGGCCCGCTGCCAGGTCTTCCCGCCGTCGTAGGAGACGTCGACGGTCAGCGCCGCGACCCGGGCCGAGGGCGCACCCGGCTGCCGCTCCACGCGGACGGGGATCGCGAAGCTCCGGCCCGCCGGGGCGGCGTTCGCCCGGTCGAGCCGGGGCGTGAACCGGATCGCCGACGCCGGCAGCGCGACCGGATCGTCCCCGGCGACGTGCCGGGACCGGAACGTCCATGTGGCCGCCACCTCGGTGGCGAGGTCGGTGAAGCTCCGCTTCGACGACACCTCCAGCCGGTAGTCGGCCGCGCCCGGCGGCACGTCGAACCCGCCGTACGCCGGCTCCTCGCTCTCCCCGACCAGCACCCCGTCGCGGTAGAGGGCGGTGCGGGCGGTGTCGGCGAGCGAGCCGCCGGCGTGCCCCTCGGCGTCGCTGTGCAGCGGCAGGCTCACCTCGATGCGGTCGCCCCGCCGGGTGATGCCGGCCGCCGGGAACGACGGCCCGTACGGCGCGCTGTTCCAGCTCTCCCGGTAGTGCCGCCCGGCCCGCAGGCTCCGCTCCTCGCCGAACAGCACCGCCTTGATGTCGGTCCAGCCGTCCGTCGAAGGCACCCCGAAGTCCAACTCCGAGGACCAGCGCACGCCACGGGTGTTGTGGTACTCGACCCGCTGGCCAGGGGTCGCGGTGGGCAGGACGACCGCCCAGCCGCCGAGGTCCGGGTCCCGGCGCGGGAAGACCACGCGCTCGCTGATCAGGCCGGGGGCACCGCCGTTGAACCGGTGGGTGACGGTGGCCAGGTCCTTCGCCCGGTAGTGGCGGACGAAGCCGGCCGGCATCAGGCCGGGCAGCGTCTCGCTGAGCGCGTAGAGATAGGGGCTGCTCGCCGCATTCCGGTCCGCCCACTGGCTGCTCACCGAGGCGACGAACCGGTCCCCGGGCGCCGGCTGTCCCATGCCGCCCGCGTGGAGGCCGTCGAAGTTCTCCGACAGCAGGGAGAAGCCGTAGCCGCCCTGGTCGGTGACGAAGTCCGCCTCGAGGGTGACCAGCGCCGGGGTGGCCGAACGCTGCGGCACGGTCATCCGCACCGGGCCCGCCCGGCGGGCGTCGACGGTGATGGCGGTGTCCCCGGCCACCGCCAGCTCCGGCTGGCTGAGCTGGCTGGCCCCGACGAACTCCTCGCCGTCGAAGTCGTACACGACGCTGGACAGGCCGTAGCGCCCCTTGGGCACCCGCAGTTCGGCGGTGCCGTCGGCGTCGTACAGGTCGTACGTGGCGAAGCCGTCCAGCGAGATCAGCGTGGTGCCGTACATGCTCGCGGCCCCGCCGGCGCGGTCGATGTGCCGAGCGGTCAGCGTGTAGCTCTCCACCTCCCGGTGCACGGCCAGCGGGGTGACCGCCACGGTGGCGCCGGAGCGGGCGACGACCCGGCCGGTGTAGTGGCCGTCGGGGCCCTCGACGCGGGTGTCGGCCGTGACGGTGGTGCTGGCCGTGCCGCCGGCCGGCACGGTGAGCCGGCTCGCGCCGAGGGTGAACACACCGGCCGGCGCCGGATCGCCGTCCGGGCCGGTCGCCTCGACGGCGAGGTCGAGGGTGATCGGGGCCGTGCCGTCGTTGCGCCAGGTCACGGTGCGGGTGACCGGCGTGTCGTCGCCGTGCGGCCAGAGCGCCCGGCCGAAGGAGACGCCGGCCGGGTCGCTGGTCACCGTCTGGTCGATCGCGCGGGCCACGTCGACCCGCCCGGCGCCCTGCTCGTACGCGGTCAGCCCCGGGTGCGGCTTGGCCGAGGCCGTCAGCGTGGCCTTGAGCCGCCCGGCGGTCCAGTCGGTGTGCCGCTGGGCCAGCAGCGCCGCCGCGCCGGTGACGTGCGGCGCGGCCATCGAGGTGCCGGAGAGGGACACGTAGCCGTCCCCGGCCGGCTCGCCGATCACCGCGTCCCGGCTGCGTGCCGCGACGATGCCCACACCGGGGGCGGTGACGTCGGGCTTGAGGGCGTCGTCACCCGTGCGGGGGCCACGGCTGGAGAAGTCGGCGAGACTGTCGTCCCGGTCGACGGCGCCCACCGAGAGGGCCGCGTCGGCGGTGCTGGGCGAGCTGACGGGGGCGAATTCGCCGTCGTTGCCGGCGCTGATCACGAAGAGCGCGCCGGTCTGCGCGGTGAGCGTGTTGACCGCCTCCTCCAGCGGGTCGACCTCCGGGGTGTCGAAGCCGCCGAGGCTCAGGTTGACCACGTCGGCCCGCTGCTCCGCCGCGGCCCACTGCATCCCGGCCAGGATCGCCGACTCCGGGCAGCCGTTGGTCTCGCAGACCTTCCCGTCGAGCAGCGTCGCGTCCGGGGCCACTCCCCGGTGCCGGCCGCCCGAGGCGGCGCCGCTGCCGGCGATGATCGAGGCGACGTGGGTGCCGTGCCCGACCACGTCGCCGGCGGCGGCCTCCTCGGTGAAGTTGCGCGCCTGCGCCACCCGGCCGGCCAGATCCGGGTGGGTGGCGTCCAGCCCGGTGTCCAGCACCGCCACCCGCACGCCGCGGCCGGTCAGGCCGGCCCGGTGGGCCGCCGGCGCGCCGATCTGCGGCACGCTGCGGTCCAGGGTGAGCCGCCGCCGGCCGTCGAGCCAGATCCGGTCGACACCCCCCGCCGTGCCGACCGACGCCCCGGCGGCGGTGACCGCCGCCCACACCTCGCCGACCCGGTCCTTGGCCGCCGTCCCGGCGACCCCACCGACGGTCGGCAGTTCGCGGGTGACCGTGACGCCGGCCGGCGTCGCCGCGCGCCGCGCCGCGCCGGCCCGCCCGGTGATGAGCACCGGCAGGTCGTCGCGCCGCGCGTCGTCGTAGCCGGCGGCGATCAACCCGGTGACGTCGAACAGCCGCTGGTCGACCCGCCCCGCCCGGATAAGCGGGACCGCGTCCTGCGGCACGACGCTGAGCCGGCCCTGCTCGCGCCGGGCCAGGAAGCGGACCTTCTCCCGCCCCGGCCCCGGACGCACGCTGGCCCCGGCGCCGGTCACCGTCACCCGGTCGCCCGTGAGCAGGGTGACGGTGGTCGGACGCTCGCCCGCCACTCCCGCCGGGGCGGCGGCGCCCCGGTCGGCGGTCGGGACGGGACGGGCGGCGGGTTCGGCGGGCGCCTGGGCCACGGCCACTCCGGGGGTGCCGAGCACCAGACCGAGCACCAGACCGAGACCGGCCATTCTTCTTGTTCGCTGCAACGGATCCTCCTCGTCGGGCGTTACTACCTGTGAGAGAGACGTGCATTGACGGTCATCATATTTACATACCGGGTATGCATAGTGAAGGCCTGAATGTGACGGACCGGCCAACAGATCCCCCGCCCCTCGGGCAGGATCGACCGGTGACCTCCATGAAGGAACGCATGCTGGCCGGCGAGCCGTACATCGCCGACGAGCCGGAGATCCTCGCCGACCTGGACCGCGCCGCGCGCCTGACGGAACGCTTCAACACCAGCCCCGCCGCCGATCCCGAGGGCCGGCTCGCCGCCCTGCGTGACCTGCTCGGCGAGGTGGGCGACGAGACCTGGGTCCGGCCGCCCTTCCACTGCGACTACGGGTGGCAGATCCGGATCGGGCCGCGCAGCTTCGTCAACTTCAACGCGGTCTTCCTCGACGTCGCCCCGATCACCATCGGCGCCGACGTCCAGATCGGACCGAACGTCCAACTGCTCACCCCCACCCACCCCGTCGAGCCCGGGCCGCGACGCGACAAGTGGGAGGCGGCCAAGCCGATCACCATCGGCGACAACGTCTGGCTCGGCGGCGGGGCGATCGTGCTCGCCGGCGTCACCATCGGGGAGAACACCGTCGTCGGCGCGGGCGCCGTCGTGACGAGGGACCTGCCGGCAAACGTGGTCGCGCTCGGTAACCCGGCCCGGGTCGTACGACAGCTCGACTGACCCCGATCAAGCCCGCCACCTGCACAAACGTCCATTTGCGCCTGGCGTGTCGCGCCCCGCCCACGGCACTGTGGGTGGTGATGCCGTCACCAGGAGGCGCGATGATCGGTCGAGTGCTCGAACTGCGGGTGCACGGGGTCTCCAACACGCCCCCTGGTCAGATCCTGGGTCTGCGGCCCGCACCCGGGGCCGACCCGCCCCCGCCGTGGCTCGTCGCGGGCGGCCCGGTGACCGGCTTCTACCGCTCGCCCGGCAGCGGGCCGGACGACCCGATCGTCGTCGAGGCGTACAGCTGGGGGCAGTTGACCTCCGGGGCGCGGACCGCGCGCGACGTGGAACGGGCGCTGTGGACGCTGCTGCTGCCCTTCACCCTGGCCAACATCGCGCTGCACGCCCGGCCGGGTATCCCGGCGGACCCGGACGACGAGCGCCCGTCCTGCCGGTCGGGCGCCACCGCCTGGTTGATCCGGCTGTTCTGCCTCAGCCTCACCGGCACCCTCGCGCTCGCCTTCACCGGCGTCGGGGTCGACCTCGTCGGCTGGCAGTGCGTCGACGAGGACTGTCTGGGCCGGATCCCCGGTCCCTGGGAGTTCCTCGGGCGGGGCTGGTGGAGCGAGGCGGCCCGGCCCCTCGCCGTCGGCCTGCTCGCGCCGCTCGGCGTGCTGGCCCTGCTCGGGCTGGTGAGCTGGCGGACCTACCAGTACGAGGCGCAGATGCCGGCCGAGCCCGCGCCGCTCGCCGTCGCCCGGCCCACCGACGAGGGCCCGAGCGGGGAACCCGGCCAGCCCGCGCCGGAGCCGCCCGCGCCCGAGCCGCCGCCCGGCCCACCGGGCAACCCGCTGCAGGACGCCAGGTTCTGGAGCGGCGAGGGGCAGCTGCGCCGCGCGGCCGTGCTGCACCTGTGCACCGGGACGGTCGTCGCCGCCGCCGTACCGCTCGGTGCGGTCCTCGCCATGGACCCGCCCCGCGGCGTCCGGGCCGTCGTCGCCTGGCCCACCGTGGCCGCGCTCGCCGCCGTCGGGCTGATCGCGGTGGTCGCGCTCGCGCGCCCCTGGCTGACCCGGCGCGCGGGGCACACCCCGCTCGGCCCGTGGAGCGTCGCGGTCGCCGGGCTCACCGCCGCCGGGCTGACGGGGACCCTGCTGATCCTGCTGCTGCCCGACGGCCCCGCCGGCACTCCGCTGGCCGACCTGCGCCCGGTGTCCGGCTGCGGCGCCACCGGCGGGCCGGCGTGCGTGGCCGACCGGTCGCTGCCCGGCTTCGACCAGGTCGTCGCCGGACTGGGCACCGGACAACTGCTCCTGCTGATCGCGATCGGGTCGGTCAGCCGGTCGGGGCGGCGGGGGCTGGCCGCGCCGGCGGGGGCCGCCCTGCTGCTCGCCCTCGGCCTCGCCTGGACCACCGGCCGGCTGCCCGGGCTCCCGCCCGCGCCGCTGGAGATCTGGGTGCTCGTCCTCGGAGCCGTCGCGCTCGCCGCGACCGGCCTGGTGCTGCCCCGCGTCCCCACGCCGGCCGAGCGCCAGCCGCTGGAGCCCCACACCGACCTGGCCTGGGGTGGCCGCGCGCCGGCGCTGCTGGCCGGTTCCGGCTGGCTGCTCTGCGTCTCCTACAGCGCCGGCATGCTCCACTGGGCCGCCGATCGGCTCGGCGGCGACCAGCCGGCCGGCGGGCTCTCCCCCGTCACGCCGCCGGTGCCGCTGAGCTGGGCCGGGCTCGCCTTCGTCGTCGCCCTGCTCGCGCTCGCCGCCACGGCCGCCCGGGCCGGACTGCTCTTCGTCCGCCTCCGCCGCCGCGAGTACGCGAACCTGGTGCCCCCCGGCCACCGGCTCTCCGGCCACGACCTGCGACGCGGCCACCAGGTGAGCGCCTGGCGGGCGCTGCACCGGCTGGTCGGCGAGCACGCGGTGCGGCTGGTGGGCGGCTACGCCGTCGCGGCCGGTGTGCTGGTCGCCGTCGGCTGCGCCGCCGTGCTCTCCGGCGACCCGCCGCACCCGACGGTGGCCACCGGCGGCGCCGCCGTGGTCGCGTGGGCCTCCGACCTGGGCAACCGGCTGCTCGGCTGGCTACCGATGCTGGTCGGCACCGTGGGCCTGCTCGTCTACCGCAACGACCTCGTGCGCCGCTCCGTCGGCGTGCTCTGGGACGTCGGCACCTTCTGGCCCCGGGCCGCGCACCCGCTGGCCCCGCCCAGCTACGCGGAGCGCGCCGTGCCCGAGTTGCAGACCCGCGCGGCCGGGCTGCTGGCGCTGGACGAGCACGACCCGCGGGCCGTGGACGGGATCATCCTCTCCGGACACAGCCAGGGCACGGTGATCTGCGCGGCCGTGCTCCTCCAGCTTCCCGCCCGGTCCCGCCGACGGATCTGGTTCTTCTCCTACGGATGCCAGCTCACCCGGCTCTACGGGCGGGTCTTCCCGGCCTACTTCGGGCCGGACCGGCTGCCGGTGCTGGCCGAGGCGCTGACGCCGCCCGGCGGCCGGACCCGCTGGACCAACTTCTGGCGCGACACCGACCCGCTCGGCTGGCAGGTCACGGCCGGCGAACGCGACCTGCCCGTACGGGACCCGGAGGCGTTGCACCCCAGCGACGGGGAGGTGGCCGACCCGCCCATCCGCAACCACAGCGGCTATCCGGAGGCGCCCGAGTTCCACCGGGAACGCTCGCGCGTGGCCTGGCTGCTGCGGCGGGGCGTGCCGGCGCCCCGGCAGGGATCCGGCTGACCCGACGTCCGCCCGCCCGACCCGCCGGGCGGGCCGGACCGGGCACGTCCCTGCCGGACGGGGGTCGCTCACGGCCCCCGTGCGAACCTGCCCGCCGATGACCGCCGCCGGCCGCGCGTACGGGTCAGCCGACGGCCGGCCCGACGGGGGGCGGCTCGGCCAGCCGGACGACCAGGTCCGCGTGCTGCGCGGTGCCGGCCACCAGGGCGGCATTGGTCTCGTCGCTGCCCGTGGCCCAGGCTCGGGCCTGCTCCGCCGTCCGCCCGTACGCCTGGTGCCGGGCGGTCAGCCGGCGCAGCCTCAGCTCGGCGTCCAGGTCCAGGAACCACGCCTCGTGCAGCAGCTGCCGCACCTCGTCCCAGGGCATCCGGTTCACCAGCAGGTAGTTGCCCTCGGTGACCACCAGCCGCACCGACGGCGGCACCTCGATGGAGCCGGCCACCGGCTCCTCCAGGTCCCGGCGGAACGCCGGCGCGTAGACGGCGGTCGGCTCCAGCCGGCGCAGGCGCCGCAGCATCGAGACGTAGCCGTTGGCGTCGAACGTGTCGATGGCGCCCTTGCGCTCCGCCCGACCCAACCGGTGCAGCTCGGCCTGGGCGAGATGGAAGCCGTCCATCGGCACCAGCCGGGCGGTCGGGCCGACCGCCTCGACGATCCGCTCCGCCAGCGTGGACTTGCCCGCGCCGGGCGCCCCGGCGATGCCGAGCAGTTGCCGCGGGCCGGCGTCGGCGAGGGCCCGCGCCCGCGTGACCAACTCGTCGACCACGACGACCCTGGCGGTCTCCATCAGCCGAGGACCGGCTCGCTGATCGCGAAGCGCGCGTGCACCGCCGCCTGCACGGTCTGCGGCTGCGGGTCGAGCTCCAGCTCCGGGGCGCTCTCGGCACCCCCACCCGCCCCGTAGGCCATCCTGCTCATCATCGGCCGTTCCGCCGCGCCCGCGTCGGCCAGCTCGATCAGGGCGGTCACCCGGGCGCCCAGCGCCTCGGCGTACTCGCGGGCACGCAGCAGCGCGTCGGCGATGGCGGCGTGCCGGGCCTCCCGGTGGGCCGGGCTGTCCGGCCGCAGCGACCACCACGGCCCGGCCACCTCGACCTGGTCCTGGTCGGCCAGGCGCAGCATCAGGTCGCCGAGCGCGGTGAAGTCGCTGACCGTCACGGTGGTGGCCACGCTGCCGTGGTAGGCGACGACCCGCTCCCCGGAGCGCCTGGTCTCCGGCCGGACCCGCAGCTCGCCGGTCTCCCGCCGGTCGATGGCGGCGCCGTAGCCGTCGAGCAGCACCCGCACGGCGGCGGCCCGCTCGGCCAGCCGGGTCAGGGTGGCCTCCCGGTCCCGGTCGCGGGCCGTCGCGGTCACAGTGAACTGCGCGATCTCCGGCGCGACCTCGCGGTACGCCTCGCCGCGCACCGCCACCACCGGCCCGTCCACCATGCCCTCACCCTAATCGCGCACCGGCCCACCCGCGCGCGGGAACAACGGTCAGACCGGCCCGGCGTCCGCCGGAAGGTGCGCGATGTACGAGACGGTCCCGGCGTCGACGCGGCACCCGCTCAGATAACCGCCGGCCGCCCCGAGCTCCCACAGGTACGCGACCTCCGCGTCGGCGTCCCCGGCGACCGGGAAGGCGCGCTCCCGGCTGGCGAAGTTCCGCCCGGCCAGCACGGTCCGGGCCGCCGCCGCCGCCCGGTACCGCGAGGTCAGCGCCTCGGCGTCCCCCGCCCGGACCGCCCCCGCCAGCTTGTCGAGGTAGTCGGTGACCCGGGTCAGTTCCTCGAGCACCCGCTCCCGATTGCTGAGCAGCATGTTGGCGGTCCGTTCGGCAGGGGTGCCGGCGACCCGGCTACCGTCACGGAAGCTGCCGGCGGCCAGCGCGAGGACGGCGTCCCGCAGGGGCGCCTCCTGCACCGCCCCGGCGAGCGCGCCGGCCAGCAGGTGCGGCACGTGCGAGGAGAGCGCGACCACCGTGTCGTGCTGGGTCGGCGACATCGGCACCAACCTGGCCCGGAACACGTCGATGATCAACGGAGCCAGCCGGCGGAACGCCACCACGCCGGCCGGGTCCGGGCAGAGCACCCAGGCCGCGCGGTCGAGCAGCGCCGGACTGGCCGAGGCGACGCCGGCTCGGTCCGCTCCGGCCATCGGGTGCCCAGGGACGAAACGATGCCCGACGCCCCGGGTGTCGGCGAAGGCGGCCAGCGCCGCCTTCGTGCTGCCCACGTCGGTGAGCACGCAATCCTCGTCGGTGGCGGCGGCCACCCGACTGAGCATCCCGGGCAGGCTGGGCAGTGGTCCGCAGAGGAAGACGAAGTCCCGGTCCGCCACCGCCTCCTCGACGGTGTCCGGACAGGCGAACCCCTGCTCACGGGCGTACCGTCGGGTCGCCGGGTCCGGGTCCCAGCCGGCGACGTCGAGCCCGGCGTCACGCAGCCGGAGCAGCACCGAGCCACCGATCATTCCGGTGCCCACCACCGCCGCACGGGCCGGTCCGCCGGCACTGCCCGCCAATCGGCCCACCTCGGCGTCTCCGTTCGGTACGGGGCACACCGCCCCTCCCCCGTCCGGCCGAGGATATCGCCCGGCCCCGGTCAGCCCCAGCCGCCGGTCACCTTCTCCCGCCACTGCGCGTACGGGGTACCCGGATCGTCACGGTCGAGGTACGCCCAAGGCAGTTCGGTCACCATGTCGCCGAGCCGCCGAAACTGCTCTGCCGCAGGCCGACGAGACGTGACCGAGGTGCGGCCGGTCACCCTCTGACCGGCGACTGAGTGATCAGGGCTGGGCGAGTCGGCCGGCGACCGCCGCCACGTGCTCGTCGGACTCGGTCAGCGCCACCCGGACGTGCTGCCGGCCGCCCGGGCCGTAGAGGGCTCCGGCGGCGGCCAGGATGCCCCGCCGGGCCAGCCAGTCGACCGTCTCCCAGCAGTCCTCGCCGCGGGTCAGCCAGAGGTAGAGGCCCGCCTCGGAGTGCTCGACGGTGAAGCCCGCGCCGGTGAACGCGGCGTGCAGGACCTCCCGCCGGGCCCGGTAGCGCTCGCGCTGCTCGTCGGCGTGCCGCTCGTCGCGCAGCGCGGCCACCATCGCGGCCTGCACCGGCGCGGGCACGATCATGCCGGCGTGCTTGCGGACCTTGAGCAGCTCCGCCACGAGCGCCGGGTCGCCGGCCACGAATCCGGCCCGGTAGCCGGCCAGGTTGGAGCGCTTGGAGAGCGAGTGCACCGCCAGCACGCTGTCGTACGACCCGTCGCAGACCTCGGGCGAGAGCACCGAGACCGGCTCGGCGGACCAGCCCAGGGGCAGGTAGCACTCGTCGCTGGCGACCACCGCACCCCGCTCCCGGGCCCAGTCGACCACCTTGCGCAGGTGGGCCGCCGGCAGGACCCGCCCGGTGGGGTTGCCCGGCGAGTTGACCCAGACCAGGCGCACCCGGGGGGTCGGGCCGACGGCGGTGAGCGAGTCGGCGCGCACCACCGTGGCGCCGGCGAGCGCGGCCCCGTCGAAGTATGTCGGGTAGGCCACCGAGGGCACCACGACGACGTCGCCCGGGCCCACGCCGAGCAGCGTGGGCAGCCAGGCGACGAGTTCCTTGGAGCCGATCGTGGGCAGCACGCCGAGGCCGTCGACGCCCGCACCGCAGGCCCGCGCGACCCAGGCGGCGATCGCCTCGCGCAGCGCCGGGGTGCCGGCGGTCAGCGGATAGCCCGGGGCGTCCGACGCCTCCGCCAACGCCCGCCGGATCACCTCGGGCACCGGGTCCACCGGCGTACCCATGGAGAGGTTGATCATTCCCTCCGGGTGCGCCGCGGCCAGCGCGGCCGCGGCGTCCAGGGAGTCCCAGGTGAACTCGGGCAGCCGTGCCGAGACCGGCGCGGGGCGGTTCAGTGGCCCTCGCCGCGCGGCGGCTGCGCGGCGACGAAGGACGCGTCCTTCTCCACCTTGCCGATCTTCGAGGCGCCACCGGGGGAGCCCAGGTCCTCGAAGAACTCGTAGTTGGCGCCGGTGTAGTCCTTCCACTGCTCCGGGACGTCGTCCTCGTAGAAGATCGCCTCGACCGGGCAGACGGGCTCACAGGCACCACAGTCGACGCACTCGTCGGGGTGGATGTAGAGCATCCGGTTGCCCTCGTAAATGCAGTCGACCGGGCACTCCTCGATGCATGCCTTGTCGAGCACATCCACGCACGGCTCGGCGATGATGTAGGTCACCGGTCTTCTCCTCCGCAAGACACGCCGCGATCACCCGCGACGGTAAGAGCCTAGTATCTCGCCGGGGAGGGGGTCGATCGTGCTCCGACAGCAGGATGTGGGACACCGGATCGTGGTTCGCCGGATTGTGGGGATTCGCGAAGGCCGGCCCCTCTTCTCGGACGCCCTCGGCGAGCTGGTCGAGCTGAGCGAGACCCATCTCACTATCGCCACGGCGCAGGGTCGGCTCCGGGTCCCGGTGGCCGAGGTGCACCGGGCCAAGCGGGTGCCGCCGACCCGCCGGCCCACCGCCGCTGCCGTGGTCGAGCTGGAACTGGCCGCCGACGAGGCCTGGCCCGCCGCCGTCCGGGGGCGGCTCGGCGGCTGGCTGCTGCGCGCCGCCGACGGGTGGACGGGCCGGGCCAACTCGGCGCTGCCGGTGGGCGACCCGGACCGGCCGCTGCCCGCCGCGCTCGACGCCGTGGAACGCTGGTACGCCGACCTCGGCCTGCCGGCGATGGTCAACACCCCGCTGCCGCTCGCCGCTCCGGTCGGCGCCGAACTCGACGCGCGGGGCTGGGGCGCGCGCCCGCCCGTGCTGGTGCAGACCGTGCCGCTGGCGGCGCTGCCGCCGGCCACGCCGGCGCCCGCCGGGTCGCCGCCCGTGGAGTTGGCCGCCGCGCCGTCGGACGACTGGCTCGCCGTCGCCGCCGGCCGCAAGGGCGGCCTGCCGGACGCCGCCCGACACGTGCTCACCGCCGTGGGCCAGGTCCGCTTCGCCCACGTGTACGCCGACGGCACGCTGGTCGCGGTCGGCCGCGGCACGGTGACGGGGCAGGGGCGCTGGCTGGGGCTGAGCCTGATCGAGGTGCTGCCCGAGGCGAGGCGGCAGGGCCTGGCCGGTCGGATCATCCGCGCTCTCGTCGACTGGGGCGCCGCGACCGGCGCCTCGCACGCCTTCCTCCAGGTCGAACAGCGCAACACGCCGGCCGTGGCCCTCTACCGCTCCCTCGGCTTCACCACCCACCACACCTACCTGACCCGCACCGCCCCCCACTGACCCCCACCCCCACCCCCCACCCCCGGGACCGCCGCGTTGATCATGGAGTTACCGACACTGAAAGCGTTTTCCGGCGGCAATAACGTCATGATCAACGCGGTCGGGAAGGTGAGGCCGCGGGGAGTCGGGGGCCCCGGGGGGGGTCCGGGGGGCCGGGGGGTTAGCGGCGGACTACTCGGCGGGGCTTGGTGGCCCGCAGCTCGGCGTAGCGCTTGAGGGACTGCGAGCGGTAGTCGAGGCCGAGCGCCGTGAGCAGCAGGTAGCCGAGCAGCACGCCGACGCCGGTGGCCGCGAGGTAGAGCCAGATCTGGGCGAAGAAGGTGCCGGCACCCCCGCCGAACGGGTTCTGGCCGACCAGCAGCGGCCCCACCAGCACCGTCAGCAGCAGCGCGATCCCGACCGCCGCGGCCAGGTCCGCCCCCCAGGCGGCGACCGGCCGGCGCCTGCCCCAGACGAAGGCGACCGCGGCCAGCACCAGCCCGATCACCACGAACATCCCGAGCGACACCCGGTCGGCGGCGGTGGTGTCGTCACCGTCGAAGCCGAACCGGGTGACCAGCCGGGCGACCACGTTGACCGCGAACAGCGCGACCGCGAGCACCCCGATCGCGCGCCACCGCTCACTCATCGCACGCCTCCCGCCGTACCGCCCGCCCCCACGGCGGGCTTCCTGGCAGGAATGTCTACCACCGGAACCTGGGTGTCGTCAGCCCCCCGGACGGGCCGGCGGCGGCGCCAGGACCTGCCGGAAGCCCATCACCGCGAAGGTCATCGCGCCGGCCACGATCATCGCCAGGCCGACCCAGTTGTCGCCGGCGACGAGCAGGTCCCCCTCGGCGGTGCGGACCGCCGCGACCGCCATCAGGACGAACCAGGGCAGCGCGGGCAGCGCCACCGCCCAGCGACGGCCGACCGCCTCGTGGGCGAACCAGCTCAGCGCGACGTTCGCCACGACGGCGAGCAGCACCGAGACGCCGACCAGGTGCCCGCCGACGCGGAGCGTGGCGAGCAGCAGCTCCAGCACCGCGGTGAGCACCCCGCCCACGACGGCGACGAGCCCGCCGGCCACCCGCAGGGCGAGGTCGAGCATCGGCCGGGGCCGTCCGGGGGGCGGCGGGGCGATCTCCTCGGGTACGACCGACATCGGCGCGGCGGGCTGCGTCACCGGAGGCCGGCCGCCCCGACCGGGGACCGGTCCGGGCCGTCCGCGACGTCGAGCCCGGCGAAGAGGTCGTCCTCCCAGCCGTACGGGCCGCTGCCCGGCCCCTTCTCCCCCACCGCGAGGGTGTAGTACTCCACGCCCATGAACTCGCTGCCGAAGTTGCCGGCGATCGAGTAGAGCCAGGAGGTGTCGGGGATCTGGGTGGCGTGCGCCCGCATCGCCGCCTCCTTGGCGGCGTGCTGGTCCGTGGCGTCGATCCGCGCCGCGATCTGCGCGTCGGGGGTGCCGAAGGGCAGCTCGGAGACCTCTCCGATGCCGGCGAAGGGGTTGTCCGACGACTCGGCGAAGTGGGTCATCCCGGCCTCCAGCACGCTGAGCGGCATCGCCGTCCAGTAGACCTTCGCCGGGGCGAAGCCCTCGACGGCGGCCAGCTCGTGCGCGCGCATCGCCACCCGGTGCGCCTGGATGTGGTCCGGGTGGCCGTAGAAGCCGTTGTCGTCGTACGTGACCATGACCTGCGGGCGTACCTCCCGCATGATCTCCACCAGGTGCCCGGCGGCCTCGTCGAGGTCGGCCTGCCAGAAGGCGCGGGGGTGGTCGTTGGTGGCGAGGCCCATCATGCCGGAGTCCCGGTAGCGGCCGGCGCCGCCGAGGAAGCGGTGGTCGGTGACGCCGAGCGCCGCGCAGGCGGCGTTCAGCTCGGCGATCCGCCACCCGCCGAGCTGGTCCGCCTCGGCGGCGGCGAGCTGGGCCAGCGCCGGCACGTGGATCTCGCCCTCCTCGCCCAGCGTGCAGGTCACCAGCGTGACGTGGGCACCGGTGGCGGCGTAGTGCGCCATCGTCGAGCCGGTGCCGATGGACTCGTCGTCGGGGTGCGCGTGGACCAGCAGGAGGCGGCGGTCGGGCAGCGTCGTCACGGTGGTCACTCTATCCGGCGGTTCTCCCCCGGCGGCTCTGACGCGTCCAGGCAGGTCGGCCACATCACCACCGGCGCCGCTCTACGATCTGGCGTGTGGACTTTCCGGAGCTGGCCGCCCGCACCCGCCGGTTCAGCCGGGGAGCGCCGCGCGCGGTCTGCGTGGCCGACGACGGCTCCCGGGTGGTCTTCCTGCGCTCGGCCGGGCCGGAGGATCCGGCCGACGCGCTCTGGCTGCTCGACGTGGCGACCGGCGAGGAGCGGCTGGTCGCCGACCCGGCGGCGCTGCTCGGGGCGGACGCCGACGTCGACGCGCTGGGCCCGGGCGAGCGCGCGTTGCGCGAGCGGCTGCGGCTGAGCGCTTCCGGCATCGGCTCGTACGCGCTGGACGGCGCCGGCCGGGTGGCGGTCTTCGCGCTGGCCGGCCGGCTGTTCCGGGCCGACCTGGTGCACGGCGACGTGGTCGAGGTGGCCACCGTCGGCCCGGTGCTCGACCCGCGGCCCGACCCCACCGGGCAGCGCCTGGCGTACGTCACCGACGCCGCCGAGGGGGTGCGCCGGGGGCAGCTGCGGGTGGTCGAGGGCGACGGCACGGACACCCTGCTGGCCGGCGAGGACTCCGGGGTCACGTGGGGGCTGGCCGAGCACATCGCGGCCGAGGAGTTCGACCGGTTCCGCGGCTACTGGTGGGCGCCCGACGGGCGCTCGGTACTGGCCGCGCGGGTGGACGAGTCCCGGCTGGAGCGCTGGCACCTGCACGACCCGGCCGACCCGGCGACCCCGCCGACCACCGTCGCGTACCCGCGGGCGGGCGGCCCGAACGCGGAGGTCAGCCTGCACCTGCTCGACCTCGACGACGGCTGGGTCGACGTGCACTGGGACCGGGAGACCTACCCGTACCTGACGGCGGTGCACTGGGCCGACGGCGGGCCGCTCATCACCGTGCTACGCCGTTCCCAGCAGCACGGCCTGGTGCTCGCCGTCGACCCGCGCACGGGCGAGACGCAGGTGCACGCGGAGCTGGCGGACCCGCGCTGGGTGGAGCCGATCCCGGGCACCCCGGCGCACCTGCCGGACGGCCGGGTGCTGGTCGGCGGCGAGTTGGCCCACGACGGGTACGACGCCCGCTGCCTCTTCGCCGACGGGACCCTGCTCACCCCGCCGTCGCTCTACGTGCGACGGGTGGTGGGGCGGCTGCCGGGCGGCACCGGCCCGGCCGACCTGCTGGTGGAGGCGAGCGACGGGGAGCCGAGCGAGCGGCACCTGTTCCGGGTGCGCACCACGATCGGGGGCGGTGTCGACGCGCGCCGGATCACCACCGACCCGGGCTGGTACACCGCCGCCGTGGGCGGGGACGTGCTGGTGGTGGGCAGCGCCACGCTCGACCACCCGGGCACCCGGTGGACGGTCTGGCAGGGCGAGCGCGAGGTGGCGGTGCTACGTTCGCTCGCCGCCACCCCGCCGTACTCTCCGCTGCCGCTGCTGGAGCGGGTCACCGACCGGCGGCTGCCGACGGCGGTGCTCTATCCGGACAACTACGTCACGGGGCGGCGGCTGCCGGTGCTGCTGGACGTCTACGGCGGGCCGGGCCACCAGGAGGTGCTCGCCGCCCGCTCGGCCTGGCTGGAGCGGCAGTGGTGGGCCGACGCCGGCTTCGCCGTGGTCACGATCGACAACCGCGGTACGCCGGGCGTGGCCCCGTCGTTCGAGAAGGCGATCCACCGCCGGGTGGCGGACGTCGTGCTGCTCGACCAGGTGGACGCGCTCACCGCGCTGGCCGACAAGCACCCCGACCTCGACCTCGCCCGGGTCGCCGTGCGCGGCTGGTCGTTCGGCGGCTGGCTGGCCGGCCTGGCGGTGCTGCGGCACCCGGAGCTGTTCCGGTGCGGCGTCGTCGGGGCGCCGGTCACCGACTGGGCGCTGTACGACACCGCCTACACCGAGCGCTACCTGGGTCTGCCGGACGACGGGGCGGACATCTACGCGCACCACTCGCTGGTGGAGCTGGCCGGCGAGCCGGTGCGGGATCCGGCGGCGGCCCGGCCGCTGCTGCTGGTGCACGGCCTGGTCGACGACAACGTGGTGGCGGCGCACACGCTGCGCCTGTCGGCGGCGCTGCTGGCGACCGGCCGCCCGCACTCGGTGCTGCCGCTGACGGGCGCCACCCACATGGCGGCCGGCGGCACCGCGGAACGCCTGCTCCGGCTGGAGCTGGACTTCGTCCGCCAGCACCTGGGCTGAGCCCGCCCGCCGCGCCGGGCCCGGACGCGCGGACCGCCAGCACCGCGGCTGAGCGGACCCGGACGCGCGGACCGCCAGCACCGCGGCTGAGCGGACCTGGACGCGCGGACCGCCAGCACCGGGACTGGACGTGCCGCCGCACCCGCCCCGGACACGCGGACCGCCGGCACCGGGGCTGAGCGGGCCCGGACGCGCGGAGGCCCCGGCCGACGACGCTGTCGACCGGGGCCCGTCCGTGCGGTTGGTGCCTGCGGGTTACTGCTTGACGTACGCGTTCACGAAGGCCGGGTAGCCGAAGACGCTGGAGACGTAGACCCCGCCGACCTTGGAGCCGTGCACGAGGTAGGCCACGTCGACGTAGAGCGGCACGACCGGGGCGTGCTCCTTCATGATCCGCTCGTCGAGCTTGGCCCACTCCGGGCCCTGGTCGGCCGGCGGGAGAGCCAGGATCCGGTCGAACTCGGCGTTGACCGCCGGGTCGTTGAAGAACGCGCTGTTGCTGTTGCCCTCGGGCTTGATGGTGCGGCCGTCGTAGAGCACCGGCAGGATCGAGGCGCCGCTCGGCCAGTCCGCCGCCCAGTTACCGATGTACAGGTCCCAGGGGTTGTCCTTCTTCTTGACCTCGTCGAGCTTCGAGTCGTCCGGGATGTTCCGGACGGTGATCTTGAAGCCGGCCCGCTCCAGGTTGCCCTTGAGCTGGGTCGCGATCTGCTGCTCGGTGGTGCTGTCGGCGACGCCGAGGACCAGCTCCGGCGTCTGGCCGCCGAGCAGTTCCTTGGCCTTGTCGACGTTGCCGTTGGCGCCGGCCGGGTAGGCGTCGTACGCCTTGAAGCCGATCGTCGACGGCGGCATCAGCGTGGTCAGCGGCGAGGCGACGGTCTGGCCGCCGACCGCCTTGATCAGGCCCTCGCGGTCGATGGCGTAGTTCAGCGCCTGGCGGACCTTCAGGTCCTTGACCCGCTGGTTGTTGATGACGAGCTGGTTGGAGCTCGGCGTCGGGGAGAGGATGCTCCGCTGCTTGAGCGCCGGGTCGTTGGCGACCTTGGCGACCAGCGAGGCGGGCACGAAGTTCCAGGCGACGGCGCTCTGGTCCGCGCCGTTGTCGGCGATCACCCGGTTGTTGGCGGCGTCGGCCGTCGGGCCGAAGCTCCAGACGAACTGGTCCGGGTACTGGTGCCGCACCGGGTCGGTCTTCGGGTCCCAGTTCGGGTTGCGGTCCAGGGTGAGCTGCACGCCGACCTGGTTCTTGGCGACCTTGTAGGGGCCGGACGAGAACGGCGCGTTGTCCAGGTTGACGCCGGTGTCCTTGTCGGCGGGCAGCGGCGCGGTGGTCGGCAGCGAGGCCGCGAACGGCAGGTCACAGCGCGGCTTGGCGAACTCGAAGCGCAGGGTCTTCGCGTCCGGGGTGGTCAGGCCCGGGGGCAGCGAGGTCTTGTTCTTCTTGAAGTCCCACTTGGTGTCGAACTGCGGGCTGTCGGCCAGCCACTCCTGGATGTAGGTCGGGCCGCCCGACAGGTCCGGGTCGAAGGAGCGGGCGATGCCGTACGCGACCTCCTTGGAGGTGATCGGCCGGCCGTCCTCGAACTTGACCCCGTCCTTGAGCTTGAACTCCCAGACCTTGCAGTCGTTGTTGACGTTGGTGCCCGGCGTCTCGGCCAGGTCGCCGACGAGGACCAGGCCGCCCTTGCCGTCGTCCTTCCACGTGGTCAGGTAACGGGAGAACAGCGGCGAGGCCATCAGGCCGGCGAACGAGTACGTCCGCTGCGGGTCCAGGTGGGAGATGGGGGTCTCCCGGATGATGGTGAGCGTGCCGCCCTTCTGGGCGCCCGGCACCTCGGCCGCCGGACCCATCGAGTCCTTCGGGTCGCTCGCGATGACCCCGGTCTGCTGCCGGTTGGTGTCCACCGTGGTGCCCTCGCCCGTGTTCTCCGAGCACGCACCCAATGCCACAACCAGTGCGATCGCGCCGCCTGCGGCGGCCGCCACGCGTGGTCGCATCTCCTACCTCCTCCACCCAGGTGCCGCCGGGCGTGAACGCCGACGTCCCGAGGATCGTAAAGAAGAAAACCTACGAGTTGTGTAACAGTTGTCGATAAATTTCACCGTCGTCCGACCGGCGGACACCCGCCTCGGCGTCGCCGCCGGGGCAAGCGCTCAGCCCAGCCGCACGCGGGGGTCGATGGCGGCGTAGAGCAGGTCGACCAGCACGTTGGCGAGCACCACGAAGACCGCCGAGATGAGCACGGTCGCCATGATGGTGGGCAGGTCGCCGGCGCGCACCGCCTCCACCGCGGTCCGCCCCAGCCCCTGGATGCCGAAGGTGGTCTCCGTGATCACCGTGCCGCCCAGCGCCGCCCCGACGTCCAGGCCGGCGATGGTGACCACGGGGGTGATCGCGGCGCGCAGCGCGTGCCGCCCGTACACCTTCGGTTTCGCCAGGCCCTTCGCGCGGGCCGTGCGGACGAAGTCCTCCGACAGCGTCTCCAGCATCTGCGCCCGCGACAAGCGGGCGTAGATCGCGGAGAAGAGGAAGGCCAGCGCGACCCAGGCGAGCACCAGCCCGCTGGCCCACTTCACCGGATCGTCGAAGATCGACGTGTAGCTCGGCACCGGCAGCAGGCGCAGGTTGTAGACGAAGACCATCAGCAGCACCGCGCCGACGAAGTAGAGCTGGAGCGAGGCGCCGGTCAGCGAGAAGCCGATCGCGGCACGGTCCAGCCAGGTGCCCCGGCGCAGCGCCGAGACCATGCCGAGGCCGACGCCGAGCAGCAGCCAGAGGATCGCCGCCGGGATCACGATGCTCAGCGTCACCGGGAGGACCCGGGTGATGGTGTCCAGCACCGCCTCGTTGTTCACGTACGACCAGCCCAGGCAGGGCGCGTCGCACCGGCCGCCCTGGGCGCTGCCCAGGTCCCGGCCGGTGAAGATGCCCTTCATGTAGCCGGCGTACTGGGTGATCAGCGGGTCACGCAGGCCCAACTCCTGGCGGACCCGCTCCAGCCGCTCGGGGTTGCAGTTCTTCGGGCACATGCCGCTGACCGGGTCGCGGGGCAGCGCGAAGAACATCAGGAAGGTCAGCACGCTCACCGCGAACAGGGTGAGCACCGCGGAGAAGATCCGCTTGATCAGGAAGCGCGCCATCGGACACCCCTACCGGGACGACTTCGGGTCGAGCGCGTCGCGCAGCGCGTCGCCGAAGAGGTTGAACGCGAACACGAGCGCGAAGATCGTGATGCCGGGGAAGAACACGAACGCCGGGTCGGTCTGGAGATAGTCCAGGCTCTGGTAGATCATCCGGCCGAAGCTCGGGGTCTCCTCGGTCAGACCGACGCCGATGAACGACAGCGCCGCCTCGCTGGTGATGAACTGCGGCACCGCCAGCGAGAACGACACCAGGATCGGCGCCCAGATGTTCGGCAGCAGCTGCCGGAAGAGCATGTGTCCCAGCCCCGCGCCGCTGGCCTTCGCGGCCTCCACGAACTCCCGCTCGCGCAGCGCGATCACCTGACCGCGTACCAGCCGGGCCGTGCTGGTCCAGCCGAAGATCGCGAAGACGGCGATCAGCACCCCGACCCCGAAGGCCGGGTCGACCGCGTCCCGCTCGCCGTAGAAGCGCAGCGTCAGGGTCGGCGTCAGGGCGAGCGCGATGACCAGGAACGGCATGGCCAGCGTCAGGTCGGTGACCCAGTTGATCACCGCGTCGAGCCAGCCGCCCAGGTAGCCGGCGAGGGCGCCGAGCGCGATGCCGAGCGCCGCCGTGATGACCGCCGCCGCGAAGGCGATGAGCAGTGAGGTACGCAGGCCGTAGACCAGCCGGATGAAGATGTCCCGGCCGAGGTTGGGCTCCAGCCCGAAGAAGTGCTCACCCGACACGCCACCGGCGTAGCCGAGCGGCATGCCGAAGCCGTCCAGCTTGCTCTGGAACTGGTCGCGCGGGCTGATCCCGTAGAGCATCTCGATCAGCGGCGCGGCGAGCGCCACCAGCACGAAGAAGACCAGCATCACCCCGCTGACCATCGCCGTGCGGTCGCGGCGCAGCCTGATCCAGGCGAGTTGGCCGGGCGAGCGGCCGACGAAGCCCTTCTCCTTCGGCGCGTCGGCGTCGCCGCCCGACTCGATCTCGGCAAGCGCCACGCCCTCCACCGGGGACATGCTCATCTCGACACCTCCTCGACGCCCGCGTCCGGGCCCGCCGTTCCGGTGCCCGCGCCCGGGCCTGCCGACCCGGCGTCCGCGCCCGTCTGCTCGGCGGGCGTGGCCGTCTGCGCGGCGCCCGCGCCCGTCTGCTCGGCGCCTGCGCCCGTCGGCCCGGCGGGCGTGGCCGTCGGCCCGGTGCCCGCGCCCGACGCCTCGGCGGGCGTGGTCATCGAGGCGTCCAGGCCTGTCTGCTCGGGCGTGGCCGACGGCTCGGCGGGCGTGGCCGCCGAGCCGTCCGGGCCCGTCTCGACGGGCCCGCGCTCCGGGAAGTGGCAGGCAGCGGCCTGGTCGCCGCCGTCGCGGGGCGCCAGCGCCGGCTCCTCGGTCGCGCAGATGTCCTGGGCCTTCCAACAGCGGGTGCGGAAGCGGCAGCCCGAGGGCGGGTTGAGCGGGGTCGGCACGTCGCCGGCCAGCCGGATCCGGCCGGCCGGGCCGAGCTTGGTGACGTCCGGGATCGCCGAGAGCAGCGCCCGGGTGTACGGGTGCTGCGGGCGCTCGTAGATGTCGTCCCGGTCGCCGATCTCGACGATCTTGCCGAGGTACATGACGGCGACCCGCTGGCAGAAGTGCCGCACCACGGCCAGGTCGTGCGCGATGAAGACGAACGCGAGACCCAGGTCGCGTTGCAGGTCGCGGAGCAGGTTGACCACCTGCGCCTGGATCGACACGTCCAGGGCGGAGACCGGCTCGTCGGCGACGATCAGCTTCGGCCGCAGCGCCAGGGCGCGGGCGATGCCGATGCGCTGGCGCTGACCGCCGGAGAACTCGTGCGGGTACCGGTTGTAGTGCTCCGGGTTCAGCCCGACCAGCTCCAGCAGCTCCTGCACCCGGGCCTTGATCCCGCCCGGCGGGTCGATCCCGTTGACCTGGAGCGGCATCGCGATGATCCGGCCGACGGTGTGCCGGGGGTTCAGCGAGGCGTACGGATCCTGGAAGATGATCTGAAGGTCCTGCCGCAGCGGGCGCAGCTCGCGGCGACCCGCGTGGGTGATGTCCCGCCCCTCGAACTCGATGCTCCCCGCGCTGGGCTCCAGCAGCCGGACCAGCATCCGCCCCGTGGTCGTCTTGCCGCAGCCCGACTCCCCCACGAGGCCGAGCGTCTCGCCCGGGCGCACGTCGAAGTCCAGCCCGTCCACCGCCCGCACCAGGCCCGTGGTGCGCAGCCCGCTGCGCACCGGGAAATGCTTGGCCAGCCCGCGCACCCGCAGCAGCGGCTCCACGGCCTGCCGGCCCGCCGCGCCACCGTCCACGACCGCCTCCACACTCATCGGAGTCCGCCTCCGTTCGCGACTGCGGGACTCCGCTGCGCTGTGTTCCTCGCGCTCACCGGGCCCGCCTTCCGTTCGCGACTGCGGGACTCCGCTGCGCTGCGTTCCTCGCGCTCACCGGGCCCGCCTTCCGTTCGCGACTGCGGGACTCCGCTGCGCTGCGTTCCTCGCGCTCACCGGGCAACTCCCACCTGGGCGATGTCCTCGGCGTACAGCCGGGTCCGGTCGTCGGCGGAGAGGTGACAGGCCACCAGGTGACCGGGCGCGCCCGCCGGGCGCAGCTCCGGGACCTCCGCGCGCGAGCGGTCGCCGTTGCGGTCGGCGTACCGGCAGCGCGGATGGAAGGCGCAGCCGGACGGCAGGTTGATCAGGCTGGGCGGGTTGCCCTTGATCGGCACCAGGTCCGCGTCCGCGTCACCGTGCAGGGAGGGCACGCTGGAGAGCAGACCCCAGGTGTACGGGTGCTGCGGCCGGCGGAGCACCTGCTCGACGCTGCCGTGCTCCACGGCCCGGCCGCCGTACATGACCAGCACCTCGTCGGCGACCTGGCTGACCACGCCCAGGTCATGGGTGATCATGATGATCGCGGAGTGGAACTCGGCCTGGAGATCGGCCAGCAGGTCGAGGATCTGCGCCTGCACCGTCACGTCCAGGGCGGTGGTCGGCTCGTCGGCGATCAGCAGGTCCGGGTCGTTGACCAGCGCCATCGCGATCATCGCCCGCTGCCGCATCCCGCCGGAGAACTCGTGCGGGTACTGGTCGAAGCGGCGGGCGGGCTGCGGGATGCCGACCCGGCCCAGCATGTCCACCGCGCGCCGACGGGCCTCGCGCTTGCCGGCCTTCGGGTGGTGCACCCGGTACGCCTCGGCGATCTGCCGGCCCACCGTGAAGTACGGGTGCAGCGCCGACAGCGGATCCTGGAAGATCATCGCCATGTCCCGGCCGCGCAGCCGGCGTACCTCCTCCTCCGGCAGGCCGACCAGTTGGCGCCCGCCGACGGAGATCTCCCCGGTGATGGTGGTCCGCCTGGCGTCGTGCAGGCCGAGGACGGCCAGCGAGGTGACGCTCTTGCCCGAGCCGGACTCGCCGACGATGCCGAGCGTGCGCCCGCGCTCCACCGTGAACGACACCCCGTCGACGGCGCGCACCACGCCGTCCTCGGTGTCGAAGCGGACCCGCAGGTCGTTCACCCGCAGGTACGGATCCGCGCCGGTACGCTGTTCCGGCACGCTGGGGCGGCCCGGTCTCCCGGACGACGCCGACTCCGGACTGCCCACGACCGCCTCCCTCAGTGACGAAGAGAACCTACAGGAAATCACCGAGGGTGAAAATAAGCTACAAGGCCGGGGACTGTCAGCGGGCCACAGCGTAACGACTCTGCAACGGGCCCGCACCCCCTCACCTCGGCATTCATCGGCGTTGACGTCCCCGCGCCCGCACAGCGGGTGCGACGATGGGCGCGGCAGTCCGCGGAGGATTCCCGCCGGCACGAGGTGGAGGTGACCATGACCGCGGCGGTGTTCGGCCACGACGGCCCGTGGAGCGAAGAGGAGTACCTCGCCCTCGGCGAGACGCGGCAACGCGTCGAACTCTTCGACGGGAGCCTCCACGTGACCCGAGCCCCCACTCCCCGCCACCAGCGCATCTCACGCAGGCTGGGCAACCTTCTCGAACCCGGCGCCGAAGCCCTCGGGCTGGAGCTGCTGGAGGCGGTGAACGTCCGGCTCCGGCCGGATCGCATCCCGATTCCCGACCTCGTGATCACGGGTCCGATCGACCTCGACGACCCCTGGATCGACGCGGCCGACGTGAAGCTGGTCTGCGAGATCATCTCGCCGGGCAACGCGGCCACCGACAAGGTGCTCAAGATGCACTACTACGCGGCGGCGGGCATCGAGTGGTATCTCCTGGTGGAGCAGGAGACGCTGACCGTGCACCTCTACCAGTGGCAGGGCGCCCACTACGCCGAGCGGTCGGTCACCAAGGCCGGGGAGGCGCTCGAGCTGACCGAGCCCGTCCGGGCCACCGTCCGGCCGGAGGAGCTGTTCTCCTGACGGATGTCGGTGCGCTCGCCCAGGGTCGTGGCGCCGTGCCGGTGGGGAGCCTGAAGCCGCACCGGGTCCGCCCCCGTGCCCGCCCGGCGACGCTTCCGAGTGAGTCGCTCCGGTACGCCGGACAGGCGTCCGGTGAGGTTCTTAACATCCGGACATCGATCATCGTTCAGGGCTTTCCACCGGCCGGGACACACGGGACACTGCCTTGCGCGGACGGCAAGCGAAGATCGGCGTAACGTGTGTCACTTAGCTGCGCCGTATCGTCGGCGCGGTCGTTGGTGTGCGCATGACGTGGCAAGCGGGTGCGGGTTCGCCGGTCCGCGTGCCGACCGGAAACTGATCCGCCCGCGCCTGCGGGCCCCGTCAGGGAGACGACTCGAATGACATCAACGGCAACGAGGCCGCGGGGGGCGCGGGCGCGCGCCGCCATCGCGGCGAAGACGTTGCGTACGGACCGCTGGTGGCTCGCCCCGCTGATCACCGTGATCGGGCTCAGCGCGTGGGTGGCGTACGCGACGGTCCGGGTCTTCCAGCACGACAACTACTGGGTCGAGGACTACCACTACCTGACCCCGTTCTACTCCCCCTGCGTCACCGACCGCTGCCTGCCGGACGCCGCGCACTTCGGACGGTTCCTGCCCGGCTGGTGGATCATCCCGGACGCCGCGCTGACGCTGCCGTTCCTGCTGTTGTTCCGGCTCACCTGCTACTACTACCGCAAGGCGTACTACCGGTCGTTCTGGCTGTCGCCGCCCGCCTGCGCGGTGCCGGACGGGCACAAGTCCTACAGCGGCGAGACGCGGTTCCCGCTGCTCGGGCAGAACCTGCACCGCTACTTCTTCTACGCCGCCGCGATCATCTCGCTGATCAACACGTGGGACGCGATCCTGGCCTTCCACTCCCCGAAGGGCTTCGGATTCGGGCTGGGCAACATCATCCTGCTGGTCAACGTGGTGATGCTGTGGGCGTACACCATCTCCTGCCACTCCTGCCGGCACATCATCGGCGGCCGGCTCAAGCACTTCTCCAAGAGCCCGGTGCGGTACAAGGCGTGGACGTTCGTGTCCAAGCTGAACGTCCGACACATGCAGCTCGCCTGGATCACCCTCGGCACCCTGGCCCTCACCGACTTCTACGTCATGGCGGTCGCGGCCGAGTGGATCTCCGACCTGCGGTTCATCAACTAGAGGGCGCCCCGGACATGACCAATCTTCACCACCAGACGAGCTCCACCACGCGAATCGAGCGGCACCACTACGACGTCGTCGTGATCGGGGCCGGCGGCGCCGGCCTGCGCGCGGCGATCGAGGCCCGGTTGGCCGGCAAGAAGACCGCGATCATCTCGAAGTCGCTCTTCGGCAAGGCGCACACGGTGATGGCCGAGGGCGGCGCCGCCGCCGCGATGGGCAACGTGAACAGCCGGGACAACTGGCAGGTGCACTTCCGCGACACGATGCGCGGCGGCAAGTTCCTCAACAACTTCCGGATGGCCGAGCTGCACGCGAAGGAGTCGCCGCAGCGGATCTGGGAGCTGGAGACGTACGGCGCGCTCTTCGACCGCACCAAGGACGGGAAGATCTCGCAGCGCAACTTCGGCGGCCACGAGTACCCGCGCCTGGCGCACGTCGGCGACCGGACCGGCCTGGAGCTGATCCGCACCCTCCAGCAGAAGATCGTCTCCCTGCAGCAGGAGGACAAGCGGGACCACGGCTCGTACGACGCCCGGATCAAGGTCTTCGCCGAGACCACCATCACCGAGCTGCTGCTCGACGGCGACCGGGTCGCGGGCGCGTTCGGCTACTACCGGGAGTCCGGCGAGTTCGTCCTCTTCGAGGCGCCGGCCGTGGTGCTGGCGACCGGCGGCGTCGGCCGCTCCTACAAGGTCACCTCCAACTCCTGGGAGTACACGGGGGACGGGCACGCGCTGGCCCTGCGCGCCGGGGCGACGCTGATCAACATGGAGTTCCTCCAGTTCCACCCGACCGGCATGGTCTGGCCGCCCTCGGTGAAGGGCATCCTGGTCACCGAGTCGGTGCGCGGCGACGGCGGCGTGCTGAAGAACTCCGACGGCAAGCGGTTCATGTTCGACTACGTCCCCGACGTCTTCCGCAAGCAGTACGCGGACAACGAGGCGGAGGCGGACCGCTGGTACTCCGACCCGGACAACAACCGGCGCCCGCCGGAGCTGCTGCCCCGCGACGAGGTGGCCCGGGCCATCAACAGCGAGGTCAAGGCCGGCCGGGGCACGCCCGCCGGCGGCGTCTACCTCGACATCGCCTCCCGGCTGCCGGCGGAGGAGATCCGTCGCCGGCTGCCGTCGATGTACCACCAGTTCAAGGAGCTGGCCGACGTCGACATCACGAAGGAGCCGATGGAGGTCGGGCCGACCTGCCACTACGTGATGGGCGGCGTCGAGGTCGACCCGGACACGGGTGCGGCGTTCGGCCACGTGCGAGGGCTCTTCGCCGCCGGTGAGGTCTCCGGCGGCATGCACGGCTCCAACCGGCTCGGCGGCAACTCGCTGTCCGACCTGCTGGTCTTCGGCAAGCGCGCGGGCGGCCACGCCGCCACGTACGCCGACAGCCTGCCGGCACGGCCGAAGGTGCACGTCGCGGCGGTGGAGGCGGCGGTGGAGACGGCCCTGGCGCCGTTGCAGCGCGACACCGGCGAGAGCCCGTACACCCTCCAGCAGGATCTCCAGGCGGTCATGGGCGACCTGGTGGGCATCATCCGGCGCGAGGGCGAGCTGGTGGACGCGCTGGGCCGGCTGGCGGAGCTGCGCGAGCGGGTGGCCAAGGTGAGCGCGGCCGGCGGCCGCCGCTACAACCCGGGCTGGCACCTGGCGCTGGACCTGCGCAACATGCTGGTGGTCTCGGAGTGCACCGCGAAGGCGGCGCTGGAGCGGCAGGAGTCGCGCGGCGGCCACACCCGGGAGGACCATCCGGCGATGGACCCGAAGTGGCGCCGGGTCAACCTCGTCTGCTCGCTCGACGGCGACAATGTCCGCCTGGATCGCAAGCCGCTGCCGAAGATGCGCGCGGAGCTGATCGGCCTCTTCGACCGCGCGGAGCTGGCCAAGTACCTCACGGACGAGGAGCTCGCCGAGTTCGACGCCCTCGTCGCGGACGCCGAGACCGAGAAGGAGCGCTGACGCAATGGGAAACCAGGACTCCGCGGCGCCCGGCAAGCCGGGCGCGAAGCGCCAGTTCCGCATCTGGCGCGGCGACGAGAACGGCGGCGACCTGCAGGACTACGTGGTCGAGGTGAACGAGGGCGAGGTCGTCCTCGACGTCATCCACCGGCTCCAGGCCACCGACGCCCCCGACCTGGCCTGCCGGTGGAACTGCAAGGCCGGCAAGTGCGGCTCCTGCTCGATGGAGATCAACGGCAAGCCGCGGCTGAGCTGCATGACCCGGATGTCCACCTTCGCGGAGGACGAGACGGTCACCGTCACCCCGCTGCGCACGTTCCCGGTCATCCGGGACCTGGTCACCGACGTCTCGTTCAACTACGAGAAGGCCCGGGAGACCCCCGCGTTCGCGCCGCCGGCCGACCTGGCTCCGGGGGAATACCGGATGCAGCAGGTGGACGTGGAACGCTCGCAGGAGTTCCGCAAGTGCATCGAGTGCTTCCTGTGCCAGAACGTCTGCCACGTGATCCGGGACCACGAGGAGAACAAGCAGGCGTTCTCCGGTCCGCGATACTTCATCCGCGCAGCCGAGCTGGACATGCACCCCCTGGACGCGAAGACGGACCGCAAGGAGTACGCACAGGCCGAGCAGGGCCTCGGCTTCTGCAACATCACCAAGTGCTGCACCGAGGTCTGCCCCGAGCACATCAAGATCACGGACAACGGGATCATCCCCATGAAGGAGCGGGTCGTCGACCGCAGGTACGATCCCCTCGTGTGGCTTGGTAGCAAGATCTTCCGGAGGGGTCAGGTGCCTCAGACCATCGTGACCAGCGGGCACGCCAGCGGTGCGGTGCACGGCAGCGCGGCCCACGGGGGCGTGCACTCGCACGCGGGCGGTTCGCACGACCCGCAGGCCGAGGTGCAGGCGCAGCGCGGCGTGAACTGGCACCGTGAGGTGCCGCGGCCGACGGCGCCGGCCGTGGACGACCACGGCAAGCTGCCGCTGACGGAGCTCACCTTCGACCGGGCGGCGGCGCCGTCGCCGTTCGGCGAGGACGTGAAGTTCCCGTTGCCTCCGGAACACCTGAACTTCGCCCACCCGGAGCAGGACAAGCACTGAGGGCACGGACGATGACGGGGGCCGCGGCTGATGCCGCCGGCCCCCGTCCCGTTTCCGCCCGGTTGTCCGCTTCGGCTCATTCAGGCGCGAGGATCGGGCGGAGGGCCGCCACGATGGGGGCGTCGGCGGGCAGCCAGGTGACGCTGTCCAGTTCGTCGGCGGAGAGCCAGCGCAGCGCCGAGTGCTCCAGCGCCTGCGGCTGGTCGCCGTGCAGCAGGCGGGCCGCGTACACCTTCAGCACCGAGCGGCCGTGCGCCATCCGGACGTTGCGGCCGACCCGGTCGCCGATCTCCACGCGCACGGCGAGTTCCTCGGCGCATTCGCGCGCGAGCGCGGCGGTCTCGCTCTCGCCCGGCTCCACCTTGCCGCCGGGGAACTCCCACATGCCCGCCACCTCGGGCGGCGCGGCCCGGGCGCAGGCGAGCACCCTGCCGTCGCTGATGATCGCCGCCCCGACGATCACCTTCGGCTCCCGTCGTTCGGCCTGCCCGCCACCGTTAGCCCGTTCGGTCCGCACGGGCGTCCAGCGTGCCAGATCAATCGGCGATTTGGGTAGCGTGGCCGACCGTCAGGGCAGGAGAACACGGAAGTGTGGGCGTGGACACACCCACCGTGCGACGACAGACTAGAGGGCACCGACAAGACACGGGACGGCGACGATTTGGCCACAAGCCGGCAACGGCGCCTGGGAGGTGCGGTGATGCGCGTGCTGTTCAGCGGCCGGGCGAAGCACGACCAGCTCAGCGACGCCCTCACCCTGTTGACGGGTTGGACCCGCGAGGGTGAGCAGATCCGACGGACCCTGGCGATCGACGACACGCAGCACGCGGCCCTCACCGAGCGGGTGAAGGTGGTTGCCGACGCGCTGCACCTGCGCCCCGAGATCAGCCGCCGCGCCAACCACACCCACATCCGGGTCGGCCACGGCAACGTCCCGCTCAGCGAGCGCGAGGTCCTGCTGGCGGCGCGCATCGAGGACGCTTACCGCGCCGTCACCCAGCCCTGACGCCCCGGCTCGCGCCCTGACGCTCCGTCGCGGACATCCTGACGCTCCGTCGCGGACGTCCTGGGACAACAAGCCCCGCCGGCCGTCACGCCGGCGGGGCTTGTCGCAGGTCCTCCCTACGCGGCGTCCTGCGGATACCAGCGCAGCTCGACCGAGTTGCCGTCCGGGTCCCGCACGTAGAGCGAGGTGGCGCTGCCGCGCGCGCCGAACCGCCCCACCGGCCCGTCCAGGACCGTGAACACCCCCGCTTCGACGACCCGCTGCCAGTCCAGCGGCTCCACCACCAGGCAGAAGTGGTCCACGTTGGATTCGCCCCGGTCGCGTCGGACGAGGTCGATGATGGTCTCCGGGCTGACCCGTACCGAGGGGAACGGGACCTTGCCGGCCCGCCACCGGTCGACCCGCACCGGGGCGAGACCCAGCACGCCGCAGTAGAAGTCCAGCGCCCGCTCGACGTCGGAGACGTTGAGCACCAGGTGGTCGAAGCCCTTGACCCGTACGGCGCTCGTGTCGCCTCCGGTCGGCGGCGCGGAGGTCGCCCCCGGCGGGGCGTCGGGGCCGGCGGGGCGGTCGGTGACTGTCGTCGTTTCCATGCCCTCACGATCCGCCGACCGGACTCGCCGACCAAGACGCGATCACACTACGATCGTTGATCCGGATTCAACGACGGGACACCCACGTGCTTGAACGCCACGAGCTGGAGACCTTCCTGACGCTCGCCGAGGAGCTGCACTTCGGCCGGACGGCCGAACGACTGCGGGTGACCACCGGGCGGATCAGCCACGTGGTCAAGAAGCTGGAACGCCGCATCGGCGCCCCACTGTTCGCCCGCACCAGCCGGGTCGTGCAGCTCACCCCGATCGGCCGGCAACTCGCCGACGACCTGGCGCCGCTGGTGGCAGGAATGGACGACGCGGTACGCCGGGCCGTCGAGGCGGGACGCGGCGTCACCGGTGTGCTGCGGGTCGCCTTCCTCGGCGAGTGGACCGCGCCGGTGCTGCTCAAGGCCGTCGCCCTGTTCGCCGAACGCCACCCGGACTGCCAGGTCGAGGTGCACGAGGTCCAGCTCTTCAACTCCCGGCCGAGCCTGGTGGACGGCTCGATCGACATCCTGATGGCCGCGTTCCCCTTCGACGGGATGGCCTGCGGGCCGGCGCTGCTGGAGGAGGGGCGGGTGCTCGCGGTGGCCGCGGGGCACCCGTTGACCCGGCGGGAGTCGGTCTCCCTGGAAGTGCTCGGCGACCACCCGGTCGTGCAGTACCCGGCGGTGACCTCGGCGGAGTTCAAGCGCGACCGCACGCCCGAGCACACCCCGTCCGGGCGGCCCGTGCCGAAGGGGCCGGCGGGCAACACCTTCTCGGAGATGCTGACGCTGGTCGCGATGGGGCGGGGTGTGCTGCCCGTCGGCGAGCACACCCGGCGCTACTACCCGCGCCCAGACGTGGCGTACGTGCCGATCCACGACGCGCCGCCGATCCATCGCGGCCTGGTCTGGCGGGAGAGCAACACCACCGCCCGGATCCGGGAGTTCGTCCGGGCCGCGACCGACGCGAACGGACGCTGACCCGCGCGACGGGCCCCGCGCCGGCGGCCGGTCCGACCGGCACGGAGGTGGCCGGCGTCGCGGGCGGCGTCGTCGACTTCACCCACCACTACCTGTTCGGCGACGGCGAGGAACCGCTCAGCTCGGCCACCCTGCGCTTCCGCACCGAGGACGAGCTGCGGGGGTCGCTGCGCGCCGCCGGCTTCGCGGTCGAACGGGTGCACGGCGGGTGGGACGGGGAACCGGTCGGGCGGGGCGACGGCGAGTTCGTCGTCGTCGCACGCCGCAGGTGATCTTTCGGTTGGCGGGCCCGGCCTACCGTGAGGGACATGGCCAACGCGACGTACGACCGCAAGGAGCAGTTCCAGCAGATCCAGAGCGGCCTGCTCCAGGGAGAACAGATCATCGCCGTCTACGACGCCGTCGGCACGGGCACCGGCTTCATCGGCCTGACCGACCGGCGTGTGATCATCCAGGACCGCTCCTTCGTCGGCAAGCGGTACGCCATCACCAGCATCCCGTACTCGAAGATCACGAGCGTCAGCGTGGTCAGCAACAAGTCGTGGGGCGGCTCGTTCTTCTCCACCGGGGCGATCGCGATCCACGTCGGCACCCACACCTACGAGGTGGAGTTCCGTGGCGCCCAGAAGAGCCACCACGTGCACAACGTGATCCTGCACCACATCAGCTGAGCCGGGCGGCGCGCTCCAGCAGGGCCCGGCGCTCCGCCCCGCAGTGCGCGTCGGCGGCCCGCCGGAACAGCGCCGCGGCCCGCTCGCGGTCGCCCTGCCGGGCGGTCAGCTCGGCCTCGGCGGCGACGGCGAGCGGATGACCGTCCAGCGCTCCGCCGGCCCGGGCGGCGGCGAGCAGCGCCAGCCCCGCCGCCGGCCCGTGCGCGTAGCCGTGGGCGACCGCGCGGTTCAGCTCGATCACCGGGGACGGCTGGCGCCGGGCGAGCCGGTCGTACGCCTCGGCGATCGCGCCCCAGTCGGTGGCCTCGACCGACGCCGCGGTGGCGTGGCACGCGGCGATCCGGGCCTGTAGGGCGTACGGGCCGTCCGGCGCCGTCCGGGCGAGCACGGCCAGCCCTTCGGCGATCGCGGCGTCGTCCCAGCGCGACCGGTCCTGCCGGTCGAGGGTGAGCAGGTTGCCGTCGCGGTCGCGGCGGGCCCGCCGGCGCGAGTGCTGGAGCAGGAACAGCGCCAGCAGGGCGGCCACCTCGGGCTCGGCCGGCATCAGCCGGTCCAGCAGCCGGGCCAGGCGGATCGCCTCGTCGGCGAAGGCCGGCTCGCCGTCGGCGTCGTAGCCCCGCGTGAAGAGCAGGTAGAGCACGGCGAGGACGCCGGGGAGCCGCTCGGCGAGCATCGGGCCGGTCGGCACCCGGTAGGGAATGCCGGCGGCGGCGATCTTCGTCCTCGCCCGGGTCAGCCGCCGGGTCATGGTCGACTCGGTCACCAGGAGGGCCCGCGCGATGTCCGCGGTCGGCACCCCGCAGACCGTACGCAGCGTCAGGGCGACCCGCGCCTCCAGCGACAGGGCCGGGTGGCAGCAGGTGAAGACGAGCCGCAGCCGGTCGTCCACGAGTTCCCCCTCCCCCACCGGTCCGGGCGCCGGGCCGGCCGGCGCGAGCAGGGCCAGCTCACGCAGCTTGCGCCGCTCCACCGAGGCGCGCCGCAGCACGTCGACCGCGCGGTTGCGGGCCACCGTCATCAGCCAGCCGCCCGGGTTGGCGGGCACCCCGTCGGCGGGCCACCGCGTCAGCGCGAGCGTCAGCGCGTCCTGGGCGCAGTCCTCGGCCAGGGCCCAGTCGCCGGTCACCCGGATCAGCGACGCGACGATTCCGGCGTACGACTCCCGGCTCGCGGCCGTGACGGCGTCGGCCACCGCGAGCCGGTCGGCGGCGTCAATCACCGCGAGCCGGTCGACGGCGGTGTCGTCAGCGACCGCGAGCCGGTCGGCATCGTCGTCAGCCATCCAGGCTGACGACCGGGCGGAGTTCGAGCCGCCCCTGGCGGGCCATCGGGTGGGCGCGGGCCACCTCGATCGCCTCGTCGAGGTCGGCGCACTCCAGCAGGTCGAAGCCCACGATCACCTCCTTGGTCTCGGCGAACGGACCGTCCGAGACCAGCAGTTCACCGTTGCGGACGCGGACCGTGGTGGCCGCCGTCGTGTCGGCGAGGGCGTCGCCCGTCAGCCGCCGGCCGCGGGCGTCGTTCTCCGCCACCCACGCCTCGATGTCCGGCCAGTCCGCCCGGTCGGTGTCCGGCTCGCCGTCGGTGCAGACGAACATCAGGTACTTCATTGCGCGCTCCTCGGTGTCGGGTTCTCACCAGGGTGACGAACGGGCGGCCCGGTTCCGGACACGTCGCGGTCGAAAGTTTCGCCGGTCCTCCCACGCAGCCTCGCATCCCCGCCCGGACGGTGTCTGGTCGTGCCAGCCGGTTCCTGGTCTCGCTGGCCGGTGTCTGGCCGGGTCAGCCGGGCCGGCCAGCACTCGGTCGTGCCGGACGCCACGCCGAGCGAACCACTTCGCCGCGACAGCCGGGCACCGTGCGGCCGGCACCGCGCCAGGCACCAGCAAGCCACGCAGAGTCGTCACTCATCGTGTTCGCGGCTGCGAACCTCGCACCACCGTCGCAGACGCTTTGCTCTGCACCCACATCCGCACCGGCCACCCTCGGTTACTGGTGCTGATATGGGTGCAGAGCAAAGGGCGCGAGGCGAGTTCCCGGCCAGCTTCGCGACAAATCAGGAATGCGCTGTTCAGGAGGGTGAATCCTCTGGCTGGCGTCCGTACGATCAGTTGGGCGGCATCATGGGACCACGGAGAGTGATTTTCGGGCACCCATCGCGCTGATGTCACGCAGGGTCACAACCCGGGACGGTGACGGGATGACCGACGCTTCCTCCGCAGAGCCGGAGAACGACCACCAGGCCGGCTACGACGAGGGGGCCGGCCAACCCCCGACCCGCCATGACCGAACTTGAACTCGTGATCCCTGCTCGTCATGCCGTTGGTCAGGAACATTCGCCTCCGCGCAGCCGCTCCGCCGGCGTCAAGCCGCACGACGCCAGAACTGCCGGGGAGCGAAACCCTCACGCCGCAGCCAGTGTTCGGTGTAGACGATGCGTTCCGCCTCGATCACCACGAGCGTGTCGCGGGGCGGCTCGGCGAGCGACCCGCCGCGCTCGACGTGCTCGTTCTCCCAGCGGAACGCCGACCAGTAGTGCGCCCGCTCCGGGTCGTCCGGCCCGAGCACCCGGGCCGTGCCGAACAGTTGCGCGCCACGGCTGCTGGCCAGCCCGACCAGCGGGGCGAAGACGCCGACCGACACCCGCGGATCGGCGGCGACGTTGCGCATCTTCGGCGACCCCGGCGCGGCGGTGAACAGCACCGCGAACCCCAGCGGGTGGTACCGCACCGGCGTGGCGAGCGGCCCGTCCGGGCCGGCGGTGGCGAGCACGCACATGTTCTGCGACGACAGCAGGTTGAGGATGCGCTCCTCCAGCCGTTCGCGGGGCAGGCGGCCGGTGGGCCTGGGCCCGGCCAGCCACGGGTTGGTCGACGGCATCGTCACTCCTCACTGCTGGTCGAGCAGGAATGGCACGTCCGGGCAGCGCAGGCACACGAAGACGCGCAGTGCGCCGTGCCGGCCCACGACCACGCCGGTCGGCTCGTAGGCGTCGAGGTCCGGCGCGCCGTCGGCCCGCGTCGGCTGCCACCGCCCCGCCCCGCGCTCGGAGGAGTCGACGACGAGGGTCAGCGTGGTGGGGCCGGCGCAGCGCGGGCACGGCGTCGGGCACAGGTCCGTGAGGCTCCAGTCCGCGTAGCCGCCGACCTTCCAGCCGGGCGCCAGGAAGGTGCCGACGTAGTCCTCGTCCTCCGCCGCCAGCGCTCGCAGGTCCGCCGGCAACTCCTCGGGGTGCGGGTACTCGACGACCTGCTCCGGGTGCAGCCGGCACGGCCGTGGCACGTACCGGTCGACGCCGACCTCGCCGCGCGGCGGCTCGGCGAGCAAGTCGGTCAGCTCCGCCTCCCGCCGCCAGCGCAGCCGCACCGTCGGCCCCCACGGGCCCTCCGAGTGCTCGAACGGGCACCACAGCACCTGCAGCAGGTCCGCTCCGCCGGGGCGGGGCAGGTCGGGAACGTCGGACGCGCGCAGCTGCGCCAGCGCGACCATCGGATTCGGCACGGGGTGCGGTCGCGGCACGTACCGGAAGCCGACGACCGGCCCGCCGTCGCGCGAGCCCCAGCCGACGAAACCCGGGCCGACCAGGGCGGCGATCTCCTCGTGCAGCTCGACCTCACCCTCGGCCAGGACGTGCGGCTGTCGGCGCCCGCGCTCCGCCGCCCGCATCCGGTTCACCAGCTCGACCGGGATCGGCACCTCCTCCCGCACCATGTGCGGAGTGCCGCAGGTGGGCCAGGGCTCGTCGGCCGGCCAGAGCAGTGGCCCGCCAACGTGACTGTCGGCGGCCGTGACCGCCCCGGGACGCGGGTGCAGCCGGGTGGCCGTCCGGCCGAGCTGCTCCAGGTCGGGGTAGGCGGCGAACGCGTCCGGCGGGAGGGGCGGGGTGATCATGGCGAGATCGTAGGCGGTCGACGGCTCCCCGGTCAGACGGCGCCGTCGGCCGCCCTGCTCCCGCCCCTGTTCCCGGGCCTTGTGACGGGGAGCGCCGGATCCGCGCGGCGCGTCGGGGAGAGCCATGGGGCGCAGCGTGGCCCGGGGTCCGTGCCCAGCCCGCGGGTCGGCCGCCGCCGGTCGGGGCCCGCCAGGTCCTCGACCGGTCGACTCGGCGGGACCGGCGGCCCCCGCGACGGTGGCGCCGAGGCCGCACCCTGCGGCGCATGAAGACGGCGTTGGTGATCATCGGGATCGTCGTGGTGCTCGCCGCGCTGGCGTTCGCCGTCGTGGGTCGGCGGGACCGACGGCGGCGGTCCTCCCCTGAGGACTCCGCCGCCGCGCGCGACGCGGCCGCCACGCAGGAGCGGTACGCGGCGGAGCGCCACGGCGTCCAGGGGGAGGTGTGGCGGCACGGTCAGATGGGCGGTGGCTGAGCCGGCCCGGGCACCCGGGGCTCGGTGGCGGCCCGCCTCCTGCCCAGCCGCCATCCCGCCGCCGTCCACGACGCCCCCCAGAGCAGGAAGAACGGCGACCACAGCAGCAGGTCCCACCACGCGAGTTCGCGGGCCAGCGCGGCGTGTTCGGCCGGTGGCGGGCGCACCCCCGTCAACAGCAGCGTGTCGCCGACGAAGCCGAACCCGAGCAGCCCGACCGACCGCGAGATCATGAAGACTCCCAGCGTCCACGCGACCACGAGCAGGAGACGGCGCGGCAGGGCGGCCTGCCACGGGCGCAGGGTGGCCAGCGCGACCACGACGCCGACCACCGCGGCGGTGGCCAGCACCCAGTGGCTCGCCACGAACATCGGATCCCGGGCGAGCAACCGCTCCCGCAGTTCCGGCGGGAGCGGGTCCTTGTCGGCCAGCGCGTTGGCGCCGAGCGCCTGCGCGAGCTTCATCGACCCGTAGGCCGTGGCGCACGCCGCCGCCCCGTACGCGCCCCATCGGGCGCGGTCAGGCCGGGGCACGTCTCGTCGACTTCGCGTAGGACCGGATCGTCTCCAGGAGCAGCCCGATCGCGACGAGCCCGACGAGCCCGTGGTACCACTGCCAGCCCACACCGATGCCGACGAACCCGTCCACCGCCATGATCAGAGCGCCGGAGCCGCCGGCCAGCAGCATGCCGACGAGCACCAGCAGCATCAGAGGGCGCGGCACCCTGCGCCCCGGCCTCGTGACGGTGGCGACGGCGAGGCAGGCGGCCAGCAGCCCGGACGCGGCCGCCGACCACTGCGCGGTGGCCACGTCCATCACGTCGCGGGCGTAGCTCTCGTGCTCGGCGGCCGACACGACCGGACCGCCCGGGAATCCGAGCCGGGACTCCGCGGCGAAGACGGCCTTTCCCACCGCATACGCGAGGAACAGCGCCGCCACCCCGTACGCCGGCCATCTCCGGCCGCGAACATGATCGTCCATACCTGCGACCGTAGCCACGGCCGACGGGGGTTCCACTCCCGTGCCGGGGGGATCCGTCTCCCCCGCTGGAGGGACCAGCCGAGAGGCGCCCCGACGCGACGCGGGAGCACCGGGCCGGGTCTGCCGTCGCCCGCCGTACGCCTAGGATCCGCTCATGGGATCGAGCCTCGTCGCCGTCGGCGGACTGCTCTGCGGCGTTGTCGGTTGCCTGGGCGTCTGCGCCGCCGTGGCGGTCTGGGCGGTGAACTCCTCGAAGCGGAGGTGACCGTCGTCGGACCGGCTGGGCGGGGGCGACCCGGCGTCGGCCGGGCTGAGCCGCGTTCGGCCCGTCAGCCCTGGCGGTCGCGGGGCCGCAGCCCGCGCAGTGCCGTGTCCACCACCTGGTCGGCGTACTCGGGAGTCAGCGGCGCGGTGCGCTGGAGCCACCGGTTGAGCACCGGCCCGAACAACAGGTCGACGGCCACGTCGAGGTCGACGTCCCCGGCCAGTTGGCCCGCCCGCTGGGCGGCGCGCAGGCGCTCCTTCTTGATCTCCCGCATGGGCCCGTCCAGCCGCTCCGCGTAGTCGGCGGCCAGCGCGGGGTCATGGACGATCTCGGTGTGCAGGGCGCGCATGGGCTGGTCGTAGCGCGGCTCGTTCAGCTCGGCGACGGTGGCCCGCAGGACCAGTTTCAGGTCGGCCGCCAGGTCGCCGGTGTCGGGCAGGGCGGCGCTCTGCCCGTCCTGCCCGTCCGTGGCGAACGTGAGGAGGGCGTCGAACAGCAGCGCGCCCTTCGACGGCCACCAGCGGTAGATGGTCTGCTTGCCGACGCCGGCGGCGGCGGCGATGCCCTCGATGCTGAGCTTCGCGTAGCCCAGCTCGCCGACGAGGTCGAGGGCGGCGGTGAGGATGGCCCTCCGCGCCGCTTCGCTGCGGCGGCTGGAGTCCGGGGCGGTCTTCTGCTTGGGCACGGAGCCAATCTAGCAAAGAGACGAGACGGTCCGTCTTGACAGTCGCGCCGGGGCGGGTAGAGTCACCGACATCAGCAAGACGAGACGGTCCGTCTCGCTAATGGGGAGGAACCCTGATGGAAGCCTCAGCCACCGCCACGTCCCGGGTCTGGTTGATCACCGGAGCGAGTCGTGGCCTTGGCCGCGCGTTCACCGAGGCCGCGCTCGCCGCCGGTGACCGTGTGGTCGGCGCGGCCCGCGACGTCTCGCCGCTCGACGACCTCGCCGCCCGGCATCCCGGCCGGCTGCTGGCGCTGCGCCTCGACGTCACCGACCGCGCGGCGGTCTTCGACGTCACCGCCCGGGCGGTCCAGCACTTCGGCCGGCTCGACATCGTCGTGAACAACGCGGGCGCGCTGTATGCCGGGATGGTGGAGGAGTTCACCGAGGCCGAGGCCCGCGCCCAGTTGGACCTCAACTTCTTCGGCGCGCTCTGGGTCAGCCAGGCCGTCCTGCCGCACCTGCGGGCCCAGGGCAGCGGGCACCTCGTGCAGATCTCCAGCATCGGCGCGCTCGGCGGGTTCCCCAGCACGGGGCTCTACAGCGCGAGCAAGTTCGCCCTGGAGGGCATGAGCGAGGCGCTGGCCGCCGAGGCCGCCCGCTTCGGCGTCAAGGTCACCATCGTCCAGCCGGGCGGCTACTGGACGGACCTCTACACCAGCAGCAGGGCGACCACCCCGAACCCGGCCTACGACGCCCTGCGCGAGGAACTGGCCAGGCAGTGGGCGGAGGGGTCGGTCGACAGCGAGCCGCGGCTGGCCGCCGAGGCCGTGATGAAGCTGGTCGCCAGCGACGACCCGCCCCTGCGGCTCCTGCTGGGCAGCATGGTCTACGACGTCGCCTTCGACATCTCGAAGCGGCGCATGGAGACCTGGGCGGCCTGGGAAGAGGTGAGCCGCGCCGCCGAGAAGGCGATCCCGGCGCCGGGAGCGGCCTGACCTGAGCGGGACCACGGCCCTCTCGCCGGGGACGAGGAGGAAGGGGGTCAGCCTGCCGTCGTCCCGCCGGGCGCGTCGTGCCGCACACCGTCGCCAGGTGCGCGCGCTCAGGCGCTGAAGCGGGACCCCTGGCCGCGTTCGTCCGCCGAGGGCACCGCTGCTGCACGCCTGCTCACGAGGCTTTCAGGGCTTCGGTGTCACACCGGTCAGGCATGGTGGCGGCTACCGATCAAGGCCGGTGCGACATCGGCCTCGCGCACCTGGGGGGAAGACGTGGCGGTCACCGCCGATGATCTCGATGCGGCATTGTCCAGCGTTGTCGCCAGCCTACGACCAGCGACCGGGCTGGACTGGTCCACGCGGGCGGGCAGCCTGGAGTGGGACTGCTGGCACACCGCCGAACACATCGGTGACTGCCTGATGTCGTTCGCGGGCCAGCTGGTGGCCCGGCCGGAGGGGCGGTTCACGCGCTTCATGGCAGTCGCCGACAAGGACGCTTCCCCGGCGGAGGTACTGGAGTTCGCCGAGGCGGGTGGCCGCATCCTGGCAGCCACGGTGCGCACGTCCGGAGCGGATGTCCGGGCCTACCACCCGGCGGGTCAAGCTGATCCGGAGGGCTTCGCCGCCATGGGGTGCGTGGAGACGTTGCTGCACGGGGACGACATCGCCCAGGGCCTGGGTCTTGCCATCGACCCCCCGCGTGAGGTGTGCGCTCGCGTACTCGCCCGACTGTTTCCTGAGGCGGCGCGGGAACTGGCCACCGTCGACCCGTGGGCGGCACTGCGGTGGTCCACCGGCCGGATCGAGCTGCCGGGACGCCCACAGCTCGGGGAATGGCGCTGGCGGGGTGCTCCGCTGGGCGAATGAGCCCCTGGTGTCGTGACCACAGACGGCGGCGGGTCTGGTGACACGCGGTGCCGGGCCCGCTCCGCGGACCCGGCACCGGTCGAGGCTATGCGGGTGGCAGAACCCGTGCGGGCACGCCGATTGAGTGATCAAGAAGGTCAGGACTCGCAACGTCTGGTTCTCGGGACGAGATCGGCGGTCCGTCTGTGTCGAACGCTGGTCGTGCTCGCCTCGGCTGGAGGGAACACCGTGCCGGTGATCGCCCGCCTGGCCCTGACCGACGAGGACTCCGTCCGGCAGGTCATTCACCGGTTCAACCAGATGGGGACGCCCAGCCTGGCCCCTCAGTGAGCATGGGGCGAGCGTTACCGGTGGGCCGGTCCGTTGGGGCCGGCGATCGCTCCGAGTTGGGCAAGGCCGTCCAAGACGTCGGTGCAGGTCCAGTACTCGACGAACTTGCCGCCGGACACGCGCAGGATGTCGTGGCCACTGAACGCAATCTTGGTGCCGATCGGCGCGGTCGCCTGCGGAAGGCCTCCCGCGTAGGTGGCGTGCATGGTCCACCGCGCGGAGACCAGGTCGTCCTGGACGATCGGTCCGACGTCGACGGTGATGGTGACGTCGCCGAACGCTGCCATCGTCTGCTCGATCTCGGGGAGCAGCCGTGCGGGGCCGGTCGTCGCTTCGGAGTCGGTGCCGTCCGGCCGTGCCTGGTGCACGACGAAGTCGCGGTCGAGGATCTCGTTGGCGTGGCTGAAGTCGCCGCGCCACATCTCGGCCCAGCGGCCGTAGAGGTCGCGGAGCTGGGCGTCGGATGGGGGTCTCACAATGATCTCCTGTCAACAGATACGATATCTGCGTCACGCGATATCTGCGTGACGCAGATATCGTAGGAAGGGGAGCTGAGCCGTGTCAAACCAGAGCCGCGCGGAACTCCTATCGGCCGTCACCACGGCCGCCCGGCGGCACCATGCCGCCTACACCCTCTTCAACCAGACCCTCGCCGACCGACTCGGGCTGCACCCGACGGACCTGCAGTGCATAAGCCTGCTCGGCCTCGAATCCGAACCGCTCACCACCGGCGAGATCGCGAAGTTGACCGGCCTGACCTCGGGATCGGCCACCCGGCTGGTTGATCGGCTGGAGCGGGCCCGCCTCGTCGAGAGAAGACCGGACCCACAGGACCGCAGGAAGGCGCGGGTCTCGCTGACCACACAGCGCAACGCAGAACTGCAAGCGGCATGGGACGTGCCCGGCCACGCCTTCGTCCAAGCGCTCGAAGACTTCACCGACGAGGAACTCGCGGTGATCGAGCGATACCTGCAGCGCACCACCGAGGTCGGCAGTCAGCAGACAGAGCGGCTGCGTACGCGGTAGCTCAAGAGACAGCGAAGCATCGAGGGCGCACCGAACGCCACCAACGCTGTCGAGTCGTTGAACGCCCGCTACCGCCGGGCGACCCACGCCCGCCGGGCGGGCATCTCCGAACAACCCGCCTATACCTTGTGACCCGCAGGGTGGACCCGACAGGGACCGGCCGCACCCGGCTGGCGCGATCAGTGTCAGCAAGCACCTGGGCGCCTTGAGCACTGACGCGGGCTTCGACGTGCTGCGTTACGGGCGGTGACGTTCAGCCGGTTGCCAAGACGGGTTCACCACCTGGTACATGGCGTGATCCTGCCACCGGCCGGCGATGTTGAGGTACTCCGGCGCCATGCCGAACCGCACGAACCCGTTGCGTTCCAACACCCGTTGCGATCTGACGTTGTGCAGCAGGGTCTCTGCCTGCACCCGATGCAACCCCAACTCCTCGAAGGCCACCCGCACGATCTCGCGCACCGCCTTCTTCGCGAACCCTCGGCCATTGTGGCTGGCGCTCACCCAGTAGCCCATGGCGCATGACTGGAAGGGGCCGCGCACGATGCCGTTGAGCGTGATGCGGCCGATCACGCGACCGGAGTCGTCGAGGATGACGTGGGGCAACTTCGATCCCTGCTCGTGCTGCTGGAGATCGGCTTCGATGACGGCGTGCTGGCCGTGTGCGGTGAAGTAGTCCTCACTCCGGATCGGGTCCCACGGCGCGAGAAACTCGCGGTTGACGCAAAGCAACTCGTCCAGGGCCGACGCATCCTCCGAGGTGATGAGTCGGGTGATCTGCACCCGCCCATCGTCCCAGGCGGGCATGTCCCCTTCCGCCAGGCTGGACCGGAAGCGCGGGCACGCCACGATCGTCCTGGCCGGACGCGTCACCCACGTCCCGAGACCGATCTGTCACGCAGGTCATGAGACCCGACATCGCCGGCAGCCGCTGTCGTACTCCGGTTGACCCATGACAACTCGACTTCACATGATGGGCAACATGATCAGCTGGCGTCGGCGTATGCCGGGCTTCGGTGTCCCAGCCGCGCAACGCGACACGTGTCGACGCTTCACGGTCGAGCCAGTTCCGCCCAGACAGCGAACGATGGTCGGCCTCGCGCTGTCGCGCCCACGCCACATGGAGCCGCTCAACGCCCTGCGGCACCCGACCGCCGGCAACGGCAACGGCTGGTTCGTGTGGCGGGGCCCTGCGATTCCCCAGGAAGACGACAACTTCTGCACCCTTGCACGTCGAGCACCTGGACGAACACGCCCCGGAGCTTGGGCCGTATCTCGCCCTTCACCAGGTTGGGGCGTGGTACTGGCACCCGGTTACGAGGACGTCTGGTACGACGAGACTCTCCTCAACATCTGACCTCGGCGCGGCCGATGAGGCCCGGGGTTGTGCCCCAGAGCGAGGGCACACCTTCCTGACCTGGGGAAACAGGTCGGATTCAGACGTTGAAGCGGAACTCCACAACGTCGCCGTCCTGCATCACGTACTCCTTGCCCTCGATGCGGACCTTGCCCGCCGCCTTGGCCGCCGCCATCGATCCCGCCGCGACCAGGTCGGCGTAGGAGACCACCTCGGCCTTGATGAAGCCGCGCTGGAAGTCGGAGTGGATCACCCCGGCGGCCTCCGGCGCGGTCGCGCCGACCGGGATGGTCCAGGCCCGCGCCTCCTTGGGGCCGGCGGTGAGGTACGTCTGGAGCCCGAGCGTGCGGAAGCCGACCCGGACGAGCTGGTCGAGGCCAGGCTCCTGCTGGCCGATCGACTCCAGCAGCTCGCGGGCCTCCTCCTCGGGCAGGTCCACCAGCTCGGACTCGATCTTGGCGTCCATGAAGACGGCCTCGGCGGGGGCGACCAGGGCGCGCAGTTCGTCGAGGAACTCGGCGTTGCCCAGCTCGGCCTCGTCGACGTTGAAGACGTAGAGGAAGGGCTTCGTGGTGAGCAGGTGCAGCTCACGCAGGTGCTCCAGCTCGATGCCCGCGTCCTTGGCGCCCGCGTAGAGGGTGACGCCGGTGTCGAGCAGCTCGACGGCCTGCTTGGCGGCGGTCACCGCGGCGGCCCGGTCCTTGCGGAGCTTGGCCTCCTTCTCCAGCCGCGGCACCGCCTTCTCCAGCGTCTGGAGGTCGGCGAGGATCAGCTCGGTGTTGATCGTCTCGATGTCGTCGGCCGGGGAGACCTTGCCGTCGACGTGCACCACGTTCGGGTCGGAGAAGGCCCGGACGACCTGGCAGATCGCCGAGGCGTCACGGATGTTCGCCAGGAACGCGTTGCCCCGGCCCTGCCCCTTGGAGGCGCCGCGCACCAGGCCGGCGATGTCGACGAACGACACGGGGGCGGGCAGCACCTTCTGCGAGCTGAAGATCTCGGCGAGCTTGTGCAGCCGCTCGTCCGGCAACCCGACGACGCCGACGTTGGGCTCGATGGTGGCGAACGGGTAGTTCGCCGCGAGCACGTCGTTCTTGGTCAGCGCGTTGAACAGGGTGCTCTTGCCGACGTTGGGCAGGCCGACGATGCCGATGGTGAGACTCACGACGAGCCAGCTTACGCCGGTGCCCCACGCCCCCGACGAGGCAGGCCGGTGCACCGGGCCGGCGCCCGACCGATCCTGGTACGAGACGGCCCCGCGAGGGGCGCTCCCGTACCAGGATCGGCCCGCGGGACCGGCCCGGTCAGGGGGTGCGCTCAGCCGAGCAGGCGCGGCGCGATCGGGGTCTCCCGCACGTTGCCGTCCGGGCCGCGGCTGACCTCGTACGCCGAGACACCCTCGCGGTCCGCGACCGCCTCGACCAGCCGGTCGCCCCGGTAGAGCAGGCCGGTGCCGTCGTCGGTGCAGTGCGCGGTCGGCAGCGTGCCGTCGCCGACCAGCCGGTGCATCAGCGGCCGGCGCTGGTCCTCGCTGTCGTAGTGCACGCCGTTGCCGTACGGCAGCCAGCCGAGCCCGTCTGTGAAGCCGCGCAGGGTGGTGCCGAAGCTGTCGGTGGCGCCGCCGGCGTGCCAGCAGATCGAGCCGGCGGAGACCCCGCCGAGCACGACGCCGGCCTCCCAGCACTCCCGCAGGATCTCGCCGAGGCCGTGCACCCGCCACACCGCGCAGAGGTTGGCGACGCTGCCGCCGCCCACCCAGACGACGTCCTGCGCGAGCAGGTGGGCGCGGACGTCGTCGACGTTCGGCATCGGGAAGAGCGCCAGGTGCGTCATCCGGAACCGGCTGCCGGCGAACGCCTCGTAGACCCAGGCCAGCGTGGTCGGCTGGTCCCCCTCGGCCTGGTTGAGGAAGCAGATCCTCGGCTCGGGCCCCGCCCCGGCCAGCTCGGCGGCGAGGTCGAAGACGGGGTTGACCCGACGGGCCTCGCCGGCGCGGCGCGGCGCGTGGATGCCCATGCTGGTGGCGAGGATGGTCGGTTCGCTGGCGGGCACGGTCGTCCTTCCGTCGGTGTCGGCGCTGCCCATCCTGCCGGGCGAACGGCCGGCCACGAGGGCGGGGCCGCCACGCCGCCGGTCGGTCACCGGGAGCCGGGCCGCCGAGCGCGGCAGCCAGTCACCGGGAGCCGGACCGCCGAGCGCGGCAGCCGGTCACCGGCAGCCGGTCACGGCAGCCGGGCCGCCGCGACGACGGTCGGTCGCGGGGACCGGGCCGGCACGCCGCCGGTCAGTCGCGGGGACCGGGCTGGCGCGGGACGACCGGCTCGATCCGCAGGACGCCCGGGCCCAGCTCCCCGGCGGCGGCCAGCGGCAGCGTGAAGCGCGCCTCGGCCGCCGGGCCGGCCGCGTAGGACTCGCGGAGCATCCAGCGCACCTCGTCGGCCGTCCAGCCCAGCCCGGGGCGGCCGGCGATCTCCCGGACCAGACGCAGCGCCACCCGGGTGTCGTCGTCGTAGAACCGCATGCACCAGTGGTGCACCCACATGCCCAGCGCCCGGAGCCCGTCGGCGTCCAGCGAGCGCACCAGCCGGCCGCAGGCGGTGTCGCCGAACGCCCGCCCCGGGTCACCGGCCCGGTCCCGCTCGATGGCGCCGACAGCGGCCGGGGCGACCGCACGCATCCGGTCGTAGAAGCCCTGCACCACCGCGCCGTCCAGCGGGGGGTGCCCGTCCCGTGTCGACGCCGCTTCCCGACCCGCCACGCTCGCCATTGCCGCACCCCTTCTTGAGTTGGTGGCCGGACGGTACCGGCCACAACCGACACTTTCGGCGCCGGACGTCCCGTTCCCACCCGTACGACCACGTCCGATTCCCGCGAGCCGACGGCCCGGAGCAGGGGCATCATCGGTGACGTGGAATTGGACTTCGAGCGGTGCTACCGGGCCGTCGACAGCCGCGACCAGCGGTTCGACGGCTGGTTCTACACCGGCGTCACCTCGACGGGGATCTACTGCCGGCCCTCCTGCCCGGCGACGACGCCGAAGCGGCAGAACGTCCGGTTCTTCCCCTCGGCCGCGGCGGCCCAGGGCGCGGGTCTGCGCGCCTGCCGCCGGTGCCGGCCGGACGCCGCCCCGGGCTCCCCGCAGTGGGACGTCCGGGCCGACGTGGTCGGCCGGGCCATGCGGCTGATCGCCGACGGGGTGGTCGACCGGGACGGCATCCCGGGGCTGGCCGCCCGGCTCGGCTACACCGAACGGCACCTGCACCGGATGCTGCGGGCGGAGATGGGCGCCGGCCCGCTCGCCCTGGCCCGGGCGCAACGCGCGCAGACCGCCCGCACGCTGATCGAGACCACCGGCCTGGGCATGGCGGAGATCGCGTTCGCCGCCGGCTTCGGCAGCGTCCGGCAGTTCAACGACACGGTCCGGGAGGTGTACGGGAGGGCCCCGTCCGAGCTGCGCAGCGCCCGTGGCCGGTGCCGCGCCCCCGGCGGGGCGGGCACGATCACGCTGCGGCTCGCGTACCGTCCGCCGCTGCACGCGGGGGCGCTGCTGGACTTCCTCGCGCTGCGCGCGCTGCCGGGCGTCGAGGAGGTGCGCGACGGGACGTACCGCCGGGGCCTGCGGCTGCCGCACGGCGCGGGCGAGGCGACCCTGACCCCGGCGGACGGGCACGTGAGCGCCACCCTGCGGCTGACCGACATGCGCGACCTGGCTCCCGCGGTGGCCCGCTGCCGGCGCCTGCTCGATCTCGACGCCGACCCGACCGCCGTCGACGGCACCCTCGCCGCCGAGCCGGCCCTGGCCGGGGCGGTCGCCGCCGAGCCGGGGATCCGGCTGCCCCGCTCGGTCGACGGCTTCGAGATGGCCCTGCGCGCGATCGTCGGCCAGCAGGTCTCCGTGCGGTCGGCCCGCACCACCCTCACCCGCCTGCTGACCCACCTCCGTCCGCCCGCGCCGGAGGACCCCGAAGGGCCGGCGCCGTGGCTGACCGGCTTCCCCACCGCCGAGGAGGTGCTGGGGGTGCCGGACGAGGTGTTCGGGATGCCGGCGGGGCGGCGGGGCACGATCCGCGCCCTGGCCGGAGCCGTCGCCGACGGAGCGCTGGACCTCGCGCCGGGCGGGGACCGCGCGGAGACCGTGCGGCGGCTGCTGGCGCTGCCCGGGATCGGCCCGTGGACGGCGGGCTACGTCGCGATGCGCGCCCTCGGCGACCCGGACGTCCTCCTCCCCACCGACCTGGCCGTGCGCCGGGGCGCCGCCGCCCTCGGCCTGCCCGACGACCCGAAGACCCTCGACGCGTACGCCGACCGTTGGCGCCCCTGGCGCTCGTACGCGGTGATCCGACTCTGGAGAGCAGCATGAGCATGAACGACAGCACCGTCGTCGACACCCCGATCGGGCCGCTCAGCATCGTGGCCGGCCCGGACGGCCAGGTCCGCGCGGCGGGCTTCACCGGCGACCCCGAGCACCTCCTCCCCCTGGTGCACCCGACGCTGCGGGCGCCCCTGCGGCGCCGGACCGACCTGGGGCCGGTCACCGCCGCCGTGCGGGCCTACCTCGACGGCGAGCTGACCGCGATCGACGACGTGCCGGTGCAGCAGCACACCGGCGGCGTCTTCATGGCGCACGCCTGGCAGGTGCTGCGCGAGGTGAAGCCGGGCGACCCGGTGACCTACACGGCCTACGCCGGGCTCGCCGGCCGTCCCGCGGCCGTACGCGCCGCCGCCGCGGCCTGCGCCCGCAACGCTGCCGCGCTCTTCGTCCCCTGCCACCGGGTGCTGCGCACCGACGGGACGCTCGGCGGCTACCGCTGGGGGCTGGACGTGAAGAAGTGGCTTCTCGGGCACGAGCGGCCGTGACGGGAAGCTGACAGCGGCGTCGTTCACATTTGACGCTACCGTCGGGTAGTGCCTGCGGCGAGCGACGGCAACCCCGCTCCCGGGGTCGAGGCCGGCCCGCGTCCGCTGCACAGCCTCTGGCGGCTGCGCCACTACCTGCGTCCCCACGCGGCCGAGTTCGGCTGGCTGCTGCTGGCCGGGCTCGCCGCCACCGGGGCGGGCATCGCCGTACCGCTGGTCACGCAGCGGGTGGTGGACGGCCCGGTGGCCCGGCAGGATCCGGCCGGGCTGCTCCGGCTGGCCGGACTGGCCCTGCTGCTCGGCCTGGCCGAGGCGCTGCTGATCTTCATCCGACGGTGGGTGCAGTCGTCGTCCTCGATGCGGATCGAGGCGGCGATCCGCGCCGACGTCTACGCCCACCTGCAACGGCTGCCCGCGAGCTTCCACGACCGGTGGCGGTCGGGGCAACTGCTGTCCCGGATCACCAGCGACCTGTCGGTGCTGCGCCGCTTCCTCTCCTTCGGGCTGTTCTTCCTGGTCCTCAACCTGGTGACCTACCTGGCCGTGGTGGTGCTGCTGATCCGGCTGCACCCCGCGCTGGGGCTGCTGGTGGCGGCGAGCGCGGTGCCGCTGTTCCTGATCACCCGCCGCTTCGCCCGGCGCTACCACGCCGCGTCCCGCCGGATGCAGGACCAGCAGGGCGACGTGGCCACGCTGGTCGAGGAGACCGCCCAGGGCCTGCGGACGATGAAGGCGTACGGGCGGGCGCCGGAACTGGCCGCCCGGTTCGCCGTCGACGCCCGCGCGCTGCACGACACCGGGGTCGGCAAGGGCCGGCTGCTGGCCCGCACCTCCGCCCTGCTCGACCTGGTGCCGAACGTGACCCTGGGCGTGGTACTGGTGGCCGGCGCGGCGGCCGCCGCCCGTGGGGTGCTGACCATCGGCGAGCTGGTCGCGTTCGTCAGCCTCCAGCTGATGCTGATCTGGCCGGTGCAGTCGCTGGGCTGGATCATCGCCAACGGCCAGGAGGCGGCGACCGCCGCCGACCGGGTCCTCGACGTGCTGGACACCCCGCCCGCCATCGTGGACGCCCCGGACGCCGTCGCCCTGCGCCGCGCCCAGGTGCGCGGCCGGCTGCGCTTCGAGCGGGTCTCGTTCCGCTACCCGGGGACCACGACGCCGGTGCTGCGCGGCGTCGACCTGACCGTCGAGCCGGGCGAGACCGTGGCGCTGGTCGGCGCGACCGGCAGCGGCAAGAGCACCCTGCTCTCCCTGGTGCCCCGGCTGCACGAGGTGACCGGCGGCCGGGTCACCCTGGACGGGCACGACCTGCGCGAGCTGCGGCTTTCCTCGCTGCGCCGGCTGGTCGGGGTCGCCTTCGAGGAGCCGACGCTGTTCTCCATGTCGGTGTGGGAGAACCTCACGCTGGGCCGGCCGGAGGCCGGGGAGGACGAGGTCCGGGCCGCACTCGCGCTGGCCCGGGCGGAGTTCGCGTACGAGCTGCCGTGGGGGCTGGCCACCCGGGTCGGCGAGCAGGGGCTGTCGCTCTCCGGCGGGCAGCGCCAGCGGCTCGCGCTGGCCCGGGCGGTGCTCGGGCGGCCGGCGCTGCTGGTGCTGGACGACCCGCTGTCCGCGCTCGACGTGCACACCGAGGCGCTGGTGGAGACCGCGTTGAAGCGGGTGCTGCGCGACGCCACAGCCCTGCTGGTGGTGCACCGGCCCTCCACGATCGCCCTCGCCGACCGGGTGGCGCTGCTGGAGGGGGGTCGGATCACCGCCGTCGGGCGGCACTCCGACCTGCTCGCCGACGTGCCGGCGTACCGGGCGGTGCTCTCCGCCGAGCCGGCCCCCGCGCCGCCCGACGGTCGCGGCCTGGTGCGGTCGTGACCGGCGGGGCCGCCCACCCCGGCGGGGCGGATCTCACCCGGTGGCGCGGGATGGCCACCGACCCGGACGCCGACCGCAGCCGTGCCGAGGACACCTCACCCGAGGCGGTGGCCCGGCTCCGGGCCCGCAGCCGCGTGCTGCTGCGCGACCTGCTGCGCCCGCACCGGCGACGGCTGGGGCTGGCCGTCGCGCTGCTGCTCGGTCAGAACGCGGCGGCGATGGCCGGGCCGTACCTGGTGATGCTCGGCATCGACCGGGCGATCGCGCCGCTGCGGGCCGGCGAGCCCGGCCCGCTGCTGGCGGTCGCCGCCGCGTTCGCCGCCGCCTCCGCCGTCGAGTACGCGGCCCGCCGGGGCTTCCTCACCCTCTCCGCCCGGATCGGCCAGGCCGTCCTGCTCGACCTCCGCCAGCGGGTGTACGGGCACTTCCTGCGCCTGTCGGTGGCGTTCCACGAGCGGTACACCTCGGGCCGGATGGTCTCCCGGCTCACCAGCGACCTGGACGCGATCGGGGAACTGGTCGGCGGCGGCATCGACGGCCTGGTCCTGGCGGTGCTGTCGATCCTGTCGGTGGCCGCCATCCTGCTCTGGCTGGACCTGCCGCTGGCCGCGGTGACCCTGCTCGCGTTCCCGTTCCTGTTCTGCCTGTCGCGCTGGTTCGCGCGGGCGTCGGCGCACGCCTGGCGGCGCACCCGGGAGTCGATGGCTCTGGTCATCGTCCACTTCGTCGAGTCGATGCGCGGTATCCGGGCGGTGCAGGCGTTCCGCCGGGAGCCCCGCAACCAACGGATCTTCGCGACCGTCAACGACGACTACCGGGTGGCGAGCCGGCAGGCGTTCCGGCTGATGGCGACGTACTCGCCGGGGATCAAGGTGATCGGCAACGTGACCGTGGCGGTGGTGCTCTGCTACGGCGGTTGGCGGGTGCTGGGCGGGGCGACCGAGGTCGGCGTGCTGGCGGCCTTCCTGCTCTACCTGCGGCGGTTCTTCGAGCCGATGCAGGAGCTGAGCCAGTTCTACAACTCGTTGCAGTCGGCCACCGCCGCCCTGGAGAAGCTCGCCGGGGTGCTCGACGAGCGGCCGTCGGTGGCCGAGCCGGCCCGGCCCGTGCCGCTGCGCGCCGGGCCGGGGCGGGGGGCGGTCGAGTTCCGCGCGGTCACCTTCGGCTACCGGCCGGACGCGCCGATCCTGGCCGGGCTCGACCTCGCCGTCCCGGCCGGGCAGACCGTGGCCCTGATCGGGTCGACCGGCGCCGGCAAGTCGACGGTGGCGAAGCTGCTCGCCCGGTTCCACGACCCGCTCGCCGGCACGGTCAGCCTCGGCGGGGTCGACCTGCGCGACGTCGCCGACGCCGAGCTGCGCCGCGCGGTCGTGCTGGTCACCCAGGAGACCCACCTCTTCGGCGGCACCGTCGCGGAGAACATCCGCTTCGGCCGGCCGGGCGCCGACGACGCCGCCGTGGAGGCCGCCGCGCGGGCGATCGGCGCGCACGACTTCATCGCGGCCCTCCCCGACGGGTACGCCACCGAGGTGCACCGGCGCGGCGGCCGACTCTCCGCCGGCCAGCGGCAGCTCGTCGCGTTCGCCCGGGCGTTCCTGGCCGATCCGGCGGTGCTGATCCTGGACGAGGCGACGTCCTCGCTGGACGTGCCGACCGAGCGGCTGGTGCAGCGCGCGCTCGGCACCGTCCTGCGGGACCGTACCGCCCTCGTGATCGCCCACCGGCTCTCCACCGTGGAGACGGCCGACCGGGTGCTGGTGCTCGACGCCGGCCGGATCGTCGAGGACGGCCCACCCGCCCGGCTCGCCCGGGCCGGCGGCCGGTACGCCGCCCTGCACCGGCAGTGGCGCGAGTCCCTGGTGTGAGGCCGCGTGGACGACCGCGTCCGACGAACGCGCGGGGCCCACGATGATCACCGGTGCCACTAGACTCACCGCGCCGAGCGGAGCGGTTCCCAACCGTCCGCGGCGACGACGGGGAGGTACCCAGGTGCGGTTGCGACGACGGGTGGTGGTGGCCGGGGTGGTCGTCGCCTGCGCGGCGGGGGCGGCGGCCGTCGCCGGGCTTCCGTTCGGCGACGCCGGCCGGACGCCGGCCAGGCCCACCGCCGAGGCGGCCCCGGTCCGGCCGGGCGACGGCGCCGTCCCGGCGGCCGCGCCGGCCAGCGCCGACAGCGGCCTGGGCAGCCGCGCCTCAGGCGGCGGCGCCCCGCCGGGGGCGGGAGTGACCCTCCGGGCCCGCCCGCCCGCCGAGGTCGCCGAGGGCAGCCCCGCCTCCGTGGCCTACCTGCGCGACCGCTACCGGATCGACACCGACGAGGCGGTCCGGCGGCTCGCGCTCCAGGAGCTTTCCGCGCCGCTGGCCGCGTCGCTCGCGTCGCGGTTCCCCGCCGCGTACGGCGGAATGTGGCTGGACCAGGCCGCCGGGGGCGTGCTCACCGTCGCCGCCACGACCGTCGAGCCGGTCCGGGCGGCGGTCGCCGACCTGCCGGACGCGGCGCACGTCCGGGTCGTGCCGGCCCGGCATCCGCTGCGGCAGCTCACCGAGGCGGCGACCCGCCTGGCCGCCACACTCGACGCCACCGCCGGCGCCGACGTGGTCGTTGACGAGCGGGCCAACGAGGTCGTCGTGCTCACCGGTGACCGGATCCGCGCCGACGAGCCCCGGCTGGCCGACGCGCTGCGCGCAGCCGGGGTGCCGGCCCGCGCCCGGGCCCGGATCGCCGGCTCGGTGGTGCAGAAGGCGTGCGACCCGCGCGACTGCCCGCAGGCCCCGATGCGCGGCGGCATCCGGCTCGACGTGCCGCGCGACGACGGCACCGTCGGCGGCTGCACGACGGGCTTCAACGTGATCGTCGGAGTGCGGACCCCGTACGTGCTGACGGCCGGGCACTGCGTCGTCGGGGGGCGACACCAGCTCGTGGACCGCACCTGGCACCAGTTCCTCGGGCCGAAGGTGCCGGTGACCGTCGAGTCGACGAAGCCGCGGCTGGCGGAGAACGCCTACCCGTACGACTACGCGGTCATGCCGTACCAGCCCGGCGCGATCGGCAGGTGGGCGTACCCGGTGGGAGCCACCCAGGTGCCCAGCCTCGTCAACTACTGGTGCGTGCCGGACAACCCCCGCTGTGCCACCCGGGGCAGCGGTGACGTGGCGGTCACCGGGCACGTGCCGTGGAGCGCCATCCAGCCCGGCTGGGTGGTCTGCGCCACCGGCGCGGCGTACACCCCGAAGGCCGGCGAGCAGTACGTCGACTCGGGCGCCGGCGCCGGCTACCTGCCCGGCACCCGCTGCGGCGAGATCATCGGCAAGGCCAGCGGCGGCATCGACGTGCGCATCTGCGCCCGTCCGGGCGACAGCGGCGGTCCACTGTTCACCGAGGCGGACGGCAAGGCGCTGGGCATCCTGTCGCACGGCGACCCGGGCCAGGGCGCGTGCACCAACCCGAACGAGCGCAACTCCTACGCCCCGGTCTCCACGATCCTGGACCGGGCGAACGCCCTCACCGACGGCGGGCTGCGGATCCGGCTGGCCACCAAGGGCCCGGTGAGCGGCCCGGTCCCCCGCTGACCCGGCCCTCCCCGGCCTGGCGGTGCGGGAGCGTCCGCGGGGATCCCGGCGCGGCGTGGGAGTGCCGGCGCGGGGCGGGAGCGCCGGCGCAGGTCCCGGCGCGGCGCGCGCGGCAATCCCGTGGCCCGGCCGTCGGCCGCTGCCTACCATCGACGGATGACTGATACGGCGAGGACGGCCCGCGCCGGTGTCCCCGAGCGTCCGACCCTGGACGGGCTCGAGGAGACCTGGGCGCGCCGCTGGCAGGAGGAGGGCACGTACGCGTTCGACCGCTCGAAGGAGCGCTCGGACGTGTACGCGATCGACACCCCGCCGCCGACCGTATCGGGCGAGCTGCACATGGGGCACGTCTTCTCGTACACGCACACCGACCTGGTGGCCCGGTTCCAGCGGATGCGCGGGCGGGCGGTCTTCTATCCGATGGGCTGGGACGACAACGGCCTGCCGACCGAGCGGCGGGTGCAGAACGTCCACGGCGTGCGCTGCGATCCGGCGCTGCCGTACGACCCGGACTGGCGGGCCCCGCAGACCCCGGTGGACGAGGCGGCCCGCAGGGACCCGACCCCGATCTCCCGGCGGAACTTCATCGAGCTGTGCGAGCGGCTGACGATCGCCGACGAGCAGGTCTTCGAGGCGCTGTGGCGGCGGCTCGGCCTCTCCGTCGACTGGTCGCTGACGTACACGACGATCGGGCGGGCGGCCCGGGCCACCGCACAGCGCGCGTTCCTGCGCAACCTGGCCCGGGGCGAGGCCTACCAGGCGGAGGCGCCGACGCTCTGGGACGTCGGCTTCGCCACCGCCGTCGCCCAGGCGGAGCTGGAGGACCGGGAGCGGCCCGGGGCGTACCACCGGCTGCGGTTCGCCGGGCCGGGCGGGCACGAGATCCTGATCGACACCACCCGCCCGGAGCTGCTGCCGGCCTGCGTGGCGCTGGTCTGCCACCCCGACGACGAGCGGTACGCCGACCTGGTGGGCGGCACCGCGCGTACGCCGGTCTTCGGGGTGGAGGTGCCGGTGCGGGCGCACCCGCTGGCGGATCCGGCCAAGGGCACGGGCATCGCGATGGTCTGCACGTTCGGCGACCTGACCGACGTGACCTGGTGGCGGGAGCTGCGGCTGGACACCCGGGTGGTGATCGGCCGGGACGGCCGGCTGCTGCCGGACGCGCCCGCCGGGGTGCCGGCGCGGCCCTACGCGGCGCTGGCCGGGCAGACCGTAAACGGCGCCCGGCGGACGCTGGTGGGGATGCTGGCCGACGCGGGCGACCTGGTCGGCGAGCCGCGCCCGATCACCCACCCGGTGAAGTTCTACGAGCGCGGCGACCGGCCGCTGGAGATCGTCTCGACCCGGCAGTGGTACCTGCGCAACGGCGGCCGGGACGCCGAGCTGCGCGACGAGCTGCTGGCCCGGGGCGGACAGCTGCGCTGGGTGCCGGAGCACATGCGGCACCGCTACGAGCACTGGGTGGGCGGCCTGACCGGTGACTGGCTGGTCAGCCGGCAGCGCTTCTTCGGAGTGCCGGTGCCGGTGTGGTACCGGCTCGACGACGCTGGCGAGCCGGACCACACCCACCCTCTCACGCCGGACGAGTCCGCGCTGCCGGTCGACCCGTCCAGCGACGCCCCGCCCGGGTTCGAGGAGTCGCAGCGGGGCCGCCCGGGCGGCTTCGTCGGCGACCCGGACGTGCTCGACACCTGGGCCACCTCGTCGCTGACACCGCAGATCGTGGGCGGGTGGGAGACCGACCCCGACCTGTTCGCCCGGGTCTTCCCGATGGACCTGCGCCCGCAGGGGCAGGAGATCATCCGCACCTGGCTCTTCTCCACCGTGGTCCGCTCGCACCTGGAGCACGGGGTGCTGCCGTGGCGGGACGCGGTGCTCTCCGGCTGGATCCTCGACCCCGACCGCAAGAAGATGTCCAAGTCCAAGGGGAACGTGGTCACCCCGATGGCGCTGCTGGAGCAGCACGGTGCCGACGCGGTGCGGTACTGGGCGGCGAACGGCAAGCCGGGCATGGACCTCGCCTTCGACCCGGCCCAGATCAAGGTCGGCCGGCGGCTGGCGACCAAGCTGCTGAACGCGTCGAAGTTCGCCCTCGGGCTGGGCGCCGCCGACGCGCTGCGGGCACCGGCCACCGAGCCGCTGGACCGCGCCATGCTCGCCGAACTCTCCGGCGTGGTCGCCGCCGCGACGTCGGCGCTGGAGGCGTACGACCACACGGCCGCGTTGCAGGTCGCAGAGGGCTTCTTCTGGCGGTTCTGCGACGACTACATCGAGCTGGTCAAGGAGCGCGCCTACGGCTCCGGGCCGGGGGCGGACTCGGCCCGGGCGGCGCTGGCCACCGCGCTCTCGGTGCAGCTGCGGCTGTTCGCCCCGGTGCTGCCGTACGTGACCGAGGAGGTGTGGTCGTGGTGGCGCTACGGCTCGGTGCACCGCGCGACCTGGCCCACCACGTACGAGGTGGACCGGGCGATCGAGGGCACCGGCCAACCGGAGCTGCTGCGGCTGGCCGCCGACGCGCTCGGCCAGGTGCGCCGGGCCAAGTCGGAGCGGAAACTGTCGATGAAGGCGGAGGTGCCGCTGGCCGAGGCGCTCGGCCCGTCGGCCCTGCTGGAACAGCTGACCGTGATCGCCGACGACGTCCGGGCCGCCGGCCGCATCGCCAAGCTGGACCTGCTCCCCGACCGCACGTCCGAGCTCGTGATCGCCTGCGCGTTCTGACCGTGGCGCCCCGCCGCGCCCCCTACGGCGCGGCGGGGTCCAGGGCGAGGCGGGCGGACAGGTCGCGCAGACTCGCCTCGAAGACGGGCTCCACGTCGGTGTAGGCGAAGTCCAGCTGGTGCAGGACCTCCATGCACAGCAGCCCGTACAGGCGGATCCAGCAGTCGAGGAAGACGTGCGCGGCCTCGGGCGGCAACTGCCCGTCGATGGCTGCGGAGTAGGCGACCAACTGCTCGCGCAGGGACGGGGGCAGGTCGGCCAGGTCCGGCACCGGGAACGGCCGCGTCCGCCACGACTCGGCGGTCAGGTCGAGCAGGATCTGCTCGAATCGTACGGCCGCCTGGTGTCGTGCCGAGTCCGGCCGGCGGTTCGGCGCGGCGATCGGGCTGGCGAAGATCCAGCCGAACTCGGCCGGATGGGCGACGGCCCAGGCTCGCATGGCCCGGCAGGCCGCGAGGATGCGGTCGCCCACCGGGGCGTCGGCACGGGCGTCGCGGGCCTGTTCCATCGCGGCGGCCATCTCACGGAAGAAGCGGGCGGTCACCGCGCCGACCAGCTCGTCGTGGCCCGCGAAGTAGTGGTAGAGGGCCGGCCCGCTCATGCCCACCCGGCGGGCCACCGCGTTGATGGTCACCGCGGCCGATCCCTGCTCGACGAGCAGCTCGCGCGCGGCTGCGTGGATCTCCTCCAGGGTCGCCTGGCGCAGTCTCTCCCGCCTGCTGACCGGTGTCGCCATCGCCACGCCCTCCATCGCTCACCCCGCCGGTTGACATCCTAGGGCACCTATGTTTCCTTATAGCCTCTAAGTAATTTAGAGCCTCTAAGGAGAGTCGTGGCCCGTACGACGCGTAACCCCCTGACCGCCGTCTTCGGCAGGTACGCCCACGGGGCGACCATCACGGTCGCCGAGCAGGTCACGCCCACCATGCGACGCCTCCGGCTGGAGGCCGACCAGCCCGTCACCTTCCCCTGCACCCCGGGTCAGCACATCCGGATCCAGCTGACGGACCCGCTGTCGGTGGCGGGCATCCTGCGTCCCGCCGAGACACTGCGCACCTACACGATCTGGGAGCTCGGTCCCGACCGGCGGGCCATCGAACTCCGCGTCCACCTGTATCCGGGCGACGGCATCGGGTTGCGGTGGGCCCGCGCGGCCCGGGCCGGCGATCGGGTCACCTTCTGGTGGGCGCAGGGCCATTTCTTCACCCACCCGGCGCCCTACCACGTGTTCGTCGGGGAGGAGACCGCCAGCGCCGCGTTCGGGCCGATGATCCGGGCGCTGGACGCCTCGGCCGAGGTGTACGGGGTCCTGGAGAGCGAGAGCCCGGAGCACGACCTGCCCATGCCCGGGAACCGGCCGCTGCGTCGCGTCCACCGGCACGGGCGGCCGGCGGCCTCCTCCCAGGTGCTGCTCGCGGCCGTGGCCGACCTCGACCTGCCCGACGACGCCGGGGCCGCCTACGTGGCCGGCGAGGCCAGGACCTGCCAGCTGGTCCGCGACCTCCTGGTCCGCGAGCGCGGCTGGCCGCGTACCTCCGTCAAGGTCAAGCCGTTCTGGGCCCCCGGCAAGCGGGGCCTGCACTGAGTCGGTGCCGACGCCGACGCCCTCACGAGACTGACCGCCGAGAGGTGACACCGCCATGACCCTGCCACGAACCCTGACCATCCTCGTCGCGACGGTGACGACGATCGGCGCCCTCCTCGCCGACCTGGTCGTCCCCGACCTGGCGGCACAGCACGTCCACAACCCCGGTTGGCCGCCGCACGCCAAGTTCCACGACGCCCAGTACGTGGTGATGACCGTTCTCCTCGGCCTCATCGGTCTGGGGCTCGCGGCCCGGCCGGGACCGACCCTGCGCGCGCGGCTGCTCTGCGCCGACGCGGTCGTGGCCACGCCGTGGCTCGGCATGCTCGGCGCGCTGCTGTTTCCCGGGACGGCCGCCTACGACCCGGAGTTCGCCGACCGGACCGTCTTCGTCCTCGGCATGCACGGGCAGATCTTCATGGCCGTCGTCCTGCTGCTGGCCCTGGTCGGCTCGGTGGCGGGGGCCCTGCGCACGCCCGCCCGCCGCCCCGTCGAGCCGATGCCTCACGCAGCCCACTGTGCCTGCTCCGTGCCCGGGACACGCGGCCGTACGACGCTGTCGGACTGAGTCGTCTGCGACGTCAGGCGGCGGCCGTTCGCCGACACCGCCGGCTGGCCCGGGCCCGCCCCGCCCGGGTCACCAGCCGCGCAGCAGCCGCAGACCCAGCAGGAAGGCGACGACGGCGGGGCCGACCAGCAGGGTGATCGCCTGCAGGCGGTACGGCATCCGGTGCCGGGTCAGCTCCACGGCGTTGCCCAGCACGATCACCCCGGCCAGCATCAGGAACGCGCCCCACATCGGCGCGGCATCGACGCCGACCAGGTCGACGCGGGTCAGTTGCAGCGTCCCGCCGAGCAGCACGGCGCCGGCCAGCGCCAGCAGGGAGACCGCCCGGTGCAGCCCCCGGGCCAACGGATGGACCAGCCGCCAGCGGTAGGTGCCGGCGACCGCCAGGCACGGCAGGATGATCATCAGGGGCCAGCCCCGCCCGAACACGCCGAACATCAGCAGCGCCCCGACCGCGAACACCAGCGCGCCGAGGCAGGCGACCACGTAGCCGGCGAAGGCCCGCCCGCCGCCCCTGGCCAGCAGCGGCCCGCCGGTGGCGGCGATCAGCGCGCCGGGAATCAGCACGAACCCCGCCCACCAGTGGAAGTGCCCGGTGGCCTGTGCGGCAGTGGTGGTCGCCGCCGCCGCCAACCCGGCCACCGCCAGGCTCACCATCCAGTGCCGACCGGCACCCGGATAGGCCTCCCGCGACATCACAAGCCCCGTCTCCGCGCTCACTCCGTGAGCCTCGCTCAGCCGCCCGGCCCGGTCCATCCGGGCAGCCCTACCATCGCCGGGTCGGGCTGCCCGGAGGCCGTCAGGTCGCGTCCCGGAGGGCCGGCCCGGCCCGTCGGGGTCAGCTCGTCTCGCCGGCCACGCTGAAGGAGCGCAGCCGGTCGATCGCCAGCACGGTGAAGCCCGCGCTGATCAGCGCGGCCATCACCGCCGCCACCGGCACCGAGACGCCGGCCTCCAGCAGCCCGGTCGGGGCCATCCGGTCGGCGAGGGCGATCACGTACTGCTGGATGGAGAGCACCTTGGTGCCGCTGACGACGTTGCCGAGCAGCCCCTCCCAGATCAGCACGTAGACCAGGCCCAGCAGCACCGGCCGCCGGGTGAGCATGCTGAGCGCCACGAACAGCGCCGAGTACGCCAGCGCGCCGACCGCCGACGCGGCGGCGAGCGCCAGCCCGAGGCGCGCCGAGTCGGCCAGCACGCCCGCCACGTAGAGCGGCACGGCGACGGTGACCGCGGTGACGCCGGTGGCCACCGCCAACTTGGGCAGCACGATCTGCCAGCGCGGCAGCGGCTTGGTGAGGATGTGCACGACCGTGCCGTCGTCGATCTCGGCGCCGAGCACGCCGGTGCCGACGATGAGCGCGACCACCGGCAGCACCACGGCGAGGCCGAGGCCGACCAGCACCGGCGGGCCCCACTGGCCCGGGTCCACCCCGAGCGAGCGGGAGAGCACGGCGAGCAGCACCAGCACCACGGGCAGCGGCAGCAGCAGGAGGAACCGGCGACGCCCGAACAGCCCCCGCACGGTGATCCAGGAAACGGTAGACATGGGTTCAGGCCTCCACCAGGTAGGAGAAGACGCTCTCCAGGGACTCGTCCTCGGGCACCAGTTGCCGTACCCGGATGCCCTGCGCCAGGGCGATCTTCGGCAGGACGCGGGTGAACGCCCCGTAGTCGCCGGCCCGCACCGTGAGCCCGGTGCGGCCCAGCTCGACGCCGGTCACCGACGCCTCGGCCATCAGCGCCACGGCGAGCGCCCGGTCGTCGGTCGAGTGGACGGCGAAGACGTGCGGCCGGTTGGTCATCAGCCGGCGGATGGTGCGGAAGTCGCCGGAGGCGGCCAGCCGGCCGGCCACCATCACCTGGACGGTGCCGGAGACCTGCTCGACCTCCTCCAGGATGTGCGAACTGAACAGGATCGTGCGGCCCGCGTCGCCGAGGCGGTGCAGCAGCTCCATCATGTGCAGCCGCTGGCGCGGGTCCATCCCGTTGAACGGCTCGTCCAGCAGCAGCACCTGCGGCTCGTGCACCAGCGCCGCCGCCACCCGGGCGCGCTGCCGCATGCCCTTGGAGTACGTGCCGATCCGGCGGTCCTGCGCGCCCTCCAGCTCGACCAGGGCGATGGCCCGGCGGGCCGCCTCCGCCGGGTCGGGCAGCCGGTGCAACTTGGCGCTGGCCAGCACGAACTCGTGCGCGGTGAGGAAGGTGTGCACCGCCTCCCGCTCGCTCACCAGCCCCAGCCGGCGGTAGACCTCCGGGTTGCGCCAGGTGGGCCGGCCGTCGAGGGTGACCGCGCCCCGGGACGGGGCGAGGAAGCCGGCCATCATGTGCAGCAGGGTGGTCTTGCCGGCCCCGTTCGGGCCGAGCAGCCCGGTCACGCCGGGGCCGAGGCGCATGCTGACGTCGTTGACCGCGACCACGTTGCCGTACCAGCGGGAGACGCCGGCGAGGTCCAGGGTGCTGGTGGCGGCGGGAGTGCCCGCCGCCGGGTCGGCGCTGATCGTGGTCATCGGGCGGCCACCTTCCGGTATCGCAGCAGCAGCAGGGCCACGCAGCCGGCCACGAGCAGCACGGCGGCGGCCGCGTAGACGGGGCCGAAGTCGCCGATCGGTAGCCCGCCGCCCTGGCTCGCCGGCACCAGCAGGTCGCCGAGCGCCCAGGCGCCCACGCCGCCCACCAGCGTCGACGGCGAGGCGAGGAAGGCCAGCTCGTTGACCGCCTGGGAGGGCATGATCGACAGGGTGCCGACGATCGGGGTCGTCATCAGGAACACGGCCACGATCCCGCCGGCCGCGAACGCCCGCTTGCCGGTGAGCGAGGCGACCAGCAGGCCGACCGAGGCGAAGACCACCGCCCACAGCCCGGCGTAGAGCAGCCCGGGCAGCAGGTCGAGCAGCTCGTTCCAGACCCCGCGCATGCCGTCGCCGGTGGTGAAGGCGGCGCCCAGGAACATCACCAGCTGCGGCCCGCCGAGCAGCAGCCAGAGCGCGGTCGCCAGCGCCAGCAGCTTGGCCAGCGGGTAGTCCGAACGTGGCAGCGGCCGGGAGAAGTAGAGCGGCAGCACCCCGCTGCGCAGGTCCCGCGAGACCAGCTCGGGCGCCACCACCGCGACGAAGAAGATGACCAGCCAGCTCATGTTGTCGGCGAACTGGGCGTACGTCATCACCGCCTCGCCGATCTGGCTGCGCACGGCGGTGAGCCCGGCGGCCACCACGGTGACGATGGCGACCACCAGCCAGGGAAAGATCTTGGCCTTGGCGCTGCGGCCCAGCCCGAACGCCGTCCGCAGGCCGTGCAAATAGAGCGCGCCGAAGACGGCCCGGCGGCCCAGCCGTGGGCCGGTGTAGCGCTGGTAGCCGATGTCGTGGATGACGCCGGTCGGCTCAGGCATGGCTGGGCTCCCTCGTGGCGAAGAGCTCGGCCACCCGGTGCCGGCGCTGGTCCAGCCGGTGCAGCGGCAGGTCCAGCTCGGCGACCGCGCCGAGGATCAGGTCGTAGGTGGCGTCGTCGGCCAGCTCGACGAGGAGCAGCCGGCCGTCGCGGCGTACCGGCAGGTCGAGCGCGGCGAGGCGGGCGGCGAGTTCGTCGGTGCCCTCGCTGACCTCGACGGCGAGCACGTCGGTGGCGGAGGTCATGGCCGAGATGTGGTCGGCGCGCAGCAGCCGCCCGCCGTCGATGGCGACGAGCGTGTCGCAGATCCGCTCCACCTCGCCGAGCAGGTGCGAGCAGACCAGCACGGAGATGCCGAACTCGGTGCCGATCCGCTGCACCAGGGCCAGCATGGCGTCGCGGCCGGCCGGGTCGAGGCCGTTCGTCGGCTCGTCGAGCAGCAGCAGGTCGGGGTCGTGCACCAGGGCCTGGGCGAGCTTCACCCGCTGCTTCATGCCCGTCGAGTAGCCGCCGACGGGGCGGTAGCGCTCCTCGTAGAGCCCGACGTGCCGCAGCGCCTCGGAGGCCCGCTCCCGGGCCACGGTGCGCGGCAGCCCGCTCATCCGGCCGAGGTGGGTGACCAGCTCGGCGGCGGAGAGATCGGGCGGCAGGGCGTCGTGCTCCGGCATGTAGCCCACCCGGGCGCGGACCCGGGCGGAGTCGGTGGCCGGGTCGAGGCCGAGCACCCGGACCCGCCCGCTGGTCGGGGCGAGGAGGCCGAGCAGGATCTTGATCAGGGTCGACTTGCCGGCGCCGTTCGCACCGACCAGCCCGATGATGCCCGGCTCGACCGCGACGGTCAGGTCGGCCAGCGCGGTGACCCCACCCCCGTACGTCTTGGTCAGCGACTCGGTCGCTATCAGTGTCACGACGCCCAGCCTAGGAGGCGGAAGCCTCCGTGGGCAGCGGCTCGCCCCCGGGCACTCCCCTGATCCTCGCCGTCCGCGCCCCCTAGGGTCCGCCCGCCCGGGGGCACCGCGCAATTTCGCGGAAATCTCCCCGCAACCGATCCGGTGCGCGAAACGTCCAACATAGAGCGGTTCACCGCTGCCCGGCAGTCGGATCCGCCGGGGTCGACCGACCACGGGGAGAAGCATGACCGGCGGCACGACGTCACCCAGGGTGAGTGTGGTGGTGCCCACGCACGACACCGGGTCGCACATCGACAGTCTCGTGGCCTCGCTGCTGCGCCAGTCGCTGCCGTCGACGGAGTTCGAGGCGATCTTCGTGGACGACGGCTCGACCGACGACACGCCCGACCGGATGGAGAAGCTCGCCGCCGAGCACCCGCACTTCCGGGTGCTGCGCATCGAGAACTCCGGCTGGCCGTCCCGGCCGCGCAACGTCGGCGTCGCACACGCCCGGGGCGAGTACGTGCTGTTCGTCGACGACGACGACTGGCTCGGCGACGAGGCGCTCGAACGGCTGCACGACTGTGCCCGGGCGCACGACGCCGACGTGGTGATCGGCCGGATGGCCGGGCACGGTCGCGGCGTGCCACGGGAGCTGTTCCGGCGGAACCGCTTCGACGCCACCCTGGCCAACTCGCCGTTGATCGACAGCCTGACCTGCCACAAGATGTTCCGCCGCGCCTTCCTCGACGAGCACGGGCTGCGCTTCCCGGAGGGCTGGCCGCGGCGCCTGGAGGACCACCGGATGGTGGTGCGGTCCTATCTGCTGTCCCGGCGGACCTGCGTGCTGTCGGACTACACCTGCTATCACCACGCGCGCCGCGGCGACGCCGGGAACGTGACGGCCAACCGGCTGGACCCGGTGGAGTACTACGCCAGCCTGCGGGAGGCGCTGGACATCGTCGACGCGCACACCGAGCCGGGGCCGCTGCGCGACCGGCTGCACCGCCGGTGGCTGCGCAACGAGATGCTCAACCGGGTACGCGGCAGGCGGATGCTCGACGCCCCCGAGGACTGGTTGGCAGAGGTCGTACGGGAGATCCAGGGGGTGATCCGGGAGCGGTTCGCGCCCGGCGTCGCCGCCGGCCTGCCCCCGCTGCAACGGGTGCTGACGCACCTGCTCGAAGAGGGCCGCACGGCGGACCTGCGCCGGATGGCCGAGTGGGAGGCCGGCGTCCGCGCCGTCGGCGCCGTCGAACGGCACCAGCTGTCCGGCGCCACGCTGACGATCGCGGTCTCCGCCCGGCTGGAGTCGGCCGGTCGGCCCGTCGCCTTCACCGCCGACGGCGACCGGGACGTCCTGGTGCTGCCGGTCGACGGCGTCGACCCCGCGCTGCGGGAGGTGCCGGCCGTCCTCGGCCGGAGCAGGCTCGACCTGGTCGCCCGGCACGAGGTGACGAGGGAGGAGCTGTTCCTGCCGGTCACGGTCGAGCACGACTGGGTGCCCGGCTCCGCCGGCGTCCGGCACCTGCGGCACCGGGCCGTCGCCACGGTCGACACCGCCACCCTGAACGGGGGCCGCACCGCGGGCGCCTGGACGCTCAAGGTCCGCGTCACCAGCGCCGGCTGGGCCGAGGACGGCCACCTGCGGCTGCGGCTGTGGTTCCCCGCCGACGGCGCCGCCCCGGTGGTGGAGGACTACCAGCGTTTCTGGCCCCGCCTGCGCCGGGCCGTCCGGCGCCGCCTCGGGCGCCCCTGACCGGGCCGCCCGCCGGCCCTCGGCGGGGCCGGGGAAGGGCTTCCCCCGGCCCCGGCTGGAGCTGGTCGGGCCGGCCGCCTCGAACGGCCCGTACCTTCGGGTCTGGCTCACCGACCAGCCGGTGCGCACCGACACCGCCGGGTGGCGGTCCTCGACGACGGCCGGTGGGTCGAGCTGGGCCGGCTCAGGGGCAACCGGGGCGACCAGGGGTACGAGATCCCGGCCGACGTCGGCCTGGCCGGCCTGACCAGCGTCGCCATCTGGTGCGAGCGGTTCGCCGTCCCGTTCGGCGCGGCACCCCTGGCGGCGCCCCGCTGATCCGCCGGCCGCGCCCCCTGCGAGTGGAGTGGCGCTCTCGACCGATCGCCGACGGGCTGAGAAACTGTGTGCCGGTCAGTGGGTTGGGGGATGGATGAGCAACGGCTGGGTGCTGCCCGACGAGGTGCTCCGGGACGCGCCGGCGTACACGCCGCGCCCTGGTGAGCTCGCCGACCTGGAGCTGCTGCTGACCGGGGCGTACGCCCCGCTGGCCGGCTTCATGACCCGCGCCGACCTGGTCTCCGTCGCCCGCCGGGGGCGGCTCGCCGACGGCGCCCCCTGGCCGGTGGCGGTGACGCTCCAGGTGCCCGCGGCGCTCGCCGCGGGCCTGGACCCGCGCGACGAGGCGCGCCGGCTCCTGGTGCTGACCGACGGCGAGGGCGCGCCGGTGGCGGCGCTGGAGGTCGCCGACGTCTGGCAGGTCCGCGACGGGGTGGCCGGCGTCGGGGGCGCGGTGCGCCGGCTCGGCGACGGCGGTCACGGCCCGTTCCAGCGGCTGCGCCGCACCCCGGAGGAGGTACGCGCGCTGCTGCCCCCCGGCCGGGTGCTCGGGGTGGTCGCCGACCGACCGCTGCACCGGCCCCAGCTCGCGCAGATCGCCCACGCCGCCCGGACGCTCGGCGCCCACCTGCTGGTGATGATCCCCGTCGGGGAGGACGGCACCGGCGGGCTGCCCCCGGAGGCGCTGGTGCGCAGCGTCTTCGCCGCCCGCGACCGGATGCCGCCGGCCACCCTGGTCGCCGTGCCGCTCACCCGGCGCCGCGACGAGATCACCGACGCACTGCTGCGCGCCCGGGTGTCGGCGGCGTACGGCGTGACGCACCTGCTCTCGACGGGCGAGACGCTCTCCGGCGCGGGCCTGCGGGTGCTGGTGCCGCGCGAGCTGGCCTACGACAACCGCGACGGGCAGTGGCGCTGGCGGGAGGACATCCCACCGCGCAACCGGCGCCTGGCGCTGACCCAGGCGGAGATCGAGGACCTGCTCGACCGGGGCTTCCCGCTGCCCGAGTGGCACACCCCGCCGGCGGTGGCGAGGGAGCTGGCCCGGGCTCGGCCGCCCCGGCGGCACCGCGGCCTGGTGGTCTTCCTGACCGGGCTGTCGGGCTCCGGCAAGTCGACAATCGCGCGCGGCCTCGCCGACGCGCTGCGCGAGCAGGGCGACCGGACGATCACGCTGCTCGACGGCGACGTGGTGCGCCGCGAGCTCTCCGCCGGCCTGGGCTTCAGCAAGGCCGACCGCGACCTCAACGTACGGCGGATCGGCTGGGTGGCCGCCGAGATCGCGCGGCACCGCGGCGTCGGCATCTGCTGCCCCATCGCCCCGTACGCGCAGGCGCGCGCGACGGCCCGCGAGATGGCCCTGGCGGCCGGGGCGGGCTTCCTGCTGGTGCACGTCGCGACGCCGCTGGAGGTCTGTGAGCAGCGCGACCGCAAGGGCCTGTACGCGCGGGCCCGGGCCGGCCTGCTCACCGGGATGACCGGCATCGACGACCCCTACGAGGAGCCGACCGACGCGGATCTCGTCGTCGACACCAGTGAGCTGACGGTCGACGAGGCGGTCCAGGCCGTCCTGCACCACCTGACCGAGACCGGCTGGGTCGAGCCGCGGCTGCAGTCCATCTGATCCTCGCCCGTTTCCTTCCGTGGGTCGTCCGCGCGCGCTAGTGTTCATCTTTGTTCGAACACGTTTGACCGCGTGAGCGCGGGAGCACGGAGGTGCGGCAGTTTGCTCGCTCAGCAGCGCCAGGCGGCCATCCTCGACCGGGTACGCGCCACCGGCGGCGTGCGGGTCACGGAGCTGGCCGCCGAGTTCGGCGTCTCCGACATGACCATCCGGCGCGACCTGGAAGCGCTCGACGAGCGCGGCCTGCTGGCGAAGGTGCACGGCGGCGCGACGGTCGCCGGCCCCGGCTCGACCGACGAACCGGGGTTCCGCGCCAAGTCGGTGCGGCAACTGGCGGAGAAGGCCGCCATCGCCGGGCGTGCGGCGGAGCTGGTCCGGCCGGGCGCCGCGATCGCCCTCTCCGCCGGCACCACCACCGCGGAGCTGGCCCGCCGGCTGGTCGACGTGCCGGGCCTGACCGTGGTCACCAACTCGCTGCCGGTGGCCGAGATCCTGCACGCCGGCGGCCGCCCGGACCAGACCGTGGTGCTCACCGGCGGGGTGCGTACGCCCTCCGACGCCCTGGTCGGGCCGCTGGCCGTCGGCGCGGTCCGGTCCCTGCACCTGGACATGCTCTTCCTCGGCGTGCACGGGATCACCGAGCGGGCCGGCTTCACCACCCCTAACCTGATGGAGGCCGAGACCGACCGGGCGCTGGTGGCCGCGGCCGACCGGCTGGTGGTGCTGGCCGACCACACCAAGTGGGGCACGGTCGGCATCTCCTCCATCGTCGAGCTCTCCGCCGCCCACGTGCTGGTCACCGACGACCGGTTGCCCCCGGACGCGCGACGGGTGCTCGACGACCGGGTCGGCGAGCTGGTGATCGTGCCGGTGGCGGACGGGGAACGGGCGGCCGCCCGCACGGCCCCCGCCACGGAAGGGGTGGCCCGGTGAAGCGCACCACGATCGAGCTGGCCGACGGCCGCGAGCTCGTCTACTTCGACGAGCGGGACGACGCCGTCCGCGACCAGCCGGACCGGCGCGAGCTGCCCCCGCCGCCGCCCGCGTCACAGCTGCGATTCGACCCGCTGACCGACGAATGGGTGGCGGTCGCCGTGCACCGCCAGACCCGCACCTTCCTCCCGCCGGCCGACCAGTGCCCGCTCTGCCCCAGCACCACCGAGCGGCACAGCGAGATCCCGGCGCCCGACTACGACGTCGCCGTCTTCGAGAACCGGTTCCCGTCGCTGAGCGGCCGGGTGGCCGACGAGCCGGCCGAGATCACCCCGTTCACCCCGGTCCGGCCCGGGCTGGGGCGCTGCGAGGTGGTCTGCTTCACCGACGACCACCACGCCTCGTTCGCGAGCCTGCCGCCGCGCCGCGTGCGCACCGTGCTCGACGCGCTCGCCGACCGCACCGCCGTGCTCGGCGGGCTGCCCGGCGTCGAGCAGGTGTTCTGCTTCGAGAACCGGGGCGTGGAGATCGGCGTGACCCTGCACCACCCGCACGGCCAGATCTACGCGTACCCCTTCGTGACGCCACGCACCCGGGCGCTCCTGGCCGCCGCCCGGCGGCACGCGGACCGCACCGGCGGGCGCAACCTCTACGCCGACGTGCTCGCCGCCGAACGGGCCGCGGGCGACCGGGTGGTCGCCGCCAACGAGCACTGGACGGCGTACGTCCCGGCGGCGGCGCGCTGGCCGTTCGAGGTGCACGTCGCCCCGCACCGGCCGGTGCCGGACATCCCGGCGCTCGACGACGCCGAGCGGGACGCCTTCGGGCCGCTCTACCTCGACGTGCTGCGCCGCTTCGACGGGCTGTTCGACCTGCCGATGCCCTACATCGCCGCCTGGCACCAGGCCCCGGTACGCGTCGACCGCGAGCTGGGCCACCTGCACCTGCAGCTGTTCAGCATCCGGCGGGCGAAGGACAAGCTGAAGTACCTGGCCGGCTCGGAGTCCGGCATGGGCGTCTTCATCAACGACATCGCCCCGGAACGCGCCGCCGAGCTCCTTCGCGCCGCCTGAGCCACCGGCCCGCGCAGACGGTGCGCGCGGGGCCCGGGGCGGTGCACGCGGGGGCCCGGGCACGGTGCGGGGCCCCGGAGCCCATGGCGGTGCACGCGGGGCACGGGCCCGGGAAACGGTGCGGGACAAGGGGGCCTGGGACGGAGCGCGGGGCGGCGCACGAGCCGGGACGGGGCGTGCGAGGCACGAGGCCCGGGACAGGGCGCGCGGCGCAGAAGCCCGAGACCGGGCGCGCGGGGCACGAGGCCCGGGACAGGGCGCGGGGGGCCCGGGACAGGGCCCCCCGCAGGGAAGGGACGGCTGGCTGTGCGCGACAGCCGGGAAGGCTGGCTGATCGGCACGCTTGCCGCGAGGCGACCGCGGTCAACCTTCCTGGACGCGACTGGCATCTCGTCCACCCAGGTCAACGAGGCGCGCCGAGCCAGGTGACGCGGCCCGGCGCGTCGCCGGCCGACACGCCGCCAGCCGGTGGCAACCGAAGCGATCCTGGCAGGAAACAGCCCTCCGAGGGGCCCTCCGCTACCAGGATCTGAAAACCGGCGGAACGGCAGGAGCCCACCGGCGGCCACCGGGACGGCAGGAGCCCGCCGGCGGGTGCCGGCGGGCTCCTGTGTGACACGGCGGCGGCACCACGACGGTGCCGCCAGGTGTGCCCGGAGGATCAGGCGGAGAGCCTGCGCGCCAGGTTCTCGTCCAGCGCGGCCATGAACTCGTCGGTGGTCAGCCACGGGGCGTCCCGCGAGATGAGCAGCGCGAGGTCCTTGGTCATCTGGCCGCCCTCGACGGTGTCGATGATGACCTGCTCCAGGGTGTCGGCGAACTCGGTGACCGCCGGGGTGCCGTCCAGCTTGCCCCGGTGGGCGAGGCCCCGGGTCCAGGCGTAGATCGACGCGATCGGGTTGGTCGAGGTCTTCTCGCCCTTCTGCCACTGCCGGTAGTGCCGGGTGACGGTGCCGTGGGCGGCCTCGGCCTCGACCGTGCGGCCGTCCGGGGTCATCAGCACCGAGGTCATCAGGCCCAGCGAGCCGAAGCCCTGCGCGACGGTGTCGGACTGCACGTCACCGTCGTAGTTCTTGCAGGCCCAGACGAAGCCGCCCTCCCACTTCAGCGCGGCGGCGACCATGTCGTCGATCAGCCGGTGCTCGTAGCTGATGCCGGCGGCCTCGAACTCGGCCTTGAACTCGTTCTCGAACACCTCGGCGAAGATGTCCTTGAAGCGGCCGTCGTACGCCTTGAGGATGGTGTTCTTGGTCGACAGGTAGACCGGGTAGCCGCGGTCCAGGCCGTAGCGCATCGAGGCGCGGGCGAAGTCCCGGATCGACTCGTCGAAGTTGTACATGCCCATGGCGACGCCGCCGCCGGGGAAGTTGGCGACCTCCATCTCCATCGGGGCGCCGCCGTCGGCCGGCTGGTAGGTGATGGTCACCGTGCCGGGGCCGGGGACGACGAAGTCGGTGGCCTTGTACTGGTCACCGTGGGCGTGCCGGCCGATGATGATCGGCTTGGTCCAGCCGGGGACGAGCCGCGGCACGTTGGACATGATGATCGGCTCGCGGAAGACGACGCCGCCGAGGATGTTGCGGATGGTGCCGTTCGGCGACCGCCACATCTTCTTCAGGCCGAACTCCTCGACCCGGGCCTCGTCCGGGGTGATGGTCGCGCACTTGACGCCGACGCCGTGCTCCTTGATGGCGTTGGCGGCGTCGACGGTGACCTGGTCGTCGGTCTCGTCGCGGTGCTGGATCGACAGGTCGTAGTAGTGCAGGTCGACGTCGAGGTAGGGCAGGATCAGCTGCTCCCGGATCTGCTTCCAGATAATCCGGGTCATCTCGTCGCCGTCGAGCTCCACGACCGGGTTGTTTACCTTGATCTTCGCCATCGACCGGCGCTCCTCTCGGGGGACACGTGCTCAAGCAGTACGAGCGTACTGGAAACTGGCCGGCAGCCCCCAGCCGGCCTCGGTCGGGCCGGATAACGGGATGCACGGCGCGCGATTCCGCTGGCATCATCGCCCGATGCCACCGCGCCGCACCCTCGGGTCTATCACGGTCACCGCGCTCACCGACGGGGAGGGGCCGTTCTTCCAACCCCGTGAGGAGGCCTTCCCGGACGCCACCGGCGAGCACTGGCGGGCGGCCGACCGACGGGACCCGGGCGCGGTGACCGCCGACGGGCGGTGGTGGCTGCCGTTCCGCAGCTTCGCGATCCGCGCCGGGGACGGCCCGGTGACCCTGGTCGACGCCGGGATCGGCCCGGCCGACTCCCCCGCCGCGAGCTGGGCGCCGGTGCCCGGTCGGCTGCCCGCCGAGCTCGCCGCCGCCGGCATCGACCCGGCCGACGTGCGCACGGTGGTGCTCACCCACCTGCACTCCGACCACATCGGCTGGGCGGTCACCGGCTCACCGGGCACGCCGTACTTCCCGAACGCCGACTACGTGCTCCAGCGGGCCGAACTGGCCGCCGTGGAGAGCGTCAACCCGGCGCTGCCGGCCGGCCTGATCGCGCCGTTGCGCGCCGCCGGCCAGCTCCGGGTGGTCGACGGCGAGGAGCGGATCGACCCGGGCGTACGGCTGCTGCCGACCCCGGGCCACACGCCCGGGCACCAGTCGGTGCTGCTGGAGGTGGGGGACGAGCGCCTGCTGCTCACCGGCGACCTGCTGGTCCACGCCGTGCAACTGGTCGACCCGGAGCTGGCGTACGCCCACGAGATGGACCCGGAGGCGGCCCGCACCTCCCGCACCACCCTGCTGCGCACCCTCACCGCCCGAGGCCCCATCGTCCTCGCCACCCCCCACCTCACCCCTCCGTTCCTCCCCCTCCAACCCCCACCCACCGGTCCCCGCCCGTCACCCCGTTGATCACGAAGTTGCCGCGACAGGCCGAGGCGGGCGACAACAACCTCATGGTCGACCGCATGGGTGGGGGCGGAGACGGCGGAAGGGGCACGCCTGGTGTGGCGTGCCCCTTCCGGAGGTGGTGCTCAGGTCACATGTTGGCGACGTCGGCCTGCTTGGCGCGGACGGCCTCGGCGGCCTCCTTCAGGCTGGCCAGCTCGTCGGCGTCCAGGTCGGTCTCGACGACCCGCTTGACGCCCTCGGCGCCGATCTCGGCCTCGACGCCCAGGTAGACGCCGGAGATGCCGTACTCGCCGTCGACCCAGGCGCAGACCGGCATGACCTCGCCGGAGTCCTCCGCGACGGCCTTGGCCATCCGGGCGGCGGCGGCCGACGGCGCGTAGTAGGCCGAGCCGGTCTTGAGCAGCGCGACCACCTCGGCGCCGCCGTTGCGGGTCTTGACGACCAGCTCCTCGATCTGCTCGGCCGGCATCGCCTCACGCAGCGGCTTGCCGTCCACGGTGCTCTTCGACGGCACCGGCACCATGGTGTCGCCGTGCGAGCCGAGGGTCAGGGTCTTGACCGACTTCACCGGTACGCTCAGCGCCTCGGCCACGAAGTTGGTGAACCGGGCGGTGTCCAGCATGCCGGCCTGGCCGAGCACGCGGTTCTTCGGGAACTGCGTGGCGAGCTGGGCCAGCGCGGTCATCTCGTCCAGCGGGTTGGACACGACGATGACGACGGCGTTCGGGGCGTACTTGGCGACGTTCTCGGAGACCTGACGGACGATCTTGGCGTTCGTCTCCAGCAGGTCCATCCGGCTCATGCCCGGCTTGCGCGGCAGGCCGGCGGTGATCACCACGACGTCCGAGCCCTCGATGGCCTCGTAGCCCTCGCCGTTCGGGCCCGTGGTCACGCCGACCACCTTGGTCTCGAAGCCCTCGATCGCGCGCGACTGGTTGAGGTCCAGGGCGAGACCCGCGGGCTTGCCCTCCACGATGTCGGTGATCACGACGGTGTCGAAGACGTCGTACTCGGCCAGGCGCTGCGCGGTGGTGGAGCCGTAGAAGCCGGCCCCGACGACAGTGACCTTCTTACCCATGGTCGTCCCACTCCCTGCTACCAGTCGGTTTTCCGGACCGTATCAGTCATCCTGACACCGATCGGGCCAGGGGCGGCGGCCATCGCCGGGATGGGGCGAACGTCACCGCCGTCCCGCCCGCCGGGCGGGACCAAGCGAGGGACTCACCCGGTTGGGGCCGGGCGGACGCACCACCGGCCGGGGCCGGGCGCCGGCCCCACCGGTTGGGGAGCCGGGCGGTTCAGTCGCGCTCGGCGCGCTCCACGACGTTGGTCAGCAGCATCGCGCGGGTCATCGGGCCGACGCCGCCCGGCATGGGCACGAGCTTGCCGGCCACCTCGGCGGCCTCGGGGGCGACGTCGCCGGTGTAGCGGCCCTTGCCGTCCGGGCCGATCACCCGGGTGATGCCGACGTCGACCACGACCGCGCCCGGCGTGACCATGTCGGCGGTGAGCAGCCCCGGCACGCCGGCGGCCACGATGACGATGTCGGCGGCCCGCGTGTGGGCGGCCAGGTCGAGGGTGCCGGTGTGGCACAGGGTCACCGTGGCGTTCTCGCTGCGCCGGGTGAGCAGCAGGCCGAGCGGGCGGCCGACCGTGTTGCCCCGGCCGACCACCGCGACCCTGGCCCCGCGCAGCGCCACGTCGTGCCGGCGGAGCAGCTCGACGATCCCACGCGGGGTGCAGGGCAGCGGGCCGTCGTAGCCGAGGACGAGCCGGCCCAGGTTGACCGGGTGCAGGCCGTCGGCGTCCTTGTCGGGGTCGATCAGCTCCAGCACCCGCTGGGTGTCGAGGTGGCCCGGCAGCGGCAGCTGGACGATGTAGCCGTGGCAGGCCGGGTCGGCGTTCAGCTCGGCGAGCACGGCGTCGACCTGCTCCTGGGTGGCGTCGGCCGGCAGCTCCCGGCGGATCGAGGCGATGCCCACCTCGGCGCAGTCGCGGTGCTTGCCGTTGACGTACGCCTGGGAGCCCGGGTCGGCGCCGACCAGGACGGTGCCCAGCCCCGGGGTGATGCCGCGTTCCGCCAGTGCCTTGACCCGCGTCCGCAGCTCGTCCTTGATCTCGGCCGCGGTCGCCTTGCCGTCCAGAAGCGTCGCCGTCACGCCCAGATCGTCTCACGGTCGGCGCCCGGTGGGCTGACGACCTGCGCCAGCCCACCGGTGATCACGTTGAGTGACGTGGCCTTAGTCACTGTGAGTTATCCTCCGTCGGCCCGGTCACACCCGGATCCGGACGAGCGGACCGCGACGGCGCTGATCGCGGACGCTGGTCCCGAAACGACTCAGGGAGGGCAAGGAGCACCGGCGAACACCACCGACGACGAGACATCTCCCACGTCGGGCGCGATGCGGCACCGACCGGGCACTACCAGGCCGAGCCAGCCAGGGCAAGGCCCCGAACGCGCCCCGTGATTGCTTCGCAACGCACTCGTTGTCGAACGCCGACCTGCGGCCTACCGTTGCCCAACGTTGCGCAGCGTAAACCCAGCGTCGGGCCCGACTGCGCAGCGTGAGGAGATGAGGAGGCTACATGCGTGTTCGCAGGCTCGCTACCTGGACCGCCCTCCCGCTCGCGGTGACCCTGGGCCTGGTGGCCTGCGGCTCGGGCGGCGACGGCGGATCCGGCGAGAGCAACCCCGACGCGGCCGTGCGGATCGAGATCGCCGAGCCGCAGCACCTGGTGCCGACCAACACCAACGAGACGAGCGGCTCGCAGGTGCTCGCCGCCCTGTTCAGCCCGCTGGTCGACTACGACGAGGCCAACAAGCCGTACGAGGTGGCGGCCGAGTCGGTCACGTCCGAGGACAACACCACCTGGACCGTCAAGCTCAAGGACGGCTACACCTTCCACAACGGCGAGAAGGTCACCGCCGACAGCTACATCGACGCGTGGAACTACGGTGCCTACGCCCCCAACGGTCAGAACTCGAGCTACTTCTTCGAGAAGGTCGCGGGCTACGAGGACCTGCAGGGCGAGACGCCGAAGGCGAAGACGCTGTCCGGCCTGAAGAAGGTCGACGACCTGACCTTCACGGTCACGCTGACCGAGCCGTACAGCGAGTTCAAGAGCATGCTCGGCTACACCGCCTTCTATCCGATGCCGAAGGCCGCGTTCTCCGCGCCCGGCGTGCTGGCCGAGGGGTACGAGCAGGCGCCGATCGGCCAGGGTCCGTTCAAGATGAAGGGCACCTGGCAGCACGACGCCAAGGTCGAGGTCGAGAAGTACGACGCCTTCCCCGGCGAGAAGCCGAAGGTGGCCGGCGTCGAGTTCCGGATCTACCAGCAGCCGACGGCCGCGTACGCGGACGTGCTCTCGGACAACCTGGACGTCATCAAGACCATCCCGACCGAGAACCTGTCGACGGCCGCCACCGACCTCGGTGACCGGTTCCAGCAGAGCCCTGCCTCGTCGCTCCAGGTGCTGGCCTTCCCGACGTTCCAGAAGGAGTTCAGCAACCCGGACGTGCGCAAGGCCATCTCGATGGCGATCGACCGGGACGAGATCACCAAGTCGATCTTCAAGGACTCGCAGCAGCCGGCCCGCTCGTTCGTCTCGCCGGTCGTCGCCGGCTACCGCGACAACACCATCGGCGAGGCCGGCGAGTTCGACCCGGCCAAGGCCAAGGCGCTCTACCAGGCCGCGGGCGGTCCGGCGAAGATCGAGCTGTCCTACAACGGTGACGGCGGCCACAAG